>CAJLDK010000001.1:0-291585 GCA_905205405.1 uncultured Collinsella sp.
ACCTACAACAGCGCGGTTAACAGCCGCGTGCTCTACCATTGAGCTACCGAGGAATTTAAAAGCCCAGCGGAATGGGCTGAGAAATTCTGGCTCCCCGGGTAGGACTCGAACCTACAACAGCGCGGTTAACAGCCGCGTGCTCTACCATTGAGCTACCGAGGAATAGGTGCGTGCTCTCAAGCAACGAAGTTTATTATACGGACGAATCAGCTTAGGGCAAGAACTTTTTTGAGATTTTTTCCGACCTAGTCATTGGGGACGTCCCCAATGACCACATGAAAGCGCCCCCAAGCGGATGTGCTTGAGGGCGCTTCTTGCTTGACTAGCTTTCGATATAGTCCTTGAGCTTACTCGAACGGCTCGGGTGACGGAGCTTGGCCAGGGTCTTGGACTCGATCTGGCGGATGCGCTCGCGCGTGACGCCAAACTCGCGGCCGACTTCCTCGAGCGTGCGGGGATGCCCGTCGACAAGGCCAAAGCGTAGCTCGATAACCTTGCGCTCGCGATCGGCAAGCGAGTCGAGCACCTGGGTGAGCTGCTCCTGAAGCATGGAGAAGCTGGCGGCATCGGGCGGAACGATGGCCTGGGAGTCCTCGATGAAGTCGCCCAGCTGGGAATCCTCTTCCTCGCCGATGGGGGTCTCGAGCGACACGGGCTCCTGCGAGATCTTCTGGATCTCGCGGACACGGTCGGCGCTCATGTCCATCTCGGCACCGATCTCCTCGGGGGTCGGGTCGCGGCCCAGGTCCTGAAGGAGCTGGCGCTGCACGCGGACAAGCTTGTTGATGGTCTCGACCATGTGCACGGGAATACGGATGGTACGGGCCTGGTCGGCGATAGCGCGCGTGATGGCCTGACGGATCCACCACGTGGCATACGTGGAGAACTTGAAGCCCTTCTGGTAGTCGAACTTCTCGACGGCGCGGATCAGACCGAGGTTACCCTCCTGGATCAGGTCAAGGAACAGCATGCCGCGGCCGACATAGCGTTTGGCGATGGAGACGACCAGACGCAGGTTTGCGCTGATGAGTGCCTGCTTGGCTTCGAGGCCCACGTTCTCAATGCGCGTAAGACGACGCATCTCGGCACGCGTGAGCTCGAGCTCGCCGGCATCGGCAGCCTCGAGCTTCTCGGTGGCCTCGAGACCGGCCTCGATCTTCATGGCCAAATCGACCTCTTCGGAGGCGGTCAGCAGGTCGACCTTGCCGATCTCCTTGAGGTACATACGAACCGGATCGCCGGTCAGCATCACCGTGGAGGCATCGATGCCACGCACGCGGGAGCGTGAACGGGACGTGCGCACGGTGCGCTTCTTCTTGCTCTTGGAAGAACCCATCTCGGCGTCGGCCTGACGGGCCATCTTGAGCTCGTGATCGTCGAGCGAGCCGGAATCGTGCTCGTCGTCGTCATCGAAATCGTCAGTATCGGTATCGTTATCGTCATCGTCGACGTCCATGGGGGCGTCGTCGTTTCCGCTCGCGGAGATAATCTGGATGCCGCTGTTGCGCAGCGCGGAATACACCGCGGTGAGCTGCTCGTCAGAAACATCGATATCCTTCAGGGCGACCTGAATCTCGTCCTCGGTTACCGAAGTCCTGTTTGAGCCGTTGCCCATGAGCTTTGCAACGTAGGATTCCAGCCCAGTACCCGTGCTCTCAGTCTTTTTTGGCACAGATTCTCCCTTCATAGTCCACAGGACTCAATACTTTAGCACACACATAGGCGTCTATACCCAAAAAGAGGACTGGATATAGGCGAGAATACGCTGGTTGACCACAACATCTAGGCCTGTTCGGTGCCTGCGGCCTCCAGACCGATCAAACGGAACGGGTCCGCCACGCCGCCGATAGACTTTTGCAGCTCGCGTTGACGCTGCGAATCCTGCGCGGCCTGCACGGTCAGCGCGCGACGGGCCTCATCATCGAGCGAACGGTCCTGGCGCAGCTTGGCCTGTGCGGCACGCATGCGGCGCTTGATGGTGTAGAGCTCGAGCGTATCGAGCATGAACACGATGTTCGTCTCGGTGGGGTGCTTGCTCGTCGCGGAGATGCGCCCGGCACTCACAAGCGTTGCCGCCTCGGGACACACCGAGCGCGCCGCATCCATGCAGGCTGCAGGATCGGTTCCCGGCGGCGTTGCCAGAACGGCCCATGCGATGGACTCGTGACGTGGGTCAACCCACTCGATAGAGCAGATGCGGTCGGCATACGTGCGGAACAGGTCGGGGTAGCTCGTGAGCATCGTCAACAGCTCGCGCTCCCCTGCCAAGGACTTGCGCTCAAGATCAGTAAGAACCATCGGCGCCGCCGCAGCCGGAGCGCCCGAACCATCAGTCACAGGCACAGCACCCATACCATCAGGCACATCGATCGGCGGCAGGTCGTCGACGACCTCCACGGGCGCGGCACCGTAGGCATCGAGCGGGACGTAGTCATACGGCTCTTCTTCGACCGGCGCGGACACCGGCGGCGTCGCGCCCGATGCCCAAGCACCGCGAGATGCCCCCTGCGAACCAGGCGTCCGACCGCCCGCGCTACCAGAGCGCTCGGCTTGCGCCCGCTGGCGTTCATAGTTCTGCTCACGACGTCGTTCCGCATCTTCGCGCTTGGCGACATCGCGAAACACGCGACCCGAACTCGCGCGAACCGTCTCCAGATCCAAACCCAGCAGATCGGCAATCTGAATAAAGTATGTGTCGATCATATAGCTATCGCGCAGCGGATAGATAAGCGTCAGCGCATCTTCCAGCGCCTTGGCACGACCGCCCGGCGTGGTGATGTCACTCGACTCCTGCAGCGAACGGTAGACAAAGTCCATGAGCGGCTCGGCAGCGTCGATGCGCGCCTGAAGCTCCTGTCCACCATGCGCTGTGATGAACTCCATGGGGTCGTTGCCGTCGGGCAGCACCACGCAGCGCAGGTCCATCGAATCCTGCTCGATAAATTGAATCGCGCGACGGGCGGCCTTCTGGCCCGCGGCATCGCCATCGAACATATACACGATACGCTTGGCAAAGCGGGTGAGCGTCTTGACGTGATGCTCCGTGAGCGCGGTGCCCAGCGTGGCGACAACGTTTTTGATCCCCGCCTCCCAGCAGGCGATGCAATCGGTATAGCCCTCCACCACGATGGCCGTATCCTGCGCGACGATAAACTCCTTGGCCCAGTTAAAGCCATAGAGGTTTCGCTTTTTATGGAACACGCTCGTCTCGGCGGTGTTGAGGTACTTGGGTTGGCCGTCACCCATGATGCGCCCGCCAAAGGCAATGTTGTGACCCTGCTCGTCAAAGATGGGAAACATCACGCGGTCGTAGAAGCGGTCGGCAAGCTGCCCGCGCCCGCGGCTCACGGCAACGTTGGCGTCGATCATCTCCTGCGGGGTAAAACCCGCCTGGGACAGGTGCGACACCAGCGCGTTGCGGCCCGGTGCAAAGCCCAGGCAGTAGCGGCGGCAGACGTCGCCACCCATACCACGGCTGGCAAAGTACTCGCGTGGACGGCCGTCCTTACCGCGCATAAGCATGGTGTGGTAGAACTGGGCGGTCTCGGCACACAGATCGTAGATGCGGGCACGCTTGGTACCGCGCTCGCGACGATCTCCGGTGTCATGCAGCTCAATACCCGCACGATCGGCCAAATAGCGGATTGACTCGGGAAAGCTCAAGTTCTCGCGCTTCATGATATAGGTGAAGACGTCGCCACCCTCGCCGCAGCCAAAGCAATGCCACACCTGTGTGGCAGGGATAATGTGGAAGGACGGCGTCTTTTCGCCATGAAAGGGGCAGCAACCCCAAAACTCATGGCCGCGGGGCTTGAGCTCAACCGTTTCCTGCACGATAGCAACTAGGTCGGACGCAGCGCGTACCTGGTCTTTTTCCTCATCGCTAATCACGGATGCCCACCCCCTGCTCACCCAAGTTGTGACGAATGTCCTCGATGTTACCCTCGACGGTCGCAATCAACTCATCCAGCAAATCGAACACACGCGAGGGACGCAGCCAGCGCGTAAACGCCAGCGAAACGGAAGCGCCGTACAGGTCGCCCGTATAACCAATTAAGTTAGCCTCGAGATGCGATGAAGCGGCGTCGTCGGCATACGTCGGCGGCAGGCCGACGTTAACGGCAGCAGGCCATACGGTGTCATCGACGAGCACCAGGCCCTCATACACGCCATCGGCAGGCACCTGAATGCCGTCGGGAACCTGCAGGTTTGCCGTGGGAAAGCCCATGCCAGAGCCCTCGTGACGGCCGCGAATAACACCGCCGCGCACCATATACGGGCGGCCGAGTAACTCAGCAGCAAGCTCCACATGGCCCTGTCCCAGCTCATGACGAATGCGGGTGGCGCAAATGGCCTCACCGCCCTCGCAAAGCAAGTCGTGCCCGTATACGTCAACGCCGCGCTCGGCACCCCAGGCGCGCATCTCGGCAACACCAGAAGCACCGCCACGACCCAGCCTAAAGTCGCTGCCAACGCGAATCGATCGAATGTCGACCAGACGCGACACCAGCGAGAGAAAATCAACATGGTCAAGCGCCGCAACCTCAGGCGTAAAGGGAACGGCCACCACCGCATCGACCCCGGTCTGAGCCAAGGCATGTAGACGGTCGGCCGTCGTCATCAATTTTTGAGCGGGCGAAGGACTCACCACAACGTCCGGGTCGGGATCGAAAGTGACCACGACAGCCTTGCAGTCATGGGCACGGGCATCACGGACAAGCGCTTCGATGAGTTCCTGGTGTCCACGGTGCACACCATCGAACACGCCGATGGCAATCGATGCAGCACCCAAGTGCTCGCACTCATCAAACGCATCGGCAGTGACGATGCGGGGCTCGTCCGACTCGCCCTCGAAAAAGATACGCGCGAGCTCACGAGCGGACAACATCATCGAACACCGCCGATTGCCCGCGGAAACACGTGCTCCATGACAAAGCGGCCACTCTCAATGCGGGCAAGCGCCTTGAGTCCCCCATCGAGCACCAACGCAAAAGGCGCCTTCGCGGAATCGAAATCGGCAAGCGCACGCTCAACGGGAATGCGTCGGCCGCAGAGCAGGTCGTCGGCAAGATTGCCCGGCAAGTCAACACGCGTGGCGCCCAAGGCCGCAATGGGATCCAGGGCAAAGCCAGCCGCGGACTCAGGAGAAAGCTCCTCGACCGCATGACAAGCGCCAATGGAAACAACACCGGAGGCCGTGCGGCGCAGCGCGGAAATGTGCGCGGCGCTCTCGCAGGCGCGGCCCAAATCGCGAGCGAGCGCACGGATATAGGTACCCTTGCTCACTGAGAACGCCACGGTCCACACACACGTATCACCTTCGCCTCCCACGGCGATCAGGTCGGCGGCATAGACCTCGACGGGGCGCGGAGGTAGGTCCACCGCATTGCCCTCGCGAGCAGACTTGTAGGCGCGAACGCCATTGACCGAGATAGCCGAAAACGCCGGCGGCACCTGCATCTGCGGACCCAGCATAGCGGCCAAGCGCTCACGGGCATAGGCAGGATCGCGGAGCTCGTTGGCAACAGCCACCGTGCGGACCGCCTCGCCCTCCGCATCATCGGTATTGGTCTCGGCGCCAAACGAGATGTCGGCGACATAGCTTTTGGTATCGAGCGTGAGCATGCCCAGCAGACGGGTGGCCTGGCCCACACCCACCACCATGACACCCGATGCCATGGGGTCGAGCGTGCCGGCATGGCCGACGCGTCGCTCATGGAGGGCGCGCCGGCATTGCGAAACCACATCGTGGGACGTGCAGCCCACCGGCTTATCGACGGCGAGCAGCATATTCAGTTGAGAAGGCGTACGACGAGCCATGTACCATCCAAAAAGTTAAAGCTCGACGGTCACCGAAGCGGGATCCTCCCCTACCAGTTCGGCCAGCATGGGAAGTGCCACGGTGAGCGTCTCGAGAATCGTTCCGTTGTTGGAGAAACCGGCGGCAGCGGGATGTCCGCCTCCGCCAAAGGCAGCAGCGATCTCGGACACGTTGAGGTCACCCTTGGAGCGCAGGTTGCCGCGCACCTTGGTATCGCCCTCAATGCCCTTCAGGAACAGGCAGACCTCGACGCCCATCACCGAGCGCACCACGTCAACCAGACCGTCGCACTCATCCGAGGTGACACCGCACGCCTCAAGGTCACTCTGGTACGCGTAGCTATACGCGACGCGCCCGTGGGCCACCGTCTTAATGCGGCCCATAACGATGGACTTGAGGTGCAAAAACTCAACGCGCATGCTCTGGTAGACCTCGAGTGCCACACGCGCCGGATCGGCACCGTGGGCAACCAGACGCGAGGCTGCATGGAACGCGGCGGCGTCGGCGTTTTGGTACTGAAAACGGCCGGTATCGGTAACCAAGCCGCACAGCAGGCAGGTTGCAACGCCATCACGTGCGACAATGCCGCAATTGTCCAAGAAGCGGTCGATGATCATGGCGCAGGCTGCAGCTTCGACGCGCCTCAGGCTGAGCTCGGCAAACTCCTCGCGCGCCGGATGGTGATCGAAGCACACCACATGCTTGGAGCGACGAAGCACCTCGGCGGAATTATTGAGACGCTCGACGACCGGCACGTCCACCGAGATGAACAGGTCCGGATTGCCGGTATACGCAGATGCCGGTACCAGGCGATCGGAGCCTTCCATAAAGCGGTAGATGCGCGGAACCGGATCATCGTCTGCCAGCAGCAGCGCAATGTCCTTGTTGGGGAAAAACTTCATGAGCGAAAGGCCCAGACCCAACACGGAGCCCAAGGCATCGCCATCGGGAGAAGTATGTCCCGAAATCGCAATGGAGGACGCACCCTCGATGAGCTCGAGGATGCGTCGCTGAATATCTGCAGACTCGCACGAGGCGAGGTCGGCGGAATTAGTCATCTAAAGCTGCCTCCTGGGCGGCATCCGCTATCGGATAGCCGTCCTCGTCCTTTTCGATCGCAAGCGTGGCGGGAACGTTTTCCAGCGCACGCGTGATGCGCTCAGCCTCATCGGTCGAGCGATCGATGCGAAAATCGAGCTCGGGCGTAACACGCCAATCGAGCGAGCGAGCCAACAGGCTGCGAATACGGCCCTTGGCGCTTGCGAGCGCCTCCATGACCTCGTCGTAGCGGCTCGCATCGCACGACACGAACACACGCGCGAACGAACGGTCCACCGCGACCTCGACCGCGGTCAAAGTAACCAGGTCGAGACGCGGATCGGAAACCTCAAAGAGCAGGATATAACCGAGCTTCTCGCGAAGCTGCTCGCCCAGACGGCGGGTTGCCTGCGTTTGCTTCATAGCGCTACCCCCTACTCGGTACGGGCAACCTGGTCGATGCGGTAACCCTCGATCTGGTCGCCGGGCTTGATGTCCTGGAAGTTCTCCAGGCCAATGCCGCCCTCGGAACCGCTCTTGAGGCTCTTGGCCTCGTCCTTGTAGTGGCGCATCGAGGCGATCTTGCCGTTGAAGACCACGATGCCGTCGCGCACCAGACGCACGGAATCGGTCGCGGCGATCTCGCCCTCTTCGACACGGACACCGGCGGCGATACCGACTTTGGGCACCTTGAAGGTGTCCAGGACGGTCGCGGTACCCGTGGAGACCTCGACCTCGGTGGGCTTAAGCATGCCGATACGGGCAGCGTCGAGTTCCTCGAGGCACTTGTAGATGACGTCGTAGCAACGGATCTCGACGCCCTCGCGCTCGGCAGCGGAGCGGGCCTTACCGTCGGGACGGACACCAAAGCCGATGATGATGGCGTTGGAGGCGTCGGCCAGAACGACGTCGGTCTCGTTGATGGCACCAACGGCGGAGTGGATCGTGTTGATGCGAACCTCGGACTGATCCATCTTGTCGAGCGAGTCCTGAAGGGCCTCGATGGAACCCTGGACGTCGGCCTTGATGATCAGGTTGAGCTCCTTGACCTCGGCGTCGGCAATGGTCTCGAAGAGGTTCTCGAGCGTGACGTGCTTCACGCGGCTCTGCTCCTCGATACGGGCCTTGAGCGAACGCTCGTCGGCAAGGGCGCGAGCCTCGCGCTCGTCCTCGAACACGCGGAACTCGTCACCGGCGTTGGGCACGGACTGCAGGCCCAGGATCTCGACGGCGTCGGAGGGACCGGCCTCGGTGACGGCGCGGCCCTTGGGGTCGAGCATGGCGCGAACGCGGCCGTAGGTAAGGCCGGCGACCAGCGTATCGCCCACGTGCAGGGTACCGCGGGTCACGAGCACGGTAGCGACCGAGCCGCGGCCCTTGTCGAGCTTGGCCTCGAGGACGTTGCCGGAGGCAAAGGTGTCCGGGTTGGCCTTGAGCTCGAGCACGTCTGCCTGGAGCAGCACGGTCTCCAGAAGGTCGTCGATACCGATCTTCTGCTTGGCCGAGATGTTGACGAACATGTTCTGTCCGCCCCACTCCTCGGGGATGACGCCGTACTCGGTGAGCTCCTGACGCACGCGGTCGGGGTTGGCGCCCGGCTTATCGATCTTGTTGACGGCGACGACGATGGGTACGCCGGCGGCCTTGGCGTGGTTGATCGACTCGACCGTCTGGGGCATGACGCCGTCGTCGGCGGCGACGATCAGGATGACGATGTCGGTCACCTTGGCGCCACGGGCACGCATGGCCGTAAAGGTGGCATGACCCGGAGTATCGATGAAGGTGATCTTGCGGTCGTTGATCATGACCTGCGAAGCGCCGATAGCCTGCGTAATGCCGCCCGCCTCGCCGGCAGCGACACCGGTGTGACGGATGGCGTCGAGGAGGCTCGTCTTGCCGTGGTCGACGTGGCCCATGACGGTGACGACCGGGGCACGCGGCTTAAGGTCGGCGGGATCGTCGTAGAACGAGAAGGTGTTCTCCTCCTCGGGGGTGATGATCTTGATCTGACGGCCCAGGTCGTCGGCGACGAGCTCGACGAGGTCGTCGGACATGGACTGCGTCATGGTGAGCGGCGTACCCAGCAGGAACAGGCGCTTGATGATGTCGTTGGCCGGAACGTCGAGTGCCTCGGCAAGCTCCTGGACGGTAACGCCCTGGGAGACCTTGATGGCGTCGAGCTCCTCGGGGTTCACGCCCTGGGCCAACGCCTCCTCTATCTTGCGCTCCTCCTGAGCCTTGGCAGCCTCGCGCTCGCGCTTCTCCTTGCGCTTCTTGCGGCGACCGGTGGACTCACGAGAGGCCTCCTCGACGGCGGCACGAGCCTCCTCGAGCACCTTTTCGCGGCTGTACTCCTCGGCCTCGCGAGCCATGCGGCTATAGTGGTCCTCTTCGTTGTTGTGACCGCCCTTGCGCTTCTTGCCCTTGCCCTGCTTGTCGGGGTTGGGGAAGTCCATACCGGCAGCGACGTTGTTGCTGGCGTTGGTGCGATGGCTGTGCGGACGGCTCTCGGAGGCGTTGCGCTCGGAGTTGTTGTCGGAGGCGTTGCGATCGTTACGACGGCCACCGCGGCGGTCGTTGTTGCCGCCACGACGGTTACCGCGCTCGGCGGCGCGCTCGGCCTTGGCCTTGTCCTCGGCGTCCTTCTTCTCCTTGAGCACGGTCTCCTGTGCAGCGATCTGGTCGAGCAGCGAACGGAAGCGCGAACCGGAGTCGGAAGCGGGAACGGCGCGGCGCTGGGCCTCGCGGGCAGCCTCCTCCTTCTCGCGGGCAAGGCGCTCCTGCTCGGCCTTCTTCTTGGCCTCGGCCTCGGCGCGGGCAGCCTCCTCGGCAGCCTGGGCTGCGGCAAACTGGCGGCGCTCCTCCTCGCGTGCCTTCTCGGCGGCGATGCGCTCGCGCTCGGCCTCGGCGGCGCGAGCGGCCTCCTCGGCGGCGGCTGCCTCCTCCTCGGCCTGCTTGGCGGCCTCGACTTCCTGAGCGCGGGCCTCGATCACCGAGGCGAGCTGCTTGCGGACCATGGCGACATAGGCGTCCTCCAAGGTGGAGGAAGCGGACTTAGCGGGAATCTTCATATCGGCGAGATGACCCATCAGTTCCTTGGAGGTCATGCCGAACTCTTTGGCCAGGGTGGACACACGGACTTTTGCCATATGACTTCACCTACCCTTTCTGGCACCTTGGGTGCCTAGAGACTGAACGAGCGTGGGAGACGCGCCGGAACCTGCCCGGCGCGACCGCGCGCTAGATCAGGTCCTCCGCATCATCGAAGGCGTCGGTGTCGTGGACACCGCAGAAACGGGAGCCGGGACGAGCCTGGTTGCGGCACTGGATGCCGTCCTCGGACACGTACTCGCAGCGGCGGACGTCCTCGTCCTCCTCGTCACCGATCAGGTCGGCGGCGGGCTCCTCGTGAACGGGAACGTTCTTGAGGATGTCGGCGGCAAGCGTTTCGGACTTGATGTCGATGTGCCAGCCGGTCAGGCGCGCGGCGAGGCGGGCGTTCTGGCCCTCCTTGCCGATGGCGAGGGACAGCTGGTCGTCGGGCACAATGACGCCGGCGTAGGCCTTCTCCTCGTCGATGAGGACGCGGGTGACCTTAGCGGGCGACAGGGCGTTGGCGACGTAGACGGCAGGATCGGCATCCCACAGGATGACGTCGACGCGCTCGCCGCGGAGCTCGCCCACGACAGCGCGAACACGGCTGCCCTTGGGGCCGACGCAGGCGCCCACGGGATCCAGACGGTCGTCGAGCGAGTGGACGGCGACCTTGGAGCGCTGGCCGGGCTCGCGGGCGATCGACTTGATCTGGACGGTGCCCTCATAGATCTCGGGCACCTCCTGCTCAAACAGACGACGCATGAGCTCGGGGTGGGTACGGGAGATGACAATCGGCGGACGGCTGTGCTCGCCACGAACCGGCTGCAGGTTGGAGTTGGGGTCGCGAACGTCGATGATCACGGCCTTGATGTGCTGGTTGTGCAGGTAGCGCTCGCCCATCGGACGCTCGTTGCGCTCGTTCTCGTAACGACGCTGATCGAAGTGCGGCAGCTCGGCCTCGACGCCCTCGCGGATCTTGACGATCGTGAAGTCGGGCGTGGACTGCAGCACGGTACCGCTGATGAGGTCACCGATGCGGCCGGAGAACTCCTCGTAGATTTGCTCGCGGGCGGAGTTGCGCACGATGGCGTTGATCTCGGCCTTGGCGTGCTGGGCAGCGATGCGACTCGTGTTCTTGGGGGTGACGTCGATCTCCTCGAACTCGGTGAAGTTGCCCTCCTCGTCCATGGAATCGTCGATCGGCTCCAAGCGGTAGACGTAGATCTTGCCGGTGGTGCGGTCGATGGTCACCTTGGCGCCCCACTCAAGATGCAGGATCTCGGCATAGCTCTTGGCGAGCGACTGCTCCAGGCGGTCGATCAGGTAGAGCTGGTCGATGTGCTTCTCCTGGCAAAGCTCCATCAGGGCGGACATCATGTCGGATGCTGCCATCTTACTTTCCTTCCTTCGCGGGCTTGAAGTCGTAGGTGGGCTTCAACTTGCACTTTTTAACATCAGAAAAATCGAGGGTAACGGACTCGCCGTCCTCGAGCTCGAGGGTCACGTTCGTCTCGGTGGCGGCGGCAATCTTGCCGGCGTACTTGCGACGGCCCTCGGTGGCGGTGGAGGTGAGCTCGCAGTCCTCGCCCACAAAGCGGGCAAAGTCGCGCGGACGGCGCAGCGGGCGCGCCATACCCGGGCTCGATACCTCGAGCGTATAGCTCGAAGAGATGGGGTCGAGCTCCTCAATCACGTCGCCGATCCACTTGGTATTGGCCGTGACGTCGTTGAGCGACAGGCTCTGACCCTCGGCACCCTCGATACGCACGCGCACGCAGGGGGCCTTGGTGGCACCCACGAGCTCGACGTCGACGATGTCGACATCGTGCTGGGGAGCGACGGCCTCGAGCGCATCGATGATCGCCTGCTCGGTCTTAGTCTTGACCATTGCGGCACCTCCATCCATACAAAAAAGAAGCGGGGCCGAAACCCCACTTCTTTCAATTACAACTTCATTTGCAAGCAAACTATAGCAATAGCTGCGAAAACGTGCAAGCACAGTACGAATCTGCAGGTCAGCGTGCGCACAGCTTCTCCACAAGAATAGGACAATTGACCGCGGCCAGGCTAAACAAAACGAGGGACGACCCAACCGGATCGCCCCTCGTCTTTAATGCGTCAGCTAAGCGCGCAGTGCTTACTTGACCACCAGGTTGACCAGCTTGCCGGGCACGCAGATGGCCTTGACGACCGTCTTGCCCTCGAGCCACTTGGCAACGGCGGCCTCGGCGGCAGCCTGCATATCCTCATTGGAGGCATCGCGGGCAACGTCGATGCGGCCGCGGACCTTGCCGAGCACCTGGACGACGATCTGCACGGTGTCCTCAATGGACTCGGCCAGGTCGAACTCGGGCCAGGCGGCGGTGTAGGCGTTGCCCTCGCAGCCGAGGGCCTCGTGCCACAGCTCGTCGGCCCAGAACGGGCAGATGGGCGCAAGGACGCTCACGATATCCTTGGCCACGCCGTAGCACAGCGCCTTGTCGCGATCAGCGTCCTCAGTGGCGTTGAGGTAGGCGCTCGCCGCGTTGACGAGCTCCATGACGGCCGAGATGGCGGTATTGAACTGGCCGCGGTCGAAGTCCTCGGTGCACTTGGCGATGGTACGGTGACGCTCGCGATAGAGCTTCATCGCAACCTCGTCGAGCGCGGACTTGTCGAAGGCCACGTTGGCGTCGCCGGACTGAACGAGCTGCCACACGATACGCCAGGCGCGCTTGATAAAGCGGTTGGCGCCCTCAACGGCCTTGGGATCCCAGTCGAAGTCCTTCTCGGGCGGGGCGATAAACAGGATCGCCAAACGCATGGTGTCGGCGCCGTAGGGCTCGATGACCGAGCTCGGAGGCACGACATTGCCCTTGGACTTGGACATGGTGTCGCCGTTCTCGTCCTTGACCATGCCCTGGCACAGCAGGTTGGTGAAGGGCTCGTCCACACTCAGCAGGCCCAAGTCGCGCAGCGCCTTGGTGAAGAAACGGCTGTAGAGCAGGTGCAGAATGGCGTGCTCGATGCCGCCGATGTAGTTATCGACGGGCATCCAACGGTCGGCGGCTTCCTTGGAGAAGGGCAGCTCGGTGTTGTGCGGGTCGGTATAGCGCAGGTAGTACCAGCTGGAGCAGGTAAAGGTGTCCATGGTATCGGTCTCGCGCTTGGCCGGGCGACCGCAGACCGGGCAGGTGGTCTCATAGAACTCCTTGCACTCGGCAAGGGTCTCGCCGGCACCCAGGTCAAGGTTCTCGGGCAGCGTCACCGGCAGCTGATCCTCGGGCACGGGCACGATGCCGCAGTGCTCGCAGTGGATGGCCGGGATGGGGTTGCCCCAATAGCGCTGGCGGGAAATGAGCCAGTCGCGCAGACGGAACTCGACCTTACGACGACCGCAGCCCATGGCCTCGAGGTCGGCCACGATCGCAGCCTCGCCCTCGGAGTGCTTGCCGCCGCGCATACCGGTGTACTTGCCGGACTGGACGAGCGTGCCCTCGGCAGCATGGGCGCAATCCCAGTCGACGGTCTCGGCATGGAAGGTATCGATAGTCTCGCCGTTAGCCTCGACGGCTGCGCGGTCGTCATCGTCCAGGATGATCGGCACGATCGGCAGGTCGTACTTGCGGGCGAACTCAAAGTCGCGCTGGTCGCCGCAGGGAACGGCCATGACGGCACCGGTGCCGTAGTCGGCAACGACGTAGTCGGCAACCCACACAGGGACCTTCTCGCCGTTGACCGGGTTTACCACATAGCGGCCCGTGAAGGCACCGTGCTTTTCGAGGGTGCCCTGGGCACGCTCGACGGCAGAGATATGCTTGGAGTCCTCGACGATCTTGGTGACGGCCTCCTCGAACTCCGTGCCCTCAACGAGCTCATGCAGGCCGGCGTACTCGGGAGCCAGGACAAAGAAGGAGACGCCAAAAAGGGTGTCGGCACGCGTGGTGAAGACGGTGATCTTACCCTCGTCGCCCTCGATGGGATCGCCATCCTGGTCGCACAGGGTAAAGTCGACCTCGGCGCCCTCGGAACGACCGATCCAGTTGGCCTGCATCTGCTTGACGCGCTCGGGCCAGCCGGGGAGCTTCTCCAGGTCATCGAGCAGCTCCTGAGAGTACTCGGTAATCTTGAAGTACCACTGCTCAAGGTCGCGCTTCTCGGACTCGGTGCCGCAGCGCCAGCACTTGCCCTCGGTGACCTGCTCGTTGGCCAGAACAGTCTTGCAGGTGGGGCACCAGTTGACCGGGTTCTTCTTGCGGTAGACCAGGCCCTTTTCCCACAGCTTCTCAAAGATCCACTGGCCCCAGCGGTAGTAGTCGGGGCTGCAGGTCTTGACCATGCGATCCAGATCGTAGGAGAAGCCCATGCGCTTCATCGTGGCGAGTGCCTGGTCCATGTTCTTATACGTCCAGGCGGCAGCCTGCGTATTGTGCTTGATGGCGGCGTTCTCGGCGGGCAGGCCAAAGGCGTCAAAGCCGATGGGATGCAGCACGTCGTAGCCGCGCATGCGGGCCTGACGGGCCATGGCATCGCCGATGGTGTAGTTGCGCGCGTGACCCATGTGCAGGTCGCCCGACGGATACGGGAACATCTCGAGCACGTACTTCTTGGGCTTGCTGTCGTCGGTGTCGACGGCAAAGAGGTTGGAGTCCTCCCAGGCCTTCATCCACTTGGACTCAATGGCCTGTGCGTCGTAAGCAGGGATCTCGTCCTTATGATCTGTGCAATCGCACATATCAGCTCCTTTAATCTTAGCTGGGGTCGGGCGGCTTGGCTTTGTTCGCTACTGCGGACAGTCCTGCGCAAGACGAAGAGCACATTAAGTGCTCTTCTTTGCGTGCGGAACTTGTAGCGAACAAAGCTAAGCCGCCCGACCCTAAGGTTAACTTGACTGATGATAGCAAATACAACAAGCGAGATGCCTGCGACTTGCAGGCATCTCGCTTTATCTAAATAACGTGGTTGAGGCTCAACCTTTATGTGCAGGTCTTATCTTATCGATACGTTACGCTCTGTTGGGAGTCCTTGACTACGACGTCGTGAGCTCCGCCTTCGACGATCGAGGTCGAGGAGACCAGGGTCAGGCGTGCCTTTTCCTGGAGCTCGGGGATCGAGAGGGCACCGCAGTTGCACATCGTGGACTTGACCTTGTAGAGCGTGCCGCCCACGCCGTCCTTGAGGGAGCCGGCGTAGGGAACGTAGGAGTCGACGCCCTCGACGAAGCTGAGCTTCGCGGCGCCGCCCAGGTCGTAGCGCTGCCAGTTGCGGGCACGCGCAGAACCCTCGCCCCAGTACTCCTTCATGTACTGACCGTTGACGTTGACGCGCTCGGTCGGGCTCTCGTCGAAGCGGGCGAAGTAGCGGCCCAGCATCATAAAGTCGGCACCCATGGCAAGGGCGAGCGTCATGTGGTAGTCGTAGACGATGCCGCCGTCGGAGCACACGGGCACGTAGACACCGGTCTCCTCGTAGTACTCGTCACGGGCGCGGCAGACATCGATCAGCGCGGTGGCCTGGCCACGGCCGATGCCCTTGGTCTCGCGGGTGATGCAGATAGAACCGCCGCCGATACCGACCTTGATGAAGTCGGCACCGCAGTCGGCCAGGAAGCGGAAGCCCTCGGCGTCGACGACGTTGCCGGCACCGACCTTGACGTCCTCGCCGTAGTTGGCGCGGATCCACTCGATGGTGCGCTTCTGCCACTCGCTGAAGCCCTCGGAAGAGTCGATGCACAGGACATCCGCGCCGGCCTCGATGAGCAGCGGCACGCGCTCGGCATAGTCGCGGGTGTTGATACCGGCGCCGACCATGTAGCGCTTGTCGTTATCGAGCAGCTCGTTGGGGTTGGTCTTGTGGCTGTCGTAGTCCTTGCGGAAGACGATGCCCATAAGGTGATCGTTGTCGTCGACGATCGGCAGGGCGTTGAGCTTGTTGTCCCAAATGACGTCGTTGGCAACCTTGAGGCTGATGTTCTTGTCGCCCACGATGAGCTGCTCACGCGGGGTCATGAACTCGGAGACCTTCTTCTGATGGTCATCGCGGCTGGGGCGATAATCGCGGCTGGTGACGATGCCCAGGAGCTTGCCCTTGGGGGTGCCGTCGTCGGTGACCGGCATAGTGGAGTGACTGGTCTTCTCCTTGAGCTCAATGACCTGCTCCATGGTCATGTCGGGGGTCAGCGTGGAATCGGACTGAACGAAGCCGGCCTTGTGATCCTTGACGGCCTTGACCATAGCGGCCTCGGACTCGGCGCTCTGGGAACCGTAAATGAAGGACAGGCCACCCTCGGTAGCGAGCGCGACACCCATGTCGACGCCCGAGACGGATTGCATGATGGCGGAAACCATGGGGATGTTCAGGGTGATTGCCGGCTTCTCACCGCGCTTAAAGCGGGTTAGCGGCGTCTTGAGAGAGACGTTGTTGGGGATGCACTGCGAGGACGAGTAGCCAGGGACCAGCAGATACTCCGAAAACGTGTGGGACTCACCGGGAAAGAACGTAGCCATGTTTCTCCTTTTTCCATGCGACCGGTCGGCTGCAGGCCTCGTAGGACCCAGCCCAACCTTGGGCGCCCAATACTGGGGAAGTATCTTAACGCACTTTGACTGCTACAATGCATGATTTAAGAAGAGCACACGAGGGTTTGACGCACGCTTTGCGTTTGCCCAGCAAACGCTTTAGCGGGGAGACGTAAGGCACATGGAGTACAAGACGACGGCAAAGTTGGTCATTCAAGCGTGCGACAAAGATCTGCCGGGCGTGTTTGGTCACGGCTGCGTCTTGTTGCTGCAGGGTATTGCCCGCGAGCACTCGCTCAACCGCGCCGCCAAAAGCATGGGCATGGCCTATTCCAAGGCTTGGCGCATTGTGAACGAAGCCGAAGGGCAGCTGGGATGCAAACTCATCGAGCGCGACGGCGCCCGCGGATCCACGCTCACGCCTGCCGGCGAGCGCGCCATAGCGGTCTACGAGGAGCTGCAGGCCGACATAAACCAAGTCATTGCCACCAAAGCCGACGCCCTCATCGCCAGCATCAAAGAGTAGCCAATTTGGGACGGGGCCTTTTTTAGCTACCATCCAGAGCATTCTTGACTCATAGCAAAAAATGACATTGGGTAGCTAAAAAAGCCCCGTCCCAAATTAGCTACTTGCGGAGGGCGTTGTCTAGGGTGGCTGCCGCGACCAGGGGGTTGTCGGTGCCGGCGAAGAGGCGGATGGTGCTCCCCTGCTTACCTCGCGGAGCAGAGAGGCGCGTCGTTGAGCCGCCGGCGGGCGATGTGCGAAACTCCCCCGGCAAAGCATCGAACAGCTCTCCCGCGCTACGCTCAATAAGGTCAAATTCAACTGCTGGCCCAAATCCGTGCTCCAGGATTCCCGTTGCAACAGCATGGTCAGGATGCGAGCTCAGCCCGGGATAGCGCACGTTGCGCACCATTTCGTTGGCGGCCAGATACTCGGCCAGCGCACGGGCGCGGTCGAAATGCTCCTGCATGCGGGCATCGAGCGTGTCCAGCCCCCGCTCCAGCACACCCGCCTCCTCGGTAGAAAGGTCGAGTGACAAAGCACGGCAACCCGCAAACAACGCATTCGCGCACTCGGCAGCAGCATCCACATGATGGCGCTTGAGCTGCGAACGCGCCACCGAAGCGGCAACGAGCTTGCGCGGAGCCTTGCCGGCGCACACGCGATCGAGCGCCTCGAGCGACAGCGCAGCACCCAGCCGCAGCGAATCGCAGCCAAAAGCCGACGCCACGGTGTTGTCTACAACCAGCAGCGCATGGGCCTCACGCGCCGCCCGACCCAGAGCGCGCAGATCGGGCACACGCAGACCAAACCCGCCGATGGAGTTCACAAACCACCACAGGTGCGGACCCTCGGCATCAAACGAAGCATCAAAGCCCTCGGACGCAGCGGCAAACGCCTCGGCGGACGGCGAGCCCACCAGCGCGACATCGCAGCCATCAAAGCCGCACGCAAACGCATCGGCAAAGTCGTCCGCAAAGGCCACCAAGCGGTCACCGGGGCGCACAATCCCCAATTGCGACAACGCTGCTGGCACATGCGAGGCCGCGAGCAACCGCGCTTCACGCGCGCCGGTCCTCAAAGCCCAGGCCTCTTCTAGCTGCTGTACGCCCATGCGGTACCGTCCCTTCAAAACAAAAACCCACGATGCGGGTGTTCCCCGCATCGTGGGCAACGGCTGCAGTATAGCGCCGATAGGCGACTGAACGCCTAAATGTTGAGCGCGCGGTAGATCACGTAAGCCTAGACATTCATCAGCTGATGGCCGAGCTTGAGCGTCTTTAAACCGCTCTCCCCCTCCACGCCATCGAGCGTATTGAGCAACATATTAGTCGCCTCGACGCCACTGGTCAGGTAGCCGTAATGCACGGTGGGAATGCCGCCCGTCAGCGCGCGCAAAAATGCGTTGTCGCCAAAACCGCTCACGCGACGCACACCCTCGCCCATGCCGCGAACCTCGTCAAGAGCGCGCAGGGCGCCGGCCGCCATAGTATCGGTCGCGCACGCGATAAGCGAAACATCGGGATCGACGGAGAGCAGTTCGCGTGCAGCGCGATAGCCCGAGTCGAGCGTAAAGGACCCCTGGCAAATCAGGCTCGAATCAAGTGCCACGCCCGCGGCGCGCAAGCCGGCCTCAAAACCACGACGACGGTCATAACCGGCGGCACGGTCTTCCTCGGCAACTCCGATGTAGGCGATCTTGCCCTCAGCACGCTTCGCGAGTGCCTGACCCAGCTCGAAAGCGGCCTCGTAATCGTCGTGATAGACGCACGCCGCGCCCTCGACATGTTGGCCGATCAACACAATGGGCACACGGCACGACTCAATCGCCCGGCGATGCTCGCCGGTAATCATAGTTGCCACCAGCACAATGCCATCGACCGGATGGTTTTGGAATAAATCGAGGTATTCGAGCTCGCGATCGGGGACGTTATCGGTATTGGCAAGAAGCATCTGGTAGCCGCGGCGGCCAAGCACCTGCCCGATGCCCGCCGTAATGCGGCTCACCGACTCGGAATTAATCTTAGGCACGATGACGCCGATGAGCTTGGTGGAACCGGTTCGCAGCGCGCGAGCCTGGCTGGATCGCACGTATCCGGTCAGCTCAATCGCCTGTTTAATGCGCTCGGCCTTGTCCGCCGAGATATACCCACCATTGAGGTAGCGCGAGACGGCGGCGCTCGAAACGCCCGCCAGCTCGGCCACATCTTTCATCTTTACCACGAGCACCCCTGTCGTTGAAATCGCTTTCACCATGATACCCGTGCGGAGCTACATGCGTGTCGCAAGACGGGACGTCACGGTCAATTTAGCTGTCGCAGCACGGGCATCGCAGGGCTTCAACTAGAAACTTCGAAATATAAATGCCGAATCAGTCAGACTACCGATTCGGCACCCCGTTACATTTGCACACAGCGGCAGGCAAAATCCAACTCGAGAACAACTTACTCACTTTGGAAAGATGCATCGCTGTCCGCTGCCAATTCCGAAGGAAGAATTGCCGGCAGCGTCAAAGCCCCCATGGGCGAAAGTCCAGTAACGACCATCAGATAGCTCTTAGCGTGACCATACGCCATGGAAATCGCATTAGAGAGAAGATAACGGCGCGCTTCATCGTCTGAAATGTCGAACGGCATTTTTGTTGACACCGAAATAGCAACCGTCACATCAGCGCGCATTTTTTCCTTTGAATCGTCCCTATCAATCAGACTGCCACACACATACAGCTTTAAGTCTGCACGCTCACCCGCCTTGTTCCTCAATAGATGGACGTCCTGATAGCTAACGTCAACTTTTAAATCCATATTCTGGGAGGGCTCATTCTCGATATGAAAAGTTGAGTCGACAACAAACAAATGAACAACCTGAATAGGCGCAATGAAATCCTTGCTCATGCAGCCAAACCTCCCGGAATCATCTCAAAGTTCAATCGTTTCGCCGAGCAGTCGCTGTTAAATGAAGACCATTGTTCTCGGACAGAGTTATTAGACGAAGAAAACGGCGCCTCATTCGAATAACTGGAAATGACCTGAGGAATGATTTTGATACCCAACGCAAGCTCAAACTTTGCGATTGTTTTCAGCGTCATGTTGGGCTGAGAATTCAACAATTTCGAAAGCGACTGAAGACTCACGCCCATACGCTTTGCCAGCTCACTTTTACTCAAGCCCGAGCGCTGCATCTCGCGATGAACAATAAACTCAATATCTAGTGCGTGCTCATAGGCACGGGTTTCGCTCGTTTCCGTTTCCGCGTAAAAGTCTGATAAATCGACCTTAACCATTACAAGTCTCCGTTTCGTAAGCAGGCAAAAAAGCCGACGCTATGACTCCAAAAGCTGCTTTGCTATCGGGGCCAACTGTTTTGCGCGTTTAATTTCTTTGGAAATATTTCCCGAGCCTTGATGGCCCTTAAACCAAAAAAGCAAAACAATCTTGTCCACGCCTTGGCAAATCGCGTAGACCATTTCTCGATTAACCCCATCAAAACCCTTGAGTTCGTATAGTCCAATCTTAGGCTCGATACATCGAAGCTTTGACGTTCCACTGACATCCTTTAGCCCGTAGTCATAGACTTTTGAAATCTGATTGATCATTTTACGGGCGGTAAACTTCGTTTTAGGATCAGACATCATCTTCTGAAATTGAGAGTTCTCAGGGGAGGTGGTTAGTTCCCAAAAAGGTCGTCCCTCGGGATCAGCATATTCGACAAGTTCATAGTCACTAACCAAAGGCCACCCCCTCCGCCTCAGATAAAACCAAATGTGGTTAACTTATAGGTTAAGTTTAGCCAAATTCAAATACATGGCAAGCCCCAAGCCGAGTTCAAGCAATCTGCATTATTGACTCAGAGAAATGCGGGAAAGAGGCAGTAGAAACTACATTGGCACATAAGGCCCCCAGCGAAGAGCCCGAACTTTTATGGTGACCAATAACATACCTAGGAAGACGAAGGCAAGGCACGCAACCGCCCAGTCGCCGTGGCCGGTCTTAGGGAGCGCGGCGGCTTGCGTTGTTGTGGGCTTGGTCTTTTTGGTGGTCTTGGTCGCAGGCGTCTTGATGGACGCGGACGCGGGCCTGGCGTCCGACTTGGGCGACGAATCAGGCGTGGGGGCGGAATCTTCGCTGGGCTTGTTCTCGTCGCTATGCTTTCCTTCGCTTCCGGGCTTTGTATCCCCCGCGGGATTGCCACCGGCAGGTTCATCGGTACCGGGCTGGGTCTTCCCCGCCGGCGGCAGGGCGCCCGCGGGTTCAATTACCACACGCAGCGCTACGGCCCCGCTGGCGTCCATCACGCAGGCGGTACCAAAGGCCCCGCCCGCCGGCGTCACAAACTGCGCGGACGTAAGTGAGCCACTCTCGCAGACAACATCGGCTATGGCGCCGGTCGCGTACACCCAGGAGGCGTCCATGGCAAACTGGCCATCGGAGGCGTACACACCAAAGAAGCGACAATCATCGACCGATCCGTCGCCAGCAGCAACAACGTGCGCGCCACCCAGCCGGGGCCCGAGACACCCGGCTCGTCGAAGGTCTGCCCCACAATGGTAAGGCTATCCACACCCGCGGCATAAGAAGGCCCGCCTAGCAAAACGCATAGGCAGGCCAGACGAGTCTCGAAGAAGCGCGAGACGGCCTCATGCTGGAGCTGCCGCATCACGTATAGCCAACGAAGCGCGGGCGGGACGCCACCAATGGGCAACGTCCCGCCCGCTCTGCGCAATCTCATGCGCATCCAACTTGTAGAGTAAATTCATCGCTCGCGTCGATTACGACCCCAATATTTCCCTAGGAAACACACTCGATAAATCGTTAACACCCATAGCGAAAAGCACCTTTGCGCTGGCATCGTTGCTGAGCTCGTCGCTCAACTTAAGTGCATCAAGCAGTATATTTCATCGTAACATCTTATAGTCATCCTCAGTCAGCACTAGCTCAAGATCGCTTAAAACCCCTACTAGATTGACATCGTGAGACGGAGACACCCTGGCGCAGAATAGACGTTCGTCATGCGCACAGATATTTCGAAAATCTTTAATGTGATCGTATGCAAGTCTTAGCCTACGCGGGCTGATGCGCTTATCGACTTCATGCGTCTCGGAATAAAGATCAGAAAACGACTTGGCAATGGAATTTCTCATGCTTTCTGGCTGAAACTCATAGAACTTGAATGCCTGACCAAGCATCAAATAATTCACAAGAATCCATACCGGCGTATTGTCGTGATTATTCTCATAATGCCGAATGTAGTCCCTTTTATAATCGCTTTTCCATTTTTGAGACCTACACAGCACCTTCTCGAAATCACCAATAAGCATGTCGATCTTTTTTCGATAACCAGCATCGGCACGGTAGGATCTTCTATCCAGGTATGCCTCCGGGCTATCTTTATGGGCCATTGCGAAACGATAAGAACAGACGGTTTTAAGCACTGCTTCCGCCTTGTTAAAGTATTCAAACATGAGCAGACGCAATGAACGGTCAAATTCGAATAAACGATATATATCAGAAAACTTCGTACCTTTTACGAATAGCTCGTGGCAAGAATCTCCACGCTGGTCGAGAAACAAATCCTTGTAGCCGTTAATAACCGGATAGTATCCCTCGCGTTCCAAAACTAAACGAGTATTGTTATCGCATTCGAGTCCACGGCTTTCAAGAATAGCAATCTGCTCGGTAATAGATTTAAATGGCTTATCCATATGGGCCCCTTAAACGCGAAAACCGCCTTTCGGCGGTTCCCGCGGACCAAGCCGGACGTACCGTCGCAAGGCCTCATCACAAGGCTTACTTTAAGGGAGAACTCGGGGTCCGTCAATCCAATACCACGAATCCCCCAAATCAGCCCTTTGAAGGGAACAAACAACCAATTCAGATGAAATAGCCCCAAGCTCGTATTTCGCCACAATGAAGAAGTCATTTAGCGACAACGGGCACGCTATTACGGGCCGTTGTCGCTATGGAGCCGACCCCTTATCCCCTCGGTGAGAAGGGATCGTGGCCATGGAAATCCCTTGTGCGGATTCTCCCGTCGCGACGATGGACAATCAACTCCGACTCTTGATTGGAGCAAATGCGTCGACCAAGCTTTATCGCCTCGCTCTGGGCCGTCGTAACGAAAGAAACGAGACTTGCTCCCTCGCCCTTAACCCGTCAATTGCCATCCGAACGCTTCGTAACGTGCTGATATCTGCCTTTCTTACTTACCTCGCCTTCAACTCTGAACTCGCCGATATGTCCACAGCATGAGATATGTGACAGACGCACTCGTGCCGCTTTTTCAAAAGTGTAAGCACTGGTGCGGACAAAAAACGAAGCGCGCAACGGGACCATCTATTTTCTTGGCTTTCTGGCAGTCCTGCAAGCCAAAGCGAAAGAGCAGAGAGAGTTCTGAAGCTCGCCTCCAAAGAGACGATATCGGCGACCTGATGAACGGAGGCCTCTATATGAACGCAGCCGGGTACTACCATGGACCACCCGGCGAGCAGGTCGATCCATTGGAAGCATCTTTAGCGTGCGGGATGGGCATCTACGCCAACTGGCTCTTGTCGATCTACCGCATGTTCACGGTACGTGAGAGCGATATCGTGAACAACGCCGTCCTGACTATCTGGCGAATGAACGATGGGTCCAGGTGCGCGAGGGCAGAATCGACATTGTGTGGCATGATCGCTTTGAATAAAAAGCCGACGAGCGAGCAGATACTCTCACTGCATAGACACGCGAACTCAAAGCCGTTGAGTTCGCCGCTTGATCGAGCTTAAGGGGAGCAGGGTGGATTCAGCTTATTACTGGACGGCAACTACACTCAATCATTCACCTGAATCGAACTCACGCCCTGTTCGCAATCATCACGAGAATCTCTCTCGCCTGATAAAGGCAGCTGCAGTGGCTTGTCAACATGAAAGCCCGGAGAAGAGCAGAGCGCGGTACCGATAACATATAACGGATCGCTCGAGCCGATTTCGATCCCCCGACTCGAAAACTTCAATCGCTGTGGCGCGGGCAGATAGCGAGGGGCCTCATCCGCATTGTGTTCATACTCATACCGATATAAACAGGAAAGGAGAACGAACAATCCTGAAAGCGCCTGGAGCACATTGCCAAGATTGGCTTCGGCATAGCTATCTAAGCGATGGTGTTTAACATTGTTATACGAGACCCACCATTCAGGATTCATGGCGAATTCGGTCCCATCATCTGCCCACCAAGATGACCAGGGGTTAATAACGATCTCGCTGGCATCAATAACAACCCAGCTAAAACGAAACTGTTGCGAGAAGCGAGCGTGAACCATCTCACGCGCCCCGGAAATGTTTTTAACCGCACCCCAATCGGCGCTCTCGTAACGCCCAACAAGGTGGTTAAGATCTTTAAAGGCGACGTCGATCTCGGAACAAATCGAGAGATAGGCTTTGACGAGCTCGGCGCCATAGGTGCCATAGTTCGCTTCGGTTGGCTCGATGTAATGCAATATACGAATGACATCTTCCTCGAGCAAAATGAAGTAATCCCAGTGTATTTGACTCATTGAAAGCGCCATCTAAACCATCCAATCAATCAGCATAACCAGTAAGCCCATTTTACGGTCTAGGCATTGTTAAACATTAAAAGGGTAAAACCTACGGATGGAAGCCAGATAAGAAGAGACCTACCGATCCTATTTACGGAAAGAATAAGACCGAAACACAATCTAAGACCACAGAAAGAAGGCGGCCACCATGAAACGAGTCGATGAGGAGCCCACGCCGAAAGCGATTGACAACGCCCTCAGCCAGGATCCGCTTCACCGCAAGAGAGAAATTGAGGACTTTCTAAAGATGCTCATTACGGTTGAGCCTCCGTATACCTTTGTTATTGACGCGCCTTGGGGATCTGGCAAGACATTCTTTGTAAAACAAGTAGCTAGAGTCCTGCAAATGGCAAATCCGACTCTCAACCACGATTTCGAGACACTTAACGCGACACTAGGAGAAACCGCAACAGAACTCCCTGCGACACCATGCCTCCCCATTTATTTCAACGCATGGGAAGACGACCATTTCGACAATCCGATCTTGCCCATATTGGCTTCTATCGCTAGCGCTACAGACGAGAAGAGCGTCAAGGGCGGAGAGAATTTCAGAAAGGGAATCATTGGCGCCATAGAAGCCGCCGCTTCCCTTATCGGATATGGCGGCGACATCAATAGCGTCATAGAAAATTTCAGCGGCATCGATTTTCTCGAACAGTACAAAAATGAGAAAGAGCTCCGTGGCAAAATTGACGAACTCATTAAGGCCAATCTATCTGAAGTAGCCAACCGAGCCGTCATCTTTATCGACGAACTCGACCGCTGCCGACCCGAATTCGCCATAAAGGTACTCGAGCAAACTAAAACCCTGTTTCAGCAAGAGAACATCGTTGTAGTTTATTCGACCGACATTACGCAGCTCGCACATTCCCTCCAGGGCGTATATGGCCCAAGCTTTGCAGGGAGAAAATACCTCGAGCGCTTCTATGACAAGCGCCTAGAGCTAGATCAGATAAAGCCTGCTGACTACCTTCTGCATAAGGGCGTCGCCACAAATAACGGCTATACACAAAGTTATATAAACATAGCTAATGAGCTGCTCAGCTATAGACAAGCGTCCTTGAGAACTTGCAACAGGCTTGCAGATTCTATAAAGAACCAACTAGATTACATCGATACTCACCGGGGCCTTTATGGAAACGGCAGAGCAAGGCTTTTCCCTAACCTATGCCTCCTGCCAGTTTTAAATATTCTTGCCTACCATGAACCACTCACCTGGTACGAAGTCAAGACGAACGCCAATTACAATGCCGTCTATGAGCTCGCTAAGCACAGCAATCATTTTATTAAATGCCTCGATACGGTGATTGAAGAAGTGTGGGGTTCAAAAAAGGACGAACTTCCTTATAAGCAGGATATCGAGAACAGGCGGAAACGTTTTGTTGAAGACGTATGCACATTAATATTCATTAACGACTATAGAGATCCGAGAATTGAGGAGCTTGGCAGTAGCGAACTTACATATACGAACTTCAATCAAGAGCTGTATCAGCGCCTGACGCCGCCATCCGACTGAGTGTTTAAACAGGATCAAAAATAAATAGCAAGATACCTAGTATCAATATAAGGGCGTTGAAGCCATCAGCCTCGACGCCCTCTTAGCTTCAGAGGTTGCGCTTCGTGTCATCGGCATATAGGATTCCGAAATACATCTAGATCAAAGATGGAAATGGAGGCTAACGATAGTCACTTCCCGTCTCTTTCCGAAGAGATTTCAAGGTCTTATCTTTCCTCGCCTTGCGCCCGTCAGAGTTTCTGAGCGTTCCCGTAGGTAGATCATGCTTCTTTTCATAGGTGCCAACGGTACAATCGCTTCTAGTCTTTCTCACTTTTCCGAACATGTCTTTCCTCCTTGGCAATCGAATCCATGTTGATGTCACTTCTAATTCTAGCCTTCCCCAAGAAGCTGAAACGGCGTCCTTCTGTCTACGACGGCCACTAAGAGCAAAACGGCGGCCTTGAACATAGCAAGCACTCGACAGCACAGCGAAGTCTACAAACAACAAAAAAGGGCACCGTGAGCCATGTTGCTCCGGTGCCCGGGCGCAATATCGGCGGTCCCGTTCTGCGATGTTCAGCAGAGTCCAAGCGAACAGGCAATCGTTAGTAGGATGTACAGCCAGTCAACCACTTATGAGGCATCATCAGTCCCCATCGCAAGCCCTTCTTTAATAATCTCAGTTCTCACTGGAGAAAGCTCATTGGCAAGAGTATCGACGTAAGCTCTGCAAACTTGTTCGTACATAGCGTTTCTATAACCATCGGTAGGCTTAAAAACGACTTCAACATCATCTTTCAAGTGAAATGTCAGGAGCTTTTCGAAAAACTCTTTTAGCTGATGATTGCCATTTTCACCCGTAAGGCTCACGTCTAATTTGACATTATCAGGGAAACTGAATCTAAGCACATCGTTTTCGTTGTCATCCACTAGAACCGTCGCGACTAATGTTTGCATCATGCACCTGCCTCATATATCCTCATGCGCTCAAAGAACGCTTCTTCGCCGCCTTCGAGAACTTCCATACTTTTCCTGCTCCAAGGAACATCATCAGATGGATCATCAATGTTAACGAGTTTATCAATGAACGGATTACCAATATAAGTTTTATATTCCTGTCCGTTTTGGTGCTCTCGGTAAATCGAGCTATATGGAAGAGTCCTAACAGCAAGGTTGGCATTATGGGTCGCGATCACGATGGTTTTACCCGCCTTCCCCAACTTAACGACAAGTGGCCTAATAACACCATCAATATATGAGTTGCTCATCCCCGCCTCAGGCTCATCAAGCACATACCAATCTGTTTCCTGATTCAAAACCCTTTCTAGGAGCAAGATACCCTTCTCGCCATCACTGGGATCATAAGGACTCCCAGTGCTGGCCAGCTCGACGAAACGCCTAACACCGATGAAGGCAGCCACGCTATCGATACCCGTCTGGGCAACATAGTCGGAAAAATCGGACCTACATGTTGCAACATTGCCAGCTTTGAATGATCCCGACAATGCATCAAAGCGTTTTTTCCACTCTTTTAGCTCTCCGATCCTATCGGTAAACTCCGCTGTCCTAGAACTAGGGCCAAGAAGTCGATAGGCAGTGACCAAGTTAACAACGCCTTTATCATCGAAACGCCCAAGATAGTCATAGATTTTCTGCTCTTTAGGCTCAAAAGTATCTCTAACGATGCGCACGGCATGCATTAATGCCAGTCTTTCCCGGGCAAATTCAAAATAACCAACACTTCCAGGAATCGATTTAGTAGAGGATTTCCTGTCAATTTCCATTTTTAAAATATGGAGTGATTTGTTAGCAAGTAATTCTGATTTACGACCGACAAATTCCCCATTTCGCTTATCGCGGATTCTGTTCTGAAGCTTACCGAGTAGCAAGTTAAGCGATGCTTCGTCTTCAGCGCTTAGATACTCGTGGTAAGCCCCATTTCTAGCAGCGTCGGCAAACACAGCCACATCCGAATAGCACCTTGAATGGCGTTCATAATCATCTGTATTTCTCACTGGAAGATCCGTGCATCTTGAAATGCTGAAGCGACTCTTTTTTTCATTATTGCCCTCCGTTTTCGCCCAATCTATAAAGCCATCTAACGGAATGGGCAGCCCCTCCTCTAAGTTGCAAATCTTCTCAACAGAATCTTTAAAATCGACGAGTCCAAGGCTGGAGGGTTCTCTAGGTACCGATTTAGCCTGTAATAGTGCATCAAACTGCGAGGTTTTCTGGTTTCCAAGATAAGATGAGCAGGTATGGCCCTGCGCCACAGCTAGATTTTCTAGCGACTTCGCAATTTCCGATTTCCCCGTTCCCTTCTGCCCAAAAATGACATTAACCTCCTTGAAGATAGGCAGCCTAACGTCAACGTCAGCATGTGGATGTGCCACCATGGTCACAGGAGACACTTTCTCGAGTATAGTCTGAATAGTCGTGTTATCCCTTTTTGCAAGCAAGGCGAACTGCTCAAAGCTATCAACTGCAAGGCGCAGCTGCGGAAGATCGCAATTCGGATACTCTGCCCAATCTTTAATGTCGCTACCCAGCATCATGTTCCAACCGTGGCTCGCCATAATGCCAACAGTAATCAGTGTTCGGGGCTCAAAGAAATAGTTCCAAGGACCATTTTCAGCATTAAAGATTTCCTTCAATTCGGCTTCAGTGACAAAAGGTCTCTTGTCATGACAGTGAGAGATAAATAGCGCGTCGATGCCCTGAAAGGCGTTCCTTACATCAGAAAACTTAAGCAGGCAGTTGTTTGGAGATGAACCAGTAAGAAGATTTTTTATAATGTCGTCTAGGACAGCAGCATTGGACGGCGAGCACACAACCAGCATGTGCCAGTGAGACCCCTCGGCACCGCTAGTCACATCCAACTCCACACCGGGCCAGACTTGGAAAGCACCATTTGCAGCACAAACGAATTCGTTAAATTGATCAAGATCAAAGGCATTATGGTTTGTAATGGCGACGATGCCAACACCCGCACGGCTCACTTCCGAAACAAAAGTGGCAGCATCAACGTTACGTTTTTGGCCATCGCCACGTTTGCTTGCCTTAGTATGACAGTGCAAGTCAATCAGCATCGTATTGCCTCCATATCAGCCTCCCTGCGTAACAGAATCAATTGTACTCCGCAGCTTTACCGCACAAGCAAACCCTTTAACACGCTCAAAGGGGTTATTTACCAACCCGCTAAAACCAAACTAGATCGCCAAGTTGAGCATCGAGGTTGCTTCCGCTAGGAAATGTTTCTCTTCACATAGAACAGATTGGAAACGAGCGAAGCTACCGAAGCACAACTTAGCGATGTGAAACGTCAGCGCGCCGGTACAGATGGAGAAGCTGCCCTTGTGATGACGTTGTGGTGACTTGCTCCTCCGCCGCACAGCTGGTCGGTTCCGCGTCCAGAACGGCGTCGACCAGCTGCCCGTGAGTCCGCGTAACAGTTCCCGCGCGTCGATAGCGTCGTCCTCAAAGCTTGGCATAGCGAGCATGTCCAGCGTTAGGCCTGATAAGAATTCCGCAGCGGCCTTTTATCAAATCTTCAGCACGATTTATCGCGCCCTAAATCTTCCCCGTATCGGCAAGGCGCCAATACTGCTTGCCCAGAGCCGTCAGTTCGCACGACTTAGATTCCATAGCGGCAAAGTACATATGCTCGGCTCCCACAGGACGGACAAGGCCTATACCTTCCAACTGCTGAAGGATCTTGAACTTCGCCGTATTAACCTTGGTCGCGTAAGGTTTAACAATTTGATGTTCTTCCCAATCGGGACTATTGGTGGGCTCAAAAGACGGATCCAAGGACAGCTGAGCACCGGGCGCATCAAACAAAGACGGCAGCTGCCGCAAGACACTATCCGCAACCTGCGAAACGACTTTTCTTAGCGAAATAAACGAGTTGACATTAGTCCTAAACACAGGCCGCTGATCCCATGGCCCGAGAGCCTTATCAATATACGCGTAGACCCCACCGGGAGTAACATGCCCCATCACGTCTGCTGCACCGCCATTTAGCGCATCCACAAGAAGCGATGTGAATGTCCCGCGCCCGTTAAGCTCCTCCGCGCATTCGTTAGAACAGCATGCGCTCAGAATTGTTAGACCTTCAACGAGCATTGAGGAAGTCCCACCCAGGACGCCAGGAGCCCCCATACATCCAGAATTACAGCTATCGAGAAGAATTACGCGATTCTTGGCCTTAGAGCTATTTGCTATTGCCAGGATTTCATCGAGAGAAAGCCGACCCTCAGGATCGCCCCGTCCCGATAAGATGAAACCACTTTTAGTTGCATCGCATCTTCCACCGTGCCCCGCAAAATACAGCAATGCAATCTCGGGCTCCCCGGAAAAGCAGTCCTCGATCATCTGCTTCAATACGAAAGGAGACTCAACATTTGTCTCAAGATGAATGGAGAAATTGGGAGAGCCATCGCCGTTCTTCTCTAATACTTCCGCCACCGCTTTAGCATCGGCAACACAGCCATAAAGCGGAGTTGATGCATATTCATCAATACCGACAACAAGCGCCTTGCGATCCTGCATTACATCAACTCCAAAACGGTGGCAATAAAAACTCAAATAAAGAAAACAGACAAACCAAGAACAGGCACACCGAAACAGCCACAATCAGCAGAATCATCGATGCCTTTAGGCACTTTCTCATGTACTCGTTCTTGCGATTAAGTGATTCAAAGTGGGACTGCACCGCCCTTGCCTTACCTTCGGCAACTTCCATCGGAGAGGCAAAAGGCGCACCACGTTCAATCTCGCCCGCAACGAAATCATTCAAATCCATCGGTGACGCAAGAACGCTCATCTTGAGTCTGACTTGACTAAGCAACGACAGCAGAAATGAAGCGCCCAACAGCAGCATAACGACAACATAGCCGCTCGCCAGCAGAAAAAAAGACGCGGCATCCCCGTTGTCGTTGTAGCTATATCTCTCAAATAACAGCGGGGCCACCGTCAATAAAGCGACGGAAATAATGGAAACGCAGCTTAACAAACAGTTAGACAAACGCTCATACGAATCACAGCGACTCAGCTCTGTCTGATAAGACAACTCGGTCATCCATGAAAGATATTCAGCAGAATAGTCAACCGCATCGAAACCCGGAGCCACGCTCTCTTTTTGCTTTCGGCTGCGTTTACCCATTTAATCCTTCTTTTGCGGACGAGGCGAAGGGGATCCAGGGCAGGGAGATCCGGGGCAAGGGAACTCTGGCCTCTTTTCGGTATTGCCACGAACTACCCTGATTGGCGGATTAGGGTGACTAGTCGGCTGCTGCTTTTCGGGCAACGGCTTCGAGGAATTCGCGTCTGAATTTCGCTTGTTAAAAAACATCGTTCTCCTAGAGTGCATACTGGCGGACAGCGTCGACAATACCGTCCCTTGTCCAACCAACCATAATGTCAGCATTGGAAGACACTTCATCAGGGACACGCAACTGACCCCATGGCCTAACCCCAATAATCGGCTTGTTGTACCTCAAAGCAGTTTCGATCTCAAAGTCGATCCACTCGCTGTAGGCGACATACATTCCAGAGAGAACAATTACGCAGCTACAGCATGAAATCCGATTTGCGATCCTCTGCTTAAGCTCAGCTCTGCTCTCAGCGTCAATCGGATTCTCGATAGGAACGGAATAGTCCGACCACTTAAAGTAACCGGCTGAATCAAGCCAGCTCTTTATCGTCCTATAGTCATCGCTGTAATCCCACGAATGACTAATAAGAATGTGATAATCACGAAGACTCATATAACGCTCTCCTCTTTCAAAGCGCGGCCTAATAGTTTGTACGATTAATCGCCATGGCGATCATCGTCAATCAGTTAGTCAGAGTTAAGAAACAACTCCCTTTAAATATTCAAACGCCGTCTGCGACCCGCAGATAAAGCTGCAAGCAAATTTATACTGAAGAGGCTGTCCATTCCACTCCGAAGAGAGCCCTCCCGCCTCTTCCAAGATAAGAGCGGCAGCGGCATAATCCCAAGGCTTCAGCCTTTTTTCGAAATAGCCATTAGACCTTCCGCAGGCTATATAGCAGATTGCCAGCGCAGAAGAACACATGCGACGCAAATCCAGGCAGTCGCAAAATACTTTTTCGGCGATACCGAAAATCTCATGAGCGCCGTCTTTATGCGTTGAACCAGCGCCAAACTCAATAAGGCAATTAGTAAGCTCACGGTCGGATGCTTGAATTTTGTTACCATTCAAAAAAGCCCCTAAGCCCTTTTGAGCAGTAAATAATTCATCGCTATAGGGATTGTAAACAATGCCAAAAACAGGCTTTTCATCACGGACAAGTGCTAACGAGATAGTGCTTGCACGATAATCAAAAACAAGATTTGTAGTACCGTCAACAGGATCAAGAATCCAACGAGTAGGCTTCACCTCGCCAGGGTCTTCCTCCTCGCTCATAAAACCTATTTCAGGCGTTAACTCAGCAAGTGCAGACTTAACATACGAGCTAATCTTTAGATCGACTTGCGTAACAAAGTCAGCGTCTCCCTTCATTGAGGACTGAGACCTCAGATCGTTATCAAAGAAAAGTGGTTTGACAGACTTAACAACATCAATAATCGCTTGATAGTCCATTTTTACCCCTCCGCCGGCAACGTACAAAACAATTCAGGACATTCGCGCTTGAGGAAACGATTCATAAGATCCTCGCTCTCAAAGAAGTAAATCTCGCCAGACTTGCAGGCTATGTTTATATTGTTTCTGCCAACAGCATCTTGAAATGTTCCATCCATAAACGCCTCCGAGCCATCGGAAATTGCAAATTCATGGACGCCACGACGATGTCCCGCAGTCACAGATTTACCGCCAAACGCTCCGTTGTCCCGTCTATATGCCTCATAGACACCGCACAGCCTTCCGTCTTGGCAAGAGTATTCGCCTTGCCATTCCGTCTTGCTCCTTCCGTTGCGAGGGATAATATTTCCGCTAGCGTCAAGACTCGCCTTATGGTTGACTCCATCGACATGAACCATCGTAGCCGACTGCTTACTGCAGTTAAAAACTGCGGTCCCGACTCGAATATACGTATCATCATTCGGCGAAAGATGAACTTGACGATAGGTCCGTCCAAACTCAATACCAAAACAGCCCTGTGCGGACAACGCTCGCACCCAACCAGATGCCGAATTTGCGCGCCTATTGCCCTCGATAAAGGTAGACAGCGTCGATCTTAAAGAACTGATATCTGTAACTTGGCAAATGGTGTTTCCATTAAAGCGATCCAAGAAACCAAGCTGGTTCTTTTCCGAAGTCTTCAAAGTCTCCTTTTCGGAAGAAGACAACGACGAGATGCGTTTTAGCTCTGGCAGCTCAATAATAATGATCTTAGTGTTGTTGCTTCGAGCGTGTTCCAGTGCGTACACAAGCTCATATTCAGTCCAACTACCGGTAAATTCGCCAATCTTATTCTTGGGACCGTATTCACTACCCAAAAGAAGGATAAAGAAATCAGAGTCGTCTATAAGCCGCTCGATATCATTTATCCCATCCTTTGATTGGATTACGAAATGCTCAGTTGCCACTGGAAATACGTCCAAATCAAGAAGAACATCGAGTGTCGCTCTGCGCTCCTCTTTAAGAGAAGATACGGAGGATACAAATGCGGTGTACATCTTCCTTTGCATTTCTGCTCCAATCTAATTTGCAGATATATCTCCAAAGGGCGACGGACAAATGGCCTTCATCCAGCCCATTCAGTTTGATATAAACGTAGATAGAGAGATGTTGGATGGCGTAGGCCAAAGCAGGAAACCTAACCCCAGAACATGAAACGCCATCGCGGCACGGAAATAGATATCAATCTGCAGCAATCAGCGAGATGACCTAAGCGCCATCTCGCAAAAATTATTAGTATGTAGAAATGCTTCATCATATAGCGGCATGACAACCCCCAGCAATCAGTTAACCTCATAGAAAGGTCAACGTGCGGACATAAAACGTCATGCTCCAGACACTGAACGTCTGAGTAGATATTACCCCCATGCGCGTGCAGCAGAACCATTGTTTATTAGTTTTTCGTCAGACGGTGGTAACGCACAATTTCTTACGCAAATTGGCGACCGCACAGCGGAACACGGCCCGCGCCCCGCCATATGATTTCCAGCGGCTAAACAACTAATCATTGACGAAGGAGGCACGGGCCGCGTCTGCGAACATCGCAACGGTAGACGAGGGGCCGCTCGACGCGCTGCTCGACGAGGAGGCGTCCGAGCTTGTCAGGGCCGAACGCGCTACGAGAGGACGGTGGGCCAGGAGACCTACCGCAGCGGCCAGTACGCGAGATGGCTCGTCACCGGGGCTGGGAAAGTCGATCTCAGCGCGCCGAAGCTCTGCGGGGCGGCCGCGGGGACGATGCTCGACAGGTTCGCCGAGATGCTTGCCTACACGGAATTCCCGCCCGCGCACTGGCGCCGGATCAGGAAGAACAACGGGGCCGAGCGCATCAACCGCGAGATCAGGAGGAGAACGAGGGTCGTCGGGACTTTCCCGAACGGCAACTCGGCCCTCATGCTAGTGACGGCGAGGCTGAAGTACATAGTGGAGCACGAGCGGGGCAAGAGGAGGTACCTGGACATGTCGAAGCTGGAGGAGATGGACGAGCTGAGGGGAAAGGCGGAGGGCTAGAAGAGGACGGGGCCGAGGACGGCTAAATCAATTTGCGAAAAAATCTTGACGGTACCTTTCCTTAAAGATCGCGTCGAAAATGTTGGTGTAAGGGTGGCTCCCCAGCGTCCGTTTAACGAAGAGCGGCCTTCGTCCTAGAATCTGAAATCACCACAACAACAGGTTCTGGGAAAGGACGAAGACCGCTATGGAAATCTTATCAGACCCGACGCCGGACATGCTCGCCATGCCCCGGTTCGACGACGGCGCCATCGACATGCAGGAGCTGCTCAGGCGCCTCGCCGAGCAGGTCGTGAACGCCGTGATGGACGCCGAGGCCGACCAGCTGTGCGGCGGCGGGGCGAACAGCCGCAACGGCTACCGCGAGAGGTCGCTCGCCACCTGCGTCGGCACGCTGACGCTGCGAATCCCGAAGCTCCGCACCGGCAGCTTCTTCCCGGACGACGTGATCGAGCGCTACCAGCGCGCGGACCGCGCCCTCGTGGCCGCCGTGGCCGAGATGTACGCCACCGGCACGAGCACCCGCAAGGTGCGGCGCGTCGCCGAGAAGATGGGCGTGTCCAGACTCTCCAAGGACCAGGTGAGCGCCATCGCCGCGAGCCTGGACGCCGACATCGAGGAGCTCTGCGCCAGACCCCTCGACGGCTCGCCGGTGCCCTACGTCTGGCTCGACGCCACCTACGTCAAATGCCGCCGCGGGGGCCGCGTGGCCTCCACGGCCGTCGTCACGGCCATCGGCTGCGACGCGGGCGGCTGGAGGCGCGTCCTGGGCGTCGACGTGGTGGACACGGAATCGTACGACTCGTGGCTGGCATTCCTCAGGAAGATCCGCGACCGCGGCGTCTCCGGCGTGGAGCTCGTCGTCTCCGACGCGCACGCGGGCCTCGTCGCGGCCGCGGCGGAGGTCTTCCAGGGGGCGGCATGGCAGCGCTGCGCCGTCCACCTCATGCGCGACTGCATGCGCGAGGCGGGTTCCTGGCAGCTGAAGCGCCGCGTGGGCAGGATCGTCTCGCAGGTGTTCCGCGGGCGCGACGCCGCCACCGTGACCGCCATGTACCACGCGGCGTGCGACATGCTGGAGGGGTGCTGCCCGAGGGCGGCGGCGATCCTCGAGGGGGCCGAGCCGGACGCCCTGGCATACCTCGACTTCCCGCCGTCGCACTGGAAGCGCCTGCGCACCAACAACGTCCAGGAGCGGACGAACCGCGAGATAAAGCGCAGGTCGAGGGTGGTGCAGGCGTTCCCCTCGACGGCGTCGCTGGTGCGGCTGGCCGGCGCGGTCATGCGCGAGCAGGACGAGACATGGCAGGAATCCAGGTACTTCTCGGAGGCGAAGATGAGGGAGCTCTACGACGAGGGCCGCACGCGCGGGCTCGACGGGACGGTCGACTGGGCGCGGCTGGAAGCCGAGGCCAGGAAGATGATTGAATCCGGCCTCGAGCTTGCGGACAGGATCGAGACGGCATAGGATATCAACTGTGTTCCAGGTTCCTGGACGCCGGGCCGACTCGCTTCGGATCGGACGCTACACCAACTTTCTCGACACTACCTCCTTAAACGTCAGTCTTTAAATGACAGGCTTATTTAATGCCATTTATATCCAGCATGCCGCCATAAAAGAAAGAACACCAGGGTGAAAGTCCACCCCGGCGTCCATAAAAATACATCCAATGATGATGTCAAGCTTATCCACTAATAAAATCTGACATGGGACAACATCTAAGGCAAATGCCACATTCGCGGCATTTGTCACCATCAACAATAGGAACAACATACCCATATTTGTCACATGTAGGTTCAATGGCGTTGAACGGGCACGCCGCTCCACAACACAAACAACCACAACAGAGAGAACTTTCTATTACTACTTCCACAGTCTGCTTATATTCCATTATCCCTTCCTCACGATTCTCTTAATTGAACCATAAAGATCAGAAGGTAGTAGCTGTTTTGCAAGACGTTTAACAGTCAACCTTGGCTTAAGGGTAGTATCAAACAACGCCTCAAGATCTCCATAAGACCTATGGTTGGCAATCGCGCAAAGCAGATCGTCCCTCGATGTTGGCCTAACTGTCGGGCTATTCAAATTATGGTTTTCTCTAGAGGCAAGCTGTATATTGGAAACAACATATTTGCATTCCCTAGAAGAATACTGCTTGAAAAACTGCACCCCTTTCAAGCTGTTAACCAAGAGCAGAGAAACACCATTCGGGTCGTAAAAATCAGGATGAGCAGACTCAATACCCCAGTAATCTCCTATCGTAAAGTCAGTTACACGCTCGCGCTTGGAAAACGGGCATTTATAGCATGACTCTCTGTACGTCTCTCCCCTGAGAAAGGCTGCATAATATGGATCATTATCGCCCGGCTCACATACCTCTATTTTTTTACCGTTCCTGTAGTAGTAGTAATAGTAGTAGAGACCCCAGCCTTTTTTCTTCGTACGAAAACGAAATGAATGGATTCCGTCATCCGCTTTTTGCTTACGCGCCAACCAGAGCTGATGAGCCCGAAATAGCTCATTATTAGGGGCACCATGACAGATAAGGTCACAGAGCAGCAATCGCTTAAGAAGAGAATCTGAATGCAACTTCAACTGAACGTACGCCAACACGGCAGCGCACTGACACGGAAGCCCGACAAACATAACAAGCCGGTCTGATTTCAAGCACTCAACCACGGAATCAAATATGCAAGAGATGTCACTTTGAACATAGGCGCTGCCCTGCAAACTAGCAATCTCCTGAAGCGTTTCTGCCTTTTCATGAGCGACAAATCCTCCATCCTGCATTTTTGCCCCGAAGACGATACCGCCCATTGCAATAATCGGTCGCGCCAGGACAGAGAAAGCTCCTCCAGAAGCGGCGCGCTGAAGTGATACTTCATCCCGATCTTTAATAGCATAAACAGCAAGGGGCTCATGAAATTCCATTAACTACCTCCTAGATACTTTCAAAAAGACTGCCGATAAGAGCGTAGAGATTCTAGATCTGTACAACATAAAAGTACCGAATATAGAGAATACGAGGCTCAAAGCATTTAAATCAAATGACCCAGAGAAATAAGCTGCAGAACATACAATCAAAAGCACTGCTGGAAGAAGGAACGAACGAAGCTCAACAAAAATCCCAATTCTCTTTTCAAGAATTGCGCATCGAATGACAATGTTCAATATGAAAGAAATTAAAACCGATAAATTTGAGCCAAAGCAGCCAAAATATTCAGTTAAGGGATATACGAGAATGCCATTCGCAATACATGAAATGACCATCGATACGCCAATAGTCTTTGTATCCTTGATGACATAAAAAATGTTTCCAATGAATGTAGAGACCGCACTCACAACCGCAACCCAAAGAAACGAAGGCACGACAGAATATGCAGCTGAATATGACGAACCCACAAGGATAGGAAATGCGAGAGAGATCACCGGAAGAAGAACAGCTGTACTCGACAAAAGAAATCCGGTGTATTGTGAAATTGCACGAGAATAAAATGAAGCGGGCTTAATTTCACTCGTAAAAGCGACATCCTGCCAGGCAAGTGTAAAACAAGTCGTCGCCAATGCAACCGTCGATCCAAATTTTGAACCAATCGCAAAGACGCCATTTGCTGAAAGTGAAAGCACCGTCGATACTGCAACGCGACTCAAACTTGTAAGAAACCAGTAAGCAACAGAGTTAATACCCAACGGGGCAGAATAAATGAACAAATCACGCACTTGGTTTGAATCTGGTTTATGAATATGATTCCACATTTCCATACGGCAAAATAGATACACGCATTGAATCGTAAAACCCGCCGCGTACGAAATATATAAAGATTCATAACCCAAATGAAGGAGCAGAATCAAAAAAAGGTTCAGGCCCACATTGAGCAAAGTGCAAAGAACACCCGAAATGGCAAAATCAACATTATTCCCCTTGCCTCTGGCAATACCGGAAAACATTGACTGGCAGTTAGTTGTCACTCCATAAATCAAAATCAAACCGAGCGACGGGATATCAATGAACAGAGAGAGGCCGAGGGCAATTAATATGTACAAGATGGTAGAAACAGCAAAAATAACCCAACCAGATGCAATTACTTTCCAGGGTGCCTCGCCCTCTAGATCGTCACGCATCATACGCATGACACTTGACCAGATATCACAGTACAAAAACGAGGTCAGTAGAGTGGCGTATGTAATCGACAAGTCATAGTAGCCATAGTCCTGAGTTGGAAGCACATTTGTGTAGAGAGGAATTAGCAATAGGGTAATTATTTTACTCATCGAGCTACCCACAAAAAAGATACCGGTCGATTTTGCAAACGAAAGGAATCCAGAACTCTTGCTATTAACTAAGGTATCTCCCAAATCTACAACGCCTCCTCAAGGAATGCGATGCTCTTTTTCCGCATCTCATCCAATTTCTCGGTAGCATACTCGAAGTCAATTTGGCGCTCATACATGGCAATGTCCTGTTGTGAAGCCAACATCCGATCCTCCGTGCCAGTCAGCGCAAGAACACTCGCAATGCGAGTGCTAAAGCGTTCAGGTGCAATGGCGGTAAACGGAATTCCAAAATTCAAAGAATACGCTGTCGCATGAAAAGAGTCAGTAATCACATATGAAGCATTGAGAAATAGACCAACAAACTCCTCAACAGACGGGGCGATGAGTGTCTTGGCAGATTTCATGACATCATAAATGCCGTATGAGATTTTAACTACATTCAAACCATACTTCTTTGCGACCGCCTCGACGTAGTCAACGAATGCCTTGCTCTTGTTAAGTTGATATACAAGTAAATAAGGGCCATCAATTCCCTCGGGCATCTTGGCAATGGATTCCCAATCATGCTTATTAAGCATGAGGGTTGGGTCCAAGACCAGCTGCGCATCGCTGAATCCTAAATCATTTAAAATCCCAATTCCAGATGATTCACGCATGGAAATAGCCTTGTATTGCGATAAAGCCTCCTTCATCAAAGGCTTCTCCCAATCATCAACTTCATTTCTTCCGATGCTTGCGGCAAAAGAAATACGCGGTTTCCCTTCCGGTGCAAACGTAAGATAGAAAGGCTTTTCGAAGCCATTGTTCCAAACACTATTCCAAACCTGATCAGAACCGGTGCAATATACATCCGCTACAGGGGGATAAAGTTCGAGCTCATCGGCAGAGCGATACATACGCTTAGAAAGGTGAAGATACTTAGACCTAAAATCATCAAACGGTTTCCTTTGACGCTTAACGATCGCACCCATAGGAACAGAGAGCAAACGCTTCAACCAAGGAGCCCTATCCCAAACACCTTGAAACTTCTGCATTCTTCTACCCATAAATGCTTTCTCAACTGCATACTCAGGCAGATTATCTGCTCGATAGTAATCAATAACCTCAACTTCCCATCCGAGCGATTCAAATAGTTTTTGAGTCGCAAAGGTTTGCAAGCAGGACCCGTAATTTGAAACGGTGTGCAGGGTAATCAAAGCAACTTTTGACATAAATTATCCTTTCTTAGCAAGATAAACAGCTTTGTAAACAGGCCTCGCAAAACAATATGTAATAGCCTGTATTTTTTTGAAGCCAGGAATATCCTCATTCCGGATAACGCTTCCGAGAAAACGTTTTGGCTCCTTTAGAACAACATTTGCGATTTCATTCGGCATTTCGAGGTCTCTTACGGCAAACGCATTGTAAACAGCGACCTGAGAAAAAAAGCACGAAGTCTCAGCGACATTAATCAAAGCAGGCACATGCCTGCGGATATATTCGAGCTGTTCATGGGATGCCTCGATTGGAAACACGTTAACACTAGAACTTCTCGATATACTTCCTTCTCTATGCCGATAGTAATATAACGGCCTATCCTCATAATAAGAACAATTTGATCTTAAAATTAAGCGATAGCACATGAATTGATCTTCGGAGTTCTTGCCTTCCGGAAACGCCAGGCCTTTAAATAAGCTGGCAAGAAATAACTTTCCGTTCATTGACATATCAAAGGAACGGTACGAGTTTAGAGCTCGAGCAGCCTCAATCGGCCCAAGGCGTTTACTTGTAAAAGCCGGACGAATTTCATGGCTAGACTGTCCACCGCAATCGATATATCGCCCAGAAATGGAAATATCGGCATTAAACTCATTGGCATTTGAATACATAACAGATAAATAGTCGGAATCAATGTAGTCATCTGAATCAACAAAAGCGATATACATACCATTCGCCGCAGCAACTCCAGTATTGCGCGCGCCAGCAAGACCCCTATTCGCTTGGTCAATAATCCGAATACGCGAATCCTTTTTCGCATAATCAGCAAGAATCCCTCGCGATCTGTCCGTAGAACCATCGTTCACCGCTATTACTTCAAAATCGGCATAGCTTTGCGCAAGAACACTATCTAAACAATCAGGCAAATAATCCTCAACATTATAGACAGGGATTATCAAACTTATATTAGGAGATCTCATAAGGAGCCTTTCATTAATATGGAGTGATATGGGACGACGTTATTGCCATTCCACATCCCGATTGTGATAGCGATATACACGATATATAGAACAACAATCACCAACTGAATCAGGAACTTCAATTTGATATTCGATATCGAGTCGATTGCCAGAGGCAAAAGAATTACAGAAGGCAGAGAAAAAACCCAGCGTAAACGCTGAGAAAGCGGAATCAGACCGGATAAGATTGCAATTGATGTCGCAACAAGCTGGCACCAGAGAAGAATACGATAGCGTTCGGAATAAGCACCGCCATACAGCTTAGGTACAATCGCGGAAAATAATAGGACCACGACATTCAACGCGATAACGACATTCCCGCTTTCGCCCGTATCAAAGATGGATCCGATATAGCCAGCGTATTGAGTTTTGGCAATGATGGTATTAACGAAAGATGCAATGGGGACCTTAAGAAGTAAAAATCCCGACACCAAAACCAAACAAATGCATGGAGTAATTTTAAGACGCGGAAAATAGTATGCAGCGATAAATACAAGCGAACTTGAGTGAAACGTGCTCGCTATCGCAACGCAGACCGCAAATTTTACCGGATCTCTCTCCTCTATATAACGAAGCGAAAACAACAAAATGGAAACCGCAAGCATCTGCCTCATGGCGTTCATGTAGATAAACAAATAAGACATCCCAAATAGGAGGAAGACGGATAATGCGGGATGAGAAGATTCACGCATAATGGCAGCATATGTCAACGCGAAAAATGCTACAGAACATACCAGGAATACGGGCAGAGGGTTATCTGTAAAACGAGCGACAAGGTAATTGAGGGCGTAATAGCCGATTTCCATTTCCTGGAACCCCAAACCCGAACGCACACGATAGAAGTAAGGCACGTAAGTATAAAAATAATCTTGCCCAACACCATAACGAAAGCCAGTAAGAATAATGAAAACAAGTGCGGAGGCGACAACGCCCCAGCGCGAATAATCTCGTCCGTCGCGGGCAGAGATTGCAGACCGGGATGTCGCCGCCACTGAGTTCAAAGGTCTCTGAGCTAGTAGCATAAAACCAACCGCAAGCAGAAGGCTAATCCAGTATGGAGCCAATAGACTCAAACCTCCCTGTAGCAGCAGCCAAATAAAAATCCGTCATCTTTTTCGTGTTATCCCTAAAATCAAAACCGTGAATAGCGGCGCAATCTGCATAGGCTCTACGATTGATGCACGATGATGCGCCAACGATTTGTTGTGCCCAGGCAACGGGCCCAGCATTCAAATCTAAAAACTCTGTAATATCAGAAATGACAACTTCTTTCGTAATCTCAGAGGAAAAATAGCTCGGTAAACCGCTGCATTGCGCCTCAATTCCCACCAAGGGAAGACCCTCGAACAGGGAGGGCAAAACAAATGCATCCATAGCTGAATAGTAGGCCTGGGGCTCATCAGTAACAGATTGGAAGATAACCTTGCCATTCAGCCCTTTACTAGAAACGAGATTTCGTATCGAGCCCTCAAGTTCGCCGGTACCCACCAGCAATAGACAGCTATCTGGTTTCAACCGAACAATCTCTTCAAAAATCTCAATCAAAAACTGATGATTTTTCTGCAAATTAAAGCGACCCATATGACCAACCAACAATTGTCCCGGAACAATCCCCAAGCTGCGCCTAATACGATCGCGATCATCTTGATTAAATGAAAACCGCTCAGAATCAATTGCATTCTTAGCTAAATAGAATTGTCTATCGCCAAAAAGATATTTGCCCGCTTCTGTAGAACACGCAAGGCGAATATTCGCGTGAATTCCAGCAGTCTTAAAGAGCAGTTTTTTTGTATACCCCTTTGGTGTTCGAAGATAGGAAGCTCCGTGGCTATGTGCTATGCGGGCACGTACGCCAGCATTCTCGGCAGCAAACAGATAAAGACCCGCAAGACTCGCGGCATGGCCATGAACCACATCCCATTTGTTTCCAGAGTACAACCTCTTTAGCTCGTGCCAATAAGAGATAACATTCTTATTATCCAAAACAGGCAAACGATAAATACGGCCTCCAAGCTCCTCTATCTCATCATCGAAGAACCCTCGTGAATTGTGATGGACTAGAAAGTCAAAATGCACAGTATCGCGATCAATAATTCGATACATATTCATGATGTAGTTTTCAATACCGCCAGAATTCATATCTGGAACAGCATGAAGGACTTTAATCATCGCTCCTCCTGAGCATATTCGTATATACAAACCCACGCAGGCAATTGGGCATCAGGCAAACAATCAGTTGGGGCAAAAAGGAAATCAGGAAATCTGCTACCGTAAAATAACCAATACGCAACTGAGCAGATTTGAACTTCCAAACATGAGCCAAATAACCCAGGCCTCCGCGCCTCTCATAAAAATCAGGACTAACTCTCATGGCCACAAGCGTTTCGTGAAGATTCTCAGCTCGGCAACCAGCTGCAAGCATTCGATTAAATAAATCCCAATCTTCGAAATACAGATACTCGGAACTGTAATTGCCCGCTTTCAACACCTTTGATCGTTTGAATGTCATTGGCGGATGACGAAATGGATTTCTACGCTTTGAACAAGCAATAATATTGTTGAGACCTTCGGGGAGATCCGTTCGTGCAATCGGCTTGTCAGGAGACTCGACGAATTCAATTACTTGGCTCCCAACCATATCAAGACCATCTTGAATCGCCTTTAGTTGTTTCTCCATACGATCAGAACGTGCAATATCGTCTGTATCCATACGTGCAACAATATCGTTAGCACAAGCAAGCATTCCCCTGTGTAACGCATAGCCAAGACCGTGGTTTTCCTCGTAGGCAATAAAACTAAAGATGCCAGGATAACGGCGGTCATACTCAGCCAGAACTGAATCGAGTTCTTTTGTTAACGGTCCATCCTTAACCATAACGATTTCCGCTGGTGGAATCGTCTGGTTAATAATGCTGTCCAAAGAAGCACGAAGATACGCAGGGTTCTCCTTAAGATAAATGCTCATGAGAACGCTATAAGCCTGAGAAGCCATTTATCGCCCCGTCCTCTTCTTGCCGAACATGGCACCGAAGGTGCCGGTGAAGCACTTCAGGTCCATGCATAAACAGCGATTACGTACGTAATGAAGCTCAATCTTCTGTCGCAAGCCGCTCTCAAATGTCGCGGCGTTACGATCGGTGGCCTGCCACAGGCCCGTGATGCCGGGCTGGACAGAGAGCAGCTCTGCCTTCTCCTCGTCGGAAAAGTGCTGCTCGAGCTCATCCCTTGTAATGGGACGAGGTCCAATGACGGAAAGGTCGCCGTTCAGCACGTTCAAGAACTGCGGCATCTCGTCGATTGAGCACTTACGGATGAATTGGCCGACTTTGGTAATGCGGGGGTCATCGTCGACCTTACGCTCGACTTCCCACTGATGCAGTTGCTCAGGGCTCAGATACTTCTGCACGTTGCCGGCATCGGCGACCATGCTGCGAAGCTTAAGGATCTTGATAGTCTTACCACCCTTGCCAATGCGCTCTTGTGCATACATAGGGCTACCGGACGATTCAAGCCTAATGAGTGCACACACCGCAGCAACAGGAATTAGCAGCAGAACACTCATCAAAAGACTGAACACAAGGTCAAACAGCCTCTTAACAATGCGATACCCAAGCGTGCCGCTCGGCTTTATCTGATCGAAAAGCAGTGCGTCCCCCATAGATGCACGGCTCTCTGTCATTTCTTTATTAGCAGTCACGATAAAACTTACGTCCCTGTCCCCAGGAACCCCCCCCCCATCCACGAATTCAAAAAACGAATGAATTGCCGGTGCAACGTCTCCCTTACGTTTTGATGGGAACGTCGAGCGGAAGCACTTCCCTAAAGCTGGAATCGCCTTCGCCTACGTCCACCAAGCACCAGCGTTTACGACGGTCGATCTTGTGCACACGGGCCTCTTGCCCCACCAAGGGCCCCTGTTCTATGTGCAGCACACCGTCTTCTATGCGCGCCACGCTGTTGCGCACCACGTCGTCGTCGTCGAGCACGCTGCGGTACCAGTCCTGTGCATCGTCCGGCATGGGCGCATAGGCCCGCTCCCTGCTGCCAGCAATGCGGCAGCCAAAACTCAACTGGGCCAAAGCCCTATCGAGCGCAGCGGCATCGTGCGTGGCGACGAAGAAGTATTCCTTGTACATGGGTTTGGTTTGGAGCGACCATGCGCCGTCCCGCTTAAACCAGAACTCCTTTTGCATCACAAAAGCGTTCTGCATCAGCTCGTGTGGGATAATACGGCGCACCTTTTCGCAGGTCTCGCGCTCTTTTCCATGGGGGGTGTGGACCAGATACCAGCGGACGCGGCCGTGCTGGCTGTTGGTGGTAACGCCGTTAAATGCGCCCGGCAGCTGCTCTTGGCGCCGTGCCATCTGTTCCATGTTTTCGCCCCCTCTTTTGGCTTTGCGATGCACGCAAATGCAGGGGCGTTTAGAACAGGCTTCTCGCTCGCAGCTAGGCGCAGTCGCAAAAGTACAGGTTTTTGTATCTTTCGACAAACGACATTATACGGGCAATTAATCAGCGTTTGCCCAGATTACGCAAAATGTACTGCAAGTAGGTACATCTCCATACCCCTCTACAAAAACCTGTACCTTTTTGTGCAACAAAAAAAGCCGCTCAACCAGCGGCTTTTCTTATTTGGGCAAAAAAAATGCGACCGCCCTTTGTGAACGGTCGCCTTTGTTAATTGTTGTGAAGTTTGCCTTAGGCGCGAGTCTTGATCTCCTCGGTCACCTTCGCAACAAACTCATCAACGCTCATCTGAACGGTCTCGTTGGAACGATCGCGGACGGAGATGTTGCCGGCCTCGACCTCCTTCTCGCCCAGGATGAGCATGTAGGGCACGCGGTCGATGCTGCGGGCCTCGCGGATCTTGTAACCGATCTTCTCGTCGCGGTCGTCGCAGACCACGCGAATGCCGGCCTCCTCCAGCTTGGCGCACACCTCGTGGGCGTAGTCGCGACTCTTCTCGGAGACGGGAAGCGCCTTGACCTGCACGGGAGCCAGCCAGGTGGGGAACTTGCCCGCAAAGTGCTCAATCAGAATACCGATAAAGCGCTCGATGGATCCAAAGCACACGCGATGCAGCATGATGGGGCGCTTCTTGGTGCCGTCAGCGTCCACGTACTCCAGGTCAAAGTTGAGCGGCATCTGGAAGTCGAGCTGGACGGTGCCGCACTGCCAGGTACGGCCGAGCGAGTCCTCCAGGTGGAAGTCGATCTTGGGGCCGTAGAAGGCGCCGTCGCCCTCGTTGACCTCGTAGTCCATGCCCAGCTTCTCCAGAGCGGTGCGCAGGCCCTCCTCGGCGCGAGCCCAGTCCTCGTCCGAACCCATGGAGTCCTCGGGGCGGGTGGAAAGCTCAACGTGGTACTTAAAGCCAAACTTCTGGTACACGGAGTCGATGAGGTTGACCACGCCCACGATCTCGTCGGTCAGCTGGTCGGGACGCACAAACAGGTGGGCGTCGTCCTGGTTAAAGCAGCGCACGCGGAACAGGCCGTGCAGGGCACCGCGCAGCTCGTGGCGGTGCACCAGGCCAATCTCGCCGGCGCGGATGGGCAGCTCGCGATAGGAGTGCGGCTTGGAAGCGTACACCAGCACGCCACCCGGGCAGTTCATAGGCTTAATGCAGTACTCTTCGTCGTCGATGACGGTGGAGTACATGTTGTCCTTGTAGTGGTCCCAGTGGCCCGAGGTCTTCCACAGCTGTTTGTTCATGATGAGCGGCGTGGAGATCTCCACGTAGCCGGCCTTGTGGTGGATCTCGCGCCAGTAGTCCAGCAGCGTGTTCTTAAGGATCATGCCGTTGGGCAGGAAGAACGGGAAGCCGGGGGCCTCGTCGCGCATCATAAAGAGGTCCATCTCGCGGCCGATCTTGCGGTGGTCGCGCTTCTTGGCCTCCTCCAGCATGTGCATGTGCTCGTCGAGCTCTTCCTTGGTGGCAAAGGCGACGCCGTTGATGCGGGTAAGCATCTTGTTGTCCTTGTCGCCCTTCCAGTAAGCGCCCGAGACGCCGGTGAGCTTAAAGGCCTTCAGAGCCTTGGTGTAGCAGATGTGGGGGCCGACGCACATGTCGATGTAGTCGCCCTGCTGGTAGAAGGTAATGCGGGCATCGTCGTCCAGGTCGCCGATATGCTCGACCTTGTACTTCTCGCCGCGCTCCTCCATAAGGGCGATGGCCTCGGCGCGGGGCTTCTCGTACACGGAAAACTTGAGGTTCTCCTTGACGATCTTCTTCATCTCGGCCTCGATCGCGGGGAAGTCGTCCTCGCTGATCTTAACGCCCTCGGGCAGGTCGACGTCGTAGTAAAAGCCGTTGTCGGTCGCGGGGCCGTAGGCAAAGTCGGCCTGGGGGTACAAGCGCTTGATGGCCTGCGCCATGATGTGTGCGGCGGAGTGGCGGATGACGTGCGTGACCTCGTCCTGCGGGAGCTCGGCCACCGAACCGTCATTGTAGAGTGCCTTCATGGGTATGTTTTCTCCTCTCGGATGCCTGGTGCAAGTGCGTGCGATGCGCTCGGCGTTTTAACTTGCATCATTATAGGCAGGTTGCCTTGGTATACAAGCGCCCGCCGCACCTTAATGGCACGGCGGGCGATTTTCTACGCATGCTTCATCGTGTGGGGGCGGGGTGCGCGTGTGGCTTGCGCGGGACGCGCGCTGCCCGTGGCTTGCGGCCGGCCCGGCGATGGATGCGTTACTGGATGCGAGTTCGGCAGTAGGGGCAGACCTTCCAGTGCGCATCGAGCGGACGATGGCAGCTGGGGCACACGTTGCGAACCTGAGTGTCGCACACGGGACAGACGACAAAGTCCTTCTCGATGGGGGCGCCGCACTGCGGGCAGGTGCCGTACTGGGCAAGCTGGCGCTCGCGCAGGGCCATGTCCAGCTCCTGCTCCTCGCGGTCGGCAGCGTAGGAGTGCGGACGAAGGACCAGGTAGGCGATGAGGCCCACAAACGGGATCAGGGCGATGATGCCCCATGCCACGTAGGCGCTGGCGCCGCGGCGGCGAGCGTCGATGAACACATAGACGACCGACAGCACGTACAGGGCGATGATAAAGCCCACGAAGGCATAGATGACGCCCATGAGCTGCGGCGACATGAGCTCGTTGATGTATTTGGACATTGAGGTGTACCTTTCGGAATATTTACAGTCCGGTCAAGTTTACCACGGGGTTTGTTTATATGGGACCACGGCCGGGTACGGGGCTGGCGCGGACACAAACATCTCAATCTGTAACAGGTGGGAGCGGAATCCTGGTCTAGGTGTTACAGATCAAGACAAACGGATGATCCGCCAGACTAACGTCTCGATCTGTAACATCTGGAACCCAAATCATCAGCTAGCTGCTACAGATCAAGACGTAGAAAACCGTCCGAACCGAATGTCTCAATCTGTAACAGTTACCCGGCAAAAACAGGTCTAACTGTTACAGATTGAGACATTCGAAACCGACTGATAGGTTCATCTCAATCTGTAAAATCTAGACCCCAAAACGGTCCCTAGATGTTACAGATCGAGACAGAAAATCTCTCCCTGACTTTAAATCTCAATCTGTAACACATAGGACCGATTTTCCCCTCTTACTGTTACAGATCGAGACAAACAGAGGGCCCGCCTGGCAAACGTCTCGATCTGTAACATCTGGGACCCAACCCTTCTGCTTACTGTTACAGAACGAGACAAAACTCTGACACCAGGGGCGGCAAACGAGTTTATCGACGTTACCGAGTCTCCCCTCGCCTGCCGTTGGCGGGTGTTGCGGGGCTGTTCGCCGCATTGCCGCCGCGCTGGGGGCGTGCAGACCGTAGGATAGTCTTATTGACAGCCTGTCAACTTGTCTGGGAGGCACCGTGGCAGAAACGTTTGATATCGCGATTGTCGGCGCTGGCATCACCGGATGCGCCATCGCGCGGCAGCTCGCGCGCTATGACCTGTCTACTTGCGTGGTCGAGGCAGCAAACGATATCGCGCTGGGCGCATCGAAGGCCAACGGCGGCCTGGTGCACGCCGGCTACGATCCGACACCGCGCACGGTTAAGGCCCAGGTCAACGCTCGTGGTTGCGAGCTGTACGGTACGTGGGCGCAGGAGCTGGGCTTTCTGTTCCGCCGCACCGGGTCGATGGTGCTGGGCTTTAACGACGAGGACCGCGCGCAGCTGGAGAAGCTGCGGTGCAACGGCCATGCCAACGGCCTGCCCGAGCTGTCAATCGTCGGACCCGACCGCATCCACGAATTAGAGCCGCGGGCCAGTGCCGAGGCGACGTGCGCGCTGTGGTGTCCCTCCACTGGCTTTGTGGATCCGTTTGAGGTCGCCATTGCCGCGCTGGAGAACGCCGTCGCCAACGGGGTGACGTTTATGCGCTCCGCACCGGTGGAAGCGATTGAGGTTGCTGGCAGCGAGGCTACCGACGGGGCTGCGCGCTTTACGCTGGCGACGCCCGCCGGAGACGTGCGCTGCCGCTATCTGATCAACGCCGCGGGCAACGGTGCCGCGGACATCTCGCATATGGTGGGCGCCGAGGAGTTCCAGATGGTCTGGCGTCAGGGCAACATCGTGGTGCTGGACAAGGAACCGCGCACGCTCATGCCGCTCTACCCGGTGCCGACGCCGATTTCGAAGGGCGTTATTGTCACGGGCACCGTGCACGGCAACACAGTGATAACCGCCACGGCTGCCGTGCGCGAGCCGGGTGACACGCAGACCTATGCAAGCGATGTGAACGCGCTGCTGACCGGCGCGCGCAAGCTGGTGCCCGATCTGGACACGCGCCGCGTGGTGCGCGCATTTGCCGGCGGGCGTCCGGTCATTCAGGGAACGAACGACTTCTTTATTGGACAGTCGGCCGTGGTGCCGGGGCTGTTCCAGGCGGCTGGTATTCAGTCGCCGGGCGTGGCAAGCGCGCCGGCAATTGCCGAGCGCATGGAGCTTGTGATGCGCGAGTCGGGCGTGAAGATGCACGAGCGGGCGGAATGGAACCCAATTCGCCGCGCGCCGGACGACTTTGACCGCGCACCGCTGGCGCGCAAGGAGGAGCTCATTGAGTCCGACCCCGCGTGGGGCCAGATTGTTTGCCGCTGCGAGACGGTGCCCGAGGCCGAGATCGTGGCCGCGATTCGGCGCCGCCCGGGAGCAGTTTCGGTCGAGGGCGTCAAGCGCCGCTGCCGCGCCGGCATGGGTCGCTGTCAGAGCGGCTTTTGCCAGAGCCGTGTGGTGGCGATTCTTGCCCGAGAGCTGGACTGCGACCCCAGCGAGGTATTACTGGAGGACGCCGGCTCCTGGCTGGTCGAGGGGCCTTTGAAGGGGGTGCGCTAGGATGGAGAGCTTTGAAGTAAATGCAGCGAGCGCGACCGACGGCACCGCGGACGCCGTGCCGACGCAGGCCTTCGACGTGGTCGTTATCGGCGGCGGACCTGCCGGCATGGCGGCCGCGCTGGCCGCGCATAAGGCAGGCGCACACGTGGCCATCGTGGAGCGCGAGCAGCACCTGGGCGGAATCCTCCGACAGTGCATCCACCCCGGCTTTGGCCTGTCGCACTTTAAACAGGAGCTCACCGGCCCCGAGTACGCGCAGCGCTTTATCGACCAGGTTCGCGCGACCGACATCGCGCTGTTCTTGGACAGCATGGTGCTGGGGATCGATTCGGAGGAGGGCGATGACGCGCTGGGCGCGGATGCCTCGAACGCAGAAGCCGGTGCGGGTCATACCGTCACAATCATGAGCCGCGCCGGCATGCTGCAACTCGCCGGGCGAGCGGTCGTCCTTGCCATGGGTTGCCGTGAGCGCACCCGCAGCGAGATCAAAATCCCCGGCAGTCGTCCCGCCGGCGTGTTTACGGCCGGTCTGGCGCAGCGATACATCAATATCGAGAACCTCAAGCCCGGCTCGCGCGCCGTCATTTTGGGTTCGGGCGATATCGGGCTGATCATGGCACGTCGCTGCACGCTCGAGGGGATTTCGGTCGAGGGCGTGTACGAACTCATGCCGTACGCCAACGGCCTGCGCCGCAACGTCAAGAACTGCCTGGACGACTTTGGCATTCCGCTGCACCTGTCCACCACCGTCACGCGCGTGATCGGGCACGACCGTGTGGAGGCCGTCGAGGTAAGCCAGGTCGACGAGCACCTGGCGCCCATTGCCGGGACGGAGCGCATCGTTCCGTGCGACACGCTGCTGCTTTCGGTAGGTCTGATTCCCGAGAACGAGCTTTCGGTTGCCGCAGGCGTGGAGCTTGACCCGCGCACACGCGGTGCCGTAGTTGACCAGAGCCTCCAGACAGGCGTGCCGGGCATCTTTGCCTGTGGCAACGTGCTGCACGTGCACGACCTGGCCGACAACGTGACGACCGAGTCCGAGCGCGCCGGTGCGGCTGCGGCGGCGTGGGCGTTGGGCGGCGACGCCGGGGCGAGCGCTGCGGGCACGAGCTGCGAGCTGATGGTCTCCCCTGCCGGCATCGCAGGCTACGCACTGCCGGGACGCATTACGGCTGCGGCGCTCACCAAGCTGAACTTCCGCGTGCGCCGACCGGTCGACGCCGCCCGCGTGCGTATTCTGGCAGGCGACGAGGAACTGCTTGCAGGCAAGGTCCGCGCGTTTATGCCGAGCGTTATGGAAAGCTTCCCGCTGCCGGCAAAGGTCATCAAACAAGCGCTCGACCTGGGTGCCAGCGAGATTGTCCTATCCGTCGATCCCGTCGAGGAGGCATAGACTATGAGCACGAATGCAATCGAGACGCTGCAGTTCAACTGCACCACTTGCCCATCCGAGTGCCTCCTGACCGTGGAGGTCGAGCGCAGCGCAGACGGCGCCGTGGTAGAGGTACGCTCCGTAACCGGCAACAGCTGCCCGCGCGGTGATAAGTTTGCACATCAGGAGCTCACCTGTCCCATGCGCGTGCTTACCACGACCGTGGCCGTATCCGGCGGCGACGAGGCGCTGCTGCCCGTGCGCACGGCCGAAACCATCCCGCTCGAACTCCACGCCCAGGCGATGGACCTCATCCGCGGCCTAGAGGTCAAAGCCCCCATCCGCATGAGCGATGTAGTCCTCCCCAACCTCCTAGACACCGGTACCGACCTCATCGCCAGCATGGACATCGACCCTGCCTAAGCAGTTAATTTGGGACGGGGCTCTTTTAGCTACCCCGCCATCCACCCCGCCCCTCCTCAATTGCGGTGAAATAGTTCCTGATTTCCGCCAAAACCCCGGCATCCAGGAACTATTCCACCGCAACTTGCCTTGGGATCGATATTTAGATTGTGCCTACTTTAGTGCCATTTCAAAACTATGCCGGATTACGGGGCTGATTCGGAGACCCCCATCCATACCGGCATTTTTCGATTTTTGATAAGCCGTCTACCTGCGGTTTTAATTTCGCAATTTTTCCAATGGTCAAGTAATACAGGTCCAGCCCCGTAATCCGCCATAGTTTTGAAAGCAGCTAATTCGGGACGACCCTCTTATGACTACTTTTACCTATCATTCCGCATGTTTGACACAGCTAAAATAGCCCCGTCCCAAATTGACTACCCTGGCGTTGGGGATACCATGGTGACACCCTAGCGAAAGGATGTTTCATGGCACATGTCGATGACCAGCGTGTGGCGCGCGTGCTCGATGCGCTCGAGGCTCAGCACCCCGGCGCGCAGCTGCTTGTGAATGACCCGTGGTCGATCTACTATCTGACCGGCTTTTATGCCGATATGTTCGAGCGTTTTTGCGGCGTGCTGCTCGCGCGCGATGACGAGCCCGTGATCTTAGTCAACGCCCTGCATCAGCTGCCCGAGTACGACAATGCCCGCGTGGCCTACCACACCGACACCGACGTCGTGACCGACGCCATCGCGAGTGAGATCGACCCAGCCAAGCCGCTTGGCGTCGACACTGTCATGCGTTCCGGCTTTTTGATGCCGCTCATAGAGCACTACGCCGCAAGCGAGTTTTTCCTGGGTGACTTTGCCGTCACCGCCGCGCGCACCTACAAGGATGCCGCCGAGCAGGAGCTTATGCGCGTGTCCTCGGCCGCCAACGACGCCGTGATGGCCGATGCCATCAAACTCGTCCACGAGGGCGTGACGGAGCGCGAAATCGCCGACCAGATGCTCGGCCTGTACCGCAAGCACGGCTGCGAGGGCTTTAGCTTTCCGCCCATCGTGAGCTTTGGCGCCAACGCCGGCGACCCGCATCACGAACCCGACGATACCGTGCTCAAGCATGGCGACGTGGTGCTGTTCGACATTGGCGGACGCCGTCGCAACTACTGCTCGGACATGACACGCACGTTCTTTTGGGGCCAGCCGGACGAGGAGACCGCACACGTCTACGACATCGTGCGCCGCGCCAACGAGGCCGCCGAGGCGCTCATCACGCCGGGCGTTCGTATGTGCGACTTGGACCGCGCCGCACGCGACGTGATTGAGGATGCGGGCTATGGGCAGTACTTTACGCACCGCCTGGGTCACTCAATCGGTCTGCAAGACCACGAGCCGGGCGATGTCTCGCTCGCCAACGAGCAGGTCGTAGAGCCGGGCATGACGTTCTCTATCGAACCGGGTATATACCTCCCCGGTCACACCGGCGTCCGCATCGAGGACCTAGCCCTGGTGACCGAGAACGGCGTCGAGATTCTCAACGCCTACCCCCACGATCCGGTCCGCTTAGACTAGGCAATGCGGCAAAGGGGCTGTCCCTTTGCCGCATCACATGAATGCCGCCACAAAAACGGCCTATCTACTACGTTTAGCCCGCGTGGGTCGACCATACCCGTGTTTTCGCAAAACTGGCAAGCCCTTTACCTGCGGTTTTGATTTCGCAATTCTCGGTATGGTCGAGGGTTACCGGTCAAACGTAGTAAATAGGCCCATTTCGTGGCGAGCAAGTCAACTCGAGGCGCAGGGCAGCCAAAAAAGCCCCGTCCCAAATTGACTGCTTTTGAGTTGCGGTGATATACGGACCGTTTGAGGCTTCTGGCTTGTAAAACAGTCCGTATTTCACCGCAACTGATGAGGGGATGGGTTAACGGAGCAGCCCCGCTACTTCGCCGGCTAGGGTGATGGTACCGGCTGCTACGAAAGGCTCGCCCGCGGCATCGAAAGCCGCGAGGGCCTCGGATACGCTGGGGTACACGACCGCGAGCTTGTCGGCGTCCACCAGGGAGGCAAGCTCCTGTGCGGGCAAGGCGCGATCGGAATCGGTCTGGGTTACGACCACGCGGGGGAACGCCGGAACCAGAACGTCAACGATACCCGCCACGTCCTTATCGGCCAGCGCGGCACACAGCAGCGTGGGGCGATTCTCCACGCACGGATCGATCTCGTCCAGCGCGCTCACAAAGTTCTCGCAGCTCTGAGGGTTATGGCAGGCGTCGATCAGCTTGAGAGGATCGGTCCCCAGCACATCAAATCGACCCGGCGTGGGACAGCCCATAAGCGACGCATCGAGCTTGTCATGGTCGAGCTCGCGGCCCAGATAGCCCTCACACAGCATAATCGCGCACGCGGCATTCTGCGGCTGATATGCCGGCTTCACCATGCCCGACGTATAGATCGCGCGCGGCGTGGTGCAGCTAAACTCAACCGTGTCGCCCACATGCGCCGGCACCTTAGTCGTGGCGTGGCTCACCACGAGCGGAACGACGCCGCACTCGCGACAACGCGCATCCATCACGCGCTGAACGCTCGCCTCGTGCGTGCCCTCGCCCAGTACAACCAGGCGCCCGAGCTTAATGACCGCAGCCTTCTCCCCCGCAATGGCCTCGAGCGTGTCGCCTAAAATACGCGTGTGATCGAGCCCAATGCCCGTAATGGCAACGGCAACGGGATCGGTCGCACTCGTGGCGTCCCAACGCCCGCCCATGCCAACCTCAAGCACGGCAACATCCACCGCGGCCTCGGCAAACACTACAAGTGCGGCAGCCGTCAGCAGGTCAAACGGTGTGATGGAATAGGCACGCTCCCCCGCCGCCACACGACGGGCATTCACGCGATGTCCCGCCTCAACAGCAGCAGAAACGCCACGGGCAAAGGCCTCATCGCTCACAACGCGCCCGTCAACCTCCATGCGCTCGGGATAGCGCACAAGCTGCGGCGACGTATACAGCGCGGTCTTTAACCCCTCGCCACGGAGGATGGCAGCCGAAAAACGCGTGGTCGAAGTCTTGCCATTGGTGCCGGCAACCTGAATGCAATCAAAATACTCGTCCGGACGTCCCAGCTCATCGAGCATATCGACAACCGTCTCAAGCAGAGGACCAGCATCCCCAGAAATCCGCCCCGTATCAGCAGCCAGCCCAACAGCCTCACCAAACGAAAGCAAATCAAACTCAAAAGGAACGGTATACAAGCCGGAACGCTTAGGCATTTTTAGAACCGCCATTCATAGAAAAATAAAACAGTATAGGCTGAGGATAGTCAGCGAAAACGCCTCTGATGAGCCAAGGTGCCGTGAAACAAGGGCGCATAGGGCTTATGCCCATGCGCCCGAAGTTGAACGGCAGATTGGCCATCAGAGGCGTTTGCAGCGTCGAGTCAGCCGCCGTTCGTTAGAACGGCGGAATAGGTGTCCGCAGTAGCGAGCAATGCCCCAAACCGCGTCCCTCAGTTACGCCTACGAGAAGTCAGCAACCTGAGCAGTCAGCGCCGCCAGGATCTCCTTGAGCTCAGCTGCACGGTCCCTCTTCTTCTGGACCACCGCAGGCGCGGCCTTGGCCACAAAGCCCTCGTTGGCGAGCGTCTTCTCGCAGCCGGCGAGCTCCTTCTGGGCCGCGGCGATCTCCTTCTCCAGGCGTGCCTTCTCGGCCGAAAGATCAACCTTGCCCTCGAGCACCACAAAGACCTCGACGCCGCTATCGACCACGGCGATGCTCGCAGCCGGCTTCTCAACGTCGGTACCCATGACCAGCGAGGCGGTGTTCGCCAGCGGCTCGATGGTCGAGCGCAGGCTCTCGAGCTTCTCAATGTCCTCGGCACCGGCACGCACGACCACGTCGAGCTCGGCCTTGGGGCTCAAGCGATAACGCGAACGCGTGGAGCGGGCAGCGGACACGACAGTACGGCACAGCTCAAACGCGCGCTCGGCGTCCTCGTCAACATACTTAGCGTAGTCGGCGGGCTCGGGCCACTTGGCGATCATGAGCGCCTCGGCGCGGTCCGCGTTGCCCTCGGCGTCCAGGTCGAGCACGCTCGCCGGCATGTTGTCCCAGATCTCCTCGGTGACAAACGGCATAAGCGGGTGCATCAGGCGAATGGAGGTATCGAGCACGAAGATCAGGTTGCGCTGCGCCTGCAGACGGCCCTCGCCCTTCAGGCGGGCCTTGGTGACCTCGACGTACCAGTCGCAGACCTCGTTCCAGAAAAACTGCTGCACGCCGCGGGCCATGTCGCCAAAGGTGTAGTTCTCGATGCCCTCTGTGACCATCTTCACGGCCTTGGCCAGGCGGCTGAACATCCAGGCGTCGGCCGGGGTCTCCACGACGGGCTCGCCGGGCGTGTAGCCCTCCATGTTCATGAGCAGGAAGCGGCTGGCGTTCCAGATCTTGGTCACAAAGCTCTTGGCCTGGTCGGTGCGCGGGCTGTCGATGAGCTTCTTGGTCTTCTTGTCGATGTTCGCGTCGAACTTAACGTCCTGGTTGTTGGTGCACAGCGTAAGCAGGTTATAGCGCATGGCGTCGGCGCCGTACATGCCGATGAGGTCCATGGGGTCAACGCCGTTGCCCTTGGACTTGGACATGCGGCTGCCGTCCTTGGCCAGAATCGTCGGGTAGATGACGACATCCTTAAACGGCACCTCGTCCAAGAAGTACAGCGAGCTCATGACCATGCGGGCGACCCACAGCGCGATGATGTCGCGCGCGGTGACGAGCGCCGTCGTGGGGTGATGTCCCTCGAGCAGCTCCGGCTTTTGTGGCCAGCCCTGCGTGGCGAAGGTCCACAGCTGCGAGCTGAACCAGGTGTCCAGAACATTCTCGTCCTGATGGACGTGATGGCCGCCGCACTTGGGGCACACGTCGGTGTCCTCGGTCAGGGCGTCCTCCCAGCCGCAGTCCTCGCAGTAGAACACGGGGATGCGGTGGCCCCACCACAGCTGGCGGCTGATGCACCAGTCCTTGAGGTTCTCCATCCAGGTGGTGTAGGTCTGCGTCCAGCGCGCGGGGTGGAAGGTGACCTTGCCGGAGTTGACGGCGTCCAGCGCCGGCCCCTTGAGCTTGTCGACGGCCACAAACCACTGCTCGGACAGCCACGGCTCAAGCGCGGCGTCGCAGCGGTAGCAGTGCATGACGGAGTGGTCGTGGTCCTCGACGTGATCGAGAAGGTCGTGCTCCTCGAACCACTTGATGACGGCCTCGCGGCACTCGTCGCGGTTCATGCCGGTGAACTCGCCGTAGCCCTCGACGACCACCGCGTGCTCGTCGAAGATGTTGATCTGCGGCAGGTCGTGGGCCTGACCCATGGCGTAGTCGTTGGGGTCGTGGGCCGGGGTGACCTTGACGAAGCCAGAGCCAAAGTTGGCGTCGACATGCCAATCCTCAAAGATGGGGATCTCGCGGTCGACGATGGGAAGCTTGACGGTCTTGCCCACGAAGGCGGCCTTCTCGGGGTCCTTCGGGGAGACGGCGACGCCCGTGTCGCCGAGCATAGTCTCGGGGCGCGTGGTGGCGACGACGATGTAATCCTGGCCGTTGACCGGCTCGGTCAGCGGATAGCGCAGGTGCCACAGATGGCCCTTCTCGTCCTTGTACTCGGCCTCGTCGTCCGAGATGGCGGTGGTGCAGTTGGGGCACCAGTTGACGATGCGCTTGCCGCGGTAGATCAGACCGTCGTGGTACCAGTCGCAGAAGACCTTGCGCACGGCCTGCGCGTAGTCCTCGTCCATGGTAAAGCGCTCGTTATCAAAGTCGACGGAGCAGCCCATACGCTTGATCTGCTCGACGATGATGCCACCGTACTCGTGGGTCCAATCCCAGCAAGCGTCGACAAACTTGTCGCGACCGATCTCCAGGCGGCTAATGCCCTCGCTCTTGAGCTTCTTGTCGACCTTGGTCTGCGTGGCGATACCGGCGTGATCGGTTCCGAGCACCCAGCGCGTGGACTTGCCGCGCATGCGGGCCATACGAATGATGGCGTCCTGGATGGAGTCGTCGGTAGCGTGACCCATGTGAAGCTTGCCGGTAACGTTGGGAGGCGGAATGGTGACGGTGCAGTCGCCCACGCCCTCACGGCGCTTGTAGTAGCCGCCGTCGAGCCACTTCTGCAGGATCGCCGGCTCGTTGGTCGACGGATCGTAGTTCTTGGGCATTTCTTCCATATATCTCTCCCTGTCCCGCCGGCGTGTCCGCCTGCTTGGTTTTCGCTCGGTCAGGTCCTGGCTCGCACGAAGAGCACATTAAGTGCTCTTCGGCTCGTGCGGAATCTACGAAAACCAAGCAGGCGGACACGCCTTAGGTATCGATTACTTCAGTCTGATATGACTTCGCTGAGGCTTAAACAAACACACAGAATAACACAGGTAGTTGGGGTTATTGCGTATATATAAAATAGCCTCCGACCGCGGGTGGTCGGAGGCTATTTGCAAACACGTTTTAGGCTGGTCTAGCCGTAGATGCGCTGGGGCTGTTCTTCGCCCTTGACGGCGGCTTCGGTTACGACGACCTTGGCAACGCCCTCCTCGCTGGGGAGATCGAACATCGTCTGCTGCAGCACGTCCTCGCAGATGGCACGCAGGCCGCGGGCGCCGGTCTTGCGGGCAAGTGCCATGCGGGCGATCTCGTGCAGAGCCGCGTCCTCAAACTCAAGCTCAACGTCCTCGAGCTGGAACATCTTGCGGTACTGACGCACCACGGCATTCTTGGGCTCGGTCAGGATCGACACCAGGTCGTCCTCGTCGAGCGCCTGCGTCTGGGTGACGACGGGCGTACGTCCCACAAACTCGGGAATCATGCCAAAGGCGTTGAGGTCCTGCGGGAGCACCTGGCGCAGCAGGTCGTTCTCGTCGACCGAGGTGGGGCCGGCGATCTCGGAGTTAAAGCCCACACCCTTGTTGCCCACGCGATCGGCAATGATCTTATCCAGACCAACAAAGGCACCGCCGCAGATGAACAGGATGTTCGTCGTGTCGATCTGCAGCAGCTCCTGCTGGGGATGCTTGCGGCCGCCGGTGGGCGGAACGCTAGCCACCGTGCCCTCAAGAATCTTAAGCAGTGCCTGCTGAACGCCCTCGCCCGAAACATCGCGGGTGATGGAGAGGTTCTCGGCCTTGCGGGCGATCTTATCGATCTCGTCCACGTAGATGATGCCCACCTGCGCGCGCTCGATATCGCCATCGGCGGCGTTGATGAGCTTGAGTAGGATGTTCTCCACGTCCTCGCCCACGTAACCGGCCTCGGTGAGCGCGGTGGCGTCGGCGATGGCAAACGGCACCTCGAGGATGCGTGCGAGCGTCTGGGCCAGCAACGTCTTGCCGGTACCGGTGGGGCCGAGCAGCAAAATATTGGACTTGGCGAGCTCCACCTCGTCCATGTCATCGTCAAACTGGGCGCCCATGCCCGATGCTTCGTCAAAGGCGGACACCGCGGCACCGCCCTCGATCACGCGACGGTAATGGTTGTACACGGCAACCGACATGGCGCGTTTGGCGTCCTCCTGGCCCATGACATAGGCCGAAAGCTCGTCATAGATCTCGTGCGGCGTCGGCACGTGTGTGATGACCTGACGGTCGTCTTCGAGCTCAAAGCCCTCGGCCTCGGGGTCAACCGCAGGCTGGGATTCAGCCTGACCATGGTCGTTGAGGAAGCCCGGCAGCTTGCCGTTGCGGGCAGCGTCCATAAAGTCCGAAGCCAGCGACTCCTCAAGGATCTCGGAGCAGGCGGCGACGCACTCATCGCAGATAAAGATGTTGGTCGGGCCCTTAACGAGACGACGGACCTGGCCCTGCTCTTTTCCGCAGAAGGAGCAGCGGATGGGGTTGCCGTTCTCGTCAAAGTTGTCCTGCATGTTACCTGCCATCCTAGGCGTCCTTCGCGGCGAGGTCGCGCGAGGTGACGATACGGTCGATCAGGCCGTAGTCGAGGGCCTCGGCAGCGGTCAGGTAGTTATCGCGCTCGGTATCGGCCTGGACCTTCTCGATGGGCTGGCCCGAGGCGTCGGACAGGATCTGGTTGAGCTCGCGGCGGGTCTTCTTGATCTCCTCGGCCACGATCTCGATCTCGGTCTGCTGGCCCTGGGCACCGCCGCTGGGCTGATGAATCATAACCTTGGAGTGCGGCAGGCAGAAGCGCTTGCCCTTGGCGCCGGCCGAAAGCAGCACGGCGGCCATAGACGCAGCCATACCGACGCAGATGGTGGAGACCTGCGGCTTAATGAAGTTCATGGTGTCCAGAATCGCCAGGCCGGAGTAGACCTCGCCGCCGGGCGAATTGATGTAGAGCGAGATATCCTTCTCGGCATCTTGGCTCTCAAGATGCAGCAGCTGGGCAACGACCAGGTTGGCGCTGACGGAGTTGATCTCCTCGCCCAAGAAGATGATGCGGTCGTTGAGCAGGCGCGAATAGATATCGTAGCTGCGCTCGCCGCGCGGCGTCTGCTCGATAACGTATGGCACGAGGGCGGAATCGAACTTAGCGATCATACGCATCTCCATTTCTCTCTTGCGGACCAAATTGGTTCTAGATAAACGTACGGTGCCCGCATGCTATGCATTGGCTGGCACCGTACGAAGCAACCGGATAACCGGTGTATAACTTTACCCCATCACGGGCGCATGCATGCGCTCGCGGGCAAGGTGGCGAGAATTACTCGGCGTCCTTGGCGGTCTCGTCGACCTCGGTCACCTTGGCGTTCTCGACCAGGTGGTCGACGGCCTTGGAGCGACGGATGGACTCGCGGACGGCAGGCATGCGACCATCGGCGATGAACTCGGCCTTGGAAGCCTCGACGTCCTTGACGCCGGCCTTCTCGAACTCGGCGTTGATGTCGTCCTCGGTGACCTCGATCTTGAGCTCACGGGCGAGGGCGTCGAGAGCCAGGGACTCGCGGGCGACGTCGTTGGCCTGCTTGTGCAAGTCGCCGATGAACTGCTCCATGGTCAGGCCGGAAGCGGGCAGCCAGGTGTCCAGCGTCATGCCGCGGGCAGCGAGGTTGGACAGGAAGTTCTGGCCAAGCTCCTCAAAGACGGACTGCTCGTAGTCGGCGTCCATCTCATCGAGCTGCAGACGCTCGGCGAGAGCGGAGACGCAACGGTTCTCCTTCTCGGCCGGGAGGCGGGAAGCCTTGTCCTGCTCGATCTCGATCTTGATGGCGTCGCGCATAGCGTCGATGCTGTCGAAGCCAAAGTCGGACTTGACGAGCTCGTCGGTGAGCTCGGGGGTGTTGCGGACCTTGATGCCCTTGACGGTGACCTCGACGGTGTGGGTCTCGGCCTCCTCGCCTTCCTCGACCTCGTCGGTCCAGGTGACGGTCTTGACGTCGTCAACGTTAGCGCCGATCAGGGCCTCGTTGAACTCCTTGGGGTTGCTGTCACTACCGGCGATGAGCATACGGCCCTCGGCGGCGAAGTTGTCGGCGTTCTCGACGGCCTTGAGGTCGACGGTGACGTAGTCCTCGGCCTCGACGGCGCGACCCACGACGTCCTCGAAGGTGGCACGGTAGTTGAGGAGCATCTCGACCTGGTTGTTGATCTCGGACTCGGTGACCTCCGCGGGGGGCATCTCGATCTCGACGGCGTCGAAGGAGGAGAGCTCAGCGGCAGGACGCAGGGAGAACTCAACGGTGTAGGTGTAGTCCTCGTGATCCTTGGCGAGGTCGAGCTCCTTGTAGTCACCGCTCTTGGTGGGGACGATGTCCAGCTCGTTGAGGACGGCGGGCTCGTTGGCGGCGATCAGGTCGTTGGTGGCCTGAGCAAGGGTAGCCTCGGCGCCAAGAGCAGAGTCGATGACCGGACGGGGGGCCTTACCGGCGCGGAAGCCCGGGAAGCGGTACTTCTTGGCGGTGTCCTTGTAGGCCTTCTTGATCGCGGCGTCGACGTCGGCGGCCGGGATGGTGACCGTAGCGGTGAGCTTGGCGTCCTTGACGTCAGAAGCGGTGATGTTCAACACGTTCCTCCTCATACTGCCCAGCTTATCTGAGGTGCTGGTACCTTTATGCAACAAGCGTCGCGAGGGCATAAGCCAACGCGGGTGCGTTGGTGCGGGCGAAAGGACTCGAACCTTCACGGGAATCCCACCAGAACCTAAATCTGGCGCGTCTACCAATTCCGCCACGCCCGCATGAGCGCACAGACTAGGAATGATAGCAGATACGAGCGGCAAGCGCACGCACACCTTTTACAGGCTCACGACCTCACCACGAGTACGCATCGGATCCCCCTCCGCCCCATGGTATGTTGCGGTGGAATAGGGACTGTTTGGGGCTCCAGTCCTCCAAAACAGTCCCTATTCCACCGCAACTTCGGTGGGACCCGGCAGTCTGGCGGTGCTGGCCATGCGCCGGAAAGCGTGTCCCGGTTTGACGCTATATTCCGGGATGCACTTTCCGCCAAGGGCCTCAAACGGAAACTGCAGCCCACAATTCGGTCGAAAAGTGGGCTGCAGTTTCCTCGGGCTAGGCAAAGAGCGGCGGCTGCGTCGCCTCGCCTACTCCCCCAGCAGGGCCTTCTCGGGCGTGATGGGCAGCGAGCGCACCTGGTGTCCGGTGGCGTGCGCAACGGCCGAGGCCACGGCGGCGAGCGGCGTGTTGATGACGACCTCGCCGATCGACTTGGCGCCAAACGGGCCCGTCGGCTCGTAGCTCGGCTCAAAGGCCACGCGAATGCTGCCGATATCCAGGCGCGTGGGCAGCTTGTAGCTCATAAAGTTGCCGGTGCGCAGGCGGCCGCGATCATCGTGCTCGACAATCTCGTAGAGCGCGTGACCGATACCCTGGGCAATGCCGCCCTCGGCCTGAACGCGCGCGAGCGCCTCGTTGATCACGGTGCCGCAGTCGACGGCCGCCGCATAGTCCACCACGGTCACCTTGCCGGTGGCCTTGTCGACCTCGACCTCGGCAATGCCGGCCATAAACGGCGGGGGCGAAACGGGCAGGCAGGCAGAGGCGTGCGAGGTCAGCGCGTCGCCGCCCGCGATGTTCTTGACGCATAGGTTGGCAAATTCGCGCAGCGTGAGGTAGCGGTTCTGCTCACGAGCGGCACGCTCGTCGGACAGGCGCACGTACTGGCCATCAAAGACCACGTCGGCGGCGTCAACGTCCCACATCTGGGCGGCCTTGGCGCAAATCTTCTCGCGCAGCTCGGTCGCGGCGTTCTTGGCCGCCAGGCCCGTCACGTACGTGCCCGAGCTCGCGTACGAGCCGGCGTCGAACGGCGACACGTCGGTGTCCACGCCGCGTACCACAATGAGCGAGCTCTCCACACCCAGCTCCTCGGCGGCAATCTGCGCCAGGATCGTGTCGACGCCCATGCCGTTATCGGTGGCGCCGGTGCCGATGGTAATGAAGCCGTCCTCTTCCAAGCGCATGTCGATGCCGGCGATATCCACGTTGGAAATGCCAGAGCCCTGCATGGTGAGCGCACAGCCCAGAGCACGCACACGGTCGCCCAGGTCGACGGCCAGCGGCTTGTCGCGCCAACCGATCATGTCCATCGCGCGCAGCAGGCAGCGGTCGAGCGCGCAGGCGTTGAGCTTCTCGTTGTAGTACTGCGGCATGATCTCGCCATCGCGCACGATGTTCTTAAGGCGCAGGTCGGCGGGGTCCATGTGCAGCATGTCGGCAAGCTCGTTGACGGCGCTCTCCACGGCAAACTGGCCCTGGGTGGCACCGTAGCCGCGATACGCGCCGCCGCGGTTGGTGTTGGTGTAGACGGCGTCCCAGCTAAAGCGGCTCGCCTTCACGTGGTTGTAGATGGGCAGGCTCTTGTGGCCCGAAAGGCCGATCGTCGTGGTAGCGTGCTCGCCGTACGCGCCGGCGTTGGACAGCGTGTGCAGATCGATGGCCGTAATGGTGCCGTCGTTCATGGCGCCCAGCTTAACGGTCATCTGCATCTGGTGGCGCGAGTTGCCCGCGGTGATGGTCTCCTCGCGGGTGTAGCAGCAGTAGCTCGGACGGCCGGTCTGCTGGGTAACGAATGCCACGAAGATCTCGCAGCAGCCCGTCTGCTTGGAGCCAAAGCCGCCGCCGATGCGCGGCTTAATGACCTGCACCTGCGACTGCGGAATATCGAGCGACTGAGCGACCATGCGGCGCACGTGGAAGGGCACCTGCGTAGAGGTGGTCACCGAGATGCGCCCAAACGCGTCGGTCGTCGCGAAGGCGCGGAAAGTCTCCATGGGCGCGGTCTGCGTGGCCTGGCTGGTGTAGGTGCGCTCAAAGACGATATCGCTCTGGGCGAAGGCCTCGTCAAGGTCGCCAAAGTCGCTCGTGCCGCTGCACACCAGGTTGCGAGCAACGTCGCCGCCCTGCGGGAACATAAAGGTCACGTCGCCCTCAGGGTGGACCACAATGTCGTTATCGAGTGCCTGGGTAAAGTCGAGCAGGGGCTCGAGCACCTCGTAGTCGACCTTGATGAGCTTGAGCGCCTTGTCAGCGGCCTCCTCGGTCTCGGCGGCGACGATCGCCACCTCTTCGTTTTGGTAACGGACGAGGTTCTCGAGGATCAAGCGGTCGTAGGGACTCGGCTGCGGATAGCTCTGACCGGCGATAGTAAAGCGGCGCTTGGGCACGTCCTCGTAAGTGTAGACGCCCACGACGCCCGGCACCTTCAGGGCGCGCGAGGTGTCGATGGAGCGGATCTTGGCGCGGGCATAGGGGCTGCGCTTGAGTTTGACGATCAGGGCGCCGGCGGGCACCATATCGCCCGTGTAGACGGGACGGCCCTCGAGCAGCGCCTTCGAGTCCTTCTTGGGCTGCTTATGGGTGATCTGCTTGTACGAGACACCGTCGCAGCTGGTGTCGTTGACCGGCAGCTCGGGCATCTCAAAGCCCACATGCACGCCGGACTCGTTAAGAAAGCGGACGATGGCGCGCAGCTGGCTCTCATAGCCGCTGCAACGGCAGAGGTTGCCGGCGAGCTGGCGTGAGAGTTCCTCGCGCGTGGCGACGAGGCTCGGGTCCTCCTTGGCGGCGCGTGCAAGCGCCAGCACGTTCATGATGAGGCCGGGGGCGCAAAAACCGCACTGCTCGGCGCCTTCGGCAGCCATCGCACGGGCAAGCGCCTCGGACTCGGCTTTGAGGCCCTCGAGCGTGGTGATGGAGCGGCCCTCGATGCGCGCGGCGGGAACCGAGCAGCTCAGCACCGGGTCGCCGTCGAGCCACACCGTGCACAGGCCGCAGTTGGTGGTCTCGCAGGCGCAGCGCACCGACGAGCAGCCCTGCTCGCGCAACAGTGCAAAGAGCATGGTGTCGGGGGCAATCTGAACCTTGACCTTACGGCCGTTGAGCGTAAAGGAAAGATCGATGAGTTTGGCAGCCATTAGCGCACCTCGCTAGAATCGACGCCGGGCACGCGGCGGCAGGAATACTCGTCCGTGGCGAACTTGGGGATCTGCACGGTCTCGAGCTCGCGGGCAAGCGCGGCCGAAAGCTCGATGCCGGCGGCACGGCGCACAGCCTGGATGGCGAGCGGGGCAGAGATGCGGCGGCGGTAGTCGGCCGAGCCCCACAGGTTGGTGCCGTAGCTCAGCGAGCGCACGGATGCGGCCAGGGCGCGAAGCTCGTCCTCGGAAGGATGCTCGTTCACCAGGCCGCACGCCTCGCCCTGCAGCAGAGTCGCGTGCAGCGGGCGGGCGCCCACGGTGACGTGCCAGGTGTTGTCCCACCAGGCGGCGGTGACGTTCAGCGAGGGGAAGTCGGTCGCGGCCTTGCGCACGGCCTCGTAGCTCGCGCGGTAATCATGCTTGACGACCACGACGTGCTCGATCACGTCGCGCACATAGCCCATATCCACGAACTCCGCGAGCGGCACGCGACCGGCGCCCGTCAGCTCAACATAGGAATCGAGCGCGAGAAAGGCGGAGAGAACGTCCGAGAAGCCAAAGCGGCCGTAGATGCTGCCGCCCACCGTGGCGGTGTTGCGCAGCTGCACGCCCACGATGTCGTGGACGGCGAACTCAAAGACATTATTGACAAGCGCGTTGAGCCCGGCATGACGCTCGAGCTGGCGCAGGGTGCACATGGCACCGATGCGAAACTCGGTCTCGGTCTCCTCGATATGATCGAGTCCGCAGGCCGAAAGGTCAATCGCCGTCGCCACGCGACGCGAACCCAGGCGCATCCAGATGCCGCCGCCCACAATCTTGTTGTTGCGGTTCTTCTGCAAGAGCTCATAGGCTTCGGCCGCGTTTCCAACACGGACGTAGGTACCGAACTTGAGCACGTTCTCCCCCATCTCTTCACTTGTCCAGTACCTTTAAGTGTACCAAACGAGGGGGCACAGCTCGTGTCGGGACAAAATGAACCGTTTTCCTCCGTCGCATGCGGATCAAAAAAGGCTCCCAGCCAAGATGACTGGGAGCCTTCTGCGATGCTATGTCGAGCGAAGATTTAGCAGACGCCCTGGGCGAGCATGGCGTCGGCGACCTTCAGGAAGCCGGCGATGTTGGCGCCCATGACGAAGTTGCCCTCCTCGCCGTACTCCTTGGCGGTGTCGTCCACGTTGTGGAACATGCCGCGCATGAGCTGCTCGAGCTTGCCGTCGACCTCCTCGAAGGTCCAGGACAGGTGCTCGGCGTTCTGGCTCATCTCCAGGCCGGACACGAGCACGCCACCGGCGTTGGCAGCCTTGCCGGGCATAAAGGCGACGCCGTTCTCCTGGAAGTAGGTCGTGGCCTCGATGGTCGTGGGCATGTTCGCGCCCTCGCCGACCACCTTGCAGCCGTTGGCGACGAGCGCCTGGGCGTCCTCGAGCAGCAGCGTGTTCTCGCGAGCGCAGGGCAGCGCGATGTCGCAGGGAAGCTGCCACACGCCACGGCCGTCGCCCTCGTGCCACGTGGCATTGGGCTTCTCGTCGACGTACATAGCGAGCGTGACGCCCTTGTCGTGGCCAGAGCGCTTCTTGTTGTAGACATGCTCGAGCACGGTGTAGTCGATGCCGTCGGGATCCTCGACCCAGCCGTGGGTGTCGGAGCAGGCCAGCACCTTGCCGCCGAGCTGGGCGACCTTCTGGACCGCGTAGATGGCGACGTTACCGGAGCCGTGAACGACGACGTTCTTGCCCTCGAAGGAATCGCCGCGGCTCTTGAGGTACTCGTCCACAAAGTAGACCAGACCGTAGCCGGTGGCCTCGGTACGGGCGAGCGAGCCGCCAAAGGAGAGGCCCTTGCCGGTGAGGACGCCGGTCCACTCGTTGGTCAGGCGCTTGTACTGACCGAACATGTAGGCAACCTCGCGGCCGCCAACGCCCAGGTCGCCGGCGGGAACGTCGGTGTTGGGGCCGATGTGGCGATAGAGCTCGGTCATGAAGGACTGGCAGAAATGCATGATCTCGTTGTTGGACTTGCCCTTGGGGTCAAAGTCGGAGCCGCCCTTGCCGCCGCCCATGGGAAGGGTGGTCAGGCTGTTCTTGAGGATCTGCTCCAGACCCAGGAACTTGAGCATACCCAGGGTGACCGTCGGGTTAAAGCGCAGACCGCCCTTGTAGGGTCCAATGGCAGAGTTGAACTCGACACGATAGCCGCGGTTGACCTGAACCTTGCCCTGGTCATCGACCCAGGGGACACGGAACATAACGATGCGCTCGGGCTCGACGAGGCGCTCAAGCAGGGCGGCCTCCTCGTACTCGGGATGGGCGTCGAGCGCCGGCTGGATGGTGCCGAGGATCTCGGTCGCGGCCTGGATGAACTCAGGCTGCTCGGGATAGCGGGCCTTGAGCTCGTCGAGAACTTTCTGCGTGTAGCTCATGCTTCCTCCAATTGATGGAAAAGAAAGGTGTCGTTCGCGGCGCCTCATACGCCGCGAGCTTTATCGAGTATGGATAATATCGCACTGTTGCAGCAAAGTTTCGCATAAGCCGACGAGCAGATGTTTCGTTTTGATTACGATGCAGGTAGAAGCGTTTTTGAGCACCCGACGTACAAATCGCGTGTTTCGAAGCTGTTTCGTCCGCATGGTCCATACCACCACAAAGAGGACAGGCACCTTTGTGGTGGTTGGCAGGATGCGTTGGCGGGAACGTATGTGAATCGAACACATCCAAGACGTTTTGCACGCCTCACAACGGTTTTGAGGACCGCGGGGCCCACCGGAGCCCATCCGTTCCCAAACGTGGCGGTATTTTACCAAACCCAACAGACCACAACCGAAAAGAGCGATGCGGAAACCGCTAACGCAGCGATCTCAGACCGCCGGCCTCCTTGTCGAGTACTGTAAAGCGCACGGCATCCAGGTGCTCCAAGATGCTAATGGTTCGTTTGCGCGACACGCCCAGGGCTTCGCGCAGCACACTCGTGGTGGCGGCGCCGCCAGCAGCCTCGATAGCCGTCGCAACAACCTCACGCGCATGGGCCTCGGCAGCGGCGGACAAGGCAACGTCGCGCTCGACCTTAACGATCGAGTGGTTGAGCGAAAGCTCGCGCAGTGCACGCGTCATGGTGTCGCGATCGAGCTGCAACTGTTCGCTCACCTCGGGAAGCGTCGGCGCATTAAGACCGGCCTCATCCAGCAGGGCCACGATACGCTGGCCAGCCTCGCGCACCACGCGTATCGCCGCGGCGGCGGAATGCGGGTCGAACACCTCGGCACCGTCGACGGCGCACACGCCACGTGCACAGCCCTCGGCAATAAGTGCCATCGCGACATCGTTACCGGCGCCCGGCCAAGCCGCGTGCGCGACCGCACCGGACGTAAAGCCGATCTCCTTGGGAGCCGCCGCGTGCATGGAGGACAAGGCCGCAGCCAGCACATCCATTGCAGCATCGAGAGCCGAGGCATCTGCGTAGAGCACCGCACCGCCCGCAGCAAGCTCGCACACGGCAGCCTGGTCCACAAGCCCACGCAAAACGATCTCGACCTCGCCGGTAACAAGATCGAGCGCTGCGGCAACACCGGCAGCAGCAACAGGCAGCGTTTGCAGCGCCAGCCACGCGTGTACGCCGTCCGCGACATCTCCGGACTCAAGCGCCGCATACAACGCGCGCTCCCCCGCCGACAGGACCCGCGCGCGGCGACAGCGCGATAGCAGGACGCGTCCGCCGCCAAGCAGCGAAATCGGCGAATACGACAGAATGACGGCATGATCGCCGGCGCGCAACGGCAGCGGCCGTTCCAGGCGCACCTGCACCACACGCGTCTCGCCGACCGCAATAGGCGGCTCGTCGTCTAAAAGCATAATGCGGCCGAGCACCTCAGCCGTGCCCGCCATAACGTGCACGCGTGTACCCGAAGCAAGAACGCCGGCTCGCACGCCATCGCGCCCCACATATGTCAGTTGCATCAAAAAGCGCAGCGTCTGGCCCACGCGACCCTCGACGCCGAGCATCTCGCCGCGCTTGAGGCCCGCCACGCCATCGCCCACCAGGTTCAGGGCGACGCGCTGGCCGGGAACCGCGCACTGGGTATCCCCGTGAACCTGCACCCCGCGCACGCGACAGCGCGTTTGCGACGGCAGCGCAACGAGCTCATCGCCAACCGAAACGGGACCGTCGTGCAGCGTACCCGTCACGACGGTTCCGGTGCCGAGGATGCTAAAGCAACGGTCGATGGGAAGACGGGGCGCGGCGCCCGAGCCAGCGGTCGCCTCCAGATGCTCCGACCAGCACGAACAAACCGTGTTATCGAGCGTCGTAAGCAGCTCGTCCAGGCCCTCGCCCGTCTTGGAGGACACCGGCACTATAGAGGCACCCGCAAACACGGTCCCGTCCAGAAACGCCTCGACATCGAGCTCCGCCAGCGCGGCAATCTCGTGGTCGGCCAAATCGCGCATCGTGAGTGCGACGACCATGCGCGTCACACCCAACAGCTCCAGAACCCGAACGTGCTCGCGGGTCTGCGGCATCACGCCCTCAACGGCCGAAACCGCCAGCAACGCAACGTCCACGCCGGTGGCGCCCTGCACCATGGCGCGCAGATAGTGCGCATGCCCGGGTACGTCGACCAAGCCGACAAGCTTGCCGCTGGGAAGCTCGAGCTCGCCAAAGCCGAGCTCAGTGGTCATGCCTCGGCGCCGTTCGACCTCCAGACGGTCGGGATTTTTGCCGGTCAGCGCCTCGATAAGGGCCGACTTTCCGTGGTCGACGTGTCCTGCCGTTCCGACGATAACGGGACATTCGACAAGCTCGCGCGCGGTCATCGACGCAAACCTGCCCGCACGGCATCCGCCAACGCAGACGCACACAGGTCAAGGTCGGTGTCGCGCAAAAGCGTGCGAACGTCAAACAGCACCTGGTCGTGGCGCACACGCGTCACAACCGGCGTATCGGGCTCCTGTACCATAGCGCGCTTTAGGCCATCGGCGGATAGACGCCCATCGACGGGACAGACGGCAACGCAAAAAGTTGGGAGCTCGACGGTCGGCAGCGAACCGCCGCCCGGAGCAGACACGCCCTCGACAACCTGCAGCTCCACCGCCTCCTCACACTGAGACTCGCGAAGCTTGCGCAGCATGCGGTCATGCAGGCGCTTGGCCTGACGCTCGAGCGGAGCCGGCGCGCCGGAAAGCATGTTGAGCACCGGGATCTCCCGACGCGCTGTATCGGATCCGGTCACATACAGGCGCAAAGTGGCCTCGAGCGCCGCGAGCGTGAGCTTGCCGGGGCGAAGCGCGCGCATAAGCGGATGCGAGGCACAGGCGGCGATTACCTGGGCGCTACCGAGAATAATGCCCGCTTGCGAGGCGCCGAGCAGCTTGTCGCCCGAGCACGAGACGACGTCAACGCCGGCGCAAAGCGAGGCGGGCGTGGGCTTCTCCCCAGCATCGACGAGCACCTCATCTGTAAGCAAAGCGCCCGAGCCCTGGTCCTCGTACAGTAACAGCCCGTGCTCATGCGCCAGCGCAGAAAGCTCCGCCGCGGAAACCTCCTCGTGGAAACCCTCGATACGGTAGTTAGAAGGATGAACTTTCAAGATCATCGCCGTATTGGGCGTAATGGCGCTTCGGTAATCATCCAGATGCGTGCGGTTGGTGGAGCCCACCTCGACAAGCTTGGCACCCGAAGCCGCCATGATATCGGGAATGCGGAAGCTGCCGCCCACCTCGACAAGCTCGCCACGGCTCACGATGACCTCTTTGCCGCTTGCATGCGCGGCAAGCACCAGCAGCACCGCCGCGGCGTTGTTGTTGACAACCAGGGCGTCCTGCGCCCCCGTGAGCGTGCGCAGCAGACGCGCGGCATGCTCTTTGCGGCCCCCACGGGCACAGGTCGCGACGTCATACTCAAGCGTGCTGTAGCCGCGGGCGACATCGGCCACCGCCTGCACCGCTGCGGGAGCAAGCGGAGCACGGCCCAGATTGGTGTGAATCACAACGCCCGACGCGTTGACGGCAGGGCGCAGGGTCGGCAGCGACAGTCGGTGGCACCGCTGCTCGATGGCCAAGGCGAGCTCGCGCTTATTCCTAGCGGGGACGCCAGAGCGAATCGCCTCGCGCTCGGCATCGAGCTCGGCATCAATCGCCTCGCGCACAATCATGTCGCCCGCATCGCCGGCAGCCTTCATGACCGGCCACTCGGCCAGCAGCTCGTGAACGGCGGGAATGGAGCGCAGGCGGTCGCGCACCTCGGCAGGCATGGATTCGCAGTCGCTCATGGAAAGCCTTTCGACATGTTCAATAAAAAGCGGGTCCCCTTTGTCGTCAGCAGCAAAATGCGGCAACGCACATGCAAAAAGGGACAGGTCCATTATGGCAGCTCGTGACAAGACGGCGCAGCGCCTCGCTCAAAACCTGCCAAAATAAACCTGTCCCTTTTTGGTCGGTTATGGGTTGGGTCCTTTAGGACTCTTTGTTGGCGTAGATAAACCAGTAGCCCAGCGCCACGATCAGGGCGCCACCCACGATATTGCCCAGCGTGGCGACCGTAAGGTTGAGCGCCAACCCGGCAGCGTTGAGGGCATCGGCGCCAGCGACATCGGCTCCATAGCCGCAGGAGTGCATCAAAATACCCATGGGCAAAAAGTACATGTTGGCGACGCAGTGCTCAAAACCGCAGGCCACAAAGGCAGCGATGGGCAGCAAAATGCCCACGACCTTGTCGACCACGGTCTTGCCGGCAGTGCCGATCCATACGGCCAGGCAGACAAAGATGTTGCACAAAATGCCGCGGAAGAAGATGGTAACGGCGTCGATCGCAACCTTACCGGCGGCGACGCTCACCATGGTATTGGCGACGGCCTCGCCGTTGAGCTTATAAATAGCTGCCATGTAAATCAAAAAGACAACGAACAGGGCGCCGGCAAAGTTGCCGATCCACACAACAGCCCAAGCCTTGAACATCTGGACGAGCGTAATCTTTTTGCTCTTAAGCGCGCATACCATAAGCGAGTTACCGGTAAACAGCTCCGCGCCGCAAATGAGCACGAGCACCAGTCCCAGGCAAAAAGCAAGACCGCCCACGAAGCGCTGGGCGCCCCAGCCAAGCGTGGAATCGCTCAGAAAGACCGTGAAGAACAGGCCGCCGAAGGCGATAAACGCTCCGGCGAACATGGCGAGCAAAAAGGCCTTCGAGACCGGCAGGTTGGCCTTGGTAACGCCGGCAGCCTCGGTCTTCGCCTCGATCGCGGCGGGCGCCAGACAATCGGGGGTGGGGTATTCTGCCTTACTCTGTGCCATGGCAATCACTACTTTCTTACGATATGGGACAAGCGTTGCTCATGAACATGTCCCGCTGGGGTGGACAAAAACAAAACAGGCCAGAAGTAAACGTACCTCTGACCTGTAAATAGCATGGAGCGGGCGACGGGAATCGAACCCGCGTCATCAGCTTGGAAGGCTGGGGTTCTACCATTGAACTACGCCCGCAAGATATGGTCGGGACGACAGGATTTGAACCTGCGACATCCTGCTCCCAAAGCAGGCGCGCTACCAAACTGCGCCACGTCCCGAAGGTGTTGAGCAGCTAAGGTCTAAACCTTGCGTGTCCCAAAGCGAAGGAAATTATAGGGGAGACTCCCCGCCTGTGCAAGCATTGATGCCTTAGCTCCTCGAATGTGCGACAAAACGACTATGGAGCAGACCGATCACAAATGCCACCACGGCAACCGGCGCCCACGCGGCACCGATATCCGCCAGCGGCAGCGCATCGAACGGCAACCACGCGCCCGCAAAGAATGCGTCGCGGACCGAGGTGATCACGCTCTGCACCGCGACCACACCGCCAACCCAGACCCACACCTGCGGATGAGCGTCGCAAAAGCCGTGCACCAGGCCCATCAGTACCAGCACGATGGCAACGGGATACAAGGCGTTGAGCATAGGCACCGAGAACATGAGGATCACGTCGAGACCCACGTTGGAGAGCACGCACGAAAACGCTGCGAACACAAAGGCGAGAACCGCAAAGGGGCGGCGCATGGCCTCCTCAGAGGCCTCCGCTCCCCCTTCGACCACATACGTCTCGCAGAAGTAACGCGAGCAGCAGCTGATGAGGCCGATGCACACGTTCATGCAGGCGAGGAAGAAGATGGCGAAGACCACGACCGTGCCGGCAAGCCCAAAATGCATGGAGGCCGAACGGGCGAGGATGGCGGCGCCGTTGGTAGCGTCGGGCATCACGGTGCCGAGCTGCATACCGGCAAGGCCCAAGCCGCAGTAGATGATGGCCATGAGTACGCCGGCGATCACACCGGAACGCGAAATCTCGAAGGCCACGCGCTTGTCATCGGTAACACCCAACTCGTGGATGGTCTCGGCGATGATGATGCCAAAGGCGAGCGACGCGAGCAGGTCCATGGTCTGATAGCCAGTCAGAAAGCCCTGCACGGCAGCGCCTGCATCGTAGGGGGCCTGCGGCGCGGCAGCGGGACCCAGCGGCGAGATCACGGCAGCACCAACGACCAGCACGATGAGCGCAATGAGCGCGGGGCCCGTAATGCGGCCGAGCACGTGTGTGATGACGCCCGGGCGCAGCGTGAGCGCAAACGCGACGACAAAGAAGCCGACGGCAAACACCAGGCGCGCCGTGCCGAGCGAGACGCCCTCGGGCAACAGCGGCACCAGCATCTCGAAGGCCGTGGAGCTCGTGCGCGGAATAGCCAGGCACGGGCCGATGGCCAGATACACCGCCGCAACGAAGAATTCGCCGAACTTGGGGTGCACGCGGCCAGCAAGCTCGCGCGCCGTTCCGGCAAGCGCCACGGCGATAAAGCCCATAACAGGCAGACCGATAGCGGCAATCAAAAAGCCGATCATGGCAACCGGCGTGGCAGAACCTGCCTGCAGCGCCAGCAGCGGCGGAATAATGAGGTTACCGGCGCCAAAGAGCATCGAGAACAACGCAATGCCGACGGTAACGACATGGTCGGAGCGCAAACCACGCGGGGCGGATGAGGCCATAGGCACACCTTTCGGGTCGAAACAAAAACGGGACGGGCAAAAACACTCGTCCCGCAAGTATATACGCTTTAGCAGGCTAAATCGCGCAAAGCGTCAATCGCGATGTCGACTTCCTTATCCGTGTTGAAATACCCAAACGAGAAGCGGACGACACCCTGGCGCTCGGTCCCCAGCGCACGGTGCATGAGCGGAGCGCAATGGGCACCGGGGCGCGTCGCAATCCCCCACCCTTGCATGAGCGCGTCCGAGATCTCGGCAGAGTCGATATCACCCACGTTGAGTGAAACGATCGCCGAGCGCACGGGCTGGTCAAAGGCACCGTAGAGCTTGATCTCCGGGATTTCGCGCACGCCAGCGAGAAAGCGATCCGCCAGTGCTCGCTCATGCGCCGCAATCGCCTCGACCCCACCTTGGGCCTCGATAACGTCGAGGCCGGCGGAAAGGCCGGCGATACCGTGACCGTTGAGCGTGCCCGCCTCAAGACGCGTGGGCCACTCTTGCGGCTGCAGCGCATCGAAGCTGCGCACGCCCGTGCCACCCATGGCCCAAGGAGCCACGTCAATGCCTTCCGCCACGGCTAGGCCACCGGTCCCCTGCGGGCCCATGAGCCCCTTGTGGCCGGTAAAGCACACCACGTCGAGCCCCATGGCCTGCATATCGATATGCGCCGTACCGGCAGACTGCGAGGCATCGACGATCACAAGCGCACCCGCGGCATGTGCCAAGGCCGCCACGCGCGCAATGTCGACCGCGTTGCCGGTCACATTGGAGGCGTGCGTCACCACCACGGCACGTGTGCCCGGCGTCACCAGCCGCTCAAGCTCTTCGTAGTCGAGCGCACCGTTCGCGTCGCAGCCCGCATGCTCAACGGTCACGCCCTGCTCTGCCGCCAGGCGGTTGAGCGGACGCAACACGGAGTTGTGCTCGAGCACCGTCGTGACCACGCGGTCGCCGCGACGCACCACGCCATTGATGGCGGTGTTGAGCGCGGCCGTGGAATTAGGCGTAAGGCACACATGGTCCGCCCTCGGGCAGCCCAGCAAGCGCGCAAGCTTGGCGCGGCAGCCGTGAATCGTGCGCGCCGCGTCGAGCGCGCCCGACGTGGCACCGCGCCCGGCATTGCCGAGCGAACACATCGCCTGCGCCACGGCATCGATGACCGTCTGCGGCTTGTGCATGGTCGTCGCCGCGTTATCCAGATAGATCATCGCACGACCTCCCACATATCAATCACGGTATAGCCCTCAGTGGGAACGCCCGCCGCGGCGAGCTCGCCGCGCAGCAGCTCCTCATCGGCAGGCAACGCTTTCCACGCCAGGCCACAGCCGGCAGCGACCTCCCCGGGCACGGGAATCGTTCGCCCGGGAAGGCCGCGCTCGATGCACAGAGACTCGCAACCCATGGCGGCCGCCGTGGTGGGAAACGTGATGACAAGCGCCGGGCGTTTCTCCCTCATGGCAACTCCAACCAATACGCTACGGGCGCACGACGCGCACGGCCTGCTCCATCTTCTCCACGATCACGTACATGTTGGTGACCTCGCCCACCGCAAGCTGGTCTTTAATGCCAAAGTGATCCAGGCAGGTACCGCAGGTGAGAATCTCGACGCCCTGCTCAGCCAGCCCCTTCAGGTCGTCGAGCACCGGAGAGCCCTCGACGGTCAGCTTGGCGCCGCCGTTATAGAACAGCATGGTCGCGGGCAGCTCCTCCTGCTGCATCACGGCAAAAATGAAGGCCTTCATGAGCTTGTGGCCCAGCTCGTCGTCGCCGCGGCCCATGCAGTCGGTGTAGACGGAAATGACGAGCTTGCCCTTGCCGGCGCTGGCGTCGCAAAAAGCGGCACCGTCCTGCTCGGGGTCCGCAACTGCCACGGCACCGGCGGTCGCGACAATCACGTGCCACTCGGCGTCCGAGATCTTCTCGACCGAGGCCGTGCAACCCTTCTCCTGCGCCATCTTGGAGATGTTCTTGACGGCCGTCTCGTTGTCGACCGAGGTCACGACAGTGCCCTCGCCATCGAGCTGCTTGAGGGCCTTGAGCGTCTTGACGACGGGCAGCGGGCAGGCATCGCCCATGGCATTGACTTCAATCTTGGTAGACATAGCTACATCCTTTCAAAAGGGACCGCCCAGAACAGTAGGCAGTCGCACAAACGGTTTTCTTTAATGCACAACGCGAACAGCAGGACCGCCCGGCTCCGCCTCGCACACGCGCCCGACGACGGCGGCGATACGTCCCTCGGCATGTAGACGGCGCGCAAGCTCATCCACATCGGCAGCAGGCGCCGCGATGAGCAAACCACCCGAGGTCTGCGGATCGTACAGTGCATCCAACATGCCCGGCTCCAGGTCCTCGTCGGCAGCCACGCGCGGGCCAAAGAAGTCCTGGTTGCGGTAGGCACCGGCAGGAATAATGCCCAGACGCGCCATATCGAGCACCTGGTCAAAGAGCGGCACCGCCCCCGACGTAAGTTCAATCTGCACGCCCGAGCCCTCGGCCATCTCGCACGCATGCCCGATCAGGCCAAAGCCCGTGATGTCGGTGCAGCCGTGAAGCTCGAGTCCCTCGGCCAGGCGAATCGGGGCCTCGTTGAGGGTACGCATCGAGTCAAACATGGCTGCGGCCTCGTCCTGCTCGATGAGCTCGCCCTTAATGGCCGTGGTGATGATGCCCGAGCCGATCGCCTTGGTCAGCAGCAGAACATCGCCCACGCGTGCGCCGCTGTTGGCGAGCATGTGGTCGAGTGGCACAAAACCGCTCACGGACAGACCGTACTTGGGCTCGTCGTCGTTGATGGTGTGGCCGCCCGCGATGGAGCAACCCGCCTCGACGCACTTATCGGCGCCGCCCGCCAGAATCTGACCGGCAACTTCAACGCCCAGGCAACTGGGTATGCAAAGCAGGTTCATGGCATGGCTCGGCCGCCCGCCCATGGCGTAGATGTCCGACAGCGAGTTGGCCGCAGCGATCTGGCCAAACAGGAACGGGTCATCGACCATCGGTGGGAAGAAGTCGATGGACTGCACGAGCCCCAGGTTCTCCCCTACGCGGAAGACGCTCGCATCGTCGGAGGTATCGAACCCCACGAGCAAGTTGTCGTTATGCACATTGGGTAAGTCGCCCAGGACCTGGGCGAGGGCTCCGGGAGCCAACTTAGCGGCTCAACCGCTCGCGGCCGTCATGGACGTGAGCCTCATGGTGTCCTTAGCCATACGAACCCCCTTCCAACAAATCAACGACTTTAAGTATACGCGCCAGGCACGCTTCCCAAGAGACCGCCGACGGCTCGAACGTCGAAAGCGGCGCCGCAAGCGCCTGCGCGATAGCATCTGCCAGTGCGCGCTCAAACAACGGAAGGTCGGCCGCCACGGGCGTGTCGACATCCGTCATACGCGGCGACGCCACCCACGTCACGGGAGCACCGGGAAGCATCGCCTCCATCCAGGGACGAACGCCGGGCAAATCGGTCGCCACAACTTTGCAGCCGCACGCGAGGGCCTCGATCGTCACGAGCGGCAGACCCTCGTAAAACGAAGGCAGCACAAAGACGTCGGAACTGCGGTAGGCACGCACGAGCCCATCGCTATCCAGGCGCCCCGCCAGCGTCACCGGCACATCCGAGGCCGCGGTCAAGCGCTCGATACGCGCGTACTCGGCATCGTCCCCGCGGCCGCCCACAAGTACCAAGCCAGATGGGCGGACGCCATCGTCAATCGGCAATGACACAGCTCGAACCAGCGACTCGACGCCCTTTTTAAAGCAAATCTTGCCCACGTACACAAGCGATCCCGGCTGCCTCGCCACGCTTGCATCGCGGCAGAAGACGCGATGGTCGTAGCCCGTCCCAATCACGTGGATACGATCGGCATCGACGCCGCACACCAGGCCAATCTGCTCAGCCTGCTCAGCATGGAGTGCAAAGACGGCATCGAGCCGACGAACCGCACTTACGATGCGATCGCGTTCGAGCGTATGCGAACGCAGCTGGCGCAGGTCGGTCGAATGACACACGGCAACAACCGGCACGCCTCGGACGCACTCGCGCGCCAATGCGGTCACCAGATACAGGTGATGGCAGAGCACCAAATCGGGCCGAAACTCAGCCACCGCTCGATCGATTGCAGCAGCAAATGCCCGCTCAAATGCCTTGAGCATCGAAGGCGTCAGATCACGATAGCGTGTGGAGGGATAGGGCATGACATCGGACATGCCACAGATGGGAAACGGCAGCTCGGGCGACTCGAACGGTACGGCAAACACGGCAGCACGCCGGTCCAGCTCGCCTTGGGTATCACCCGGTGCCGCGCCGCAAAGCACGGCGGCGCGATGCCCCGTCTCGATCTGCTCGCGTACGAGCGCGGCAAGGTAGGTGCCGCTGCCAGTGCTATCTGGTTTTTGTGCCGAGATATTGAGGATGCGCATGTCGCGGTACACCCCTAGGCCAAGGCGGCGGCGCGGACAGCCGCGCCGATCGCTCCGGCAAAGCGAGCCTGGGGCGAGGTGGTCACCGGCGACCCCAGTAGCTCGCCCAACCGCTCCACCACGAAGGCGTTCTCGCACAGGCCACCGGTCAGGTAGTACGGGGCACCCGCGGCCTGTCCGGCCATGGTCGCCACGCGCGAGACCACGCTGTCGATCACGCCACGCGCAATGTTCTCGCGCGGCTCACCGCGACCGATCAGGCTGATAACCTCGCTTTCGGCAAACACGGTGCACATGCTGGAAATCTTGGTAGGCTCGCCGGTGCGGGCGAGGTCTGCCATCTGCTGCTGGGTAATGCCCAAGCGGTCGGCCATGATCTCCAAAAAGCGCCCCGTGCCGGCGGCGCACTTGTCGTTCATGGCGAACTTTGCCACGCGGCCGCCCTTGAGTTGGATGACCTTGGTATCTTGGCCGCCCACGTCGATCACCGTGCCCTGCTCGCCAAACAAGCGGACCGCACCGGCACCATGGCAGGTGATCTCGGTCACTACCTTGTTGGCATAGGGCACCGCGACACGGCCGTAGCCAGTCGCGACCACGCGAACATCGTCGCCCGTCACGTCATAGCCGGCTGCGGCGAGTTCACCGCGTAGGCGCTCGGCCGCATCGACCGACGAATACCCCGTCGGCATGACGCAGGTCCACGCAATGGCGTTGTCCGTCTCCACCACCGCAGCCTTCGCGGCCGTCGAGCCTATGTCGATACCAATGCCAACCACGGCATCCTCCTTCTATGCGGCAAAGCAGCTATCCCTTTGCCGCATTTGTCCTACAGGGTCTCGATAAAGGCAGCAATGCGCGTCTCGATCTGGCCCATGTCACCGTTGCTGTAGTCGGTCTCAATCTTCATATACGGAATACCCGCGCCCTCGACAGCCTCCTGCATGCGCGCACTCTCCACGTTAAAGGTGTGGCAGGCCTGGAGCACGCTCTCTACCACGCCATCGACATGATACTTCTCGCACATGGCCAGCGTGTTTTCCATACGACCATCGTTGGGCGTCATGACCGAGCAGTTGATGTCCAGGTAGCGGTCGGCGATGGCACGCAGGATGTCGGGAGCCTCCGGATCGATCATCATGGCCGCCGTGCGCTCGCCCGAGCAATCGTCCATGCACACGACCACGCCGCCATTGGACTCGATGGTACGACCGATCTTGTTGATCACGCCGCCCACCGGGCAACCAGTGATCAGAATGCGCTTGGCATCCACCGCAACCGGGCGCTCGCCTGCGTCGTAGGCCTCGCGCAGCTTGGCGACCTTTTGCTCCAGCTGCTGCGTATAGGCCTCGATATCAAAGCTGAACGTACCGGCAAACATGGTGCTCATCAGGTCGACGCCGCTCATGGCCGCAGGCTGGTTGGCCTGGAGGGCAAACATCTCGAGTTGCGCCGCACGCAGACGGTTGCGGCGTCGGACGGCAGCACGTAGGTCATCGTCGGTAATCGTGATGCCGTAGAAGCCCTCGAGTTCCTCCTTGAGCAGACGGCACTCCTCGTACCAGCCCTCGCGCTCGTAGGCGCGGTCGCGACCCTGCGGAAGATGCAGAATGTGCGTGCGCTTAAGCTCGTTGAGTAGCTCGTACATCTTCTTCTTGCCGTCGCAGGTGGTCTCGCCGATGATCATGTCGCTAAAGTACGTAAACGGGCACTTTTGCGAATAGGCAAAACCATACGTCGACTTGATGAGCGGGCAGAGGTTTGCCGGCAGCACCTTCTCGGCCTCGGGAATCACCTCGTCGGACGTACCGCACAGAGCCACGCTCGAGGCGCCCGCGGCATCGATAATCTCGAGCGGCGTATAGCTGCACAAAAAGCCGACCAGGCGATTACCCGCCTGCTTGTAATCCTTAACGCGAATAAACGCCGCCTTGCGTTGTTCGTTAAACTCCTCAAACGTGCTGGGCAACGGCTGCTCAATATTTTCCGACATATAACTCCTAAACCTTTTAACCAACCAAGGAAGCGGCTTTCCCAGGTGCCCGAGGTTGCCGTGAAAGAGACGCGCCGCGTACTTTCGCACGCAAGCGACGGTTTGAACGGCAAGATCGGGTGCCTGGGAAAGCCGCCGGGACGGATAGCCCTAAATGGTTTCCAAGAAGGCCTCGATCCTGGTTTGCAGTTGGCCTGCATCCTCACCGGCGTAGTCGGTCGTGATGTGCATAAACGGAATGCCGGCTTCCTCGGCGGCCTTCTCCACGGCAAACGACTCCATCTCATAGAGCGTGCAGAACTGCAGGGCCACGTCGACGATGCCGTCGGCATGCAGGTCCTTGGCCATCTGGACAATGTCCTTCATACGCTGGTCGTTGGGCGTAAAGACGGCGCAGTTGATCTTAAAGTAGCGCACGGCGATGGCATCGAGCATCTCGTCCACCGTCTCACCGGACTCGTCGACCAGGTCCTTGTAGTAGCGCGAGCCCGTGCAGGACTCCTCGCCTACCACAACGCCGCCGGCTTTCTCGATGAGGTTGAACAGCTTCCAGTTGGGCACGGCCATGGGCGTGCCGGTGTACAGAATGCGCTTGGTCCCCTTGGGCGCCACGCCCTCGCCGGCCTCGACACGCTGCTCGCACTCAGCCGCCATATCGTTAATGGCTCCGGTCAGACGTGGCGTGTCGTCCATAAAGGCGGCCTGAACGGTCAGCAGGCTGTCAAGACCGCTGATGGGCGCAGGGTCGGCAGCGCGCGTGGCAGCGAGGCGCTGCAGGGCGCGACGCTTCTCATTGACGGCGTGGATGGCGGCCTTCAGACGCTCAGGCGTAATCGTGACGCCGCACTCTTCCTCGATCTTGGCGGCGAGCTTCTTGACCTCGGCCTTCCAGGTCACGAGCGTCGACTCGTCGTGTACGTTGGGAATATCCATGACGTACATGTTCTTTTGCGTGGCAAAGAACTCGTAGGCCTTCTTCTTGCCATCGCAGGTGTTCTCGCCTACCACCAAGTCACTCGACTCAATGTAGGGGCAGACCTCGCCCAGCTTAAAGCCGGCAAAGCTCTTGATAAGCGGGCAGGTGTTGCGCGGCAGATGCTCCTCGACCTTATCGGTTGCCCAATCGGCACCCGAGCACAGACCCACGGGAATACCGTCGCAGGCAAGCACGATCTCCTCGGGCACGTACACGCAGAACGAACCGACGATCTTGGTGGCCTCGCCGGCCTCCTTCTTGTCGAGCATCTCCTTAATACGGCCGCTGTGGATGTTGGTGGCCACAAAGTCCAGGTAGGACGTGGACTTGGGGCGATTGTTCTGCGTCAAGAACATATCGCCGTACATCTGGCCCACGGCGCCCAGCAGCATGTCGTGGTCGGCAAGATTCATGCCGAGGCTCTCCCACATCGGATGGAAATCGAATTCTTCAGCCATGACGGTTCCCCTCTCGAACCAAAAACGGATAACAGCGGTATCGGTGCACGACGGGCGGCGATTGCCCTGCCGTGCTCAAACCCGGAATTTTGGGGAACCTGCTTTGCGGTCGATTATTTAGTTGTGCGTCGTCTCTCCCGGAGCCGTGAACATACCTGCTCATATGCGGCTCCGAGCCATATATAGGACACGCGCGGCAACGCGGCGAATGTATGTCGTCTGCGGCATGTGCGCACCCTCCTTTACAAGTTAAGGTCAACTATATCAACGGTCATCGACCATGCGAACACCGTTGACATTCGTATGACAGCGTCGTGTGCCGCCGTTTAATAAATTATTATCTTGCTTGATAATTAATTGCCATTCTACATTCGGCGAACGGTAGGAAACGAAACGGCGGGCTGCCGAGAACCCTCGACAGCCCGCCCTCTACCCTATCGACAAACCAAATGGATCCTACTGGCATCAAAATGCATGCGCAGCGTCTCGCCTGCTTGCGGCAGCTCGTCGACAGGCACGCCCACCTTGTTGACCTTCCACTGCAGGCGAGTCGGCGCATCGATGCGCGGCGCATCCAACAGCACCAGGCGCTCAAAACGCGAATCGCTCACGCGCGCCACGTGCAGGTCGTAGCTGTTGCGACCCCGCTCAGCGCGATTGTCAACATGGAAGTAGCTTGCGCGAATGCCCAGGTACGCCACATTATCGGGAACCTCGCGACCCACGTTAAAGGTCATGCCCCAGTCGAGGGCTTCAACTTCTTCGTCGCCGATCTTGCGCGCCCGGCTTGTGTTCTTGCAGCCCGTCAGGCGCAGCGCCGCCAGCGTCTGCGGACGGCGGACCACGTCCTCGACAGAGCCGATCTCCTCAACATGCCCGTCGTGCATCACGCAGATGCGCTGGCACAGGCGGCACGCCTCGTCGATGTCGTGGCTCACGTAGAGCACGGTGCGGTTGCACACATCGAACAGGTCGAGCATGTTCTGTTCGAGCGCGCTCTTAAGATAGGAATCGAGTGCGCTCATGGGCTCGTCGAACATAAAGATGCCCGGGTGCGCCGCCACCATGCGCGCAAGCGCCACGCGTTGCTGCTGACCGCCCGAGAGGCGCGCGGGATAGCGGTCGACAAAATCGGCCAGACCGAAAATGCCCAGATAGCGCTCGGCGAGCTTTTTGCGCGCGGCGGCGTCACCCGCGTCCTTTACACCGGCGCACACGTTATCAGCCACCGTCATGTTGGGAAACAGCTGATAGTTTTGGAACAGCAAAGCACACTTGCGCTCCTGGGGCGACAGGTTGATACCCGCCGCCGAGTCAAAGAAGGTCACGCCGTTGACGACGATCTCGCCCTCGTCGGGCGTCTCCACGCCGGCAACGCAACGCAAGGTGCAGCTCTTGCCACAACCCGAGGCGCCCAGCAGCGCCACGCGCTCCTCGCCGGCCTCAAGCTGCATGTCGAGAGTGAACCCCGGATAGCGCTTTTTGATATCCAGAACAAGCGACATGGCTTATCGACCTCCCTTTGCGACCGTGTCATCGCGCATAAGCTCGGCCAGCGCCTCGCGATCGATACGCAGTGCATCGCCGCCGACTGGGTCGAGCGAATCGGTCTGGCCGCCCAGCTGCTTGGCCTGCTTGCGCTCCGCGCGGGACAGGCCGCGCTCACGGTACTTTTGCGAATGCGCCGTGTACATATTGATGAACAGAATGACCAGGAAACTGAACACGATTACGACGATGACCCAAAAGAGAGCTACCGACGTGTTACCGCCCATCCACTCAAAGTAAATTGCAATGGGAATGGTCTGCGTAATGCCGGCATAGTTGCCCGCAAAGAACAGCGTGCAGCCAAACTCGCCCATCGCGCGAGCGAAGGCGAGCACCGTGCCGGCAGCAATCGAGGGCCAGCCGAGCGGCATCATGAGCTTGGCAAAGATGCGGCGCTCGGACCAGCCCAGCGTGCGCGCCGCATCGAGCATCTGCGTGTCGAGGCTCTCGAAGGCACCGAGCGCCGTGCGGTAGACCAGGGGAAACGACACCACCACGGCGGATATCACCGCCGCGGGCCACGTAAAGACGATCGAGATGCCGTGCGCGATGAGCCACTGGCCCACCCCGGTCGAGCGGCCAAACAGCATGAGAAGCAGAAAGCCGCAGACCGTGGGCGGCAGCACCATAGGAATCGTAAAGACCGAATCGAGCAGGCCCTTGATGCGACTCGAGGTACCCATAGTCTTCCACGCGGCGAACAGGCCCAGCGCAAAGGAGATCAGCAGGGCAAGGCCGCTCGTTTTAATGGACACCCAAAACGGGCGATAGTCGATGTCGCCCAAAAAGGAGGCCAGAGAGGTCAAGGGCCCCCGTTCATCCCGCAGCACGACAGACGATGCTTCAACCATTTGAGCGCTATCAAGCCAACGCGCGCCGCCCTTGGCATCACCCGAGGCTGATGCAATCACCACATAGCGGTCCCCATCCGTACCGCGCTCGTCAAAGCCATAGGTATACCCGCCGGTATCAAACGTTGTTTCCGCCGTGACATACCAAGGAAGATCCACGTCCCCTAGCTGCGCACCTCCCATGCAGTTTGCACTGTCGAGCTTACAGACGAGGGCTTTGAGACCCGATACGCACTCGTTGTCCTGCGGATCCAATCCAAACTTCTCGACCGCCTTGGGCGATATCCACACCACAACGCGATCGGCAGCAGGCGCCACTACAAGGTCCACGTCCTCGTCAACGGGAAACCGGTAGCCCTCAGGCTGGCCCTCCATGGCACGAGCGGTCCCCTTGGCCAACCGCTCAAAACCCTCGATCCCATAGGAAAGCCCATGAGCGGTCGCAGTAACCTGGGCCCCGTCCTCAGCGTCCCCAGCAAACGCAAATCCCGGCATCCAGCAAAGCGCGAAGGTCAAAGCACAGGCGACAAGCATGCGGAATCTATTAAGCACGAAAAGCTCCAAGCGAATACAAGGACGGAGTGAAACACAAAACGATGGAATTATCGCGCCAAGCCGCACTACTCGGAAAGCTCAAAGCCGTACTTAGCCCAAATCTTCTGAGCCTTCTTGTTGGTCAGACAGAAGTCAATGAACGCCTTGGCCTCGTCGGCGTGCTCGGAGCTCTCGGCAACGGCACCCGGGTACACGATGGGCTTGTGCGAATCCTCGGGGCACACGAAGGCCTCCTCGATGCCGTCGTAGCGGTAGATGTCAGAGCTGTAGACAAAACCGGCCACGCAGTCGCCTGTGGACACATAGACGGCGGCGGTACCAACTTTGTCTGCCAGTGCAACCTTGTCGGCGATCTCGGGCGCATACTCGCCGTCGTCGCCCTCGGTGCCGGTATAGAGGCCCACGGAAGCCAGCGCCTGGTTGGCGTACTTGCCGGCGGGGACGGTCTTAGCGTCGCCAATGGCGATTTTGCCATCCAGGTTCGCAACGTCCGCGATGGCCTCGACCTTGGTGTCGGAACCCTCGGCGCGAATGATCACGAGGTCGTTGACGAACATGTCCTCACGCGTGTCGGCTTCGACAAGCTCGGCGGCCTCGGCGTCGTCCATGGTGCCCTTGGAGGCCGTGATGAGCACGTCGACCGCAGCACCGGCGCGCATCTGCTCGACAAGGTCACCGGAGCCCTTAAACTGCGTGTCGACAAACGTGGTGCCGGCCTGCTCGGTGTAGAGTTCCTGAACCTCGGGCAGGGCCTTCTCGAGAGAGTTGGCAGCGAAGACCTGCAGCTCGACAGCCTTCTTGGACGAAATCTTGGCGGAGCCGGCATCGGAGCCGGTCGACTCAGGCTCCTTGTTGCCGGAGCAGCCGGCAAGCCCAAGGCCGGCAGCGGCGACAGCAGAAAGCGAGACGAATCCGCGGCGAGAAACCATATCGAACATGTTCAACCCTTTCGAAGGCTACGCCCGGGCGCCCGCCGCGAGCTTTATTCTGTAATTAGATTATACTTCCGCGCGAATAATATCAGTGATAAAGATTTCTCGTCTGATAATTCTCTTTCGCCGATAGTCTCAGGACGTTCCGCGCTGTCGCTGCATAAAAAGGCGGAGCGACTCGCAAAGTCGCTCCGCCGCAGGTAGCGCGCTTATTTGGCGTGCCCGCCGCCCGCCGTCATTTGGGCCGCATGCTCCAGCTGGTCGCTCACAGCCTCCCAGCTTTCGCGGGCCGCTTTCGTAGATCCCGGAAAGTTGATGACAAGCGTATACCCACGCTGCATGCACACGGCGCGCGAGAGCATAGCGCGGCGCGTCTTGGTCATGGAGTAGGCACGGATTGCCTCGGCAATACCCGGCACATCGCGGTCGCAGACGGTACGCGTCGCCTCGGGCGTCACGTCGTGCATCGAAAGCCCCGTGCCGCCGCAGGTGAGCACGACATTGGCGTGGCACTCATCGGCGGCTTCCACAATGGCATCACCGATTTCGCTGACGTCGTCGCGCACGACCACATGTGAGGCGACCGTCCAGCCCTGCGCCTCGATAAGCTCCTCGAGTGCAGCTCCAGCCTCGTCCTGGGCAAGATCGCGCGTATCCGAGCACGTCACAATCGAAATCTTCAGCTCCATAGCATTCCCCCTACAACACGGCGCCCTCAGGCAGGTCGACGCGAACAACGTCCACGACATCGCCCGCCGCAAGGTCGCACGGTCCTTCGTCAATACGCAACAGGCAGTTCGCACGCTGCATAGTTCCAAGCAGCGCCGAGTTCTGCGTCTTAGCCTCGGTCACCAACAACTCACCGGTCTCGGGGTCGCGCAAAACCGTGGCGCGATCGAAGAAGCGTCGGTCCTGGCGCTTCTTCACGCCGTGCGTCAATATCGCCTGCTGCACGGGACGCGTACCCTCGGCAAAACCGCGCATCTTGCGGATCGCCGGACGGGCAAGCATCTCAAAGCCTACATACGCCGCGGCCGGATTGCCTGAAAGTCCCAGGTAGGGCTTACCCCCGAGCAAGCCAAACGTGATGGCCTTGCCCGGACGCATCGAGATGCGATCGAACAGTACCTCGCCCTCGCGCCGGACGAGCGCCGTCACGTAGTCGTAGTCGCCTGCCGAGGCGCCACCGCTCGTAATGACAAAATCGCACTCTCGCGTGGCGCGATGCACCAGCTCGGCAATCGCCTGCTCATCGTCGGGCGCAATGCCGTAGAACACGGGCTCAGCGCCGACATCGAGTGCCTCGGCCATCAGCGCCGAGGAGTTGGAATCGCGAATCTGACCGCGCGCCGGCACCTTACTCGGTGCGACCAGTTCCGTGCCCAGCGAGATGATGCCCACACGTGGGGCAGCGTGCACCTTCACGCTCGCGTATCCGGCGCTTGCCAGCAGGCCAGCACCGGCCGGGGCCACGACCTCGCCGGCGTGCATCACAACATCGCCGGCATGGGCCTCCTCGGCGGCAGAGCGAATGTTCTCCCCCACCTTGGCAGGTGCCGAAAAGCGAACGTGCGAGCCCTCGTTGCCGTCACCGTCGAGCACATCAACGATCTCGTACTTCACCACGGCATCGGCACCTTCGGGCACCGGCGCGCCTGTCATAATGCGGACCGCCTCGCCCGCGCCGATTGCGCCCTCAAACACATGGCCCGCGGCCTCGTGTCCGATAACGTCGAGCGTCACCGGCGCCTCGCCAGATGCCTGCGCCAAGTCCGCCGAGCGCACGGCATATCCGTCCATAGCGCTGTTGGCAAACGGCGAGATGTCGATATCGGCCACCGCGTCTTCGGCCAAGGGAAAACCAGCCGCCTGCCATACCGGGATCTCGATGAGATCTGTCGGAGCAACGTGCGACAGAACAATCGACTGCGCGTCCTCCAGCGGAATGAGTTTCTCTGCCATGTGCACCTCTTAATGCTACGGCGCACAACAGTGACGCCGGTTCTTTATGCTTGTCTCAGTATAATCCCCCGACGCGCGACCGCGACTTGGCCTGTACCCGCAAATACACCTGTCGGTTGCAAGCCGCGAAACGGAATGGAAACCAACCCACCGGCTCGTCGCGTTTACCGCGTTTTATAATGCTCCTGTTGCAACCCAAAAGAGGAACGTATGACTTTTACCGACAAACCCGAAAGCGCAAACGAGGCGCAGGATCATTCCCAGTCGCTCGACGACGGCGGCTTTTTCTCCCTTAATGACGTCATCATGGCAGGCAGGCAACAGCTCACCCGCTCCGAGCATCTCTTGGCTGCCGACACGCGCCGCAACGCCCGCAACCTACTCGCGAGCGCCAAGCTGCTCGTGCTCGTAGTTATCGTCTCGCTCGCCATGGGCGTTGCCGCTTGGGCGTTTTTGGCCTCGCTGAATATCGCGACCGACTATCGCGAGCACCATGAGTGGATTTACGCGCTGCTCCCCGTTGTGGGCGTTGCCACCGCATGGGTGTACAAAAACCACGGCCTCGCCGCCAAGCGTGGCAACAACCTGGTCATCGACTCCGCTCTGGGCACACGCCTCATCCATATGCGCATGGCCGTCCTCACCTTCGTCTGTTCCACGCTCACGCACCTAACGGGCGGATCGGCCGGTCGCGAGGGAGCCGCGGTGCAGATTGGCGGCACCATCGCCAGCAACATCTCGAACCTCGCCCACCTCAAAAAGCATGACCACCACGACCTCATGCTCGCCGGCATCTCGTCGGCCTTTGGCGCCGTATTCGGTTCGCCCCTTGCCGGAGCTTTCTTTGGCATGGAGATGTGCTTTATCGGCAAGATCGACTACACCGCGGGCATCTACTGCCTGGTCGCCTCGTTTACCGGCTACTTTACATCACTCGCCCTGGGTACCGAGTACGAAGCGAATGTCATTGCCAACGTTCCCAACATGACGCCCAAAACGGTCGTTATCGTTGTTATCAGCGCAATTATCTTCGGCCTGACGGCACGCCTCTTTGCCTGGTCGGTTCGAACCGTCAAAAGCCTGTACGGTCGCTTTATCACCAATTACCTCATTCGCGCACTTCTAGGCGCACTCGTGGTTTTGGCCGCCTATGCCCTCCTCGACGCCTGGGACTACGCCGGCCTTTCCACGTGGCTTTCCGGCGCCGGATTTGCAGGCAACACCACCCTGGCGGACGCAGTCATCAAGTTGGTCGTCACGGCGCTTACCCTGGGCGCGGGCTTCCAAGGCGGCGAGGTCACGCCCCTGTTTGGCATCGGTGCGGCACTCGGTGGCTGGATCGGTTGCCTTACCGGGCTCGACCCCAGTTTTCTGGCGGCTCTCGGCATGCTCGGCGTGTTCTGCGCCGGCCTCAACGTGCCCATCACCACCTGCATGATGGCCATCGACCTGTTCCACGGCACAGCCGCCGGGTTCTTTGTCATCGTGGCCTTTATCAGCTACCTAACCGGCGGACACCGCGGCGTGTACCCCGCGCAGCGCATCGTGTCGCCCAAGCGCCGCTCGCTTATCGTGGACGAGGGCGGAACGGTGGCAGAGGCTATCGAGCGCCACAACGACCTGATAGAGTAGACGTAAGTAATCGCCGTGCAGCCACAATCGGGGGCAATTCGACCCGAGCGCGACCGCACCGTCATGCCACACGCCGGGAGTCGCCCCATGCACGCAACTGACTTTGGTCGCACGATCATCATCGCCAATCCTGTCGCCCAGTCGGGCGCCGCGCGCGAGGTTGCCGAGCGCCTGCAACGCTTTTTGGACATGACGGCGCGCACGTCCCAGTTTGACCTCGTGCTGACCGAGTGCATGGGGCACGCCAAGGAGCTTGCCGCACAGGCTCAGGGATACCGCACCGTTATCGCCCTTGGCGGCGACGGCGTGATCCACGAGGTCGTCAATGGGCTCATGGCGCAGGAAGAGGCCATCCGTCCCGCCCTTGCCGTCCTGCCCGTGGGCTCCGGCAACGATTTTGCCCAGACGCTCGGAATCGACGATTTCTCCGGTAAGGATTTTGGCGCGCTGCTCACCTGCGAGCTGCAGCACCAGGATATCGGGCGCATTCGCTCATGGAACCCCGCAAGTGGAAGCGGCGAGGCTTCGGTTGAGTACTACGACCAGACGCTCTCGGTCGGCATCGATGCCGCCATCGGCCTGGGCACCACCGAGCTGCGCAAAAAGACCGGCTTGACGGGCGCGCCGCTCTACACCCTTTCGGGACTTGAGCAGTTTGGCCTGCGCTACCGCAACTACCCCATGACAGTCAGCTTTGACGGCGCGCCCGCCGAGCGCGTGAGGGCGATCATCATGGCGATTCAGCTTGGTCCTACCTATGGCTCGGGCTATCGCATCTGCCCCGATGCCGACCCCTGCGACGGCATGCTCGACGTCTGCTACGCCTGCGGCCCCGTCCCTCGCGCGGTAGCCCTGCCTATGTTCCTTTCGGCCAAGGACGGCCACCATACCAAGTTGCCACCGGTTCGCATGCGCCGCTGCCGCCATGCCGAGCTAACTTTTGAGGAGCCCGACTACCCCATCCAGGCCGACGGCGAGCCCGTTGACGCCTCGCGCATCGAGGTCGACGTCCTCGGCAGCGCCATCCAAGTTTGGCACCCTACCCGCTAGCAAGGCCAGTGGAACAAACGACTACTCGTCGCTGCCCGGCTTGCGTCGGTTGGCCTTTTTAATGGCATTGAAGTGCTTGTCATTGAGTCTGCGCTGACGAGAGCGCTGGGGCACCTTGGTCTTTACACGTCGACGCGGTGGACGTCCGCGTCGCTCGAGCTCGGCGTGCAGCTTGCGCAGGCAGCTCGCGCGATTTTGGAACTGGCTGCGGCTCTCGCGCGCCGTCACGGTAATCCCTGTGGGCACGTGCTTCATGCGCACCGCCGAGTCCGTCGTGTTCACGCCTTGTCCGCCCGGACCCGTCGCGCGAAACACCTGTACCTCGCAATCGCGCGCCAACTCTTCGGCCGCCATCGCGGCATAGCGCGCATACTCGCACCATCCCATCTTGTTCTCATCCATATCAATACCTCCCCTCATACAAAAAAATGTGACAAAGGGACAGTCCCTTTGTCACATCGCATACCAATCGCTTGTGTTGCGCGCTTAGGCGAAGGTGATCTCGCCGGTCTCGCAGTCCATATCGGCGATACGGGCCAGGCTCTCAACGCGGAAGCCACGCTCGCGGAGCTTATCGCCACCGCCCTGGAAGCCCTTCTCCACCGCAATGCCAATGCCGGATACCTCGGCACCCGCAGCCTCGCAGATCTTGATAAGACCCTCGAGCGCGCAGCCGTTGGCCAAGAAGTCGTCGATGATCAGGACCTTGTCGCCCTCGGACAGGAAGCGCTTGCCCACGATGACCGGATACTCCTTCTGCTTGGTAAAGGAGTAGATGGTCGTAGCATACTGCTCGCCGTCGAGGTTGATGGACTGTGCCTTCTTGGCAAAGACAACCGGCACGCCACCAAAATGCTGGGCTGCGATGCAAGCCATACCAATGCCCGAAGCCTCGATCGTCAGAATCTTGTTGATCTCGACGCCCTCGAACAGACGGGCCCACTCAGCGCCCATGTGGTCGAACAGCTCAACGTCGCACTGGTGGTTGAGGAAGGCATCAACCTTAAGGACGTTACCGGCCTTTAAGATGCCGTCATGACGAATACGATCCTCAAGCTCCTGCATGGCGCAACCCCTTCTCGCGGCAACGATGCCGCGCGATTAATAAACGTTGTTCGATAGTCTACCACGGACCGACCCCCGCCCACCCCACAAGCCGCATCGCACCACAAACCGGTCTTTTTGGGACGGCGCGAATCGTGGCAGACAGTCTCTCAACACACTAATGACGGGCGCGCATCCTCACCAAACGCACCATGGCGAGCGCAAAACCCACAGCGGCCACAGCCATGAGCACATAGAACACCGAGCGAAAGCCGAACAGGAACACATCCGGACGGCCTGCAACGAAACTGGTCACGGACTCGCCCATCGCCACGCTCATCTGCCCATAGAGGATATGCGAACCTGCCGTAATACCCAGCGCCATGCCCGCATAGCGCGCCAAGCTGCCCAAGCTACCTGCAAAGCCAAGTGCCTCGCGCGGAGCCGAGCCCATGTACAGCGAGTTATTGGGGCTCTGAAAAATCGACGTTCCGCACGACATAAACGCGACACAGCACACGATCACAGGGATGGAAGAGTGCTCGTCGAGCGTACTTACCGCAAAGAGACCGCACACGTACACACCCAGGCCCACCGCCGTGGGGCCCTCGCAGCCAACGCGGTCCGAAACCGTTCCCGAAAGCGGGCCGATAAAGGCATTCACCATTGGCAGCGCCAAAAAGAGCAGTCCGGAAATGTCGGAACCAAAGCCGTGGGCGTCCTGAAAATAGAACGGCAGAATAAACTCGGATGCGCCAATGCCAACGAACACGATGAGCATGCAGGCAAGGTTGATGGTGAAGGCCGAATTTGCAAAGCAGCGACGAGCAGCCTCGATCAGGGACATGGGGCGCTCGCCAGCCTCCGGCTTAACATGCGGCAGCGTATAGAGCCCCACGATAAATGAGATGACGCCAATGGGCAGGTTGATGAGGAAGATGCTCTCCCAGGGAAAGCTTGCCACCAGCACGCCGCCGAGTACGGGGCCACACATCATGCCGAGGGCCACGAAGGTCGCGAGAATACCCATGGCACGGCCTCGTTCGCGCGCCGGAAACGACTCGGTGATGATACCCATGTTGTTGGCCATGGCCGCTGCGCAGCCGACGCCCTGCACAATGCGTGCCAGGATAAGAACTTCGAGCGAACTCGAAAGGCCGCAAAGCAGCGAGCCAGCCGTAAAAACGATTACGCCCAGCTGGAATACGTCCACCTTGCCGCGCACGTCGCCCAAGCGGCCAAACGGCAGCATAGCCACGCATGTCGCAAGCAGGTACACCGAGCTCACCAGCTGGATGCGGTCGAGGCCCACGCCCAGCTCCTTTTGCATCACGGGCAACGCCACGGTCACGACGGTCGAATCCAGACACGACATAAACGTCATGATGAGCACGGTAAACAGAATCGCCCATTTGTTCTTGCCATGGGTGTCGCCCTCAAGGGCAATGTGCTCGCGGCGCAGCTGCTCTGCGGTTTTCTCCATATCCATCCTTTCGAGTGGCGCAACGCAAAAACGGGGCCCCAATCGCCTGCAAACAGTCGCGATTGGGGTCCCGCCTACGGAATCGGAACTAAAGGTCGCCGAAGCTTTCTGCCAGCATCGGCACCTTGTACGAAAGTTAGCCTAGCACTGCTCGAGCGCCTGCTCAAGGTCGGCAATCAGATCGGCCGTGTCCTCGAGGCCACACGACAGGCGCACCATATCGGCAGAGATGCCGCAGGCGATGAGCTCCTCGTCGTTCATCTGGCGATGCGTGGCATTAGCAGGATGCAGGCAGCAGGTGCGGGCATCGGCAACATGCGTGGCAATCTGGGCGAGCTTGAGGCTCTTCATAAAGGTCTCGGCCGCCGCGCGACCACCGTTAAAGCCAAAGCTCACAACGCCGCAGGTGCCGTTGGGCATGTACTTCTGAGCGATGTCATAGTACTTATCGCCCTCCAGGCCCGGATAGCTCACGAAGCGTACCTTGGGATGGCTCTGCAGGAACTTGGCAACGGCCAGGCCGTTCTCACAATGACGCGGCATGCGTACATGCAGGCTCTCGAGCGAGCTGTTCAGGAAGAAGGCCGCCTGCGGGTTCTGCATGGGGCCGAGGTCGCGCATAAGCTGCGCGGTGGCCTTGGTAATGAAGGCGCCCTCGCGACCGAACTTCTCGGCATACGTCACGCCGTGATAGCTCTCGTCGGGCGTGGTGAGACCCGGGAACTTGTCTGCATGGGCCATCCAGTCAAACTGACCGTGGTCGACGATCACGCCGCCCAGGTAGGCGGCATGTCCATCCATGTACTTGGTGGTGGAGTGCGTAACGATGTCGGCGCCCCATTCAAAGGGACGGCACATCACGGGCGTCGGGAAGGTGTTGTCGACCATCAGCGGCACGCCGTGGTCATGCGCGGCCTTGGCAAAGCGCTCAATATCGAGCACGGCAAGGGCGGGGTTGGCGATCGTCTCGCCAAAGACGAGCTTGGTATTGGGCTCAAAGGCTGCCTCGAGCTCCTCGTCGGTGCAATCGGGGGCAACGAACGTGCAGGTCAGACCCATGCGCTCCATGGTATGGGCGAGCAGGTTATAGGTACCACCGTAGATGGCAGAGCTCGCGACCACGTGATCGCCGGCACCGGCCACGTTAAAGATCGCGAGGAAGTTCGCAGCCATGCCCGAGCTCGTGAGCATCGCAGCGGTACCGCCCTCCATCTCGCAGATCTTTGCGGCAACCAGATCGCACGTGGGGTTCTGCAGACGGCTGTAGAAGTAGCCCGACTCCTCCAGGTCGAACAGCTTGCCCATGTGCTCGGACGTGTCGTACTTCCACGTGGTTGACTGGTAGATAGGCACCTGACGCGGCTCTGCATCACCCGGGCGATAACCGCCCTGAACACACGTCGTACCGATGGTCTGCTCGCTCATATCCAACTCCCTTACTTGGGTTTTGTTTTATTCGGTTCACGATACCGCTACCGCACACCCCTCTCAACCCATCCCGCCGATAGGTTATGGGACAAATTAATCAGGTTTATTTGTCCCAAATCTTAAGAAAGTGTTCGATGGCGAAAAACAATGAGATATGCACTGCGGTCTCGACAAGCGAATGAGTCGGCAAGGGTACCATAGGCGGGTACACCGTGACCAAGGAGACAATGATGAAGCAAATCGATACTACCCAGCTCGACGCCGCCGCCTGTCAGGCTCAGGCCGCCGAATACCACGCCCGTGGTTTTAACTGCGCCCAGGCCGTCGCCTGCACGCTCGCGCCTGCCGTCGGACTCGACCCCCAGGTCGCCTTTACCCTCACCGAGGGCTTTGGCGCCGGCATGGGCGGCATGACCGAGACCTGCGGTGCCATCTCGGGCGCCGTGGCCGTAATGGGCTTTGTGATGAGTGACGGCATGGAGAACCCCAAGACCAAGGGCCAGACCTACAAGCTGTCGCGCGAGATTGCCAAGCGCTTTGGCGAGAAGAACACCACGACCGTCTGCGGCACGCTCAAGGGCATCGGCTCGGACCAGGGTCCGCTCCGCAGCTGCCCCGGCTGCATCGACGACGCCGTCGACATCGCCTGCGATGTGCTAAAGCAGCTCGCCGAGTAAACGGCGACAACATAAAACGACGGCCGGCGCGCTTGGGATTCATCCAAAAGCACGCCGGCCGTCGTCGTTAGAACTCGGCAAATTCGGGAGCGCCGACCTCAATCTCCTCGCGCCCCGCCATAAGCTCGCGCATCTTAACGCAAAACGGCTCCTGCTCCCCCGCCTTAAACACCAAATGAATCGTCACGGCATCCGCGTAATCGGTATCCAAAACCTTGGCACCACAATCCTGCGCCAAACGAAGCACCTGCTCATACTGCGGATAGGCAACATACACGTCAACCGGCACGACACTTGTCATCTCAACGATCTGACCGGCCTCCCGAGCAGCTGCCACCGCCGCCTGAGTCGCCGCGGTATAGGCGCGCACCAAGCCACCAGGCCCTAACAGCGTGCCACCAAAATAGCGCGTCACAACGCAGCATACGTTTTTAAGTCCCGCACCGCGCAGCACCTCGAGCGTCGGCATTCCGCTCGTGCGGCTTGGCTCGCCATCATCGCTCTGGCGCTCGCGTCCATCGACCAAAATCCACGCGGGCACATTATGCCGAGCGTCATAATGACGCTTGCGAACCATCTCGATAAAGGCATTCGCCTCGTCCTCGGACTCAATATGGATCAACTGGGCAATAAACCGGCTCTTGCGGTCCACAAACTCGCCCGAAGCCTCAATATTCAATTGCAGAGTAAAATAGCTGTCCAACAAAGCCCCTCGACAACAAGCAAAGCAACAAACAGCCTCAATAATACGGCAAAGAGTACTTCGGCTACCTCACCAAAAAGAACGGAGCCACCGATGATAAGGCAAAAACAGCGAGACGGCGTCAGCTGAGTCGATTTGGCCCGAAAGAGGAGGGAGCACGCCTTATGGCGGCGACCGACGAATGAGCGACAAATCGGCCAGCTGACGCCGTCGCAGCGTCAACAAGAAAGCTGAGTGGGCCTGTAAGCCGGGTTCTGTCGTGAACGGTCATTTATCTTGTCTGCACGTTACCGTGCAGCTCCACGCACGCTACCCGAACGCGGACCGGGCCGGCCCATAGCGTTCCTATTCGCGCTTGCTCCGGATGGGGCTTGCCAAGCCGCCGTGTTGCCACGACGCTGGTGGTCTCTTACACCACCGTTTCAGCTTTTCCCTTTACGCCTTGCGACGCAGGTGGGAGTCTTCTTTTCTGCGGCGCTTTCCGTCGGATCACTCCGCCCGGCCGTTAGCCGGCATCCCGCCCTCTGGAGCCCGGACTTTCCTCACGCGTACCGCAAGCAGTACATCGCGCGACCGTCTGGCCCACTCAGCAGTGCAAGAGTGTAGCACACCGCCGCCACAGGCAACGGCACAACACAAGCGCTCGACACGATAAACCAAGAAGCGCCCATGCGCTACAATAATCACGTCGATGGGCAACGTCGTCAGTCGAGACGCGACCGCGCTCCGCACCCCTCCGTCTACTCGGTGCGTTCCCGCCTCCTCCCCGAGGCGGGATGTCGGCATTTTTCATGCACCGACAACCCAATAGCCTGTGGACAGCCCGGACATCATTGCGCACGAGCAGCATCGCGCGCATCAGCAGCAAATACAAAAAGGGACCCATCCATTACGGACGGATCCCTTAAAACAAGTGATCGTCAAACCGATTTACTCGGCGTCGGTCTCCTCTTCCTTCTTCTCGGAAGGCAGCGGGGTAACCTCGATCTCGACGCCCAGAGTCTCAGCAGCGGACTTCATGGACAGGGAGATACGACGACGGTCGAGGTCGATCTCCATGACCTTGACCTGAACCTTGTCGCCAACGTGGGTGACCTGAGAAGGCTGGTCGACGTGCTTGTTGGCCATCTCGGAGATGTGCACCAGGCCCTCGATGCCCTCGCCCAGGTCGACGAAAGCGCCGAACGGGACAAGCTTGGTCACAGTGCCCTCGACGATAGCACCGACGGGGTACTTCTTGACCAGTGCGCGCCACGGATCCTCGGTGGTCTGCTTGAGACCCAGGGAGATGCGCTCGCGGTTGAGATCGACGTCGAGAACCTCGACCTCGACCTCCTGGCCGACCTTGACAACCTCGGAAGGATGGTTGACGTGGTTCCAAGAGAGCTCGGAGATGTGGATGAGGCCGTCGATACCGCCGAGGTCGACGAAGGCGCCGAAGTCCACGATGGAGGAAACGGTGCCCTGGAGACGCATGCCCGACTTGAGCTTGGACAGGATCTCGGAGCGCTCGGCCTTACGGGACTCCTCGAGCACGACGCGACGGGAGAGGACAACGTTGTTGCGGTTGCGGTCCATCTCGATGACGCGGGCCTCGATGCGGGTGCCCATGTAGGAGGTGAGGTCCTTGACGCGACGGAGGTCGACGAGGGAAGCGGGCAGGAAGCCACGCAGGCCGATGTCGAGGATCAGGCCGCCCTTGACAACCTCGATAACCTCGCCCTCGACGTTCTCGCCGGAGTTGAACTTCTCCTCGATGCGGTTCCAAGCACGCTCGTACTCGGCACGCTTCTTGGACAGGACCAGACGACCGTCCTTGTCCTCCTTCTGGAGAACCAGAGCCTCGATGGGATCACCGAGTGCAACGATGTCTGCAGGGTTAGCGTCCTTGCGGATGGACAGCTCGCGGACCGGGATAACGCCCTCGGACTTGAATCCGATGTCAACGAGCACCTCGTCATGCTCGATCTTAACGACAGTGCCGTTAACGAGATCGCCCTCATCAAAGTCGGTAATCGTACCGTCGATGAGGTTGTTCATCTCCTCCTCATTGACATCGTCAAGAGAGAAAATGGACGAGTTCTGAATCTCACTCAAAGGTGGACCCCTTTCGAACTACGGGGCCCCGATTGCTAGGACCTACAGAAGGGTGCGACAAGCACACAACGTTTAGGAACACTCGGGAGCCGACAGATACTAATGTGACGCTTATGCAATCACGTTCGTATAGGTTACGGGGAAATGAGTTCGATTTCAAGCGTGAACTGCGATTTTTTACTCGTGTGGAGACTTTTTCGTAATCTTATGAACACACGTCTCCACAACTTGACGATAACCAGCCAGGCATTTGGCTTTGGGGTAAAGTATCCGGAGCCAACGACTCTGGATCATATTTACGAGAAAGGTGCCCGCGTGCTCAAAGCAGTCGTTTTCGATATGGACGAGACGCTTCTTAGCATCAACCTCAACGCTTTCATCCTTCGCTATTTTAAGGAAGTCTCGTCGATGCTCGCGGACATCGGACGTCGCAGCCGTGGTGGCACGATGGCGCGTCTCGGCACCATCCTGGTCGACCTCAATGCCAATCGCCGCAGCGGCACGGACAATCGCACCAATCTCGAGTTTTACCGCACCGAGGTCGAGCGCAGATGTGGTATCTGCCTCTCCGACCCCATGATCTACGAGGCATTTACCTACTACGATCGAGAAGTTCTTCCCCACAAGAATGACGACGTCATCAACGCCCATGCCATGCCGGGCGCACACGCCGCACTTCAGGCCGTGCAGGACGCGGGGCTGCGCTGCGCGCTCTTTACCAACCCCAGCTTTCCCCAGGGGGCCATCGAGTGCCGCATGGGTTGGGGCGATCTGGCCGACGCTCCCTTTGAACTCGTGACGCACATGGGAAATGCCACCCGCTGCAAGCCCGATGCCACCTACTATCTAGAGCAGCTTCAGGTGATGGAACTCGAGCCACACGAGGTCCTTATGGTGGGCAACGACCCCAAGCGCGACTTCCCGTCCCCCGATTGCGGCATCCAAACCGCCTTTGTGGGCCAGGGCAAGCCCAGCCGAGCTACCTGGCGCGGAACCATGGAAGACTTCGCCCGCGACTTTAACGCCGTAGTAGAGGCCTTCTACGAGCACCAAGTAGCCGACGAACTATCCTAACAGACTCGAGTCTTGCCGATCATGATGTTGAGGATCTCGACGTCGGTGTCCTTCATGCCCACGCGCCCCACATAGCCCATGCTGGCGATGGTCTCCTCGACGGTATCTTGGATCAGACCCTCTCCGGCACGGAAGCCACGGCCCTGCATAGCCATATCGTGACCCAGAATCGCCGCATCAACGGCAGCGGAAATCTTGGCGGCGCAGCTCGCCTTGGCTCCATCGCACACGATGCCGCCAACGTTACCGAGCGTATTGGAGACCGTCGCACCGATTTGCTCGCGCGTGCCACCGCACAGCCAGGTAATCGCAGCGCCGGCGCCGCACGCGGCGCAAATAGCACCGCAAAACGCCGAGAGCGCACCGATATAGCTCTTGATATGCACGGCAATGAGATCGGACAGCATCACGGCGCGCACCAGGCGGTCGTGGTCGCAGCGCAGGTACTCGGCATACTCCATAACGGGCAGTGCGCAGGTAATGCCCTGGTTGCCCGAGCCACACACAATGGCGACCGGCAGCGCGCAGCCGTTCATGCGGGCGTCGGACCCGGCGGCGGCACGGGCACGGGCACGGCAGGCAACGTCATCGGCGCGAGCACCCAGCAGCGTACGGCCAACCTCGGCACCCCAAGCGTGCGCCAGACCCTCGGCGCTGATCGCGCCGTTCAGCTCGATCTGACGCTCAACGGCAGCGCGAGCGCCCTCAATGTCGCCGTCCTCGATAAAGTCGACAATGGACTCAATCGACATGGGCGTGTCGGCATTATCTGCTGCCCGCTCGGCCACCACGCGCTCGGCGCAGGCGGCACACTCCCCCGCCGACTTGCCGCACACCGGAATACCGTCGAGCGTATGGCACGTGACATTGGTGTGGTGGTCGGTAATCTCGACGACCGCGGTATGGCCCCCGGCCGTGGCAGTCACCTTGATGTAGAGGTTGGGCACACCCTCGACAAGCGATACACCGCAGTAGCCGGCGTCGGCGAGGAGCTCGGCCACGCGAGCACGATCTTCGTCGTTAACGGTCTCGAGCACCTCGAGCGCGCTCTTGGCGTCGCCGCCCACGGCACCCAGCACGGCCGCGGCTTCAATACCGTGCATGCCGCCCGAGTTGGGCACGGTCACGCTCTTAACGTTCTTGATGATGTTGCCCGAGCAGGCAACGTCCATATGATCGGGTTCGCAACCGAGCGTCTGGCTCGCCAGCGCCGCTGCATAGGCAACGGCAATAGGCTCGGTGCAGCCGAGCGCACAGACAAGCTCGCGGTTCAAAACATCGCAAAACGCGGCATCACGAAGGGAATCGGTAGGCATAGGTATCTCCTGCTTGCATAACGGGCTGGTCTCTCAAAAAAGTTAGCTCCTTTATTTGATAACAATGCATCAAAAACCGCAACCACGGTTCCGGCGGACGGCGCTCAAGCACAAACTGGCGGCATTCATTCATGAAAAGCAGGTCTTGTTGCATGCTTAAGCGTTTGACCAAAAAACGCCCGAGCGTTTACACAAAAGTCGCGCTATCATGCAGTCGAACGCGGTAAAACCTTTAGCAATTCCGCCGCACGGACCAGAGAGGAACCACTCATGAAGATCGGTATCGGTAACGACCACGCCGCCGTCGAGCTCAAGAACATCATTTCCGAGCACCTGAAGGAGCGCGGCTGCGAGGTCGTGAACTATGGCACCGACACCTCCGAGAGCTTCGACTACCCCATCGCCGGTTACAAGGTGGGCAAGGCCGTGGCCAACGGTGACGTCGACCTGGGTATCTTGATCTGCGGTACCGGCGTCGGGATTAGCCTGGCTGCCAACAAGGTCGAGGGCGTACGCGCCGTCGTGTGCTCCGAGCCCTTCAGCGCCAAGCTCTCCCGTATGCACAACAACACCAACGTGCTGGCCTTTGGCGCCCGCGTCGTGGGCTCCGAGCTCGCCAAGATGATTGTCGACGAATGGCTCGACGCCGAGTTTGAGGGCGGCCGCCACGAGCGTCGCGTCAATCTCCTCAACGAGATCGACCAGACCCGCGGACTAAAGATTGTCGACGAGGCCTAAAGACTTACAAAGCCATACGCTAGCGCCAGCCCCCGCCCGGAAGAAACATCCGGACGGGGCTCTTTAGTAGTTTTCTATGCGTTTACCAAAAATCTACCGGAATAAAAGGGCGCCGCGGTTGGAATTCCGCGGCGCCCAAGCCACACGCTAACAGCTTTAAGGAGTCAAAGCTGGTTTAGCCAAAGAAGCGCTTGATCTCGATCTCGGCGTTCTCCAGGCAGTCGGAGCCGTGGATCACGTTGGCGTTGACATCGACAGCGAAGTCGCCGCGAATGGTGCCGGGCGTAGCATCAAGCGGGTTGGTAGCGCCCATAAGGGTGCGCATCTTGGAAACAGCGGAGAGACCGGAAACGACCATCTTGACGACCGGACCGCTCGTCATAAAGTCGCAGAGACCGCCAAAGAAGGGCTTGTCGGCCAGATGAGCGTAGTGCTCCTCGACGGTAGCGCGCTCGAGCGTGGTCATCTCCATGCGCTCGATGACAAGGCCGCTGCGCTCAATGCGAGCAACGATCTCGCCGATCTTGCGATCGCGCACGGCGTCGGGCTTAATCATGATGAAGGTCTTCTCGATAGCCATAAGGTAGCCTTTCAAGTAGGTTCGCGCGTGCCCAAGTCCCATTCCGGCACTCGCCTGGACTGCATCGTAACAGAGTTTTAGCTGCAGTTAAACAAAAAGCTGTTTATTGAAGCGCTGCAATTAATTGAAGCGTTCCATATGTGTCACTTCTGTTTCGAAGCCCGATTAGAGTACCATCCGACTGCCCATCAACCGCACCGAACCGAGCGGACGGTCGGTTGCCGCCTGTGAACGTACCCCCTTCACAACCTGCCCAAAGGTCCTACAGAAGTTCTCGACAAGCCCCTCCCCCATTACAACAAAATACGGACGCCCACATCAGCAGACGCCCGTAAAAGCAAAAACGATTTATCAATAAATGGCCAAGCAGCTTTAGCCAGACTCTTACTTTGCCCCGTGGCCCATCTCGAAGACCTTGGTCAGCGATCCAAACACGCCTTCGTCGGCCACGAGCTGTGCCTCGGCACGATCCAGCTGTACGGCAACGGCGGCAGGGGCGGTACCGCCCTCGGTCGTACGCGCGGCGACAATTGAGGGGATGTCGAGCGCCTCGGTAATATCGCGTTCAAAGAGCGGGCTTGCCTCCTGGAACACCTCAAACGGCAGGTCCTCAAGATTGCAGCTACGCTTCTCACACATCAGGACCAGATGGCCCACCACGGCATGTGCCTCGCGGAACGGCAGACCACGCTTAGCCAGGTAATCGGCAACATCGGTGGCGGCAAGGTGTCCCACGCCGCACTCGCACGCCATGGCATCCTCGTTGACGGTCCAAGTCGAAATCATACCGGCCATAACCGACAGGCACTGCATGAGCGTATGGGCGGTATCGAGCGCGCCCTCCTTGTCCTCCTGCAAGTCCTTGTTATAAGCAAGCGGCAGGCCCTTCATGGTCACGAGCAGCTGCACCAGGTTGCCATACACACGGCCGCTCTTGCCGCGGATAAGCTCGGCAAAGTCGGGATTCTTCTTCTGCGGCATGATGGACGAGCCGGTGGAGTACGAGTCGGAAAGCGTGATAAAGCCAAATTCGGAGCTCGACCACAGCACGATCTCCTCGGAAAGACGCGACAGGTGCATGGCCATGACGGAGCCGGCGTAATGCAGATCGAGCAGGAAATCGCGGTCGGAAACCGCATCGAGCGAGTTGGGAATCACGCCCGCAAAGCCAAGCTCGGCAGCCGTCATCTGACGATCGAGCGGATAGCTCGTACCGGCAAGCGCGGCAGCACCCAGCGGGCAGTTGTCGGCGGCATCAAAGGCGGCCTTCAGGCGCGTAAAGTCACGCGCGAACATCCAGGAATACGCCAGCAGATGATGCGACAGCAGCACGGGCTGAGCGTGCTGCATGTGCGTGTAGCCCGGCAGAATCACCTTGTCGTACTTCTTAGCCGCATCCACCAGCACATGGCGCAGCTCAAGATTGGCCTCCATGAGCTCCTTGGCCAGCGCCTTGACGCCCAGGCGTGTGTCGGTCGCCACCTGGTCGTTGCGCGAACGTCCGGTATGCAAGCGCTTACCGGCCTCGCCGATACGACGCGTCAGCTCGCTTTCGATGGACATATGAATGTCTTCGTCGTTGATGTCGAAGGTGAAGTTGCCGGCATCGATATCCTGTTCGATTCCAGTCAGGCCCTTGGCAATCGCTTGCTCGTCCTCGGCACTGATGATGCCCTGGGCCGCCAGCATTTTGGCATGCGCCTTAGAGCCGGCGATATCCTGCTTATAGAGATGTTTGTCGACCGGCAGCGACGCGCCAAACTCCTGCGTGACCTCGGCCACGCCCGCCTCAAAACGACCGCCCCAAAGAGCCATGGAACCGTCCCCTTTCTCCAAATACCAAAACAAGCGCCCAAAGCAATGCGCCATATCGCTAAAGCGATTTATCAACCGCTAGTTTTACACATTCCCCACCGTGCGCGAGGCTGACAAGCTAAATAGCGAAGAAGTGACGCACCATGCACTTGGCGCCCATGGATTCCCTCCTGAGGTTACCCTGCGAGGCGTCAATCCAGGCCTTCAGGCTCATGGGGACCTCCTCCACCTTGGCGGTATCGAGCTCGGGGGCAAGAGAAAGCAAAGAGTGTGCAATAGCGTCAAACATAGTAGGTACTCCTCAGATATATATAGGCGCAGAGCCGCCAAATTGATAGAAAGAGCCCCGCCGGACAACCCCGGCGGGGCTCGGACTCAGCCGCAGATGCGGCATCATATATGCGGGCGGAACGTAGGGGCCACCGATGTTAAGAAGTGTCAGCAAGCATAACGAAAGGTAGGGACCCCGTGCGCCCGTTATGTATCACGCGGATGGGCCGCGCGGATACCAAGGAAGAGAAGCCTTAGGCCTGGGCTGCAGCGGAGCTGGGACCCTGGACCTTAGCCCACGTCTTGAGCGACAGCGTATCGATCTCGATAAAGCCGGCGCTGGCCTTCTCATCAAACGTGGTGTCGCGGTCGTAGGTGGCCAGGCCGTAATCGTAGAGGCTGAAGGGGCTCTTGCGGCCGACGACATGGCAGTTGCCCTTAAAGAACTTCAGACGGACGGTGCCGGTCACGAACTTCTGGGTGTCGGCCATAAAGGCATCGAGCGCGTTTTTGAGCGGGCTGTACCACTGGCCGTTATACACGGCGGTGGCCCAATCCTGCTCAAGCTTAATCTTCTCCTTGAGCAGGTCGCCCTCAACGCAAATGTCCTCGAGCGCCTTGTGGGCGGTGATAAGCGTCAGGGCGCCGGGGACCTCATAGCACTCGCGGCTCTTGAGGCCCACCAGACGATCCTCGACCAGGTCCAGGCGACCAAAGCCATTGTCGCCGGAAATCTTGTTAAGGACGATGACGATCTCGGAGAGCTTCATCTTCTTGCCGTCGACGGCGACGGGCTTGCCCGCCTCAAACTCAATCTCGGTGTAGGTCGGGGCGTCGGGCGTATCCTCGGGGTTCTTGGTCATAACCCAGGCGTCGTCGAGCGGCTCGTTCCAGGGATCCTCCAGGTGGCCGCACTCAATGGCGCGACCCCACAGGTTGTCGTCGATGGAATAGGGGTTGTCGTTGGTACCCTCGGGAACCGGCACGTTGTGGGCGTGGGCGTAGGCGACCTCGTCCGGACGGCACTTCAGATCCCACTCGCGAACCGGGGCGATAACCTTGAGCTCGGGGTCGAGCGCCTTGACGGCAGCCTCAAAACGGACCTGGTCGTTACCTTTGCCGGTGCAGCCGTGGGCGACGTAGGTCGCGCCAAACTCGTGAGCAACCTCGACGAGCTTCTTGGCGAGCAGCGGGCGGGACAGGGCGGAGAGCAGCGGGTACTTGTTCTCGTACATGGAGTTGGCCGCGATGGCCTTGGTCAGGAACTCATCGGAGAACTCGTCGCGCAAGTCGAGCACCTGACAATCCAGAACGCCCAGGTCGAGCGCCTTCTGCTTCTTGGCATCCAGGCCGGTCTCCTCCTGGCCCACGTTACCGCAGACGCAAACGACATCAAGATTCTTCTCGTCCTGAAGCCACTTGACACATACGGATGTATCAAGACCACCGGAATATGCGAGAACGACTTTTTCCTTGCTCATGGCTGTTTCCTTTCGCCCTTGGTAGCTAGTTAGAACATCGGTCAGTTGCAAGTCATTTCGAGGTCAAAAACCGTGCAATATCAGGTTAAATAGCAAAAATCAGCACATACATGCCCTAGAAACATGCAGCAATGTCGTGCTAAAACCCAACGACCTCAAAATGACTCTGTTGGGGCATTTAGCCCCATGCGGACAGAGACGATTGTTATCGTCGTCGGGAAATTGCGCGCTGGCGTCGGATGGCATTGTCTGCAGTAGTGATAATCTTTACGAACTGCATCTGCCTCTCCTTTCACCTATCGCCGGGCGCAATTCTAATATCGTAAACGGTACCTTTTCCTCGGTAAGCGGTTGTTTTTCCGTCTCCGTTTTCGATGGTCGCTATATTACGCTAAAGTGCCTGCTGTACAAGCGACAAATTCAAATTTCTGAAAAGTTTTTTCATTACTTTGTGAATGATGATGCAAATATGCGCCAATCCTGCGAAAATACGCCCGACTATCAAGTAGAGGGTCAATCACCCGAAACATTCTGGAAACCGAAAGGCGCGTTTTATGCAGACTTACGAATCAGACGCCAACATCGGCAACATTAAGATTCTCGCTGTCGATATGGACAAGACGTTACTGACCGACGAGCGCGTGCTGCCTCAGGGCCTCGACGAGCGCCTGGACAAGCTCGCCGAGGCTGGCATCGTGTTCTGCCCCGCCAGCGGACGCCCCGCCCCCAAACTCGAGGAGATGTTTGAGGACATCAAGAGCCGCATCGCTTTTTGCCCCGATAACGGCGCGTGCGTTATCTACCGCGGCAACTATATCTATAAGAGCACTATCGACGTGGCGCTGTATCAGCAGGTCTTGAGCCGCGCCTCGGAGGATTCGCGCGCTGTCCCCGTCCTGTGCTGCTTCGACGAGTTCTATGTACTTGCCCGCGATCATCAATACCACGACGAGATCAGCGTCTACTACAACACGATCAACTACGTCGATAGCTTTGAGGGCATTGACATCGAGTCTAACAAGATTTCGATCTTCTTCCCCGCCTACGATGCCGAGCCAGCGTTTCGCGAGGACTACAGCCCCGAGTTCTCGGACAAACTCTACGTCACCAATGCGGGCCGCGAGTGGATCGACTTTATGAATCTGGGCGTCGACAAGGGGTCGGGCGTAGCACATCTCTGCGAGCGCCTGGGCATCGATATCGCCGACGCCGCTGCCGTGGGCGATACGTACAACGACATCCCCATGCTTGAGCGCGTCGGTCACAGCTTTATCGTGGACAATGCCGAGGAGCATATGAACGCGCATGCCAAGTGGCGTATTCCGAGCAACAACGACGGGGGCGTACTGACGCTCATCGACGCTATCTTGGCGGCTCGGTAACGTGGCACGTCGGACCTGGCCGGGCGGCGCGGATTAGTTTTTCGTTCGGTCAGGTCCTGGGCTCGCTCGGAAAGCACATTAAGTGCTTTCCGGCTCGTGCGGAATCTACGAAAAACTAATCCGCGCCGCCCGGCCAGGTCCTAGGTTTACTTTCCTGCCGCCAAGATGGCGTCTTGAGTGTCTAGATACTTAGCTGAAATGATTTGAGCAGAGGGGAGCCCCTTGTTGGAAGGGGCTCCCCTCTGTTTTGGTTACTGTGGGACAAATTAATCAGTAGTGTTTGTCCCAAATCTTAAGTATGTGGGGGCTTGCGTCTTGGGCGAGCTTGCCTTACGGAGTGCTTCCCTATTTCGCGTCGGCCCAGGTTATGCCGGTGCTGGCTTCGGCGATCAACGGTACGCGGAGGTCTACTACGTGTTCCATGACGTCGCGGACCATGGTGGTTAGGCGCTCGACTTCGTTGACGGGGCACTCAAAGTCCAGTTCGTCGTGTACCTGCAAGATCATGTGGGCGGCAAAACCCTCTTCTTCCAGGCGGCGGCTCACGCGGGCCATGGCGATCTTGATGATGTCGGCCGCGGTGCCCTGCATGGGGTGGTTCATGGCCGTGCGCTCGCCAAAGCCGCGGAGTTGCGGGTTTTTGGCCTTGAGCTCGGGAATATGGCGTCTGCGGCCATACATGGTCTCGGCATAGCCCGTCTGCTTGGCTCGCGCCACCACATTGTCGAGGAACGTGCGCACACCCGGGTAGGCCTCGTAGTAGCGATCGATCATATCGCGCGCCTCGGCCATCGAGATGTGCAGCGACTGCGACAGACCATAGGCCTGCTGACCGTACACGATGCCAAAGTTCACGGCCTTGGCGCGGCTACGCAGGTCGGGTGTCACCTCGGACACCGGCACGCCAAATACGCGCGCGGCCGTCTCGGCATGGAAGTCCTCGCCCTCGTTGAAGGCGCGCACCAGGTGCTCGTCACCCGAAAGATGCGCGAGCAGGCGCAGCTCGATCTGCGAGTAGTCCACCGCCAAAAAGACGCTGCCCTCGCCCGCCGAGAACGCCGTCTTGACGGTACGCCCCAGCTCCGAGCGCGTCGGAATGTTTTGCAGATTGGGGTCGCTCGAAGACAAACGCCCCGTCGCGGTGATGGTCTGGTTGTACGTGGTGTGCACACGCCCGTCACCACGGCGCAGCGGGCCCAGCGTGTCCAGATAGGTCGACTTAATCTTGGACTTCTCACGCCAGTCCAAAATCAGGCGCACGATCTCGTGGTCGCGGGCAAGGTCGCTCAGCACCTTGGCGTTGGTCGAATAGTAGCCGCGCTTGGTCTTTTTGAGGCCCTTGGTCGGAAGTCCCATAACATCAAACAGCACGTGCGAGAGTTGCATGGGGCTGCCGATGTTAAAGGTCTCGTCGCCGGCCAGGTCGCGAATGCTGCGCTCGACATCGGCAATCTGGGTCGCCAGGCCCTCGGACAGACTGTGCAGGCGGTCGGGGTCCACGAGCATGCCCGCGCGCTCCATCTTGGCAAGCACCGGCACGAGCGGCATCTCGATCCCATCGAACACGTTGGCGGCGTTCTCGCGGGCCATGCGGTCACGCAGCGGTGCAACCAGCGCCAGCGTCAAGGCCGCCGTGCGAGCGGCGGGCGCAGGAGCGTCCTCGCCAGCACCCTCTGCGCCGCGCGCCGCAGGCAGCGCCATCTGCAGATACGTATCGGCCAGATACACCTCGTCAAACTCGGAGCGGTCGGAATCCAACAGGTAGGCGGCAACAACGGTATCGAAGATGCGCGTGGAATCGACTGCCAGCGGATCCATGAGCTCGAGCTCAGAAGAATCGATGGGCGAAAGCTCATGCAGAAGCGCCTTCATATCCGGGCTCGCCACACGGCCTTCCATAAACAGACGCGCGAGCACGCCGGCAATCACGCCGTGGGCGAAGTTGAAGCCCTCAACCTCAGCCGCCGCACCGCTGTCGCCCTCCTCGAGCGCAAACAGGCCCTTGGACGTCGCCAACCACAGCGTGCGCGTCAGCCCAAAGAGCGCGCCCTCTTCCTTGTCATCGTCCACCACGGCGGCGACCCACTCGCCGGCATCAATCACGCGGGAGACCTCAGCCGCAACGGCACCAAGCGCGCCAGCATCGCCGGCGGCTGCGCGCAAAACGGCGGGAATCTCAAACGTGCTGGCAGCTGCCCCGCCCTCGCCGCCGATCAGCGCCAAGAAACGGTTCTGCATGGCGGTGATACCAAGCGTGCCCAGCGCCGCGGAAACCTCATCGGCGGAAAACGCCGGGAAGGACGTCGCCTCAAAATCGAGCTCAACGGGCGCATCGGTGCGGATGGTCGCCACCTTACGGCTCAGCAGCGCGTCGTCGATGTGTGCGCGCAGGTTTTCTCCCATCTTGCCCTTGACCTCGTCAGCATGCGCGATGACCTCGTCAAGGCTGCCGTACTGCGCGATGAGCGCACTCGCCTTTTTGGGGCCGATGCCCGGTACGCCGGGAATGTTGTCCGACGTATCGCCCTTCAGACCGTAAAAATCGGGCACGAGCGCCGGCGTGATGCCGTGATACAGGTCGTCCACGCTCTCGGGCGTCATGATCGCCACGTCGGACAGGCCCTTGCGAGTCGAGACCACGTTGACGTGCTCGGTCACGAGCTGATACATGTCGCGGTCGCCGGTCACCAGCAGCATGTCGCAGCCGGCCTCCTCGCCCAGGCGCGCCATGGTTCCCAGGATATCGTCGCCTTCCCAGCCCTCGGACTGCAAAATGGGCACGTTGAGCGCGGCGAGCAGCTCCTTGATCATGGGGAACTGCGCGTGCAGGTCGGGGTCCATGGGCGGGCGCTGCGCCTTGTACTGCGGCAGCATCTCCATACGCACGCGCGGCTTGCCCTTGTCAAACGCCACGACAACGCCGTCGGGATTAAAGGCATCGATCATCTTGAGGAACATGTTCAGAAAACCAAAGATCGCGTTGGTGGGGCGACCGTCCGGCGCGTTCATGGTCGGCGGCACGGCGTGGAAGGCGCGATGCATGAGCGAGTTGCCGTCGATGACGGCAAAGGTACGGCGCTTTTCAGACATATTGAATACCTCGCTTTGGGCTGGGCACGGTTTGCTCACACCAGTTTACACGCTCCCCGCCCCGCGGCCACCGCACATCAGGCTTCCCTGCCGCCGCGGGCCCGCGCGTGATACGATGGCTCACGGTACATCAACCAGCACGATCGATCCGAAAGGAGCCTGCGTCATGGAGCGTCCCAGCGCATGGAAAAAGTACACGCCACAGCAGATCGAGGAGCTCGAGGAGCTTTGCCGCGGCTATAAGCAGTTTTTGAGTGAGAACAAGACCGAGCGCCTGTGCGTCAAGGCCGGTATCAAGATGGCCGAGGAGGCGGGCTACGTCAATCTGGAGACCGTGATCGCCGAGGGCCGCGCGCTCAAGTCCGGCGACAAGGTGTACGCCGTCAACCACGGCAAGGACCTCATGCTCGTCAACCTGGGCACCGCCCCGCTCGAGCAGGGCTTTAACATCCTGGGCGCCCACGTGGACTCGCCGCGCCTGGACCTCAAGCAGAACCCCGTCTTCGAGGCCGGCGACATGGCTTATCTCGACACGCACTACTATGGCGGCGTCAAGAGCTACCACTGGGTCGCTTCCCCGCTCGCACTCGTGGGCGTCATCTGCAAAAAGGACGGCACCACCGTCGACATCAACATCGGTGACAAGGCCGACGACCCGGTCTTTACCATCTCCGACCTGCTGATCCACCTCTCGAGCGAGCAGATGGCCAAGCCCGCCAAGGACGCCGTCGACGCCGAGATCCTCGACGTGATCGTGGGCGGCCGCCCCGTCAAGTTTGACGAGGACGACAAGGACGCTCCCAAGGAGCCCGTCAAGCAGATGTTCCTGGATATCCTCAAGGAGCAGTACGACGTCGAGGAGGAGGACTTCCTCTCCGCCGAGATCGAGGTCGTGCCCGCCGGCCCCGCCCGTGACATGGGCCTCGACCGCTCCATGATTCTGGGCTATGGCCACGACGACCGTGTCTGCGCCTATCCGTCCATGCTCGCCCAGATCAACGTCGCCAACGTGGAGCGCACGAGCATCACACTCATCGTCGACAAGGAGGAGATCGGTTCCGTAGGTGCCACCGGCATGACGAGCCGCTTCTTCGAGAACACCGTCGCCGAGATCATGACGCTCGCCGGCGAGGATAGCCCGCTGGCCCTGCGCCGCGCGCTCGCCCGCAGCCGCATGCTCTCCTCCGACGTGTCCGCCGGCTTCGACCCGGGCTACGCCGGCAAGTTCGAAACCAAGAACGCCGCCTTTATGGGTCGCGGCCTGTGCTTTAACAAGTACACGGGCAGCCGCGGCAAGGGCGGCTCTAACGACGCCGACGCCGAGTATGTGGCCCTCATCCGCGACATCATGGACGAGGCCGGCGTGGACTTCCAGACCTGCGAGCTCGGTCGCGTCAACGCGGGCGGCGGCGGCACCATCGCATACATCATGGCTAAGTACGGCATGAACGTCATCGACTCTGGCGTTGCCGTCCTGTCCATGCACGCCCTGTGGGAGGTCGCCAACAAGGCCGATATCTACGAGGCCTATCGCGGCTACAAAGCCTTCATCGAGCGAGCCTAACCAACCCTTCATCAGTTGCGGTGAAATACGGACTAAACTGGCCCATAACCGGCCAAAACAGACCGTATTCCACCGCAACTTCCTATTTGGCAGAGGAGAGTCCATGCTGCAGGTCATCATTTCGCCCGCCAAGCAAATGCGCGCGGCCAGGGATGCTTTTGAAGTCCTGGGCATTCCACCTTTTGTGCACGAGACAGCTCGCCTCCACCGCGCACTGCTAGATATCGAGCGGAATGAAGGCAGCGGCGGTCTGCAGGCGCTATGGAACGTGAGTGACAAACTGCTGGGGCCTTGCCTCAACACCCTGCATGAGTTCGGGCCCATCTTGGGAAACGGCGATCTCGACAATCCTGCACTCGCCCGTCACCTCTCCCCTGCCGTCATGTCCTATCACGGCATTCAATACGAGAGCATGGCGCCCGAGGTGATGGATTCCGCGCAGCTCGCATGGCTGCAAGACCATCTGTGGATCCTCTCGGGCCTTTACGGATGCGCACGCCCCTTCCACGGCGTGTCGCCCTATCGGCTCGAAATGGGGGCGAAGCTTGCCGTCGACGATGCCCGAGACCTCTACGCGTTTTGGGGCGACAAACTCGCACGGGTCATCGCTCCGGCGGGCTCCAACGCTACGATCGTCAACCTTGCCAGCGTGGAATACGCCAAAGCCGTCCTGCCCCATGCTGCACAGGATACAACGGTTATCACCTGCCTTTTTGGCGAAGACGTCCGCAACGATAAGCCCGTTCAGCGATCGACCGCCAGCAAAAAGGCGCGCGGCTCCATGGTGCGCTGGATGGCAGAAAACAAGCTCGAGGATGTAAGCGGGCTCACCGCATTCAACATCGGCTATCGTCACATCCCCGAGCTTTCAGACAAAAACACCCTGGTTTTCATGAACGCGCAGGCACAATAGGCCCGCCGTTTCCAAACACTCCGTTACTCCGCCAAGCCATCGGCCTTTGCAATCCCGTTTGTCGAACCGTCCTGATAGACAATCTTGACGTGCTCAACCTCGGACACCGCAACACCCGTCGGAGGCTCCAGACGCCATTCCGTCAGGGCGATATCCATAGTCGTGGGCACATCTCCTTGATCTTTGAGCTTCACCGTGAGCGTTTTGAGCGCCGCGTCAAACGTCACGCGTTCGATTTCTTCACCTGGAATAGACCCACCACTCAGCTGCAACTGCACAAACTCATCGCGCGGGTACCAATAATCGCCCGGAACGGCGAGCGTATTGGCATTACCGCCAGTACTCCTCACCGTCATAATCGGTAGGCTATCATCAGCCTCGAACTCCCATGCAGCGCCGCCGCGACCGCCGAACGTCCAAATACAAAAGGCAATCACCAACACGGCAAGCACCGCAAAACCAATCGCGACAAGGCCATGGTGCGCACGGCTTTCCTCGGCCGATACATCCCATTGTGTCTCTCGATATAGATGCTTGTCTTCCATGTACGCCTCCCCACAGGCACGCTCGTTAGGCCAATCGTACCCATTCGAGCTATACTTGAGCCCATTACATAAACGGGGAGCTTGCAGGACAAGACGGCAGGCTGAGACTGGGCGCGCCCGCCCTGACCCGCAAACCTGATATGGGTAATGCCAACGAAGGGAGCCGTGCCAATGAGCACACAGACCGAGCCCAAGCTCGTCACGCAAATCGACTTCGCCCGCGCCGGGCAGATCACACCGCAGATGAAGGAGGTCGCCGAGCGCGAGCATCGCGACCCCGAGTACATCCGCGAGCGCGTGGCCGACGGCCGCATCGCCATTCCCGCCAACATCGTGCACATCAAAAAGGGCATGCGCGCCTTTGGTGTCGGCGAGGGCCTGTCCACCAAGGTCAACGTCAACCTGGGCATCTCGGGCGACAAGGCCGATGCCGCCGAGGAATGGAAGAAGGTCAAGATCGCCGAGGACTTTGGCGCCGACGCCATCATGGACCTTTCCAACTCGGGCAAAACGCGCCAGTTCCGCCAGCAGCTCATCGACGAGACGCCGCTCATGGTGGGCACCGTCCCCATGTACGACGCCATCGGCTACATGGAAAAGCCGCTGGTCAAGCTGACCAAGGACGACCTGTTCGAGGTCGTGCGCGCGCACGCCGAGGATGGCGTGGACTTTATGACCATCCACTGCGGCATCAACAAGTCGGTCACCAAGACCTTTAAGGAGACCGGCCGCCTGATGAACATCGTCAGTCGCGGCGGCTCGCTACTGTTTGGCTGGATGGAGGTCACCGGCAACGAAAACCCCTTCTACGAGTACTTTGACGAGCTGCTCGAGATTTGCCACGAGTACGACGTGACGATTTCGCTCGGCGACTCCTGCCGCCCGGGCTGCCTCTACGACTCCAACGATGCCACCGAGACCGCTGAGATGATCGAGCTGGGCAAGCTGTGCAAGCGCGCTTGGGCCGCCGGCGTCCAGGTCATGGTCGAGGGCCCGGGTCACATGGCGCTCGACGAGATCGCCGCCAACATGAAACTGCAGAAGCGCCTGTGCCACAATGCCCCGTTCTATGTGCTCGGGCCGCTGGTGACCGATATCGGCGTGGGTTACGACCACATCACCGCTGCCATCGGCGGCGCCATCTCCGCCAGCTCCGGTGCCGACTTCCTGTGCTACGTGACGCCGGCCGAGCACCTGTGCCTGCCCAACGCCCAGGACGTGCTCGATGGCCTCATGGCCACTAAGATTGCCGCGCACGCCGCCGATATCGCCAAGAAGGTGCCGCACGCCCGCGACATGGACGACAAGATGGGCCAGGCACGCCGCAAGCTCGACTGGGATGCCATGTGGAAGTGTGCTCTCGACCCGGTCACCGGCAAGAAACGCTACGAAGAATCCCCCGCCGCCACCGAGGGCACCTGCACCATGTGCGGCAAGATGTGCGCCGTCCGCACCGTTAACAAGGTGTTCGAAGGCACGACGATCGACCTCGGCATGGAGGACTAACTCGTCACCGGAGCCACAATCGGTAACATGGTGTTCGTCAATTGTTGACGTGTGAACATTTGCTCACATTTGCGTAAAGATTGCATCGCCCGCCCGGGTTCGACATAGAGTCGGCCCGGGCATCTTTATAATGCTGGCTTAAAGACCCATTTGATTCCGACCGAACAAGGGAGCAAACATGGATCGCAGTAAGGTACCTGCCGTCCTGTCCATCGCAGGATCCGATTCCAGCGGTGGCGCCGGCATTCAGGCCGACATCAAGACCATCACGGCGCACCGTCTGTATGCCGAGACGGCCATCACCGCCATCACCGCACAAAACACGCTCGGTGTCACCGCCGTGCAGAATATCTCCCCTGATATCGTCGCTGCGCAGATCGACGCCGTATTTGACGATATCCGCCCAAGCGCCGTCAAGATCGGCATGGTTTCCTCTGCCGAGATTATCGAGGTTATCGCCGACCGCCTGAGCGCCTGGAACGCGACAAACGTGGTAGTCGACCCCGTCATGGTAGCCACCTCGGGCGCACGGCTGATTGCCGAAGATGCCGCCGAGGCGCTCACCCGCCGCCTGTTCCCGCTGGCGACGGTTATCACGCCCAATATTCCCGAGGCCATGGCCCTGCTCGACTACGAGGTCGACTCCGAGCGCACGCAGCAAAATGCTGCCATGCTCCTCGCCCGCCGCTTTGGCTGCGCATCCCTCGTTAAGGGTGGGCATCTTGTCAACGAGGCCAACGATGTATTGGCCGAACCCGCGCCACTCGATGACGAGGGCAACCATCTGGGCGATCCGCTCACCACGTGGTTCCGCCACAAGCGCATCGAGACCGACAACACACACGGCACCGGCTGCACGCTTTCGTCCGCCATCGCCTGCGCGCTGGCTCAGGGCATGGATCTTGCCGACGCCGTCAACGCCGGCAAGGCCTACCTAACGGGCGCTCTCGCCGCCGGCTTTGACATGGGCAAAGGCTCTGGCCCCGTCAACCACATGTGGCAGTACTGAGACAGTTTGCCGCAGCTCGCTATTGATGCTGACCAACAGGCAAAACACGCTGAACGTACCGCAACACGCTGACCGTACTTAGGGTTTTGCGCCCACTTGGGATATTCGAGGGATACGAGAAAGGGGCCGTGGCGACGAACCGCCACGGCCCCTTTTGCTGTTATCGCCCGCAGTCGTTAGCGCCGGTTGATGCTTACGATGCAGAGCCCGATTGTCGCCACTGTGCCGCCGAAGAGCGACCCGAGCACGAATGCCAACGCGATCATCGGCGCGTTCCGTCCGACACGTAGCACTGCAGGCGGTCGAGCGCATAGCCGTAGATGCCAGCGTAGTCATCGCCGCCATAGGTGGAGCCGTCATCGCAGACCTCGTCCCAGTAGCCAGCGTGTGCGACGTCCTGAGACCTGTAGTAGACCTGCTTGTATTCACCGTTGGTCGTGATGTAGTACATCTGAACACCGTCAATGGTCTGGCCCCAGATGCCCGCCATGCCGTTCACGCTGTCGTTGTAGTTGGCATACTGTACCCAGCCGAGCCAACCGCTCTCCTTGGTGTGGACGCGGTAGCGAAGCGTGCCGCTGTCAACCCATGCGATGAGCATGTCGTGGGAGCCGTAAGGCATACCAGCGAAGCCCTCGGAGTTGGAGTCGTTGAAATTGGTAACGGCATCATTCCACGCACCGTAGCGGTTATGGAGAGCATAGTGGATGTTTACGCTCTTGCCCGTGGACTTCGGGAACTTGGTACGGGTTGCAGAATAAGAGGGCTGATAGGTGCCTCCATTGCCGTTGGTCGGCGCGATGGGAGCGACATAACCGCTGCCGAGATAGGCTGCGACCGCCTGCTTGAACTCCCACCACGACTTGCCGTACTGGGCGAAATAGCCATTCGGGTCGGTGTGATCGGACCCGCCCCAGCGCTGAGCCGCTTCGTAGTGGCTCAAAAGGCGGGACGTATCCCAGCCGCGAGAGCGGAGTTCGTCGCCCGCCCACTTCACGGCCTCGGACCACTGCTTGGAGAAGTCGGAAGCGTTCGTGGCGTGGGCGAGCTCGATGCCGATGGTTGCGTAGTTGCCGTTGCCCACGTGCCAACAAAGGCGGTTCTCCGGCACGGTGTTGTACACGGTGGAGCCGTCCAGCTCCATGACGTGATGTACGGCGTAGGTGTCGTCACGCGACCACAACAAAGTGTGGTTGTAGGCAGAAGCGCCGGGGTTCGCGGTCTCGTGAATGACGAGGTAGCTCGCATTGAGGTAGCCGTGACCGCCGCTCACGTACTTGTTCACACTCTGGTACGCCTCGGCTCCGCACGGGGCGGCGAGGGCCGCGGCGAGTGCGAGGACGATGGCGAAAACGCTGCGCATCGGCAGCTTGCGCTTAGCCTCGGCGTTAATCTCCGTCATGATCGCCACCCGCCTTCAGGCGCGCAGCGTCCACAGCCTGCTCGGCCGCGGCGTAGATGGCCGCACTCGCGACCCCGCACACCGTGCCGATGGCGGCGACGGTCTGGTTGTCCGTGGCGATGCCGGCCACGCTGGTCGCGACGGAGCCCAAAAAGGCAGCCGTGCACAGCCAGAACTTGCGGCTCGTCAGCTTGCGGGTAATGTCTTCGGTAGTCATGATTCCTCCTATCTACCTGTTTCTTTGTCGTAGAGCAGGTCGACGCGGTCGCGAATGTGGCTCACCTGTTCGGCCATCCCCTGACTGCGTGCCTGGCTGTGAACCAGGTCGGCGTGCAGGACGTCGTTTGACGCGACGACCGACTCCATGAGCGTTTTCATTCCTTCAATCAGGGTGTTGCTGCGCTCCATCTGGGCGGCGATGCGCCCCTCCATTTGGGACCGCTCGCGGTCGCGCTGCGCCCTCTCGTCGACTTCGGCCTGCTTGCGCTCCTCGCGCTTGAGGTCGAGGTTCGCCTTGCGCTCGTTCTGAACCTTGTACTCGGCCAAAAATTGCCGCCCAAAATAAAAGGCAATGAGCGCAAGCGCCGCGCCGCCGAGCCACCCCGGCCCGTACGGCGCGAAGAGCTTGAGTACCTCCATCCGGCCTCCCTTCCGTTCTGCAGTGTGGTGGGGCCCATTCCCCGCCACACTGCAGGTTCAGGCCTCCGTAACGCCGGCCTACACCGCTGCCATCGTGCCGACGCACACGGCCAGCGGGCCCTGCGACAGGATCACGGCGCGGTCGGTGATGATGCACCCCGTGCAGGAGCGCACCATCGGGACCGTCACCACCGCGCCGTGCAGCATCACGTCGAGCGCCGTGCCGTGGACGCCCACGACCGTGCCGAACTCCATCGTCAGCCGCTTGCCGCCCGACGGCATCGCCGCCGCCAGCCGCGCCGCCGCGCCCTTGATCTCGGCTGCCGAATCGCTCATCGCTCGTACCTCCTCGCCGTGTGCTTTATGACGCAGCCGGCGTCGAGCGTCAGCGTCTGCTTCTGGATTGCCAGCTTGCCGACAACCCCGCCGGTCCTGTAGTTCATCGCCACCGCCATGCACGGCTCGACGGGCTTGTAGACGCTCCTGAACTCGTCCGTGCGCGTCACGGCGCGCTCGGTGGCGAGCAGCTCCGCCGCCTTGCGGTCCGCCGCCGCCTGCATGGCGTCCTGGGGCCAAGGCGTGGCGTTGCTTCCCTCCTCGACCTTGTCGGCGACGAAGACGGCCTCACCTCCGTCGATATAGCAGTAGCCCCAGCTGACCTTGCTGTGGTTCTCCGTGGCGTGATAGGTGTAGCTGACCTTCTGCCACTCGCCAGTCATGGTGAACCCCTTGGTCACCGGGCCAAGCGCCCTTTCCTGATCCCAGAAAGACTGTATGATGCCCATCGCGCCCTTAGTGCCCTTGACCCACACGCTCTGTGTGTAGTCCGTATCCTTCTTGACGCTCGGCCCCTCGTCCTGGCAGAAGCCGACGCGCCCGCCACTCGAGACGACCTTGATGCCGAAAAGCACGCCCACCTGCGGCGAGTCGGAGACGTAGACGGTCTGGATGCTGCCGTGCGAATCGCTCTGTCTAAAGCTCTTATCCGACTTCTTGCCGGTGCCGATGAGGGCGTTGGCGGCGCCCTCGACAAGGTTGGCGTCCTCGGTATCCACGCCCGGCAGGCTGTCGTAGCTGTAGCTCTTGACGATTCGACGACCGACCGAGACGGTCGAGAGGTCTGAATCGGGCGAGTCGTCCACCGCCGTGCCGCGCACCGATGCGTTCTGCGTGCTGAAGTCCACGTGCACGACGTTGCAGACCTCGGCGCGGTTAGTCGATTCGGTCATGTCCGACATGAAGCGCGCATCCCTGCCCTCGGTGAACTCCGCCGAGATGGGCATGTCGGCAGGCTCGACGTAGCGCCTGTAGATCACGTTGCCCATCCGGTCGGTCACCGGCGAGCGGAACCCGGCCGCCTTGAGGAGCAGGTTCACCGCGTCCAGCTTGTTCTTGGCGTCGTTGTCCCTGCCCACGCCGAAAACCAAGGTGCTGCCCAGAAGGAGGCTGCTGGGGTCGGCGTAGACGGTGAGGCCGACCGATTCGGCTATCTTGACGGCCTCATCAACCAGATTGCTGCCCGCAACGATCACGTGCGGCCCGTCGAAGTCGTCGTCTTTGAGCCGCTTCAGGAGGCCGTAGGCGTTGATCTTGCCCTCGCGGTAGGCGCCGTCGATGTTCACCGAGTCCACCTGCGGCATGAATGTCCCGAGGCACTCGCGCCTCTTGCTGCCGTCCGTGAAGGTGGCGTTGAGGTACACACGCAGAAAGTCGTTGCCGACGTCGAACTTGTCGGCGAAGTCCAGGGATGCAGTCTCGTAGAGCGCCGTGTTCGCGTTGCGCTCGATTGAGCCTCCGTTCTCGATGTCGCGCACGAAGTCGAGCTCGAGCCCCGTCTCACGTGATACGCGCACGAAGTCGTAGGAGGCGTCGAACGGCCTTATCCAGCTATCAGCCATTGGCGGGCTCCTCCCACGTCTCCCACGTCGGATCGCACGAAGCCACCCACGCGCCGTCGGAACGCTTCACGCTACAGTTGAGGCGGGCGCGGAACCGCTCGCCGTAGAGATCGCGCACCCAGAAGCGCCCCGCCATGTTCATGACCTCGAGGAATGACTTGTAGTCCTCCTCGTCGAGCAGCAGGAAGTCCATGCTGTCCTTGACGTCCCTCTCGTTGATGCCGTACGAGACGGGCAGCCCTTCCCCGCCGTCGGCGAAGTGCAGCATCTTGTATCCGTGCGTCACCTTGCGGCTCGAGCCCTTCTTGAGATAGCGCCCGAGCCACGACCTCTCAGCGCCGGCTCCCCAGTTGAGAGCCACCGCGCGGCTCGCCACGGTCGTTTTGACCCTCGTCGCCGCGCTCACGCCCGTCGCCGCGTACGCGACGGCAACGTACTCGAACTCGCTGTTGAGCGGCGGCAGCGGATCGCTCGCGCCCTCGCCCGCCGCAAGGTGCGATCCGAGCTGCAGGGTCGAGCCGTCGGGAAGGACGCGCGACACGGTGAAGTAGGACGTGTCAGGCGTGTCCTCGCTCTCCGGTGCGCCGGGGAATACGGCCAGCTGGCAGCCGAGCCTATCGTCGACGAAAACGTTGAGCGACGGTTTGGCTGGCGGTGCCCAGTCGGTCTGGAAAGCTCTCGAGGCGGTGACCGACAGCGACGAGCCGGCTGTGACCGTGAGCACGACCCTGTAGACCGTGTGGTTGACGAAGGCGTGCTGCGCATAGCCCAGGCGGAAGGAGCGCGCGTCCTTGTCCACAGTCCCGCTCCACAGGAGGTTGCCCCTGATGTCGCACAAAGACAGGTACTGTCGACTGACGCCCGTCTCGTCGGCCACCTTCCACGTGAAGGTATGCGGCACCGCGCGCAGGGTCGCCCCGTCCGCAGCCGGGTCAGTGAAGAATGCCTGGGGCGCGTCCGCCACGGTATATGCCGCCGCGCTCGACCATGCGCCCCAGTCCTCGTCGAGGCCCTTGGTGCGCACGCGCACGGTGTAGGGGCCCTTGGTGCCGGTCGGCAGCTTCAGGCTCGCACCCGGGCCATCGACCGTAGTGGTGGTGGGACCCGTCGGCGTCGTGACCTGCACCTCGGCTGAGGTCTGTGCCGAGCCGTCCGGATGGTTGGGCACCCATTCGAGCGTCGCGGTCGAACCTGTGGCGTAAGCCGCCCTGACGCCCCTGATGGACGGTGCGAGCGGCGGGCATATTGTCGTGACCTCGTTTGACTCGGTCCAAGGTCCCTTGAGGCCGCTCTTGATGGCGCGGGCACGATAGCGCACCGTTCCCGCCGGTGCCTCCTCGTCCTCCCAAGAGGCGCTTACATCCGCATCGACCCACGTCTTTCCACCGTCGGTCGTGAGCTGGAACTCCCAGCTGTCGACGAAGGCCGGTGCGTCGCGCCCCTTGAGCACAACCTTCGCCGCCTCCGCCTTGACGGCCTCGAGCATGCCGAGCGCCGTCGGCGTGGTGTAGATCGCCGGTGCGCTCACGCCGTAATCCGACGTGCCGCCGGGGCCCGTCGCCTTGGCGGAGAAGATGTACATGCAGCCCGGCTCGAGGCCGTTGTAGGTGTGGCTCGTGGTGTCCCAACTGACGGTGCCGACGTCGGTGAACTTCCCCGGGCCGTTCTTCACCACGCCGACGGTCACGGTCGACCAGGGGTAGTCGCCGTCCATGCCCGTGTAGTCGACGTCCCAACTAATCTTCGCGCTGGTGTCGCTCAGGCGCTCCGCCCTGATGTTCTTCGGCGTGTGCGGCGTGTGGTAGGCACGGCACGGGACCGTGACGGTGTTGGAGGCGTTCGACGTTCCGTTGCCGAAGCTGCCCGTGACGTTAATCTGGCCAGTGAAGGTATGGTTGTAGGCGTCGCCGTTGCCACGGTTGAGCGTGACGTCGCGCGAAGTGCACTGCACCCACACCCAGCCGGAGTTGTTCGTCGAGTAGACCGAGCCGTTCCACGAGCCGCCCGCCGACGAGCTGCCGTTTGCGTAGCAGTCGATGGCGTAGCGCGTGCCGTAGCCGTGCGTGACGCGGTAGGTCACGGTGGTGTCCGTGCGCCCGACCTCAGCAACGTCCACGTACGCGCACCAGCAGTACTTTCTATAGCCACTGCCACCTTGAACCCAGTTTCCCTGCGCCATACTACGCGACCCCCATCGCCATGCTCTGCTCCACCGCCGCGACGAAGGCCCTGAACGCGGACGCCACGCGCCCGTCGACGCCCAGCAGGTCGCCGTCGAGGTAGAGGTTGTAAACGTTTCCGCCGCCCGCGATGCCCGCGGCGCCGTTGGCGGTCGCCCCGTATGCTCCGCCGCCGGTAACGCTCACGCCGAACACGGCGGCCTTCTCGACGTTGCGCACCGCCGACCTCATGGACTTCACCGGCTCGTCCGCCGTGTCGTCGATGCCGAGGGCCGCGCCCTGCATCACGTAGCCGAACATCTTGCGGAACACGCGCGAGGGCGAGTGGATACCCAGCAGGTTCTTGGCAGCGTCGATGGCGCCGCCGACCACGCCGGTAATCTTGCTCACGACCACGCCGGCCGCGCCGCTGATTCCGTTGGCGATGCCCTGCACGATCTGCGAGCCGATGGAGGCCACGCGGCCCGGGATGGAGGACAGGGCGCTCATGATGGAGCTGCCGATACTCGAGGCCGCAGAGATCACGAAGCCGACCGCGCCGCGGATGGCGGAACCCAGGCTGCTGATTCCGTTGCGGCCGATGCTCGCCAGGGTGGACGGCAGGTTCTGGATTGCGCCGCGGATAGCGGACACGATGTTGGCGCCGCACGAGCTGACGAAGCCGGCCATGCCGGTGATGCCGTTGCCCAGGAACGTGATGGCGTTCCTGCCGAGGCTCAGCCAGTCGAGCGCCGACCAAGCCGAGACGAAGGCCGAGAAGATGGCCGGGATGTTGGCGATGAGCGTCGGTATCGCCTGCACGATGCCAAGCGCCAGCGTCACGATTGCCTGGATGCCGGCACCGAGCAGCATCGGCGCGTTGTCGTTGATCGCGCTGGCGAGGTTCTGCACGATGACCGGGGCCTGCTCGATGAGCGTCGGCAGGCTGTCGGCGATACCCTGCGCCAAGCCGACGATGAGGTTCGCCGCGCCCTCTGCCAGAACGCCCGCGTTCTCGGCTATGGACTCGGAGAGGCCGGTGAGAATCTGCAGGCCGCTCTCCGTGATGGATGGCAGGTTCTCAGACAGGTAGCCGCCGAGCGATGTCATGAGCGACGCCGCCGTCTCGGAGAGGAACGACAGCCCCATCTCGATTCCCTCGGCGAGCCTGGGAACGACCTCGCCGCCCACGTCGGCGAAGCCCTCGGCGATGCCGGGCAGCGATGAGGTGATGTTCTCCTGCAGCGTGGACAGGTCGCCCTCGAGCAGCGTCAGGCCGTAGACCATGGCGAGGTGCAGAGACTCGAGCGGGTTGTCCCCAACCGCCAAGATCTCGCCAAGGCCCTTGAAGCGCTCGCCGATCTCGTCCACGCCGTCTGACACGGCGGAGAGGATGTCGCCCATGGGCCCGGGCACGGCCTCAGCCGCGCTGTCGAGCGCCTGCGTGAAAATGTCGACGAACGCCTGGCCGAGCACGGGACCGACCGACGTGACAAGGCTCGGTAGCTGCGACAGCGCCGTGCCGACGATGGTCGCGACGCGCGGGACAACGTTCGAGGCCGCTGTCTCGACCGACTGTAACAGCTCCTCGGTGAGCTTGCCCATGTCGGCGTCGTCCTTGCCGAGCTCCGTCACCCAGTTCTCCCAGGCGGCCTTCGCCATGTTGCAGGAGCCCTCGATGGTCGTCGCGGCCTCGCGCGAGGTCGTGCCGGCAATCTGCATCTGCTCCTGCATCGTGTGGATGGCCAACACGACGTTATCGAAGGACAGGCTCGACTCGTCCACGGCGGAGTTGACGGCGTGCGCGTCCTTGATGAGGCGCTGCATCTCCTCCTTGGTGCCGCCATACCCCAGCTTGAGGTTGTCGAGCATCGTGTAGTTCTGCTTGGCGAATCCTTGGTATGCGTTCTGGAGGTCCTCCATCGCCGTGCCGAAGGTGTTCGCGTTGTCGCTCATGTCGACCATGGCCGTGTTGGCGTACTTCGCGGCCTTTACCGTGTCGCCGCCCAGTGAGGAAACGAGCGAGGCCGAGAAGCCCGTCACCTGCTCCATGTATTGGTTGGCGCTAATGCCGGCCGTCTTGTAGGCTGCGTCGGCGTTTGCGAGCACCGTGGTCTGCGCCTGCTCGAGCTGCTCCCACTTACCGGAGCACTGCTCGACGGTCTGGCCGGTCATGGCGGCGTAGTCCTCGAGGGACTTGCCCATGTTGCCGAATATCTTCTGGATGCCGCCGACGTTCTGCTCGTATGCGGCGTATGCACTCATGCTCATGCCCGTGACGGCAGCGACGCCCGCCCCCACGGCGGCGACGCCCACGCCTACCGCCTTGGCAACGGTCGCTCCGGCCTTGCCGAGCGTGCCCACGACCTTCGAGGCCACGCCCTCGGCCTTGCCGCTGGCCTCGTCCTTGAGGCCGACCTTAATCATCAGGTCGAGAAGGTTCACCTAGACCACCTTCAATCCCATCCGCTCGATGATGTCTGCGGCGATCTCGTCGCCGCCGCGCGTGTCCTCCGCCTCGGACCCATCGCCCGCACCGCCGTTGACGATGCTCAGGAAGGGCTCCTTGAGCCACTTCCCCTGCGCCATGAGGCGCACCGACTCGCTCAGGTACACGCGGAACGCCTCCCGCTCGTCCCGCTCGCGCCACCGCGCGACCATGTACCTAGAGAAAGGGCGAGCACGCCGTGGCCCGACGTACTCGCCCAGACAGAGCCATATGTGAGATGGGTCCTCGGCGGCTATCCAAAAAAAGGAGCCAGGACGTCCTTGATGCCGTCGATACCGTCGACGGCATCCTTGATGTCGTTCACCCACTTCTTGACGGTGAAGTCGGCCTTGTACTCCTCGAGCGTCTGGCCGTCGAGTGCGGCGAGCAGCTTGTAGCTGATCTCGCCGCCCTGGCGCAGCACGTCGGGCAGAAGACCCGCTACCATGTCCACGGCGAGGCCGTTGACCTCGGCGGTGGCGGCTGCCTTCGCGGCCTCGGGGTCGCCCTTGGCCTTGGCGGTCGCCCTGGCCTTGGCCTTGGCGGAGTCGGAGCGGAACTTGGCGTAGGCGGCCTTGGCCTTTGCGCCGAGCTCGCCGTTCATGACGTCCTCCGCCACGTCGGCCAAAAGGCACATGGCGTTCTGGAACTCGTCGGCGTTAAGGTTCTCCAGCTTCATGGTTAGGCTCCAATCTCCTGTTTGATATACAGCTCGTAGGGCACGATCTCGGGGTTCTTGATTGAGTAGTGGCCCGTGAACTCGAACGCGAACTGGCCCTTGGCCTTGTTCTGCGTCGTGATCTGCAGGCCGCCCGTGTTGAGCGCGTTGATGAGTCGGATGGCGATATAGCCGTTGCCGCTCTCGCCCGAGTAGTCGCCGATGAGCCAGATGTCGGCGAAGTCGTCCTCCGAGAGCGCGGAGCGCGGGACGATCTTCCCCTCGGTCTCGTCGGCTGCGGCTGCGAGCTTCTTGCCGAGCGCGGTGTTCAGCGTCACGAAGGTGCCGCTCAGCTTGGCATCGATGCTGTCGATGCGCTTCAGCTCCATCGTGTTGGCGGGACAGTTGTCGATGTCCTCGCCGTAGTCGATGAAGCTGGGCGTGGCGGCGAATCTGGTTCCGCCGCTCGTCGCGCCCATCAGCTCGGACTCAGCGACCTCGACGGTCTTGGTGTTGAAATTCGTGGCGAGCAGGCCCGCGTTGATGACGATCTCCTTGAACGTGTTCTCGGGGATGCGCGTGAACTTAGACATATGACCTCCTAGTAGCTGGTCATGTACTCAATGGTCAGGTTGATGATTCGGCGCTTCACGGCGTTGTCCTCGTCGGCCATGGCGTTGCAGAACGGATCGCCCTGCATCACCCACATGCCGCCGCCGTCGCACGGCAGCAGCACGCCGGAGAGCCCCAGCGCCCGGGCGACCTCCTCGGCCTTGGCGTTGGGCGCGGCCTCGGACGATGTACGGAACCAGAGGTTCACCTCGGAGTTGCACTGCGTGCCGAACGCCGCGGTCGGCAGGTCGTAGGTGATGTAGGGCATCTTCGCCTCGCCCGGCACCGCCGAGTCGCGGTACACGGGCAGCCCGAAGCCCTCGAGCCACGCCTGCAGCGCCGCCGCCTTAGTCGCCATCCGGCACCTCCCACTCCTCCGCGCTGCACTGGCCGAAGCCAAACGACGCGCAGCACGGCGCGGCGCCGTCGTCCGCGTTCGACGCGCAGCGGAATACCTGCCCGTCGGACGCACGCTGGAAGAGGTCGCCGTACCGCAGCGGCTCGGCGGTCGTCACGGTGTAGACGTTCCTCACGCCGTCGTGCTCCGCGATACGCGAGGCCGTGGAGCTGTCGCGCACGATCGCCGCCGTGAAGCCGTCGCCGACGGCGAGGAAGGTCTTGAAGCCGCCCTCGCCGTCAGGCTCGGTCTTTGCGACGAGCCTCGCGCACGCCACCGCCATGCGCTCGTACAGGCGGCTCACAGCTTTCTCCAAGGGTCGAGACGCGCCTTGAACTGCTGTCGCCACGTGATGGGCGAGCCGTCGCCGCCGACGCGCGTGTAGCTGTAGCCGCCGAAGCTCTCGGATGCGTACGGACTGTCCAGCTCCTTAGCGTGCTCGGTCTGCCACGCCGCGATCTCGTCAGCGAGGTCGACCACGGCCTGCGGGATGGCGAGCGCCCAGACGGTGCCGACGAACTCCTCGTCCGTGAGTCCGTTGTAGGGCCACGCGTGCAGCCCGTCGTTGAACGTCGAGCCCGTGATGCGGACGTACTGGCCCTCCTTGAGGCCGAGGGCCGCGGGCGGCACGAGGCGGCCGTCCTCGATACGGACGCGCCCCGTGCGCTTGTCGGCGACGAACCAGTTGCGCAGCGACAGAAGCACCTGCTCGAGCATCTCTGCGCCTATCGCTTATCGGTGATGACGGCGGCGAGCTCGGGGCTGAGGGTCTTGACGCCGCAGAGCATGTCGATGGAGACGGTGTCGGTCTTGGTCTTCTGGTCGTAGCCCTGCACGACGCGCAGGCCGAAGCCGTCGTAGGAGGTGGAGAACGCCTTAGGGGCGCCGAGCGGCATCTCGAGCTGGCGGGTCACGAGCGCGAAGGCGTTCTTGTGGAACGCGATGGACGGCGTGTAGTTGGCCGTCTCTGCCGTGGTCTTCTGCACGTTCTGGTCGCAGTAGAAGTCGAGGCCGTACTTGCGGCCAAGCGATGCCTCCTTGAGGGCGGTGCCGTTGTCGCCGACGGCGGAGGCATTGGTGAACGCCTCGGTGTTGAGCAGGTCGGCCTCGGCCTGGGAGCCGTAGACGAAGCGACGCTCCGTGGAGGGCGCCTTGGCGTCCACGAGGAACTTGCGGGCGGCGATGATGTCCGCCACGGCGATGGCGCCCTTGGTGTGGTCGACGCGGTTCGTGACGTCCTTCTCGAGCGCGAGCAGGTAGCCGTCGATCTTGTCGGCGAAGGCCTGCATCGCGGGAACGAGGAACTGCGCGGAGAAGTCGACGATGCCCATCGTCAGCTCCTTGGACGTGACGGCGAACGTCACGTCGAGCAGCTTGTCCATCTTGACGGGAACCTTGCCCTCCGTAGCGTCCTGCACCTCGACCTCGGTAGTAAACTCCTTGGCCTCGAAGGTGGCGGGCTTGCGGACGGTGATGGTGTCGCCCACGCCGGCGACGAACTCTGAGGAGTAGTCGCGGTGGACGAGGTTGGCCATGACGGCGTTGGTGCGCAGAACGTCCAGCGCCTCGTTGGCGATGATGTTGGGTGTAAGGATGGTGTTCGACATAGATACCCCTTAGCCTCTCTGCTCCGCCTTGTACTTCATGTACTCGGCGGTGCTCATTTCGTTGATGTCCTTGCCGCCCTCGCCCTTGGGGGCGTGGGCCACGTCGGCACCCTTGACGGTCGTGGTTGCGATGAAGTCGGCCCAGTCGGCCTTGATGCCCTCGGTGAGCTTGTCCGCGCCCTCGATAGCGCCGTCCTTGACGGTCACGCCCTCGAGGTCTGAGACCTTGAGAACGGTGTCGATGCGCTTCGGGTCAACACCCGCCGACTCGAGCAGCTGTCGGTACAGGCCGCGCTTCTCTGCTGCTGCCTTTTCCCCAGCGACCTCGGCCTTGTAGTCGTCGAGTTCCTTGCACTTGGCCTTGTACTTCTCCTCGTACTCGCCGGCGCCCTCGCCGGCCGCCTTGGCCTCCTCGAGCTGCTTTCGCAGGCCCTCGGCCTCCTCGGCCCCCGACTTGTAACGGTCGCGCTCGGCCTTCAGGCCGTCGATGCTCTCGACGTGCTCCTCGATGATTTGCTCGATCTTCTCGTCCTCGATGCCCATTGCCTTGAGCATTTTTCGCGTGAGTGCCAACAGAATCTCCCTTGCTTCGGAATGGGCGGGTCCCAGCCTGTTGCCTCGGCAGGGCCCGCGCCGCAATACCTCGCGGCAAGGGTGAGTATCCAAGCGGAGTAACGCGGCCCTACGCGCCGCCCCTCAGGTGCTTCTCGAGAATCGCCCGGTACGTGTCTCCGTGGCCCGTCGCCGCCTTGCGCAGGAAGTGCTTGCCCTTCATGCGGGAAGTCCCCTCCTCGACGTACGGCGCGTACTCGACGTTGGTGCCGATGAGGCAGTCGTAGCCTTTGAGTAGGTGCGTGACGGAGTTGCGCAACCTGCCCGTGTCGACCGGGCACGTCGCCTTGGCGTAGCCCTCCGCGACGAGGCCTATCTCCTCCAGGCCTGTTTTATAGGCTCGCAGGAGGGCTTTCTCGACCTGCTCGATATTGTTCTGCCGTATCTCGATGCACTCGGCGGTATCCAGCTTCGCGGCGTTGACGATCTCCTCGGTGATGAGGGTCCCGTGCCGTCCTCGGTCGCCGACGCCGCCGACGAGCCCGTAGGCCATCAGTCGAGCACCTCGCAGCCGTAGCCAACGCGACCGTTGACGTCCGCCTCGATGGCCTCGATGGCCTGCACCGGCACGCCCTCGCATCCGAGCGTGCAGCCGTCGTCTGGCGCGACCTCGTCGCCTCGCTGTGTGCAGATGTAGGTGTCCGGGAACGTGAAGCCGAAACCCAGCTTTACGGCGCAGTCGCCGCAGTTCGCGCAAGTGAATAGCTCTTTCATGCCTGCCCCAATCTCTCTGCAGGCAGTGTCGCGGCACGGTCACGCGGCATGAAAACAGGCCCCGCCGGAGCGGGGCCTGTTGGCTAGTTATTTAGTTCGCTTTCGAATATCTCGACTATATCGGCCTCAAGAGCATCCTCGAACTTATCCGGGCCAAACAGCTCGTAGTACTCCCTGCGATTCTCGTCGTCGTATTTGGCCTCTTCAAGCCATAGCTCCTGAACGGCTTTAGGCTTGGAATCGAGAACGTGACCTATAGCGTCGACGTCGTCTCTTCCGTCGAGATAGCTAACGGCTTCGTTGAGTATGTCATTCATGATGCTCAATCTTGAAACCGAACCTCTCCTCAATCGCCCGAAACAGCCTGTCCTCGTTGCCGCCGTAAAGCCTTTGGATTCTAAGGTACTTCACCTCATCGACATTATAGGACGCATCCGGCTCGGAAACCTTCTCGAACGTGTAGATACTTCCATCGTGAGCTGCGATTATCCCCATCTCGCAGCCCTTGCCGCCGACCGCCAAAAGGTCAGCCGCGCTAGGGATGCCAGAGGCCGGGTGGTTGTGGAGCAGCACTAGCGCCGACCGTCCCCGATTGCCGCCTCGACCTTCTTGCCGAACTTCGCCGGAGGGACCACGGTGCTGCCGACGGTCGAGTTAACGCAGCTCGTGATTGTCTTGCCCGTTGACAAGTCGATGGCGTAAAGGTCCTCGCCGTTCGTGCCCCCTCGGTGGCTGAGGATGCGTCTTATGCTCGCATGTACGCCGTCCGCGGCATCTTTGCCGACGGCTTTAGACACCTTTGCCCTGTAGTCCCTGCTCGCGATCTTCCCCATATCCACCGCGAACTCCATTGAGTGCTCTACCGGCTTAGCCCTCGATTTCCCGCCGCCCTCGTAGACCGTGCCGAGCGCCGAGTCCAGCACCTTCTGCTGGTCGCCCGCCGACATCTTCCTGAAGCCGCTCGACGGTATGCCGTAGTCCTCGAGCTGCCGCGAGAGCCGCTTTCGCGCCTCGGTCTTGGACACGCCCGCCGCATCCAGCTTGCGCTTGGTTCCGGGCATTTCCATGAACTCGGAGATGGTGCGGTTCGCGGGCTTGGTGCCGTTGACGGCGGGCTTGCCCGCCTTCCATTCCTCGTAGGTCATGCCCTCGGGCAGGCGGCTGAAACGCTCGCCGTCGAGCACGTCGAGTCCGTCACAGCACGCCACCAGCGTGCAGCGGCAGTTGCACGTCTCGGCATACGGCGCCTCCGGGTCGCCGGGATAGCGGCACCCGTTGCTGAACTTCTCGCCGACCTCGACCTTCTCGCGGTCAATCTTCCTGTGGCTCGAGCGCGTGCGCAGGTCAAGCGTCGCCACCCATTCCTGCTGCACATTGATGCCGAGCCCCTTGGCCCTCTTGTAGCTGTCGACGCGCCCGGCGTTCTCCGCCGCCGTCGTCGAGGTCCGCGCCAAGCGCACCGCCGCCGCGCGGTTGGACCCCGCCACGTCCTGGATGCGCTTCGCAATCTTGGGTATCGACTCGCCGAGCAGCACGCCCTGCGTGATCTGGTTGGCTATGAGCCGGCGGTTCCACGCCACGTCCTTGACGACGTTGACGGACGGCTTGGGCAGGTAGCTGTCGTGGTCGGTGAGCAGCCTCTGAACGGTCGAGGCGTCCTGCAGTGCGTAGGCCGTGTCAACGCCAACGGCGCTCTCGACCTGCCACGTGCCGTAGTTGTAGTTCTCGGCGTAGACCTCTGGCAGCCTGCCCTCGATGGCGGCGGCTGCGACGACGTTCGCGTGCGTCATGGCCTCGGCGCACTGCTTGAGGACGATTCGGTAGCGCCTGCCCGCCGCGATCTTCCCGCTTCGCCAAGACCTGTACTGCGCCTTGGTGATCTCGCCGGCCTCGAGCCGCTCGCGCATCTTCTCGTCGTCGGCCTCGAACTGCGCCAGATAGCGCTTGAGGTTGGCGTAGGCCGTCTTGCTCGCCTCGCCGTACACTCCCGCCACCTCGCGCTCGAACGCCCGAATCTCGGCGTCTGAGAACTCGTGAGCGCTATCCTTCGCCATGTGCCGCCTCCAATCGTCGGCACGCATGGTCGCCCGCGCATAACGGAAAAGGGCCCCGACCGAAGCCGGGGCCCTTCCCTACTCGCCGTCCGCCTCTAGCATCTGGCGCACCTCGTCGCGCCAGCGCTCGGGAACGCTCTCGAGCGTGCGCTTGCCGCTTTTCACGGCGCGGTAGTAGATTTTCGCCAAGTTACTCACCTCCAACGATGTCGCCGAGCTCGAGAAGGGCCGCCTGCGAGTCGGCGACCTGCTGCTGGAGCGATGCGATCTGCTCCTCCATGCTCATGCCGTCCGCCTCGTGTGCCGCCCAGACGGTGTCAAAGTCGGCCTTTGCGCCCTCGACCGTCAGCTCGCCAGTCGGGTCGGTGAAGTGCAGCTCCTCGTAGGTGAACACCTTCACCTTGACGGAACCGCCCTCGCCGCCCTGCTCCTCGCGCTCGCCCTCGGCGATGCCGCGGCGCAACCAGACGTCGGTCCCCGCGATCTCGACCGTCTCGGGCCTCTCGCCCGTTCGCTCCGACTTCACAACCATTTTTTTCCTCCTAACCCACGGCCCTCGCCGCGTTGAATATGCACCGCTTACCGTTCATCTGGTGCTCCATGACGGCCGTTTTCAGCCAGCCCCAGTAAGAGCACACGCGCCTCGCCAAGCGCTCGGTGCGCCTGCGCCAGTAGCGCGCGAACGCGCGTCGCAGTCGTTTCCAGAGCCTCTTTCGCAGATCGACCCGGCGCCCGCGGGCGCACCAGATGCGATAGCCCGCGAAGTCGATGGGCTCGGCGCCGTTGCGCCTCACCTTCCACGGCTTCAGCGACAATCCTAGCCGCCCCAAAACGCGCGCGGCGATGGCCGCGGCCTTCCCGAGCGAGCGCTTTGAGTTGCCGAGAAAATAGCCGTCGTCGGCGTACCACACCTGGCATCCCGCGAGCCTCACGCGCTTGCCGCGCCGCTCCTTCGCCGCCTCCTCGACCGCGTGGTACGCGAACGAGATCACGAACGCCGCCAACCGAAGCGACAGGTAGCTGCCGAGGATAAGGACGCCGTTCATCGTCGACAGCAGCGAATGGAGCAGGTAGAGGACCTGGCTGTTCTTGACGTAGCGCGCCACCAGACCCTCCACTATCGCCGTCTGCATTGAGACGTAGCAGTTGCGGATGTCGACGTGTACGTGGTAGGCGAAGCGGTGAACCTCGCGCCTGAGCTTGCGCATCCCCAGCGCCGCGCCCTTGCCCTTGACGCCACTCGACACCTGCCAGAAGCCGACCTTGGCGGCAAGGAGCGGCTCGAGCGCCCCGACGCACAGGTAGTTGCACACCTGCCGCTTGATGCTCTCGACGCTTATCTCGCGCAGCTTGCCGCTGTTCGGGTCGTGTTTCAGATAGGTTCGGATGGGCTCGAACGTCAGCGTCTCGGTCGAGAGCTCTAGCCAGATGCGGTCGACGAACGCCGTCTCGGTGCCGTATTCGTCGGCGACGCGCCAGCCGTTCTCCTTGCCGGAGTCGCTTTTCTTCCATCGGTGCAGGGCCTCGACGACGCTTCCGCGCGTGAACTCGAGGCCCTTGCAGTAGGTTTTCATAGATCAAAGCTCTTTCTGTCTGTCATACGAGCGTTCGCCTTGCGGCTACCAGCCCGTGAGCCTTGCGGACAAATTTCACTCAAAGGAGTCAGGCTGAGCCGCGTCCCGCCAGAAAGCGGCGGGCGCGGTAGACACGGTGCGAGTAGAGATTTATAGACAGATTGCCGGGAGACGAAGTTCCAAGTGGCCCTACCGGACCTGTTCCTCGAGTTCGCGTAACGAAGACCGGCATTCGAGCCGTTCCTCAGGTTGCCGAGGAACTGAACCAGAAACCAGCGCCGCCCTCACCGTGAATCCCTGTTTGGGGTTAGGAGGGGGCCAGCCCCCTCTCAGGGCTACGCCCTGATTCACCCCCGGCTACGGCCCGTAGCAGAAAGCCGGGAGACGAAGTACCAAGAGGCCCCACCGGACCGGTGCCCCGAGCTCGCGCAACGAAGACCGGCATACGAGCCGTTCCACAGGTTGCCGAGGAACCGAACCAGACGGATTGTGCCCTTGACCTTACCTCCGGAGGTGTCGAAGTAGAAGTAGTCACCGACACCGGTCGTCGCCGAGCCGCCGAGCCCCTTTCCCAAGATGAGGCCGTTGACGAACTGGATGTCGAGCATGTAGCCATCCGCCGTCGGCATGCACGCCGCCGTCGGGGTCACCCCGTCCGCCACGGCGTTCTTCTTCTCATTGCGAGTGTCGGGGTTGACCGCGATGCCGAAGCCCGTGCCGTCGGAGACGAAGAGCGTATCGCCCATGAACTCCCACAGGCCCAGTCCCGTCTCGACGCCGCCGACCTTGAACGGATGCTTGCCGTCCTTCGCCACCTGGCCGTCGCCAACGAGGGCATCGGTGTTGCCCGTGCACCACGGCGCACTCTGGAGCCATGTGTTCACGGTCGTGTCGAACGCCTTGGTGACGTCCATGAGAAGCGCCACGTTGCCGTCTGCGAGCGTCTCCTTGCCACCGACAACGGCACCGTCGAACACGTCGTACGCCGCCGCGGCGCCTCGGTCTGGGCACGTGGTGCCCGTGTCGGTGCCGTACATCAGCGACGCGCCCACGGGAATCTTCGCCGCCTGCTCGGCGGTGACGACCACGCGCGTGACGCCCGTCTCGGCGATTGCCGGGTGAATCTGCACGTTGAAGTCGGTGCAGCCCGGGAAGTCCACCTGGGAGGACTTGCACAGCGTCTTGGTCAGCTGGTGGAAGTTGACGTACCACTGGTCGTAGGCCGACATTCCCGAGTAGCCCGTGGTCGCCGTCTTGCACAGGTCGATGAGCGAGTCGTGCGAGGTCACTCGGTTGGCGACCTTCGCGCCCGAGACGGAACGCGGGCGCCCGTCGGCGTCGATGCTCATGGGATACGTCGGCGTCAGCATGTACGGTCGCAGCGTGCCGTCCGGCAGCAACGCCTTGGGGTTCGGCTGCGAGCCGCTGAATCGGCTGTCGGACCACGAGACGAGCAGGTTGCCGTTCGTCAGCACCTCGACCGCCTGCCACACGACCGGCGCGATCTCGTAGACGTTGTTGCCGTGTCCGTTGTCCACGCGCGAGAAGCCGTAGTCGACGCCGTCGATAGCCTCGACCCACGGCACGCCGTCGGCGTCGGCACCGGCGTTGGCGGACACGTGGAACCACGGGCCGCCCTCGGCGTCGAACGGGTCGACAGCCGCGCTCGTCGCCGTCGCGGGCACGAACTCGGTGGAGGCCACGCGCTTCGCGGCAGCGCTCATGGGCTGGATGTCGGTGGGGCTGCCCGCCGGGATGAGGAACGTGTACACCAGCCCCGTCTTGTGCTTGTCGACCATCGCGGCGACGGTCTCGTTCTTATAGCGCCCGGTCGAGGCGTCGCGCTCGAGCGTCTTCTGGTCGCCAAGGTTCTTCACCGCGCCGACCAGCGCCCACACCGCCTTATCCGATGCCAGCGGGTCCGCGTACTCGAACCCCTCGGTTGCCTGCTCGGCTGCCTGCGTATCGGCCATTTAGGCACCTACCTTTCGCATTTGGCAAATCTTGCCGTTTACCTTCTTGAGTCCCAAGGCCGTAACCGCAGCCGCCGAGTCGATAATCGACTGGTAGTTCAGGGCTGCCGTCTTGGCGTCCTTGAGCGCCGCCTGCGCGTCGGCGAGGGCCTTGGTCGAATCCTGCTCGCGCTTCTGCTCGGCGGTCTTGCGTCCCGTCTCCGCCTCCTTGCGCTCCGTCTCGTTCTGCCCGCGCTCGGTCTCTTTCTTCTTGCGCACGACCTCGGCGTCGGCGCGGCCCTTCTCCGCCGTCTCGACAGAAGCCTTGAGCTGCTTGAACTCGTTGTTGACCTTGTTCACGCCAGCCGCCGCGTCCGTTGCGGGCTTCTTGAGCTCCGCGATCTGATCGGCGGTGAGGTCGCTGTATCTCAGCGCGTCGCCCTTCGGCACGCCGACGACCAGCACGTTGTTCTCCATCGTCGCCGTTGCCTCCGAGCCCGAGGCGAGCGTCGTGGCGCGTGCCCCCTTGACCTCGGCGGCGACGGCCCTGTCGCGTGCGGCCTCCGCCGCCTTCTGCGCGGCCTTGGCCTCGTCTCGCGCCGTCTCTGCGTCCTTGATGGTGCGCTGGTCGCTCGGCTCGTAGATGTACTCGGCGGGCTTGGCTCGCCTCTTTACGTCCCAGAGCGCCTCGATGCACGTGCGCCCGCCGTATGCCTCGTCCGTGATGTAGGCCCATGCGTACACGCGACCCGCCGCCTGGAGCAGCTCGTCGGGAACCTTCGCCTTGTTGCCGGCGACCTCGACCGTGTAGCACGTCCCCGTGGTCGACTTGGCGAAATGCACCTGCTCGCAGCCGACAACCTCGACCTCGCGCCCGGTGTCCCACTGCCACAGCTCGCCGTCAAGCACCTGCAATGCCGCCATCACTCATCACCTTCCTCATCCTCGTCGTCCTCGTCGCCCTCCTGGGCACCCTTCGCGTTCGCCGCCAGGGCGGGCGGCAGCGCTGCCATGCGCTCCTCCTGCTCCCGCTGCTTTCGCTCCAAAATCTTCGCCCTCTCGTCGGGCGTGATGTTCGGCAGCTTTCGCAGGATCGTCTCGTCGTCCAGATACTCGGCCTCCAGGCACACGGTCTCGACCTGCTCCTTGGTGTTGCTGATGCGAGTGTGCGTGAACACGGGCGTGTCCTCGATGCCCTGCAATGCGAGGATGTCCATGATACCTTCGCGGATGTGGCGCTCAAACTCGGCGGCCTCCTCGTCCATCGGCTGGTATGCCGCGTCGATATGGTCGTTGGTCGCCCCCGCCGCGATGGTGTGGACGTCCAGCGCGCCGAAGTCCTCGTAGATGTCGGCCTTGATCTGCGCCAGCGTCTCGCGGCGGCCCTCGACGGGCACCTCCTGCGTGTACGGCGTCACGGACTGCCCCTGCTCGGCGTCGACCTCGGCCACGTGAGTCAGCTTGAGCTTCGCCCGCCACAGGTCGAGGTCCCTGTCGTCCATGCCGCCGGCTCCGTTGATGAGCCAGTAGATCTGCGCGCAGTCGCGCGTGTCGTTCACCAGGCCGCTCTTGATGAGGTCGTAGGCGTCGATGCTCTCGCGCATGCCGACGAGCGTGCTCTGGTGCGCGTCGCTGCCCCAGACCGCCACGATGGGCAGGCGGGAGTAGTTTTCCGCATCGACGGCCAGCTTCATCCCGTCCGCCGGTATCTCCCGATACGTGACCTTGTAGGCGCGCTTGGCCTCGGCCACCTCGAAGTCGAAGCCGCTGCCGCCCGACACCATCTCAGTGTAGCCGTCCTGCTCGTAGAGGGTCGCATGCCACGGGTGGTCGGAGTCGAGCCGCCAGAACCTCACGCCGGCGTATAGCGCCCCCGAGTACTCGTCCCACACCGGACAGAACTCATCGGCGGTGAACACGTCGATGTGGTCGAGGTTCCAAAACGGGAATGACACACCGTGGATGAGCGCCTTGAGCCCCATCTCCATGACATCGTCGTCGAAGCGGTCGCCAAGCCCCTCCTTGGTCGTGTCCTTGCCGCCCGCCGAGACGTCCACGAAGCTCACGCCCTTACCGAGCGAGTACGTGCAGCGCTGGACGTTTAGTCGCTTGAACAGGTTACTCGCCAGCCTCAGCTTCGAGGCCGTGAAGTCCTCGGCCTCGGCACCGGAGCACGAGTAGATCTTCTGCACGAAACGGTTGATCGTGACGTTGTGCTGGCGGTAGTACTCGTTCGCGGTGACGGCGTTGCGGTACATCTCGCTCGACATGTGCCGCTCGATGGCATCTGCCGCGAACGCCGTCGCCGACGCCGCCGCCTTGAGGTCGCCATCGGTCACCAAAGGCCCCTTAGACAAGCCGCTACCTCCCTTCAAAAAATGGGTTTACCTGCCGTTTCGCAGGCTTGTACATGCGCAGTGTTGCCACGCCGTAACGGAGCGCATCGCAGCTGTGGTCCTCGACCTTGACAGGCTTGTCGCCGTCCGCCTTGGCGTCCCAGCAGTAGCCGCCGAGCTCGCCTATCAGCCCCGCGCAGGCGTCGGAGATGCGCACCGTGCCGTTGCCCAGGCACACATCCGTCTCTCGTATGCCGTCCGCAACGTCGTTGCGCCCATTCTTGGTCTTGAACCCGGCCTGCCGCATCGCGGCGATGAAGCTCGTGGCGCTCGGGTCGATGATGAACTTGGGCGGCTTGCTCAGCCCGCGCACGAAGTCGGCCATGTCGGCCACATAGTCGGCGTCCGTCTTCTGGTGCCCCGTGTCGCGGCCCGAGTAGCGGTACTCGTCCACCACGTGCCACACCTTGCCGTCAAATGCCCACAGAAGCGCCGCGAAGGCGTTCTGCGTGCCGTAGTCGCAAGACACCGCGTACTTGGCGGCGCTGCCCGTATACCGGCTCTCCAGCGCGCCCTCCCAGTCGGGGTAGACCAGGCCCTCGGCCAGCGTCCACTTGCCCAAGATGTAGCGGTCGTAGTACACGCCGCTGCCGTAGTCCTTGATGAGGGCCTCGATGACGTCCGGTGCCAGCGCGCCGTCCCAGATCGTGTAGTCCTGCCTATAGATGTCGCTGTCGCCGTCGAGGAACCGTTTGAACCAGTGGTTGGGGCTGTCGGGGTTGCAGGTGCCGTCGAAGCGGCTGTGTTCGCAGCGCAGGCGGCTCTTGAGCATCTGGAAAACGTCTTCGCTCCACGTGGCGACCTCGTCGCCGTAGACCCACTCGAACGTGGCGCCCTGAATCTTGGATACGCTTGTCTTCTTGTCCGCCCCGAGGCAGTAGACCTTGCGCCCGAATATCTGGGCCGTGTTGTCCCGCCCGATCTGGCTGACGACGTCCTCGCTGTAGAGTGAGCGCATCGGCTCGAGGATGTTGCGCTCGAGCGTCGAGCGGGTGTTCCCGATCATCACCGCCAGCCCCTCGCCCCTCATGGCGAGAAGCCTCTGCGGTATGGTCACGGCTATGTCGACGTAGCTCTTGCCCGAGCCCGTCGCCCCGCACTTCACGTTGTAGCGGTGCGTGCAGTTGGCGAGGTACTCGCGCTGCATCCTCGTGAGCGGCATCGGCTACTCGTCCCCGCCGATTGAGGACGGCACGGACAGCACGAGCTCCTTGGCGGCCTTCAGCACGGAGCTGTCGGTGGTGTCCATGACGCGCTGCGCCTTGGCGAACTCCTGCGGGTACTTGCGCTCCAAAAGCCACGCCGCAGCCTGCCAGCTGTCGTCGCTCGCATCCATGATGCGGCCCACGAGCGTCGCCTTGCGCTCGACCTCGCCCTTTTTCATGGCTTGACACAGTTGACGTTGATTGTCAGTTCTGGGGTGGTTGATCCAGCGGCTGTATGTCTCGGGGGCCACCCCGAGATATGCGGCGATGTCCTTGTCGGTCATGCCGACGCGGCACAGGCGGAGGGCATCCTCGATGCCCTCCTTGGTCAGTTTTTCACGCCCTTTTCCCGCCACAAAATCACGTTTCCGCTGGTAGATAGCCCTATGGAAACGCGAACGTTCCCACCTTTTTACGCACGTGGACAAGCGCGTGCGTTTGCCCACGAGCGTAAAAAGGGGGTAACGTTTAAAGAAAAGGCCCCGGTTTCCCGGGGCCTTTCGGCTACTCGACCTTGGTCGGCTTGATTCCGATTGCCTCGGCCAGCCTCTCAGGCGTCTCCGTCCAGCTTCTGCCGTCTGTGCACGGCCTGGCGGATGCGGTTGCTCTCCGCCTCCTCCTCGAGCCGCCTCTTTCGCTCCTCCAGATAGCATCCCTTGCAGAGCCTCCACGCCTTGGCCTGCGCCGAGGTCGTGAACACGGGCCGCGCGTCGCATACGATGCACAGACCGTCCGCCCTCGGCGGGAAACGCCCGTAGCGCTGTCGCGCGTGCCTCACGGCGCTCGGCGTCACCCTCAGCTCCGCCGCGATCTCCGCCGCCGTCCGCTCCGGGTGCGCCTGCATGGCGCGCACCATCTCGTCCGACCAAAGCACATAGGAGGAGCGCCCCTTGCGGAGCGCCCACTCCCTCGCCAAAGGATGATGTGTTGACTTTGTAGATGGGCCTTTTGGCCCATCTCCTACAGGTGGCCTACACGCCATTCGCATACCCCCTCGCGCTCGGTTTGCTTCGGCTACCATACCAAGCGCCGGGGACTACCTCACGCACGGCGCTCGATTATCGACCCGCAATCAGGGCAGTAAGTTGCATCCAGTAGGTATAGCGCAGTGCACCCACACTCAGAACAGGCTGTGCGCCCGTCCTCGTCCTCGATAAGGTGGCACGTCGGACGGTCGATTAGGTCTGCAATGTCGAGTGCTTCCACGGCATTAATGGCCTTCTCGCTGTCATACGCTCGACGGTCTAGTAGTTCCGAAAGTAAATCGTCGACATCGACGAAGGAACCGAACATCCCCGGTATCCCATAGTTCCTAGCGCTGATCATATCTCGCAGGTTCTTAGCCCTCTCGCGGCGCTTCTCGTCGGTAATCATTCGTCTCCACCTTTCGGGTCGATGAGGTCGGCGAGCTTTTCGAGGACAACATTGAAGTCGTGGTAGTCCTCGAAGCCGACCACCACCTCGGCAAGCTCGTCGAAGAACTGCTCCTTGTACTGGATGAAGCGGCCGATTGTAAGGTTTCGCAAATTCTCGGCCACCTCGCGGCGCTCTTCATCGCTAATCCTCATACAGCACCTCAAGCCCGTACGCGACGGCGGCATCATGCTCGATGCGGCATCCGCGTGCGTTTTCCCAGCCTTTGCAGAAGTAGGCCGCATGGCACAGGCTCATGTTCTCAAGAGATTTCGCGAGATAGCAGAGCGGGACCTGCACCACGCCGCGCTCCTCCATGGCCTCGTCGCTGTACCATTCGTCGGTGAACAGGGTGTTTACGAACTCGTAGCCCATCTCGCGCAGCTTGGTGTGCGCCTTATCCCTCGTCTCCGCGATTTCCTCGTCTGTCTTACCAGCCATAGGCTGCGAAATCATCGCTCGCTTATTCATTTGTCATCATCCTCAAATTGGTAATCATTCGTCCATCTTCTCCAGCTTGCGCCCGCAGAACGGGCAGAAACTGATCGGGATGCTCCAGCTTCCATAGTTGTCATCGTTCCCGACACGGTTGAACAGCGCCACGGTATCAAGCGGAATCTCACGACCCTCGGCGTCCTTTGGCAATTCGACGCTCATCACTCAACCTCCTCATAGTCGCGGCACTCGCCGCACTCGTCCTCGCAGTACAGCAGGTTCTCCATGAGCCACGCCACGGCCCACTTCGCCAGGCGCCAGAACCCTTCCTTGCGGTCAGGCGCCTCCGCGTCGTAGGCGCGCTCGAACTCGAGGTGGCAGTAGCCGTAGTCGACGTGGATGTCGCTGCCGCAGAAGTGCCTGCAGTTCCCGCACATCCGAGGCTCGCAGGCCCCGCCGAAGTGGCGCTCGATGGCGGCATCGGTCACCCCCATCGGGTAGCCGCCGACCCTCGAGTCACTCATCGCAGTCCGCCCCCCTACACTCTCGTCGAGCAGGTCGATGGCATCCCCGACGGTCGCCTCGATGCTCGTCAGCTGGCGGCGCAGGTTCTGCACGAGGTTCGCGTCGGCGACCTCCGCCCTTCCCGCCTCGTAGGCGCGCTCGATCATGTCGGTCACCGCGACCTGCATCGCCGTGTCGTTGTAGCCGCGCCTGACGCGGTACTTCCCCAGGTAGGCGTGCGCCCTGTCCTGCGGCCTGCACTCGCGGTCGAAATGGAACACCTCGACCGCATCCGCCTTGATCTGTTCCAAAGTCTCCATCAGATTCGTCTCCCCTCAGCTAGCGCGGCCCTCATGGCGTTGACCTCTCGGCCCGCCTCGCTCCTCGTCCCGAGGTACACGTCCACGGGCCGCCTGCTCTCGTTCCTGTGAGCCACGTTCTCGCACCAGCCGCAGCAGTACCGCTGGCGGGCGCCCCTTGCACGGAACCGCCTGCCGCACTGGCGGCACACGAGCACGTTGCCCCCTCGCATGTCCAACGACTCATCCCTCATGGCGCACCTCCCAGTAGTTGCACCTCGCGAGCCCCTGCGTGGTGTGCACGAAGTCGGGGCAGCGCATGCACGTGTAGCGCTTGCGCCCCTCGCCCGACGCCGCCATGGCCGTCTCGCTCACGGCGCAGAACCCGCACGTCTCGCAGCGGGCTCCGCCCGGCTCGTCGTCGTAGATGTCGGCGAACCCATCGGGTCTGCCCACGTTCTCGCTCCTCTCGACGTCCAAACTCATGACGCCCTCCTCTCGCACGCGGCCCTCGCGTCCAGCAGGCGCCGCGCGTCCTGGTACGCCTTGAGCGCCACAGGGTCGGCGGTCGTCCCCCTCGGGGCCTTCACTTTCGCCGGGTCGATGCCCGGGTGTTCCTCGCGCCACCTGCGCTCGAGTTCCGCCCTCGTCTGCTCGGGCGTCCTCGTCGGCTTGAACGTGGCGGCTTGAATCTCGGCATCGGTCGGCTTGCCGCTGGCATGTGCCTCGGCGTCGCGGCGCTTCTGGTTGCCGTTCCACAGCATCGCCGCGGCCTTGAGCGAGGTCACGGGCATCCCGTTCGAGCGGATCCAACCCTGCGACTCGTAGTGCGCCCAGAACTTGTCGGGGTCGCCGCTGATGCAGTTGGCGGCGAAGTACGCGCGGCACTCGTCCAGGGTCGGCGGAGCGAAGCCGTCGGCGTCGCCGCCGCGCGTACCATCAACACAAGCTAGGCTAGGTAAAGCTAGGCTAGGACAGGCTAGGTTAGGGTTTTCGCTTTCGGAAACCTCGGTTTCTGGTTCTGAAAACCTAGGTTTCGCGTTTTCAAAACCTGGGTTTTCGCTTTCGGAAACCTCGGTTTCGGGTTTTTGCTCAGGCTTGGGTTCAGGCTCCGGCTCTGCCTTGGCCTTGCGGGGCCTGCCGCCTTTCTTGGCCTGCTCTCGCCTTTCCTTGGAGTTGTCGATGGCGTTCTTGAGTCCCTTGAAGGCCCTCTTGACGTTCTTGGGCAACTCGATCTCGACCCCGTGGAGGCCGTACATGAGCACCGCGTCCGCGAGCATCATGCGCTCCCTCATGTCCTCGGGGTCGCTCGGGTCGTAATCGTCGTAAAGCTCGGCTATCGAGTCGGCGAAAACCGTGAAGTCCTTGGCCATCAGAACCACCCCCACAGAAGCGAAGAGAAGAACAGGAAACCCGCGGAGAAGGAGGCGGCGAACAGGGCAGCCTCCCAGTGGTCGCGGATGATGTCGGGTACGTGCCTCATCAGAACGGCACGTCCTCGTCGTAGAACTCGGACTGCGGGACCGCGGCGCAGGCCTGCTGGGCGCTCCACTGCGGCGCGGCCTGCGCCCGGGGCTGCACGGGCACCGTGTCCGCGAGGCTCTGCTGCGGCTGGGCCTGCGTCTGCCCCTCACGGCGCACCATGACCTCGATCTCGTCGACGATAACCTCGAGCTTCGAGCGATTCTGGCCGTCGCGCTCCCAAGAGCTGTAGCGCAGCTTGCCATCGATGGCGACCTTCATCCCCTTGGCGAGGAAACGGCCAACGGCCTCGGCGCGGTTGCCGAACATCGTGCAGTCGACGAAGTTGGGGTAGTCCTCCCACTCGCCCGTCTGCGCGTTGCGGCGGCGGTCGTTTACCGCCACGCCGAAGGACAGGACCTGCGTCCCGCCGGCGGTGGCGCGCAGCTCGGGGTCGCGGGTCAGGTTGCCGCTGATGTTCACTCGGTTGATGCTCACTGCCCGTCCTCCTTCGCGGTCATGTTGTTCTTGATAAACGCGACAAGGCGCGGCCCCTGCATGTACCCCAGGCCGCTCACGCGGCGACCATCGGGGATGTCAAGCGCCTTGACGATCACCTTCGCCTTGACCGTGCCGATGCCCGGGAACGAGCGGGCGAACTCCTCGACCTTGAGCCTCTGCGCGATGGGCGCCTCGATGGCCGCCTCGGGCGGGATGTTGCCCGCCTTGCAGGCGGCCTTGAACGCGGCGCGCTCGCGGCGCGTGTGGACGGCCTTCGCCATCGCCTCCTTGCGCTGCTCCGGCGTCCGGAGCGGCGGTAGGTTCTTCTCCTCCATGTCCTACATCCTCTCGACGTATCCGTGAATGCCGTTGTCGACCATGACGGCCCTCACGCGGCGCAGCTCGTCTGCCGTGGCGCACTCGATGACAACGCGGTAGCCCCTCTGCGGTGCTGGGGCCGCATCCTCGGCCACATCCGGCTCGGGGCGCGACGGGACCACCCGCACGCACCTCGGCACGCCCAAGGGCGGCTCAGGCTCGGGCTGCTCGTCGGGCAGCGGCTCGGGGTCGGGCGGCAGCGGCGCGGGCTCCGGCTCGGGCTCCGGTGCGGGCGCCATCGCCTGCTCGTAGGTCGCCGCGAGCGCGGCGGCATTGGCGACCTCCTCGCGGTGCGCGGCGACCGCAGCCGCCACCTCGCCCGAGTCCGCCGGCAGGGTCCTCGCCCACCACGCGACGGCCCACGCCTTCTCGGACTCGTCCGCGTAGTCGAGGCCGTTGACGAACTTGAACTGGTGCAGCAGCTCGCCCACGCGGCGCTCGATGATGTTCTTGGCCTTGACCTCGCCGAAGCTCGCGTTGAGCCACTTGTCGTCGGCGATGCGCTCGTATGGCACCAGCGGCCCCATCTCGCCCGCGAGGTCGCAGTAGTGGCCCTTGAGCGCGGTGAGGCGGCGGGCCCTGCACTCGCCGTCATAGCGGTCGATCTCGGCCTTGTACTCATCGGAGAGCTTGTCGATTGGCGCCGTGATCTCGCCTATGGTCTCGTCGAACGTCTTGAGCAGGTCGCTGTACTTCTTCTTCGCGGCCTTGCGCTGCGCCTCGATGGGCTTCTTCACGTCGTTGACCGCCGCGCGGTACTTCTTCGCCGCCTTGAAGTCCTCGTCCTTCTCGATGCGCTTGACGTTCACGTAGTCCGCCAGCTTCTCGTCCACGTTCTTCTTGAGCTTTGCCAGCTTGTCCTCGAGCGTGTCGTCGATGGCGAGAGACGCCACCAGCGTGTCGAAGTCCTCCTCGAGCGGCACGGCCTCGACCGCCAAAACCTCGTCTGCCATTAGAAGCCTCCCAGCAGGTCGTCGTCGGTCGCGTACTCGGCGGGCGCGGGCTCATAGACGGGCACGGGCTCCGGCTCGGGTGCGGCGGGCTCGGGTTGCGCCTTGCGGGCCGCGATCTCCTCCTCCATCCACGAGGCCGCGCGGCGCGCCTGCATGAGCGTCATGTCGTGCATTGAGCCCGACGTGCAGCCCACGGCGGCGCAGATGGCAGCCATGGCCCCGGCGCTGTCAAGCGCGGTCGCCGCCATGAACGGCTTGAACAGGTCGCGCACGGGCTGCAGGTCGGCCACGGGCTCGACGCTCTCGGCCTCGACGGCCTGAGTGTCGGCGCGCATGTCGCGTTCGACCTTCTGGTCCATCTCCTCGCCCGTGTACATCCCGCCGAACTCGTCGGGGTAGGCCAGGCGCCACGCGCCGGCCTTGGCGCACTTCTCGATCATGACGCCCGGCATCTTCGCCCAGTTGCTCTTACCGGTGTTGTAGTCGCTAAGCGCCAGCTCCACGTAGGCCGGCTCCTTGCCGTCCTTGAACTGCACCTCGGCCCAGCCGCCGAGCAGCTGCTCGCCCACCTGCTTGTAGACGGCGCTGCCGCGCTTCTTGACGATCTGCCCTTCGCGCATCACCACGACGCCGCTCTTGATGCCGCCGTAGCTCTCCTGACGGTTGGCGCGGCGGTTGAACACCTGATAGCTCGTGATGATGCTCGCCGGGGCGCTGCCGTACTTGACCAGGTACACCTCCTTGGTGAACGGGTTCAGGTGCTGGCGGTTGCAAAGCTCCACGCACAGCGCCAGCTCGCTTTCGGTCGCGTTCGGGCACAGGCGCTCGCGGATGTCCTGCGAGGTGAACTTGACGGGCATGCCCGCATCGTCCTTGAACTCGATGATCCCGTTACTCATTGATGGTCACCCCTTCGTCATTGATCTCGACCTTCTCGATGTCCACGCCCGCCAGCTCGGCGAATACGCCGCGCGGCCCGTTCAGCTTGTAGATGCGCTCCATGCGGCCGGCGCTGCCGACAATGGAGTCGTAGACCTCGGGGTCCTGCGAATCGGCTCCCAGCAGCTTCACGCTGTACAGAAGCCCGTAGGCGATGCCTCGCAGGCACGCTGGCTTCAGGCCCCTCTTCCCTATCTCGGCGCCATCCTCGTCTGCGAGGCAGATAAGGTTCGTGGCGAACTCGTCCAGCACCTCGAACGCATCGCCACCGACTTGGACGTCTATGTGCATGTACTCCATTGCTTAATCTCCGTTTCTCTTCTTCTCCATGGTGCCTGCGAACCAGCCGCGGTAGACCCGTATGTCCATGTGCGGCTCGATGCCGCGCCGGCGGGGCCACTTGACGACATGGAGCTCGACCACCTGGTTGTCGTCACCCCAGACCGCCCCGTTCATCCCGTCCAGCACCAGCTTGGCTATGTTGTCCGCGTCCGGCTTGAACATGTAAGGCTCCGACGTAATGCTCTTCGGCCTCGACTTCGGCAGCGGGCCGTACGCGTCGATGCGCACCGCGACGGGGACCCTGAACGGGAACAGCATCCCCTTGAGACCCGGGTACGCCTCCCGCATGGCCTTGAGCGCCGCGTCGCGGATGGCGGCCTCGTTGCGGATGGTCTCGGTGGGCGTGTACATCCGCGCGTGGCGTCGGTCGAGCCTGTGGCGAAGCTTGCCGGCCACGAACGGGACGGTGAATGCGAAGTTCCTTCCGATCACAGCACCGACCCCATTCCGAGCACGACGCGGATGCCGTCCGCCGCGAGCAGCATCGCCCGCAGGACGTACGGCATGAGCGCGTACACCGCGAACAGGAGCGCGATGTACCCAGCGCACCTAAGCAGCCTCGATGCCATGCGTTCCCTCCTCGATCCACTGCTCCACCCATTCCGGGCGCACCATGCGCCCCACCTTGCGCCCCTCGGGTAGCTGCGAGCGCAGGCGGCCAGCCTTGCACTCGATGCGCAGCGTGTCGTAGGGCACCCCCGTCACCCTCGACGCCTCGCGCAGCGTGTACATCAGCTTGTGCCTGATGCCAAGCTCGTCGGCCATCTGCTGGAACGTTTTGGCTCTGCTAGAATCCATGAGTGACCTCCTTTCAGGTCAGGGAGCCGTCCCCGCTTTCCACACCGGGCGGCTCCTTTTTTGTTGCTTGCTTTCGGGGCCTCGCCCCCGGCACGGCACCGGTAGGGAACGTCCCCGCGGCTATGGTTATCGGAGAGCCGCGGGGCTACGGTGCCGCCCCGGGGACGGCCCGCGGGTTGCCTGAGCGGCAATACCCGTGTGACCGCGTTACCCGCGCGGTAGGCTTCGAGCCATGATTCGTAGACAGCAGACATATCGCCCGAAGCACGTCCGACCAGCGGGCCCCCTACTCGTGCGGCTCGTCGACTGGGTCGAGCGGCACCCTCGCATCAGCGCCGCGATCGTCCTCGCCGGGTTCATCAACGACGCCTGCGACCTGCTTGGGCGCGTCGTTGATCTCGCGATGTTTCTCATGAAGCTCGCGGGCGTGCTCTAGCACGAACGCGACCGCGAGAACGTCGAGGAAGACCCGGACGGCCGCATGGATAAGGTTCAACATCGCCGCCGCCCCTACTTCGTGCCCACGATCGGCTGGGAGCCCTCGGGCACGACGACGAGGTTGCCGTCCTTGCCGATGCTCTTGAGCGCGTCGATGTAGTGCTGCTGGATGACCTGGTCGTTGAGCGAGTTCGCGAGGACCGCGTTCGCGTCCGCCTCGCCCTGGGCCTCGATCTTCTTGGTCTCGGCCTGGACCTTGGCCGTCTCCTGCTCGTTCTGGGCCTTCTGCTTGGCGACCTCGGCCGCCTGCGCCTCGCTGTAGCTCTTGGTGATGTTCTTCGGGTAGCGGACGTCCTGCACGCTCACCTGCTCGACCGTGAGGCCTATGCCCTTCCACTTCTCGGTGAGGGCCTTCTGGACGGCCTTGGTGAACTGGGAGCGGTCGGTGAGCATCGTCACCGTGTCGAAGCCGCCCGAGACCTCGCGGGTGACGGCGCGGACGTCGTTGGAGATGTACTTCTCCACGAAGCTCTCCTGCGTGCCGTACTCGCTGTAGAGGCTGAGCGCGGCGTCGGGGTTGAGCGAGTAGTTGACCTGGATGTCGATGTTGGCGCTGGCGCCCGACTTGTCGTTGATGGAGACCTGCTTGCCCTCGTAGGAGCCGCCGTCCACCTCGTAGTCGGTGTCCCCGTAGAAGTTGATGAGGTTGTTGCGGACGTCGTAGGTCACGACGTCCTGCCAGGGGGCCTTGGCGTGGAAACCGGCCTCGGAGGTCGAGCCGGCGAGCGAGCCGCCGAGGTTGCGGATGACGCAGACCTCGCCGGTGTCCTGCGTGTAGAGGCAGGCGGAGGCGGCGATGACGGTACCTACCAGGATGAGGGGCAGGGCGCACGCGGGCGAGACGATGCGGGCCTCGTACTTTTTGCCCCAATGGTCCGCGGGCCCGGCGGCCTTCTCGCGCTCGGCCTCGTTATACCGCTTGATGGCGACGGCGGCGGCCACGCCGCCGAGTCCCAGACCCGCTCCGATAATCAGTTGAATCATGTCTTTCTCCTTTTCGTTTGGTCAAATCTAATTACGGCCCGTCTCGGCGTAGGAGCCGACCTACTTCCCCATCACTGCCCACGCCCCTTCTGCAGCTGGTACTCGACCCACTCGCCCGCGGCGAGGCCGACCTCAACCGGCTGGATGCCGGGGTCGATGGCGTCGGCGGTGCTCATGCAGACCGTGCGCTGGACGTAGGCCATGACCGCCTCGCCGCGCAGCAGCCCGTCCAGGCGCCCGCGGGCGTCGAGGAACGACTCGAAGGCCTCGCGGTGCCAGCCGCCCCCGGCGTCGCACCAGCAGACGATGGCCTCGATGCCCGAGAAGCCCTGCGGGCACTCGATCTCGAAGGACTTCCCGCGCGCCTCGTACCTGATGTTCTCGCGGCGCATCTCCACGTCTCCCATGTCGCCCTCCCCTACAGCTCGAAGTCGGAAAAGTCGCGGGCCTCGGCGGGCTCGGCCTCGACCGTGATGGCCTCGGGGACGTTCCAGCCGCCCAGCTCGATGTCGATGTAGTTCTCGTTCATGGTTTCTCCGTTTCGTTTGGTCAAATCTAATTTGACTTCTCAGCTAAAAAAATAGTCGGGTCAACTCCGAAGTGTTCCCCGAGCGCCTTTGCTCTGGCAGGGTTCATACGGTGCTCCTGGTCGTTCTCGAGAGCGTCGTATGCAGGTAAAGAGATTCCAAGAGCTGCGGCGATGTTCTTCTTTTGGAAACGCTCGACGCCTGCCTCTCGGTACTCCTGCAAGCTTTGCATGTGCTCCTCCTTTCGTTGACTAAAGGTTAAACCTTATTTGACCGCGGGTCAACTTAAAATTATCTATAAATCAATTTTTCTTTAATTAGAATTAAATTACGTTTAACCAAAGGAGGGTCCATGAGTTTCGCAAACCGAGTAAGAGCCCTGCGTGAGGCGCGTAATTGGAACCAGGAGGACGTCGGAAACAGACTCAACCCGAAGGTCACCAAGGCCGCCGTTGCATCGTGGGAGTCGGGCAAATCTCAACCGAGAATGTACCGGCTTGAGCAACTCGCCGACCTCTTCGATACCACGGTCGCCGAACTCATGGGCGAGACCCCGGAGCCCGTGCGCCCCAACGGCGCCCAGTACGTGACTCTGCCCGTGCTCGTCGCCGGGCACGCAGGCGAGTTCACCGATGAATTCGGTCCCGACGAGGTCGCTGACGTGCCGATCTCAGTCCTCGAGCGCGTCAACGATCCGGACGCCTACCTCATGCGCGTGCGCGGCTCATGCATGAATCGCAGGTTTGCCGACGGCGAGAACGCACTACTCTCCCCCAGGTGCGAACCGCGCAACGGCGACGCCGTGGCGGCCGAGTACAACGGCGAGATGATCCTTAGAAGCTACTACCGCGGGGCGTCGACCCTCGTGCTGTCGCCGGACAGCTACGAGGACGGCTACACCGACATAGTGTTCGACGATCCGGAGAACGCCAGCGTGAGCTTCCGCGGCGTCGTCAAGTGGCACCAGGCCAGCGAGGTCAAGAGGTATTAGAGACAGAAAGGCGAACCGATGGCTTTCAGGGACATGTTCAAGGCGACCGAGTACAAGCAGCGGGTAGAGGAGCTCGAGTCCATGCTCACGCCGGAGATGGCGGACGCGGATAGGCTCAGGCGCGAGGCCGAGGACCTCAGGAAGAAAATCGAGGAGGAGAAGGCCTCGCTCGAGAAGCTGGAGAAGCAGAACGGCAAACTGGATGCCATCGTCAAGGAAAAGGAGTCCAAGTCGCGCGTCCTCGATGACGAGCTGCTGGTCGAGGAGTTCGGCCTGTACCGCCCACGCTTCGACTTCGCCGACTCGACTCACTACAAGGACGCCCTCGACCGATGCCGCAGGAAACAGAAGGAGGCCGTCAAGAGCTTCAGCAAGGCCGCGGACAAGACGTCCTGGACGGTCAACGGCAGCGCCTCGAAGGGCAAGGCGATGGTCCGCGAAATCTCGAAGCTGCTCATGATGGCGTACAACGGCGAGTGCGACGAAATCGTGCGCAAAGTCAAGGCGACCAACGTCGAGCGCTCGCTCGAGAGAATCGAGAAGTCGGCCGCAGCCATCAACCGCAACGGCAAGACCCTCGGCATATCCATCCCCGCCGCATACGTCCTCCTCAAGCAGGAGGAGGTCCAGCTGGCCTTCGAGTTCGCACAGGAGAAAGAGGAGGAGAAGGAGGCGCTGCGCGAGGCCCGCGAGCAGGAGCGCGAGGCCCGGAAGCTCGAGCGCGAGATAGCGGCCGAGCGCAAGAAGCTCGAGAAGGAGCGCTCCCAGTACCTCAAGGCGTACAAGGACATCTCGGCACGCCTGAAGGATGCCGGCGACGACGAGCGCGCCGATCTCGAGGAGAAGGCCGCGGAGCTCAAGGCGAAGCTCGACGACGTGGACAGGGCAGTGTCGGATGTCGATTACCGAGAGGCGAACCAGAAGGCAGGCTTCGTATACGTAATCTCAAACATCGGCTCATTCGGTGAGGGCGTCTACAAGATCGGGATGACGAGGCGCCTTGAGCCGATGGACCGCATCCGCGAGCTCGGAGACGCGTCCGTCCCGTTCAATTTCGACGTGCACGCGCTCATCTTCTGCGATGACGCCCCGAAGCTCGAGGCGGCGCTGCACCGGGCCTTCGAGGACAGGAAGGTGAACATAGTCAACCAGCGCAGGGAGTTCTTCCGCGTGTCGCTCGATGAGATCGAGGAGGTCGTCAAGGCGAACTACGACAAGACCGTCGAGTTCCACAGCGTGCCCGACGCCGAACAGTACCGGACGAGCGAGAAGTTGCGCGAGAGGGGCATTTTCCACCCGCTCGCCTAAAGACTCGGCTACACCGCCGACGCCGTTCTCTACACCGCGAACGTAGGGCGAGATTCCATGCGTCTACATCTAGGGAGGTGATGCCCATGAAAGCAAAAAATCTCGGGACCGCAGGCTGATGCCGCGGCCCCGAGACTAAGGAGACGGCCCCTGCACTTTGGAACGTGAGACGGGGCCGGAGTCAGAACCGGGCGAAACGGAGAATAAGCCCGCGATCTGAACGGATCTGATTATATGACAAAGAAGCAGCGCCGCCGCGTCTGGGGCTCCGTGACCGAGATGAGGCGCGGCAAGAAGTACGTCCTGCGCTGGATGCAGAACACGCCGCAAGGCCGCAGGCGCAAGACCAAGACCGTGTACGGCACCTACCGCGAGGCGTGCGCGGAACTCGACCGCATCCACGTCGAGCACGCCGACGAAGCGCCCGTGCCCACCATAGCCAAGGCCTACGAGACGTGGCTCGTCCCCAAGATGGCCGCACAGGTCGAGGCGGGGACGCTCGCCCCCAACACCCGCGACCTCGTGCTGCGCTCGTGGAGAAACTACGTCGGACCCCGCTGGGGCGCAATGCCCGTCGACCAGCTGCGCGCCGTCGAGCTGCAGGACTGGCTGCTGACACTTCCCGCCGCCACCGCCGATACCGCCCTGCTCACCCTGCGCAAGGTCTACGCCTGCGTCTCGACCTTCATCCGCCTGCCGCTCGACCCGTTCGCCGCCAGCGTCAGGTACACCATGCCCACCCGCAAGACCCGCGAGCGCTCAAAGCGCGTCTACACCCTCGACGAGGCCCTGGGCGTCCTCGACGCACTGCGCGGCAACCCCCTGGAGCCCGCGTTCATCCTCGCGTGCTTCGGCTCCTGCCGCTCGGGCGAGTCGCTGGGCGTGCGCACCGAGGAGGTACTGCGCTGGGAGCGTAGCGGCACCGTCCTCGCCTCCGCCGACATCTGCCGCCAGATGCAGCAGTCCGGCACCGAGCCGGTGGGCGCCCTCAAGACCGCCAAGTCCGCCCGCACCGTCGTGATCCTGCCGCAAGCCGCCGACCGCCTCGTCGAGATAGCGGCCGCCCGCGCCGCCGAGGGCCGCGAGTGGCTGAGCGACCGGGGCGACGGGCTGCCCATGAACCGCAGCATTTGCAACGACCGCTGGCGGAAACTCTGCGCCGCCCGCGGCATCGAGCACATCCCGTGGTCAAACCTCCGCAACTCGTGGCGTACGATAGCGGAGGTCGAACTTCGCCTGCCGTGGGACCTCATCGAGATGCTGATGGGCCACGCCCTTCCCGGCGTGTCGGGACGGCACTATATCCGCCCCACCGCCGAGCAGGTCGTCCGCGCCGCCTTCGACGCGCTTGGGATAAGTTAGGATATTCCCCCGCAAAGCCGCAGGTAGATGGCACGCTATTAGTTGTGGCAGTACTAAATAGCCAGTAACCTGCCAAAAAGAGACAGGCTACCTTGCACCAAAAACCGTCGCAACATTCGATGAAAATCGTGCAAACGCGAAAAATCATCGGATGTTGCGACGGTTTGATTTTAGATAGCGGTCGAGCAAAGGGCCGGGGCGTCTAGTCGTCGGCGAGTTGAATTCCCAACAAACCCGAGAGTGCCAGCGCCTGCTCGGCATTGACCGTCAGGCCACGCAGCTCATGGTAATCGCCCGAAACAACGGGCGCTGCAAATGTACAGCGCGACACATCAACGCCGGAAAGCGACGTCTTGAACACATCAACACGCGTCAGGTCACAGCCATCCAGGCGTATCTGACCCAGCTTGGCACCCTGAAACGCAGCCTCTCTCAGACGTGTATCGCATGCTGTCATAGGGCCAATGCGTCCCTCCGAAAGGTTCGCATAGCTCAAATCGCACGATCCAAACGACACGCTCGACAGGCGCGCCTTGAGCAAGTTGAGTCCCGGTGCCGAGCAGTCAACGAAGTCGCAGCGGCTGAGCCAGCAGCCTTCCATGTTGCAGCGGATAAAGCGGCAACCGCGAAACACCACGTCGCGAAACGTCGAGCCGCTCCAGTCAACGCTATCGAACTCGCAAGATCGGAACACAACGCCATCGAAGGTCGCGCCGTTCGCCACGTCGTAGGCAAGATCCAAATCCTCAAAAGCGGTATTGGAGACGAGCTCATCGCCCTCGGCAAAGAGGTCGATGAGCTCGTCCATGCCCATATGGCAGCCAATCCGTTCGTTTACCCGGGCAAAACCACCACAAAGGTGCCTGTCCCCTTTGCGGTGGCTTGGGGCCGTGCTACTCACCGAGCATCTCTTTGAGCTTGGCTGCCACGGCGTGACCCAGGCTCTCGTGGCTTTCGGGCATCATATGCAGATAGTCGATATCGCCCGGCTCGGCAAACTCGGCGGCATTCAAAAAGTCGCAGCCAAACTGCTCGGCCACGTGCGCATAGTACTCGCCAAAATGCTCAGATGCCTCAACGGAATGCTCGTCAAAGTCGGTCATATACACATCGGCGATCTGCGGCTTGATCTTGATAGGAGCCATCAGCAGGATGCGCGGGCAAGGCGCAGCGTCGGTCCACGGAAACGCGCGGACGGCGCGAATCAGCGCCATGGCGCCACGGGCGATATCGGAAGCTGTCACGTTAAAGACCGTCTTACAGTCGTTGGTGCCCAGCATGATCACAATGGCGTCCAGCGGCTTATGGGCCTCGAGCAGCATCGGAAGCGCGCGAATACCGTTGAGGTTAGTGTCCAGATGGCACATGTCGTCGCGTACCGTCGTGCGGCCGTTGAGGCCTTCTTCAATTACATGCCAGCCCTCGCCTAAGTCACGTTGGACCACGCCACACCAGCGCACATCCTGCGCATAGCGCACCGCGGTACCGTCGCGCATGCCCGCCGGATCGTAACCATAGGTGTTGCTGTCACCAAAGCATAGAACGTTTTTCATCGTAAGCTCCCCACTCAATAAAAAGCCGACGGGAGCAGCCCCCGTCGGCTCGGTATATCGCATCACGCGCACCGTTTACAGGTACTTGCGCCAGTCGTCGTCATCCTCGTCATCCTCGGCAGCGGCCTGAGCCTGCTCGGCGGCACGGGCGGCTGCGGTGCGGGCGGCAACCTGAGCATAGGACTCCTCGTTGCGCTCGGGGAAGTTTGCCAGCACGTGCTCGAACTTGGCGAAGTCCTCGTCCCAGCGCGTAGAGGGCACGGCAAAGAAGACCTGCTTGACCTTGAAGTCGCCCGACGCGAGCTCCTTGCGGAAGAGCTCGGCCACGGCCTCGGCATCAAAGCCGTTGTTGTCGCAGCCCCAAGCACCCAGCACGAGCTTCTCGCGACCAAGCTCATCGCAGATGGCGAGCACAAAGCGAATGCGGTCGCGCAGGGCATCCAGCAGAGCATCGTCGCTCACGCGATACTCCTGGCGGGCGCGCCTAACGTTGGGCGCGGCGGCCGCGATAACGTCGGCGTATGCATGCACGTGGTTGCGGTCGAAGCGCACCGCAGGCACCACCAGGGCGCGGTTACGATAGAGCTCGCAGTTGATGTTGCGGCGACGGTTCTCGCCGTACCACTTACGCTGCCTATCGAGAACGTTGTACAGATACGAATCGGCGCACAGCGTGGCCTCCTGGCCCAGATAACCCTGAATATATCCACCGCCCGGATTGGTAAACGAGGCAAAGGCGAGCACGGCCATGTCGCAGAACTGCGCATAGCCGCGACCGTTATCGAGGATTGCCTGCGTGGCGGAGGCATCAAGCACAGTGACCTCGGGCAGGACCGGAGCGGGCTCCTCAGCAGGCGCGGACTCAGCTTCGGCGATTTCCTCGGCAGGCTCCTCGACGGGCTCGGGCGCCGCCTCGGTCTCGGGCGCCGCCTCGACCTCGGTAGTCTCCGCGTTCTCGACGTCCTCGGCGACCTGCTCTTCGGCGGCCACAGCACTCTGAACCTTGGCCTTCATCGCCGCGACAAAGCCGGCAGGCATACCGTCAAACTCGCGAACACCGGCGAGCGAACGCTCGATATCCTTGGCGCACGCTTCGGACACAGTTGCCACGTGACGCTCGGCGGCCTTGGCACGGGCCTCGCGCTTGGGATTGGGCTGACCCGCTCGGTTGGACCTGCGGTTACGGTTCCTGTTGTCGACGTCTGCCATACGTGGCCACCTTTCCTGTCGCTGCCGCTATCGGCTTTTCCCATCCATGATACCCCGCCGCGTACAAAAAAGACGGCCCCGAAGGACCGCCTTTCACATCGTTTTACCGCGTCCGACAAGAAACGCTGCAATCCCCCGCGCTAGTCGCGACGACCGAGGATGTTCAGGATGCGCAGGAACACGTTGATGATGTCCACGAACAGGCTGGATGCCATGAGCACGGCGTTGGGCAGCGTGGGCGGCACCGTCGTTGCCACATAGGTGTCGTAGCCGATGAAGCCGGCAAACACCACGATCACGATCAGGTCGGTGATGGACTGCGAAACGCCCATGAACATCAGCACGATCTCAACCAGAATAGTGGCGAGCAGAATGCCAAAGCCGATGCCATATACGCGCTGGAAAAACTTGGGGAACGTCACGCCCAAGGCGCCAAAGACAAAGGTGATGGCGGCCGTGGCGATAAAGGCAGTGTTGATGGTAGGCAGGTCGTAGTTGGCAAGGCCAAACGACGCGGTCAGGCCAAAGGTACTCGCAAAGATTACGTAGCCCACAAGGGACAGGCCCACGGACTGCTTGCCCGCAGCAGCCGACATCATGACCATGCCGACGATGGTTAAAATAAACGAGCCAAAGACCAGCGGTAGGGCGGCGCCGCTCATCATCATGCGCGCAAACGACATGGTGCTCGTAAAGTAGGCGCCGGCACCCATGGCGCAAAAGCCCAAGAAGATCAGGGCGGACATGGCGAGATTGTACGCGCGCGGCGACATCTCCTTGGCGCGGCTTGCGCCGGTCTCGACGGGGCCGTTCTGATAGCCCTGGATATCGTTCATACTTCGTCCTTTCAAAAAGCGCCACGACAGCGCCGTAGGTGACAAGATCCCTGCCATTGTACCCGAATGCCGTGCGCTCTTACCTGCGGCGCTCGCCCTCAAGCGTGCGGTCAAACGCCCATACCCACCAACGCATCACATGCGTCTGCGAGCCATCCGCCCGCTCACGCGTTTGGTCCTCCAGATACAACTCGGTCGCATGTCCGCCAAAACGTACCTTATAGGTTGCCGTACGAATGCCGTGAACCGTCAGGCCAAACCCGGTGGTCGAGATAATTTCGTCGATCGTAAAGCAACGGCCGTCGACCCAGCAGACGGTGACCGGCACGACTTGTCCGCCCGCAAGGATGCGGGTCACGACGTCCACATACTGCTTGTGCACGCGCCGAGTTTTGCCGTCTGTCTGTCGATATTCCATGCCTCCTATTATCGAACGCATGTTTGCATATTGTAAAGCGAACAGACTGTGGTTTTGGGGTGTTGGGGCGCGCGCACGTGTCCTCATGGTGTGTTAGCAAAAAGAACACCCGCGGTCAACAGGGCTAATATTCATTTTTAGTGCCAAAAAATTCACTGCTCCCATCAGAACTCGGTAAAGAAACCCGCAGGAGGTGATACGATTTATCATGTTTCTGTAACGTGCCTGCAAACTTCGAGAAAGCCCATATATGGACGTAACGTTCTCAACCTTCCTCGGCCAACTTGTGTCGAACCCAGTCCTTGCCGTCACCGTGATCCTCGCGCTCGGCGCCATCTTCGTCAATGGATGGACCGACGCACCCAACGCCATCGCGACCTGCGTCACTACGCGTTGCATGCCCGCCCGCGCCGCCATCCTCATGAGTGCCGCATTCAACTTCCTTGGCGTGCTCATCATGACGCACTTTAACGCGAGCGTCGCCAACACCATCTCCCATATTGTCGACTTTGGCGGAAACAGCACCATGGCGCTCGCCTGCCTGTGCGCGGCGCTGTTCTCCATCGTCGTCTACGGCGCCACAGCGTCGCGTTTTGGCATCCCCACTTCGCAAAGCCACAGCCTTATCGCCGGCCTGACCGGTGCCGCCATCGCCCTCGGCGGTGCGAGCAGCGTCAACGTCCACGAGTGGATGAAGGTCATCTACGGCCTGGCGCTCTCCATCGGCCTGGGCTTTGTCATGGGCTGGGTCCTGTGCAAGCTCGTCTCGATTCTTTTCGCCGCCGCCAACAGGCGACGTGCCAATGTCTTCTTTAAATACGCTCAGATCGCAAGCGCTGCGGCCATGAGCTTTATGCACGGCGCGCAGGATGGACAGAAGTTCATCGGCGTGCTCTTTTTAGGCGTGGCCTTTGCCAGCGGCCAGACGAGCGTCGGCGATGCCGGCATCCCCATCTGGATTATGCTGCTGTGCTCGGCCACCATGGGCATCGGCACCAGCGTGGGCGGCGAGCGCATCATCAAGTCCGTTGGCCAGAGCATGGTCAAGCTCGAAAAGTACCAGGGCTTCTCCGCCGACCTGGCGGGCGCCGCAAACCTGCTGCTTGCCACGCTCACCGGCATCCCCGTGTCCTCCACTCACATCAAGACCTGCGCCATCATGGGCGTCGGCGCCGTCAAGCGCCTTTCGGCCATCAACTTCGGCGTAGTCAAGGACATGATGTTCACCTGGTTCTTCACCTTCCCCGCCTGTGGACTCATCAGCTTTGTCATGGCCAAGCTGTTCATGATGTTCATCTAGTCAAACCGAACGTCCATCCGGACCGTAACACCTCGCCCACCCGTCTTCGCCTCGAAAGGACCCACTCATGGCAAAGAAACCCGATTCGTTCTACTTTGACAACTACGTCGCCTGCGCCGACCTCGCCGTCCAGGCCGCCGAGCTGCTTACCAAGATTTTCGAGAACTTCGATCCCGCAAAGATTCACGATATGCTCGACAAGATGCATGCGATCGAGCATGCGGCCGACAAGAAGCACCATGAGCTTGAGGACGCCCTGCTCACGGCCTTTATCACCCCGCTTGAGCGCGAGGACCTGGATCTGATGAGCTGCTCGCTCGACACCGTGCTCGACCGTATCGAGGGCGTCGTGCAGCGCGTCTACTTCACCAACATCCAGAGCATCCATCCCGACGCCATCGTCATCGCCCACAAGGTGACCGACGCCTGCCGCGCCATGAAGGACCTTATGGTCGAGCTGCCTAACTACCGCAAGTCCAAAACGCTGCGCGAGCTCGTCATCCAGATCAACACCATCGAGTCCGAGGCCGACGAGCTCTATATCAACGCCATGCGTAACCTGCACGTTAACGGCAAGGACCCGCTCGAGGTCATCGCTTGGCGTGACGTGTACGCCTTCCTGGAGTACTGCGCCGACTGCTGCGAGAATGTGGCCGATGTCGTGGATTCGATTGTCATGAAGAACAGTTAATTGGGGGTACATGTCCCACCGGTCGCGGGCCCGGCCACTAATAACCTTTTTCACTCCGGCTGCAAGCAGAGTCGTTCAAAAGGTTATTAGTGGCCGGGCCCGCTCCCTTATGCACCACCATTGGGAACTTTGGCTGATAGATTTAGCGCGACGGGGGTTTGGCTGAAGGGACCTTTGGTATCCGTTCGGACACTTTGGCCCTTGATGAGCGTTTGGCTGATTGCTGCTTTGGGTACTCTTTGGGTTACTTTTGGTTTGTTTGATTTTAAATTTTAGGAGGGCTTGTATGTCTTATTTGGATCTGGCTCGTGGTCGGTATTCTTGTCGTTCTTTTGAGGACCGTTCTGTTGAGCAGGCTGTGGTGGATGCCATTGTTGAGGCTGGGCGTATTGCTCCTTCTGCTTGTAATAATCATCCAGCCCGTGTGATGGTGCTGGATACGCCTGAGCTGTTGGAGAAGGCTGCTGCTTGTCAGCCTCGGTTTGCTCGTGATGGGTCTATCTTTGGAGCTCCGCTTGTCTTCCTTATTTGCAGCGTTACCGATGATGCTTGGGTGCGCCCGTATGACCAGATGAATTCCAGTGAAATCGATACGTCCATCGTGTGCGACCAGATGATGATGGAGGCCACCGAGCAGGGCCTGGGAACGTGCTGGGTATGCCATTTTAAGCCTGAGGTGGCACAGGAGCAGTTCAATCTGCCCAAGGGCGTCTATCCCTATCACATGCTCGTCTGTGGCTATCCCGCCGACCACATCGCAGACCCCGAGCATCGCGAGGCCCGCACCATTCCCCTCTCCGACTTCCTCCTCAAGTAGATTTTTGGGACATGCCTTAAAACCTACCCTTGACCGCTCACCCGTTCGCCGAGTTCTGCGCCACTATGTGCAGGGCTCGGTTTTTTATGTTACGCACCCCGGCACAGTCATAAAAAAGGACCCGCAAGCTGCGGGTCCTTTCTAGGCACTAAATTGTAGGCCGAATGTTAGTCCAGGTCGTCGGCAGCAAAGTTGTCGATCGGGGCAAAGGGATCGGCCACGGGGACAACCGGGTCAGCGACGGGCAGCGGCTCGGCGGGAACAGTCACCGCAGGAGAAGCGGCAGAACCGACCGGCGTGGAGGCCATGAGGTCGGCCGGGAAGGAGTTCTGGGCATCGTCCATGAAGTGCTGGATGAGCTTGAGATACTCGGCCTTGAACTCCTCACGGGAAGCCTTGAGACGATCGATTTCCTCGAGCTCGGCCTGCTTTTCGGTCAGAGCCTGGCGGATAACCTCGCGGGCCTTGGCGTCAGCCTCGTTGCGGATACGCTCAGCGTTCTCGTTGGCATCGTTGACGATGGTCTCAGCGGTCTGCTGGGCAGCGATCAGGGCAGCGGAAATCTGGCGCTCCTGAGCGGAGAAGTCAGGGGCGGGAGCAGCCACGGGGGCGGCGGGAACGGCCTGGGCGGTGGCATCCTGAGCCTGGGCAAGCTGAGCCTGTGCATCGGCAAGCTGCTGCTCGGTAGCAGTCAGACGACCCTTAAGGTCGACGATCTTAGCGAGCATAGCGTCAACCTCGGAGGACAGCGTCTCCAAGAAGACGTCGACCTCGGCAGGATCGTAGCCACGCTTGGCCTCAGAGAAAGTCTGAGCCTGGATGTCTGCAGGGGTAATAGCCATAACAAGTCTCCTTTTTCATCGCCTCGGCGCTACACGCCCGACGTAAGTTACAAAGTCAGTTCTATACGAGTATACCTATAAGAAGCTGCAGAACCAGCCTCTGCACCAACTGCAACGCAATAATCGCAACGACCGGCGAAAAATCGATACCGCCCATCGGCGGAATGAAACGACGGAACAGGTTGAGCCACGGACCGCACACGCTATCGAGCACCGCAGCAATATCCTGAAGTAAACCACCCTGCTTCATGGGAATCCACGTCATAAAGCAGTAGACGACAATGAGCGTGGAATAGAAGTTGAACAGCGTGTTGACCAGCTGGACGATAGTGTAGATGTTGATGGGAATCTCCTCGTCTTGTCTTTACTTAAGGTAGCCGTCGGCACGAAGCTTCTTGAGATCGGAATCTTTGACCTCGCAACCGGCGGGCAGCACCATGAACACGCGGTCGCCTACCTCCTTGACCGTGGCGCCCAGACCGCAGGCAAAGCCGTAAGAGAAGTCCAAGACGCGCTTGGCAACTTCGGTGCGTACGCCCACAAAAATCAGTGCGACAGGCTGCTTGGTGCGAACGCGGCGCACCACGGTCTCCACGTCGTCATAGCTCTCGGGGCGCAGGACATAGGCCGGCAGTTGCGGCGTGGCGTTGATGATATTGCTCGCATAGGCCGAGGCATCGCTCGGTGCAGGCGCGGGTGCAGCGGCGGCACGGGCGCGGGTGTTCTCGGCGTAGCTCGACGGCGTGTCATAGGCACCAGGACGATAACCGCTCGCAACACTGTCCTGCGAGCGCGAAGGCGGGTTATACGTCGTGGCATGGCGGGAGTCATCGCCGACCAGCTGACCGGAGCGCGTATACACGGCAACCGACTCAGCTTCACCGCGGCGCGTCTGACCAAGCAGGCCGTTGCTCGGCTCGTCTTGGGTGTAGAAGCCCTCGCCCGAAGCACCGCCGTAGCCGTTGCCCTGATAACTATCGTCATAGCCGTCATCGTAGCCGTAGTCGTCGTCCTGGCCATAACCCTGGTCGTAACCCTGCTGGCCGCCCAGGTGCATCTTATTTTTAATCTCGTCAAGGAAGCCCATGGTTGTGTCCTCTCGCGGTTTAGTGCAGGCGCCCCGATAATCAGTGCGCACTTCAGAGCCTTATTTTACTGCAAACTCCGGGCTAAATACTACCCTGCCCAGGCGAACGAGCGTAGAGCCCTCCTCAAGGGCAGGCTCAAAGTCCTCGCTCATGCCGCAGGAAAGCTCAGGCAGGTTCAAATCGGGATGCGCCGCCTCCAGCTCATCCCTCAGCTCACGAAGCCCCGCAAAGGTGCGGCGTGCCACATCCTTATTCCCCCGGGGCGCCATAGTCATAAGCCCCTGCACGCAAATTCCCTCAAGCTCCGCAAGCTCACCCGCGGCGGCGCGAATCTCATCGGGCGAAAAGCCTCCCTTCGACTCCTCACCACTCACATTGACCTCAATGAGCACACGCTGGGGGCCGGCGAGCTCGCCTGCCTCAATCTTGCGGATAGCACGGCTCGAGATCGCCTGCGCCAGATGCAGCGAACCCACCGAGTGAATCAGCTCGGCTGAGCCCAGCACCGCATTGATCTTATTGGTCTGCAGGTTGCCGATCATATCGAAGCGCACCTCGGGCAGCTCCGGATGCTCCGCCAGACCCGTGAGCTTGCGAACCAGCTCCTGCGGGCGGTTCTCGGCAAAATGGCGATACCCCGCCTGGATGGCAGCAACAGTCTCATCGACACCAACGGTCTTGGACACGGCAATGAGGCGCGCGGCGTCGTGGGGGCGGCCCGCGCGATCGAGCGCCGCATAAAAACGTTCCAGAATCTGCTCGCGGCGAGCGCGCATCAAATCCAAATAGTTATCCATTGCTAATCGCCTCCGCTGACAGCCAAACAAGTAGTCCCATGCTAACGCAAGAGCGCGGCCCCGCATGTGCAAGGCCGCGCTCACTTAGGTATTTACAATCTTTCGACGAACGGGGCTACTTACTCCTCGTCGTCCTCGCCATCGTCCTCGTCCTCAAGATGATCGAGCAGGTAGCGAAGACCCTCGCTGACCTCGTTGGCGGGCACCTTGGCAACGTAGCGCGCGTCGACGGCGGGCCTCATGATAACACCCTCGCCCGAAGGCACGCGCATGCTCTCGAGCTCGTCCTCATCAGTGCGGGCGATATCGCCGGCGTTCATACGCTGACCAGTCAACAGGAAGGTCAGACGGCAAGCGGCATCGATGGAAATCGAAGCGATGCGATCGAGGTAGCGCGAAACCATGATGGCGCGGCGCAGGTCGTCATAGTTGCTGTCGTCGTCCATAAAGTCGCCCGTATCCATACGGTTAAAGGTGCGGAAGAACTTCTCGTAGGCAGCGTGCACTGGCTCGTCCTCGACGGCCAAGTTGCAGATGATGGACATGTCATTGGTGACGAGCGCAGAAAGCGAAGAGCCCAGCACCTGGTAAACAGCTTCGGCCTCGGCCTCAACCGTACCGACGAGCTCCTGGGGCAGCGAGATGTCGGCCTTGACCATGTGACGCGTGGCGCGGCAGATCTGGCGAACCTTATCGGTCATGCGCTGCAGGTTAAAGTCGACGTAGATAATCGTCTGCAGCAAGCGGAAGTCGGAGGCGACCGGCGACTGCGTGGCGATCAGGTTGTAGCACACGGCCTCCAAGTTGGCGCAGCGCGCGTCAATCGAAAGCGTGCGCTTCTTGGTCTTGGTGGCGAGCTTGCGGTCGTCGGTCACATAGGCCTTAACGGCATCGTGGAGGGCCAGATCGACGGCCTCGTAGATGCTCAGCATCTCGTGGCGGGCCTCGATGAGCTGACGGGAAAACAGTTTACGCATGGTTCACTCCAATCAGTTGGGTGCGGTCATGCCGCCCGCACAGTGAATACGCACCGGACCAGGTCCGATTGGCTTGGGACTAGTCGCACCGATCAGCCAAAGCGGCCGGTGATATAGTCTTCCGTCCGCGAGTCCACCGGGCTGGTGAAGATCGCGTCGGTTTGACCATACTCGATGAGCGTGGCAGGCTCACCGGCAACTTCCTGCAAGAAGAATGCGGTGTAGTCGCTGATACGAGCTGCCTGCTGCATTGAATGCGTGACGATGATGATCGTCATCTCGGGCGCCAGCTCGGCCATCAAATCCTCGACCTTAGAGACGGACGTGGGGTCGATGGCGGAGCAGGGCTCGTCCATCAGGAGGACATCGGGTTGCACCGCAAGCACGCGCGCGATGCACAGACGCTGCTGCTGACCGCCCGAGAGCGCCAAACCATCCTTGTTGAGCTGATTGGATACCTCTTTCCAGAGGTTGGCGCGCTTGAGCGATTCTTCCACGATGTCATCGAGGTCGCTTTTGCTAGTCACGCCCTGCAGACGAGGGCCAAAGGCGACATTCTCGTAGATGGATTTGGGAAACGGGTTGGGCTGCTGAAAAATCATGCCCACGCGGCGACGGAGGTCGACCGGGTCGACGCCCTCGGCATAGATATCGTTGCCGTCGAGCGTCATGGTGCCCTCGACGCGCGTACCCTCGATCAGGTCATTCATGCGGTTGATGCAGCGCAAAAACGTCGACTTACCGCAGCCCGAAGGGCCAATGAAGGAGGTGATGGCGTTTTTGGCGATGTTGAGGTCGAGCCCCGTCAGCGCATGAAAGTCACCGTACCAAAAGTTGAAATCCTTGGCCGTAATGGCCGCTTGCTCCAGCGTGGGAGCGGACTGATAAACGGACATGGGACTCCTTAACTAGCGACGCTTGCGCGACAGGAAGCGCGCAAACAGGTTGAAGGCCAGAATGATCACCATCAGCAAGAGCGCGGTGCCGTAGGCTGCGTTCATGTTGATGCCGTCGTTGGCAAGCAGGTACAGGTGAACGGTCATGGGACGACCGGAATCGAGCGGCGAAATAGGTAGATTGATGGCCTGGCCCATGGTGTAGAGCACCACGGCGGTCTCGCCGATGGCACGGCCGATGGCAAGGACGATGCCCGTGGCAATACGGCCAAAGGCAGAAGGAAGCACGATCTTGGAGACAACCTGCCACTTGGTGGCACCCAGGCCGTACGCGCCCCAACGGATATAGCGCGGAACGGCGCGAATGGCCTCTTCGGTGGTGCGCATGACGATGGGAAGCATCAAGAGCGCGAGTGCCAGGGCGGCCGAGACCATCGAAAGGCCCAGACCCATAGCCTCGACAAACAAGGCGTAGCCAAACAGGCCCATAACGATGGAGGGCACCGAGGCCAAAGCGTCAGCAGCGTAGCGAATGAGCTCGACGACCTTGCCCTGCTTGGCGTACTCGGCCAGATAGACGGCTGCCAGCACAGCGATCGGCGTGCAGATAAGCATGGCGAGTGCCGTCACATAGACGGTCGAGACGATTGTGGGCCAAATTCCGCCCTCGGCGTTGACGCCCTGGGGCCAACCGAAGATAAAGTCGAGCGAGATATGCGGCAGGCCGTTAATGACCACGTAGGCGATGATAGCGACCAGCACCAGCGTGGTGATGTATGCCGCGGCACGGAACACGCCAAGCATGATCTTGTTGGACAGGTCCTTGTTGATGCGGCCCTTCTTGCCGTGGGAAAGGGCACGCTTGATGCGCTCGCGCGACGAGGTCGTATCGACCGTCGTGTCAACGGAATCGGACATAGCCTACCCCCTCTTCTTCTTGGAAATCAGACGGACGATGCCCACCAGCGTGGCGGAGATGATAAACAGGACCACGCCCATGCCGAACAGCGCCGAGCGGTGCAGACCCGAGGAATAGCTCATGTCGAGTGCGATCTGGCTCGTGAGCGTCGAGATAGGGCTCGCAATGCTGTCGGGAATAACCGGGGCATTACCCACGACCATGAGCACGGCCATGGTCTCTCCGATGGCACGGCCCATACCCAGCACGATGGCATCCACGATACCCAGCTTAGCGGCAGGTAGCACGACCTTATAGATAGTCTGCCACTTGGTGGCGCCCATGGCATACGATGCCTCGCGAATGCCCATGGGAATGGAATTGAGAGCATCGATGGTAAGCGTCGTGATGGTGGGCACGATCATAATGGCGAGCACGAACCACGCCGTCAGCGCGCCAAAACCAAGACCGCCGGTCAGTTGTGCGATAAACGGGCGGATGATGATCATGCCAAAGAAGCCATAGATGATAGAAGGGATGCCGGCCAACAGGTCAACGGCAGGGCTGATGAGCTTGCGCACGCGCTTGCTGGCGATCTCGACCAGATACACGGCCGTGCCCACGCCTAGGGGCACACCCATGGCGAGTGCACCGACGGTCACCAGACCCGAGCCGGCAAGCAGCGACACGATGCCGTAGTGGCCCTCAGAGGGCGCCCACGTAAAGCTAAAGAAGTCCGCCAGACCGATGTCGGTAAAGACGGGCAGCGCCGAGTACGTGGTAAAGACAAAAATCAGGATGACGGTAACGACCGCCAAGAACGCGCAGGCAAAGAAGATCCACTGCAGCGCCTTCTCCTTGATATAGGTACTGCGCGATACGAGCGCCAGCTCGCGCTTCTTGGGCGTCTGAACATTCCGCTCAGTCTGGGAGTTTTCCTGTGCTTCCATGCTACTCACTCCCCTTCTCGTCGTTGGTGACGGGGATAAAGCCCGCCTCGCGAATCTGCTTGTCCATCTTTTCGGACGTCACATAGTCGATGTAATCCTGCGCCTGCTGCGAAGGCGCACCCTTCACAAAGAAGTAAAGGTCGCGTGAGATGGGATAGCCGCCGCTCGCGACCGTCTTCTCGGACGCCTCAACATGATTGACCGAGACGGCCTTGACCGAGGTCTTGGCGTTGAGGCTATCGACGAAGCCCAGCGAAATGTAGCCAATGGCACCGCGCGAACGAGATACCACGTCGCGCACCTGGCCCGTGCCCGAAAGAACGGCGGAGCGGCGATCGAACGGGGTGCCGTCCATCACGATGGTGCGGAATGCTTCACGCGTGCCAGACGCCTCGTCTCGGTTGATGACCTGAATCTTCAGGTCCTCGCCACCGACCTCTTTCCAATTAGTAATCTTGCCGGCATAGATATCGCGGAGCTGCTCGGTCGAGAGGTTATCGACCGGGTTATCGTCGTTCACGATGACCGCGATACCGTCGTGGGCAATGACGATGGGAGTCAGGCCCAGATCCTGTTCGTCGGCATTGAGTCCACGGGAGGAGCTGGCGATATCGGCCGTGCCAGCGCTGACGGCTTCGATGCCAGCGGAAGAACCCAAACCGGAAACGAGCACGTCGATGCCGGTCTCTTCCTTAAAGCCCTCGGCCGCAATTTCGGCGATAGGAAGGCAGGTCGTGGAGCCGGCCACAGTAATGGAAGAGGTAGAAGATCCCGAAGAACAGGCGCACAGCGTAAGCGTAAGCACAGCGGCGCTCAGGACCGATACGATCTTTCTCATAGCATCACGCCGATCGCAGCATGGCGCCCACAGGTGCCGTCCTCGTTACGGTAGGAATAAAAGCGGTCGTTCTGACGCACAGTCGAAAGCTGGGTATCCACGATATTATCCGCGTCCACACCGGCATCTACCAGCGCCTCACAAATGGCAGCGGAAAGATCGAGCATGCGAGAGATGCTCGCATCGATGCAAGAGAACTCGACGGCAAAGCGATCCATGAGTTCCTGGGATACCTCATATTCGTCAGCCAAGATATGGGGGCCGATATAGGCGGAAACGTCGCTCGCATCGCAGCCGGCAGCATCGCAAAGCGCCTGGCACGCCTTGGCAGAAATACGTGCAATCGTGCCCTTCCAACCGGAGTGCACCACGGCAAATCCGCCAGGGGCCACCAGCACCACGGGAACGCAGTCGGCAAAGCAGAGCAGCACGGGCACGTCATGGGCCGTACAGACGATGGCATCGCAGCCCTCGGCAATCTGCTCGCGAACAGCCTCAAGATCGTCGGCGCCGTTCGAAGTCACCGTAACGATATGGTCACCATGTACCTGATTGGGCACGAGCAGATTATGCTCGCACTCAGTGGCGCCCATCGCTTCGAGCGCTCGACGACGATTTTCTTGAACAGCAAAGGGGTCATCGCCTACATGCGAGCCCAGGTTGAGCGAGGAGTACGCATCTTCAGAAACGCCACCGGTGCGCTCGGTAAAGGCAAAGCGGACATCGGATGTCGCGCCCTCCACCAACGTAACTCCATCATGGTCGACACGCGAAACGTTGTCCGCACGTGCTGCCATACTAAAGCCTCCTAATAACACAAGTACCGCGGCGTCGCCGCGCAGTCCGCGTTTATACGGCTGTCATACTTCCTTAATAGGATACCCGCAGCGGTAGGGACCAAACGTAAAGGGAACGTAAGGAGATTGGAGGCTTTCGTTTACAAACGAGAAACAAAACGGGGTGCATCCAAATGGACACACCCCGTGCAGGTCGTTGAGAAAAACGAACTAGAAGCTACCGCGCTTCAGGAAGTCGGGAAGCTCGAACTGGTCGTTGCCAAAGTTGGGCAGCTCGGTACCACCGACGTTGCGGGTCGGAGCGGCCTGAGCCGGGCTCGCAGCCGGAGCGGTGCGCTGCGGCTCAGCGGAGGCAGCGGCCTTGCTCTGAGACTGCTGAGCAGCAAAGAGCTCATCCTGACGGTTGACGTTGGAGTCGGAGAAGCCCGTAGCGATGACGGTGATACGCACCTGATCGCCCAGGGACTCGTCGACAACGGTACCGAAGATGATGTTGGCCTCGGGGTCGACGGCGTTGGCGACAACGTCGGCGGCGTCGCTGATCTCCTGGATGCCCAGGTCCTTGGAACCGGCGATGGAGAGCAGCACGCGCGTGGCACCATCGATGGAGCTCTCGAGCAGCGGGCTGGAGATGGCCTGCTGGGCAGCGTCGACGGCACGAGTATCCCCAGAAGAGGTACCGATACCCATCATGGCGGTACCGGCCTGCTTCATGATGGTCTTAACATCGGCGAAGTCCAGGTTGATGATACCGGGGACGGTGATGAGGTCGGTGATGCCCTGGGTGCCCTGGGAAAGGACGCCATCGGCAATCGCGAAGGCCTCGAGCATGGTGGTCTTCTTCTCGGCGATGTCGAGCAGCTTATCGTTAGGAATGACGATCATGGTGTCGACGCAATCGGAGAGGGTCTTGATGCCCTCCTCGGCGCTCTTCTTACGCTTGCGGCCCTCGAAGGTGAAGGGCTTGGTCACGACGGCGACGGTCAGTGCGCCGACCTCGTTCATCGCGATATCGGCAACGATGGGAGCAGCGCCGGTACCGGTGCCACCGCCCTCACCGCAGGTGATAAACACCATGTCGGCGCCAGCGAGCGCCTCGGCGATGTCGTCGCGGGACTCATCGGCAGCCTTGCGGCCAACCTCGGGGTTGGCGCCGGCGCCCAGGCCGCGGGTGAGGTCGGTGCCGATGTGCACCTTGATATCGGCATCAGAGATCGCGAGTGCCTGAGCATCGGTGTTGATGGCAACAAACTCGACGCCGCGGATGCCCTCTTCGATCATTCGATTGACCGCGTTGGTACCGCCGCCGCCGACGCCGACCACCTTAATGACGGCAAGGTAGTTGTTGATCTCTGTCTCGTGCATGTCGGTCCTCCGAACAAAGGTTATAGCCATAGCATGGGTCGACCCCTGCGCACATTAACCTTCAGGTTGAAAGTAAATGCAAAGGTAAACCGTATTATGTTTGCACATTATGAACGTATCAGTCAAATAATTGACCGTGAAAACCAAACAAACCAGATAAACGGCGTGGTATGGCCCCTCAACAAAGCATCAACCAGCGCTACGAGGTCGGAGCATTCCTAAATGTGTAGTTGCCCGGAGAGCGCACATTGATATACGTTACGCCCTCTACCTGCGAAAGCAACTTGGTGACTACGCGTTCCTTCTTGGCGATATCGTCCGAATCGCCCAGCGACACCTCAATGCCGTTATTGAGGTTTGCCGAGATGGCTTCGACCGAAGGCGTGGAAATATCCTTGACTTGTCCCAAGAACTCGCTCGAAAAACCACGCACATAATCCAGGCCGGCCTTAACGGCTTTGGAGTTCACCGCCTGGCCGGAAACCGGAGCGACATCCGCCGAGACATCAGTCAACAACACCGCGCCATAATGCTTGGCGAGCGCCAGCGCGGCATCGATTCCGGTCAAGGTATTTGAGCCCTGCCCTGTCGTGATGACGTTGCCCTGGTCGTCCACTTCGACCGACGTCGACAGCGGGGCGATCCAGGTGTCATCGTCTCCGATAGCCCAGGCAAGGTCGTCGGAGCTGATATATGCAATGGCGATAACTTTACGCTCCGTCGGCGTGATGATAAGCGTATGGGGAAACTGGCGCTGGACATCCACGCCCGAGACCCACGGGTTCTGCTTGAGATCCTCGGTAATCTGGTCGGGATCGACGTTAAAAAGCGACGTTCCCTCGGGCAAGTCGATCAGCTGGATAGCATCGTGCTTCGTCACATGCTCGCTGCCTTGAATCTGAATATCAGTGGCAGTAAACAGTCCAGAGTTGATCACCACGATGGCAACGACGACGAGCACGGCCAAGACGGCCAGAACGCCGCCCACGATTTTGCCTTTGCCTGTAACGACAGAAGCGGCGTCTGATGTTTTATTTGCCATCGCTCCAAGTGAAGATAACGGGTTGAAACCTTTTTTACTCGAAGGCTTCTTAGCGGTAGCCGGCACCGATGTCAGCGAGCGCGGTTTCGATGCGCCCAGCGTGCGACCTGGACGCGCCGCCTTAGTCCCCGTCGAGGGCTTGGGAGTTGCTATGGGACGGGCAGGCTTGGCGCCCATAACAGGCTTTGACGTCACCGAGGGACGCGAGGACTTTTTTGCGGTCGGACGATTACCGAGCTGCGAGCCGACGACCGGTCGACTGGTCTGTCGAGCATGCCCGACAGACTTAGAGTGCGCGACGGTATTGCGTTGAGGTTTGGCAGGCGCGCCGGAACGCCCTCCGGCGCGGCGGAAGGTGGGTTTCGATGCTCTAGAAGCCGAGGAATTTAACTTCCGGTCTGAGCTCGATGCCATACGCCTCCCTCACCTTTCCGTGCACATGTCTGATAACCGCGGCAACGTCATCGGCCGAGGCAGTTCCGTTATTAACGATAAAATTAGCGTGAACGGGCGAAACTTCCGCGCCGCCAATCGAAAAACCCTTTAATCCACAATCCTCGATAAGCTTGCCCACACTCGCATCGGGCGGGTTGCGAAAGACAGACCCGCAGGATGCGCGACCCATGGGCTGCGTACGCTTGCGCCTCGTCAGGTACCGCTCCATGCGCTCGCGAATGTCGGCCTTGGGCGCCGGTTTAAGCTTGAGCACGCACTCGAGGATGATCTCATTGCGGGGAAGGCCACATTCGCGGTAGCCCCAAGTGATCTCGGACCCCGCATAATGCTTGATACCGGATGCCGGGTCAAACGTTACGACATCCTCAACCAGCGAGCCAATCCACTCGGTCCGCGTGCCGGCATTCATAGATATCGCACCGCCGACCGAACCAGGAATGCCAACGGCAAACTCAAGGCCCGAGAGGCTACGCGACAGGGCATCGTTGACCAGGCGCGCAAACATCACGCCCGCACCGACCGTCAGCGTACAACCGTCATCGGCAACAACCGTGCGCTGGAACTCACGTCCGAGCGAAATGACGGCACCGCGATAACCGCCATCGGCAACCAGCAGATTGGAGCCCTTGCCGATGATGACCCACGGCACCTGCTCGCGATCGAGCACCGCCACGGCGCGGCGGAGGGCATGATAGCTATGGCACGTCACAAAGAGGTCGGCCTTGCCGCCGATACGATAGCTCGTATGACGCGCAAGGCGCTCGTCCTCGATCACATCCGTGTCGATCATGCCCGAGAGCGCCATGACGGCGTTAAACAGACCCATTAGACTTAAGCGTCTTTCTTGGCAGTCAGATACTCAATGAACTCGGGACCGACGGTCGTAACGTCGCCGGCACCCATGGTGAGCAGCAGGTCGCCCTCGCCCACCATCTGCTCGAGCTCCTGATTGAGCTCAAGACGGCTGGAGCAGTACACGACCTCCTTGCCAGGATGCTTGGCGCGCACGGTATCGGCGAGCATCTTAGAGGTGACACCCGGAATGGGCATCTCGCCAGCCGAGAACACATCAATCAGCAGCAGTTTATCGGCATTGGCAAATGCATCGGCAAAGTCGTCGCACAGGGCCTGCAGGCGCGAATAGCGGTGCGGCTGGAACACGACGTCGACGTGCTTGTAACCCAGCGACGAAGCGGCAGCAAGCGTCGCCTTGATCTCGGTGGGGTGATGGCCGTAATCATCGACCACGGTGATGCCATCGATATCGCCCACGTGGGTAAAGCGACGGCGGACGCCCTCAAAGCTCGAGAGCGCCTTGGCGGCGGCGTCGATGTCAAGGCCCAGGACATGGGCGACGGTGAGCACCGCCGTGGCGTTGAGCATGTTGTGGCGACCGGGATTGCTCTTGATCTCCACAGCGCGCTCAGTGCCGTCCTCAAAGCGAACGATAAAGTCACTCTGGATGCCCTTGACATCCGGGTGCATGCAGACGATGTCGTTGCTCTCGGCAAAGCCGTAGGAAAGCACGTGGCGGCCCGTCGACTTGGCGAGCTCGACCAGATGCGGGTCCTCACCGCAGACGATGACGGTGCCGTCCTCGCCCACCAGGCTCATGAATTTGGCGAAAGTTGCCTCGATCTCCTCGATACCCGAGTAGTGATCGAGGTGGTCGGCCTCGACGTTGGTCACAATGACTACGTTGGGGTTCAGGAACAGGAAGGAGCTGTCGGACTCGTCGGCCTCGGCGACAAAGTAGTCGCCCGAGCCGTTCTTGCCGTTCGTGTCATAGCCCTCGACGATGCCACCGATCAGGAAGCTCGGATCCAGACCCATGCGGTCGAGCATGGTGGCACACATCGAAGACGTGGTGGTCTTGCCATGCGTGCCGGCAACAGCGACGGTGGTGTAGCCGTGGCCCAAAGCAGAGAGCATCTTGGCACGGGGCCACACGGGAATACCAAGCTCGCGAGCGCGCACGAGTTCAGGGTTGGACTCCGGAATAGCGGTGGAGACAACGACCACGTCGGGCTTGACCTCGTCGATCGTGGCGGCCTCATGGCCCACATGCACCTTCACACCAGCGCGGGTAAGCTGGCGGATATAACGTGACGTCTTAAGGTCGGAGCCGGTAACGGCATAACCGCGCTCGTGCAGAACGAGGGCGATGCCGCTCATGCCGGCGCCGCCGATACCGATAAAGTGGGCGCTCTTAAACTCGGGCGCGGAGGTTGCAGTCTGGGAATCAGCCATGTGCTCGTGTACTCCTTGCGTAAACACTGCCTGTAACCCGTTAACTGTACCGCACCTACCGCATCAGCGCGAGGGCGACCGAAGATATCCCGTCTAACTAACGCAAACCCTCTACCGCATCCGCCAGAAGAGCGGCGGCTCTATCCTGAGCCAGACCACGCGCCGCCTGACGCATGGCGTCGCGCGCCGCCGCGTCATCGACCAGGTGCAGCAGCTCATCGGCAAAGGCAGAACCGTCGATATCGGCATCGGCGCAGAGCACGCCGGCCCCGGCGTCGACCAGATAACGAGCATTGGTGGTTTGGTGGTCGGCCGTCGCATGCGGATACGGCACGAGCACCGAGGGCACGGCGAGCGCAGCGATCTCGGCCACGCTCGATGCGCCCGAACGCGAGAGCGCCAAATCGGCAGCAGCCAGCATATCGCCCATGTTGTCGATGTAAGGCTGAACGCGGTAACGCTTCGCTTCCTCGGGCGTCAGCGCCAAAGCGCGCTCGGTCTCCTCAAAGCCGTCGGCACCCGTCGAATGCAACACATAGAGGTTCTTGCGCGAAAGCAGCTCGTTTTTGAGCGAAACCACGCGCTCGTTGAGGTGCTGGGCGCCAAGTGAACCGCCAAAGACGAGCAACAGCGTAGCGTCCTCGGGAACGCTAAGTGCCTTGCGGCCGCGAGCGCGATCGCCCTCGATTACCGAGCGACGTACGGGGTTGCCGGTCATGAGCACATGGTCAGGGTCACCTTCGCGCTCAAAGACCGAGCGCGCTGCCGGCACCGAGATGCACACGCGGGCGGCATGGGAGCTCATCATCTTGTTGGCCAGGCCCGGAACAGAGTTCTGCTCATGCAGCAGATACGGAACGCCCGCGCCCTTGCACCACCCCAGCAGCGGAACCTCGACATAGGCACCAAAACCGATGGCGGCATCGGGCTTGCCAACCTTTGAGAAATGACTGGCGAGCGCACGCTTGGCCTTGTTGACACGCCACAGCGAGGTCAACGCCGTCCAAGGACGGGAGCGGTCGAAGCCCGTGACCGTAATGGGCACAAAATCAAACCCAGCCTCGGGGACCAGACGACCCTCGAGCTTGCGCGACTGGCCCACGAACACAACGTGGTGGCCACGGTCACGCAGCTCTTCGGCCAAGGCAAGCGCGGGGTTGATGTGCCCTGCCGTGCCGCCGGCTGCAATAGCAACGGTCATCTTATCGGTCATGGTAGTCCCTTCGTACACGCGGTCCCTGGTCGTCGGTGCGCAGACGCGCCGACGGGTCCGAGTTCAAATCGATTCGATTATATCCGCCGCCCGCGTTGCGAGAGCTGGGGAGCTGCGGACGACCTTGCGGAGCCGTTCGCGGGCGTGGACGAGCTGCCGGCTCGGATGCAGAACCATCCAGAACGGTAAAGCCACTACGCGAAGGTCGTTCACCGCGCACATGGGGCACGCCGGCGGTACTCTCATCCATAACGGCAAAGCTCTCACGGCGGCGGTCATACTCATCGCGGCGGGCGCTCTCGTACGAAACGCGCAGGATCAACCCGGCAAGCATAAGCGACACAATAATCGACGAACCGCCGTAGCTAATAAACGGCAACGGTTTGCCCGTCATGGGAAACACGTTGAGGATGCCCAGCGCGTTAATCAAAAACTGTACCGCGAGAATGACCGCGGAGCCAGACGCCATAAGCGCGCCCCGACGATCGGTCGCCTGCTCGGCAATGCGAAACGCCGAGTAGATCAGCATCGCAAACACCAAGAAGAACAGCACGGTTCCGACAAAACCGACTTCCTCGCCAATGATGGCCAGGATGTAGTCATTGTGCGCCTCGGGCAGATACGAGTACTTCATGGTTGAGTTGCCGATGCCGCGGCCGAACAGACCGCCCGAGGCAAAGGCCATGATGGCAAGCGTGGCCTGATAGCCGTCACCATACTCGTCGGCCCAAGGGTTCAAGGCAACCTGAATACGCACCATACGGTACGGCTCTGCGACAAGCGCAATCACGATCACGAGAATGCCGAAGATTAGCACGCCGATGATAAATCTGGGGTCGAGACCCGCAAACAACGCCATGCACATGAGGGTCAACAGGATGATCAGGACAGTACCGAAATCGGGCTGGATAAAGATCAGAAAGAGCGAAATGCCCAGGTAGATGCCCATCTTGCGAAGGAATTCGTTGATGTTGCCACCGGGCGAAAAGAAGCGATCAAGCATGATGGCCGAATACGCGATGGCAAATGGCTTTAAAAACTCGGAAGGCTGGAACTGGATGCCGGCGATGTTGAGCCAGCGCGTGGCGCCACGGCTGCCGCTACCCACCAAGAACACCAGAAGCAGTAGTCCTATCATGCCGATAAGGAAGATCCTGAGCACGTCTTCCCCAAACCAACTGTCCGGCAAGATGCGCACGATGGCAACCATAGCCAGCACGCCAACTCCGGCAAACGAGGCCTGTCGAAACAGAAAAAACGTCGCCGAGCCATTCTCGTGCAGCGCCTCGACCGAAGACGCCGAGTACACCATCAGCAGGCCAAAGCACACCAAGGTAAACAGGCAGGCCATGAATATCAGACGGGGGCGCATGATACGGGCGGGAACGCCGGCAATATAGCGTTCGCTAAACGTCTGCCCGCCGCGACCGGAACGCGGTGTGCTGCGCCGCGAGGAAGCACGGTCCGAGTCGGGCCTCCTCATACCTTGTCGGGGGCTCTCCTCTCTCACCGGCAACCCCTATTCCATTTGCGATTTCGCCGCAGCGGCAAGCTGCGCCACATAGTCCTTAAACACGCGGCCGCGCTCCTCATAGCCCGAGAACTCATCGAACGAAGAGCAGGCAGGAGAAAGTAAGATCACGTCGCCACGGCTCGACAGCGAACGGGCGACGTCCACGGCGTCGCGTAGGTCATCCGCCTGGGCGATATCCACATCGCCATCGACATCGGCCTCGTCCATAGCGGCGGTGAAGCGCTCGCGTGCATCGCCAAAGCAGACGACCGAGCGTACGTTATCCATAACGACGCGCGCGAAGTCCGTGAGCGGCGTGCCCTTATCGTGGCCGCCGAGCAGCAAGATCACATCGTCATCGGGAAATGCCGTCAGCGCCTTCTCGACCGCATCGGTGTTGGTCGCCTTGGAATCGTTGACGTAGCGCACGCCGTCAATCTCGCCACACGGCTCCACGCGGTGCTCGAGCGGCTGGAACGAGGCCAGACCGCGGCAGACGCCATCGACATCGGCACCGACTGCCAGGGCAGCCGTGGCAGCGCACAGGGCATTGATAACATTGTGATGGCCCGAGATCTTGAGCTCGGATGCAGCGATGAGCGGGGTCTCGACGCCCTTCAGGCGCACGACCATCTTGCCGTCGCGCACAAAGGCGGCATCCTCGCCCTCGGGCTCGTCAAAAGCGACTCTGCAGATGCGACGACCCGGCGTGTAGATGTACTCATCGAACTCGTGAATGCCGGCGTCTTCGACGTCGACAACCGCCAGATCGTCATCGACCATATTGTCAAACAGTTTGACCTTGGCAAGCGCGTAGTTCTTATGGCTCTTATGCCAGCCCAAGTGGTCGGGAGTGATGTTGAGCAGCACCGCCACGCGGGGGTGGAGCTCGGTGGTCGTAGCAATCTGATAGCTCGAGAGCTCAGCCACAAACCACTCGTTGCGGGCTCGGCCGTCAATCTCGTTGACCGGCGGCTCGCCGATGTTGCCGACAGCTACGCTGGCCTCGCCGGCAGCCTTGAGCAGATAATCAGTCAGCGACGTGGTGGTCGTCTTGCCGTTGGTGCCCGTGATGGCAATCCAGTTATCGGGCGACAGGCGATAGGCAAACTCGGGCTCACCCATAATCTGGGCGGCATGCTCGCGCCCGGCCTTAAAGAAGCCCGAGAACTCCGAGATGCCCGGGCACGTCACGCATACGTCATAGGCGCCTTCGACCTGTTCGGTGCCATAGACAAACGACGCACCAGCAGCCTCGAGCGCTCGCGTGGCGTCATTGGGCTCAGAGGTGCCGCCGCCATACACGGTAACGGCACTTACGCGCTCGGGATGTGCCAGCGCCCAGCGGGCGACATCGAGACCGGATTTGCCCTGACCCAAAACGAGCAGGCTAAAGACATCAGCAAGAGGCATGAAAGACCACTATCCCAACTGGAAGAACAAAGCAAGGCCAACGGCACCAAAGGCCGCAGCGATAATCCAAAAACGGATGACGACCTTGGTCTCGGCCCAACCCTTCTTTTCGAAATGATGATGGATGGGCGCCATAAGGAAGACGCGCTTGTGCGTAAAGTGGAAGTAGACAACCTGAATCATGACCGAAAGGGTCTCAACGATAAACAGGCCGCCGATGATAAGGGAGACGACCTCGGTGTTGGTCATGATGGACGTGCAGGCAAACGCGGCGCCCAGGGCAAGCGAGCCGGTATCGCCCATAAAGATGCTCGCCGGATAGCAGTTGAACCACAGAAAGCCCAAGCAGGCACCGGCACACGCGGTGCAGAAGATGGACAGGTTCACGTCTCCGTGCAAAAACGCCATGGCAGCCATGGCGAGCATGGCGATCATGGAGGTGCCACCAGCAAGACCGTCAAGGCCATCGGTCAGGTTCACGGCATTAGAAAGACCGGCGATCATCAGCCAGCAAAAGACAATGTAGAGCCACGGGAACGAATAGCCGCAGATGGTGGTCGAAAGCACGCCAAGGTCGATCGTCAACCCACCGGGAAAACGAATCTCGGGGGCGACGCCGCACCAGTTGACGGCAAGCACCGTAAAGGTGACACAGATAATGGTTAGGCCGATCATCTTGGCATGAGGCGTCAGACCGAGCGAGCGCCCATGCGTAACGGAGGTCAGGTCGTCGATCAGACCCAGCACGCCGGTCGCCAGCGTGGCGAGCAGCACGAGCACGAGCTCGGTGGTGAGCTTGCCCATCAGCAGGCAGGTCAGCGAGATCGCGATGAGGATGACAACGCCACCCATGGTGGGCGTTCCCTGCTTAACCAAATGACGCTTGGGGCCGTCGGCACGAACCTGCTGGCCGATACCCTCGACCTTGAGCAGCTTGATCCACCACGGCATGAGCAGCAGCGCAATGGCAGCGGCGATGCCAAGCCCCAAAAAAGCCTGATACGTTGGATACGAGGGATTGCCGAACATGGGCTAGCACGCACCTTCCACAAAGCGGTCGAGCTCAACAAAGCGGGAACCCTTGACCAGTACAACATCATGTTTTTCAAGCGCGCCGCCCATGCGGTCGAGCACCTGCTGATAATCGGAGAACACCTGGATGCGGTCCTCGTCCATGCCCATCATGCGTGCGGCATCGGCCATAAGCTGGGCCAGCTCACCGCCCACGCACGCCAGCATGTCGAGCTTCTTGGCGGCGGCATAGGCGCCCACGAGCTCATGCATGCGAGGAGCCTCATCGCCCATCTCGCCCATCTCGCCCAGGATCGCCATGCGAGACCCCCTGCACGAAAGCGAGCACAGTAGATCGAGACCAGCAGCCATGGATTCGGCGCTGGCGTTATAGGAATCGTCGATGACGCGGGCACCGCTCTTGGCGCGCTTGATCTCCTGGCGGTGACCGGTGATCGTGAGGCCCCTAAAGGCAGCATCGATCTGCTCGGGCGTCACGCCCAGGCGATAGGCAACCGCGGCAGCCTTAACGGCATTAGGAACGGACTGCACGCCGGGGATGGCAAGCATGGTATCGATCGTCTCGCCCTGGCCAAAATCGAGCGTAAAGACCGGACGACCCTCGTCATCAACACGAATGTCGCGGGCACGAACCTCATCGTCATCCGAGACGCCGGCCAGCATCACATCGATACCAGCAGGCTGGGCGAACGTATCGCGAATGAACGGCGTAAAGTCGTCCTCGCCGCCCAAAACCAGCAACGGCGAGAAGTCGCCGGCGGCGCACATGCCCTGGACAATCTCGGCCTTAGCGTGGGCGATGTTCTCGCGGCTGCCCAGGATACCGATGTGGGAGGTTCCGATCTTGCTCACGATGGCAAGATTGGGGTTGGCAGACTGGGACAGGCGCTCAATCTCATGAAAATGGTTCATGCCCATCTCGAGCACCAGAACCTCGGTATCGGCCGGAGCGGAAAGCACCGTGAGCGGCATGCCGATCAAGTTGTTGAAATTGCCCTTCGTGGCCCAGACGCGATAACGCTTGGCGAGCACGGCGGCGAGCACGTCCTTGGTCGTCGTCTTGCCAATCGAACCGGTAATGCCGACGACCAGGCAGCCAAGCTCCAGGCGATACGCGTGCGCCAAACGCAGCAGAAACTCCTCGGGATCATCGGTCAGCAGGATGGCACAGCCCTTGTCCTGCGCCAGCGAGACCAACTCGGCCTCGGGCTCACGCGTCATCACGACGGCGCCGGCACCCGACTGGACGGCACGGGAAGCAAAATCATTGCCGTCGACGTTTTCACCGGGAAAGGCGACGAAAATCGTCCCTTCCTCGACCTGGCGCGAGTCGATAACGCACCCGCGGCATACCCGATCGACTTCTCCCGTCACGGTTCGGGCCCCTGTTGCGGCCACGAGGTTGTTGACGGCGATCTCTATCATTGCAGCTCCCCTGTAAACCTAATAATGCTATCGGCGTATTGTATCCCAGCGCCGCGCATGCGTGGTGCAGGGCATGTGAACACCCCTCATATGGGACAACAAACCACGCCCCAAAGATTGTAACCCCCTACTTCGTGCGCGGGATACCCAGCACGTCGAGTGCGTTGGCCATAATGGACTGGAATGGCACCGCGGCGGCATCCGAGCCGCTCGGCGTTCCATCGAGTGTGATATAGCACAGCACCTTGGGCGATTGTGCCGGCGCAAAGCCCATAAAGGACGACATGTAGTTCTCCTTGAGGTAACCACCGTTCTCGTCAGCACGCTCGGCCGTACCGGTCTTGCCCGCCACGTCATAGCCATCGACCGCACCGCCAACGCCCGTGCCTTCGGACACGACCGTCTGCATGCACGATGTCACCTGGGCGGCAGCGTCCTCCGAAATCGCGCGCTCACCTTCGCCCCAGTCCTTCTCGTCGCCTTTGCTGGACTTATAGAAGTGCGGGGTCATCATCACGCCGCCGTTGGCGATGCCGCCCACGGCACGTGCGATCTCAATCGGCGAGACAGACAGCGCCTGTCCAAAGCTCATCGAGCCCAGCGTGGCGCCGTCATACTGGTCACGCTCCTTGACGATGCCCAGGCTCTCGCCCGGAAAATCGACACCCGAGCTGTGACCGATGCCCCACTTGTCCACATAGGCGGCAAAGTCGTCGGCACCGATCTTGCGCCCCACCAGGACAAAGCCCACGTTGGACGAACGGCGCATCATCTCGCGCACATCCATGGTCATGGCATAGTCGCGCTTGTCGGCATCGGTGACGGTATCGTCGCCCACCTTGATGCTCGCCGGCACCTCAAACGACGTACTCGATCGCACGACGCCCAAGTCGAAGCCGGCGCCCGCCACGAGTGTCTTAAAGACCGAGCCGGGCTCGTAGGCGTCGGTAACCAGGCGCAGGTTCATATCCTCGGTCTTGGCGTTTTCCAAATCGGTCTGGTCGTAGGTCGGATACGAGCAGGCGGCGAGAATTTCGCCGGTCGTGGGGTCGGTGACCAAAGCCGAGCCGTTCTTGGCCTTTGTCTTCTCGACAGCCTCTGCCAGAGCGTCCTCAGCCGCACGCTGGATATTGACATCGAGCGTCGTCACGATATCAACGCCGTCGACCGCAGCCACCTTTTTATAGGCACCGCCCGCGATATAGCTGCCGTCCCTCGCGCGCTCGCGTACGAGAGAACCGTTCGTGCCAGTCAGAAGCTTGTTGTATTGCTTTTCGAGACCAGTCAAGCCGTCGTTGTCTACATTCACTACACCCAGCACCTGCGATGCCAGATTGCCGTATGGATATACGCGCTTCATGGCCTGCTCAAAAAGCACGCCGGGCAGGTTCTTCTTCTCCAGCACCACAGCATCGTCTTCGTCCACCTGGCGCTTGATATACACCCAGGTTCCATCGGACTCGACGAGCTTGCGGCAGGTCTTTTTATCGATTCCAGTTGCCTTGACCAGCGCCGACACCGTCTTGTCAACGTCCTCGACAAGCTGCGGGTTCACGGCGATGTTGCGACATTCGACCGACGACGCCAGCACGTTACCGTTGCGGTCGTAGATGGCGCCACGTTTGGCATAGAGGGTCTGCGCAAGCAGGCGACGCGCATCGGCACGCTCGCGCAGTTTATCGGCTTCGACAATTTGATAGTCGGCAAGGCGAAAGACGCCCAAGCCCAAGCCAAGCCCAATGAATCCCATAACGGCTTTGCGGCGAGGCAGCGGCGTGCCTGTGAGCCATTCGGTCGACGAGCTCTTGCGCGACCTGGTGTTATGCACTTGAGGGCCGCCCGAGCCGCGAAGTCGCGACGCCGGGTCGTTGCCACGGGACCGCCCGGCGTTGTAAGATTGCCGACCCGTTCCTTGATAACCAGAACGTCCCCGCGACGAGGGACGTCCAGAACCGCGGCCACCATCGGAGCCGCGGCGATAGTCATTTGTCATACTCAGCTACCGTCTTGCTACTGAGCGGTCGCGGTCGCGTTGGCGCCCGCGGCTGCATCCTGCGAAAAGTCAAGTGTAACGCTCTCGCTGGGCTCCACCATGCCATAAGCACCCGCAAGGTCGCGAATGCGCGTGTCGGCGCCATAGACCGAGTGCATGACCTCCAGGTCGGAGCTCTCATCGGTCGCCTTTTCGAGCGTGTTGGTAAGCGCGGCGTTGCTGTTGAGCACCTGAGCCGTAACGCCGGCGAGCGCCACACGGGCGACACCGATCGTCATGAAGATGGCCGCAATGATGCAAAACGTTTTAAGAACGCTCATGAAAACCGGGCTTACTGCCTGGTTTGCCTGACGGCCCGCGCCCGTGTAGACATCAAAGCGCGGCGTGCGCTGCTCGCGGGGAGCAACGGGAGCCTGCGGTGTCTCACGATAGGCGGGCATGGCGTTCATATCATAGGCGAGTGCTGCGTTTGAGGTGTTGTAGCCCATGATATGCCGCCTCCCATCCCGAGTACGTTGGTAGTGTGTTTAAGCTTCGTTTATGGTGCGAGCGGGAGGTCCAATATCGCGCGGTCGCGCCTACAGACGCTGCGCCACGCGGATTTTGGCTGATCTCGCCCGAGGGTTGCGCTCAACCTCATCAGGCTGGGCAACCAGGGGTTTGCGAGTGATGACCTTGAGTATCGGCACGTTGCCGCACACGCATACCGGAATCTCCGGCGGACACGTGCACCCCTGGCTCATCTCCTTAAAGTGGTTCTTTACGATACGGTCCTCGAGCGAGTGATACGAGATGACGCAGATACGCCCGCCCGGGTTGAGCCACCTGGTGGCGGCATCAAGCCCTCGCTCGAGCACATCGAGTTCGTGATTGACCTCGATGCGAATGGCCTGGAAACTTTTCTTGGCCGGGTGTCCGCCATGCCGACGAGCGGCAGCCGGGATACCCGCCTTGATGATCTCGACAAATTGGCCGGTGGTTTCGATCGGTTCTTGCTCGCGGCGACGCACGATCTCGCGCGCGATCTGCGAGGCGAACTTCTCTTCGCCGTAGACGCGTAGAATCCGGGCGAGGTCGTGTTCGTTATAGGTGTTGATGACCTCAGCTGCGTTTAAGGTGTTATTACCCGGATCCATCCGCATGTCCAATGGGGCGTCCTCGTTATACGAAAAGCCCCTGCCAGGGATATCGAGTTGCGGTGACGAAACACCCAAATCGAACAGGAAGCCATCGACCCCGGGCACCTCGGCCGAGCAAAGCAGCTCGTCCAAGTCGCCGAAGTTGCCCTTCAGCAGCTGGTGCGGAACGCCGGGAACCTCGCGGTCCAGACGGGCGCCAGCGGCCTCGAGGGCCATGTCGTCCTGATCGACGCCGAGCAAAAGGCCGGTCTCCCCCACCTGCGCGGCCATCTTTACCGAATGGCCGGCACCGCCAAGGGTGCAGTCGCAGACGACGGAGCCGCTCTTTAGCTGCAGCGACTCAAGCACTTCGCCGAGCATGACAGGTTCATGCCGATATTCTTGTGTCAAGATCCCACGCTCCATCCGTTACTCGTGCCTTGCCCTTACGAGAAGAAGAGGTCCAGCAGGGCCTCGTCATCATCGTCCTCATCGGCCGTAGCGCGGTCCCAAACCTCAAGGTGGTCGTAGTTGCCCACAACCGTGACCTCGCGGTCGAGGTTCGCCTGCTTGCGGAGAGACTCAGAAAGACCGATACGACCCGCGCTGTCCACATCCATCGACGTGGTGCGCTTGTTGATCGCCCTCATGAGCTTCTGGTCGTTGATGTCACGTGGGTTAAAACCCTCGTGGCCCTCACGACCCGCGAAGAGTCCTTCGACCCACTTATCGAAGGCCTCGGCAGAGAACACGTACAGAGCATCGACATCCAGGGCTTTAAACACGCGAACGTGCTCTCCAAGCTCCTCACGAAGGGGTGCAGGCAGGGACAGACGACCTTTTGCATCGAGATTGCGCTCGTATGCACCAGTCATTCCCATGTGCGCCCTCCCCTCGGTTACTCAGATGGCACGTACGCGGGGAACCACCCCGCCTGTCGACGTCATCAATAATATGGGGAACCGCCCCATTTTTCAACACCTTTCCCCACCCCTTCCCCCACCCCGCCCCATCACTCCACACCCAATATGCTGTAAAACACCCCCGAGCATATGTTCGAAAACACAATATGTTGTGTTTGCAGCAAAGACGGGATGCCACCTGTAGAACCACGCCCGCGAACCTCAACCTTCAAGTTGACCTTGAGGCGATTTTTACGTCCCTTTACACGCCGTTCACATCGCCCCCAAACTCCCCCACCCACGGCGCACACGGCCCACCACTGCGTCGGTGTCTGGCGAAAAATGAGACGGGCCCCAGATTGCCCATGCGCGCAAAAGTGCGTCGCGACAATCTGGGGCCCGTCCCCCTTAATATTTATAAATATGCAGGTCAGCGAGGTTGCTAGCGATGTGCCAGCGGATGCGCCGCCAGATAGACCTCGGTCAGTTGCGTGCGGTCGACATGCGTGTAGACCTGCGTGGTCGAAATATCGGCATGGCCCAAAATCTCCTGCAGCACACGCAGGTCGGCACCGCCCGCGAGCATGTGGGTGGCAAAGGAGTGGCGCAAGGTATGGGGATGGAGCCCCACCAGCCCCACCTGGCGCCCATACCGCTCGCATATCGCATGCACGGCCTGGCGCGACAGACGGCGGCCGTTCTTATTTAAAAAGACCGCCGAGGTCTCGGTTCCGCGGGCATGGGCCGCCAAGCGAGAACGCCCCTCAGTTACATAGAGCGTCAAAGCTCGCGCCGCGCTTCCCACCAACGGGGACAGGCGTTCCTTTGAGCCCTTACCGCGAACAAGCACAAAGCCATCGTCGATATGGATATCGCCCACATCGAGCCCCACCAACTCGCTCACACGCAAGCCGCATCCGTAGAGCACTTCCAAGATGGCATGGTCGCGCAGGCCCATCTCGCCCTCGGGGAAGTCTTGATCGAGTAGCGCCGAGACATCCTCCACCGATAGATACTCCGGCAAACGCTCAGCCTTTTTAGACAGGCGCAACGCCGCCGTTGGATTTTGGGCCACGGCCCCATCGCGCACCAAAAAGGCATGCAGGCCCTTCACGGCCGCAAGCGCACGCTCCACCGAGGCATCGGAATAGCCCCCATCGCGACGGTCGGCGACAAAGCCCTCCACGACCTGACGAGTCACCTCATCAAAAGACATGATGCCCGCCCGCTCCAAATAGGCGCAGTACGTCGTCAGGTCACGACGATAGGCCGCAATCGTGTTGCGCGCCAAACCCCGCTCGACCGCGAGATAATCGAGATACTCCCCCGCCGCCACGGCGAGCGACGAGGGAGTAGCTTCGGTATGTTCCTTGTTCGCCGGCACCCTTAGTCCGTAGCGAGGTTCATGGGCGTCACCTGCAGGCGATCGACACCCTCGTGCTGACCGATCGAGGCACGCACGAACTCTCGGAACAGCGGCTGCGGGTTGGTCGGACGGCTCTTGAACTCGGGGTGAGCCTGGGTTGCCACATACCACGGATGCACGTCGCGCGGCAGCTCGACCATCTCGACCAGGCGCTCGTCGGGTGAGAGGCCAGAGATAACCAAGCCGGCGTCCTCGAGCTGGTCGCGGAAGGCGTTGTTAAACTCAAAGCGGTGACGGTGACGCTCGTAGACGAGATCCTCGCCATATGCCTCGCGAGCAAGGGTATCGGCGGCGAGCTTGCACGGATAGGCGCCCAGGCGCATGGTGCCGCCCTTCTCGGTCACGTCCTCCTGCGAGCTCATCAGATCGATGACGCTAAACGGGCCGTCCGGATCGAACTCAGAGGAGCTGGCGCCGGCAAGGCCGACGACGTTGCGGGCGAACTCGCACACGGCGACCTGCATACCCAGGCAAATGCCCAGATACGGAATCTTGTGCTCACGGGCAAACTCGGCCGCGAGGATCTTGCCCTCCAGGGCGCGCTTGCCAAAGCCGCCGGGGACCAGGATGCCCGAGGCGTCGCCCAGAACCTCGGAGACATTCTGCTCGTCGAGGCTCTCGCCGTCGACCAGCTGGACGTCCACATGGCGATCGTAGAAGACGCCCGCATGGTGCAGGGCCTCGATAACCGACAGGTACGCATCGGGCAGCTGCGTGTACTTACCCACGACGGCAATCTTAACCTTATCGGCGTGATGGTTGGCATGGTTCTGCTTACGCAGGAACTCATTCCACTCGCTCATGTCGCGCTCACGCGGGTCCAGGCCCAGGCGCTCGCAAATACGCAGGTCAAAGTCCTGCTCGGCAAGCAGCTGCGGCACGTCGTAGATGCTCGCGCAGTCCTCATTGGTAAAGACGCAATCGGTGTCGACGTCGCAGAAGCTTGCGATCTTTCCGCGGATAGCGTCATCGATATGGTGGTCGGAGCGCAGCACGATGATATCGGGCTGGATGCCAAAGCTGCGGAGCTCCTTGACGGAATGCTGCGTGGGCTTGGTCTTGACCTCGTGGGCGGCGGCAATATAGGGAACGAGCGACACGTGGATGTAGCAGACGTTCTCGGAGCCGGCCTCCTTGCGGTACTGACGGATGGCCTCGACAAACGGTTGGGACTCGATGTCGCCGATCGTGCCGCCCAGCTCGGTGATGACTACATCGGAGCCGGTCTGCTCCTCGATGCGGCGAAACTTGTCCTTAATGGCATTGGTGACGTGAGGAATCACCTGCACGGTACCGCCCAAAAAGTCGCCGCGACGCTCGCGGGCGATTAGGCTTTTGTAGATGGCACCGGTCGTAAAGTTGGAATCGCGGGTCAGGTTCTCATCAATAAAGCGCTCGTAATGACCCAGGTCCAGGTCGGACTCGTAACCATCCTCGGTTACAAAGACCTCACCATGCTGGAACGGGCTCATGGTACCGGGGTCGACGTTCAGATACGGGTCGGCCTTCTGCATCGTTACTTTGTAGCCACGCGACTTGAGCAGACGGCCCAGCGAGGCCGCGGTGATACCCTTGCCCAGGGACGAAACCACGCCACCGGTTACGAACACATGCTTGGTCATATTGAGTTACCTGCGCTTCCCGTAGAAGTTGTTTATCCACATCTTACGGGTCTTCATTGTAATACTCGCGCCGCGGACCGTCCGCAATTTTTCTCGCGTGCGATTGCATTTCTCAATCTTGAAACAAAACGCCGCCCGGTTTCCCAGGCGGCGTCACTATGGCAAGGGTTACATGCTGCTATCGATCAGCAACCTCGTCCTCAAGCATTTCTTGAACGAGCATGCCGGTACGGACGCCCTCAAGATACCACTCACCACGTTCGGTGAGGCAAATGCCATTTGCAAGCTGACCGCCGTCGTCGCTATAACGCGAGACGACATCAATCATACCTTCGGAATCCAAGCGATCGATTGCGGCGCGGGCACGATACGGCGAAACCCCCACGCGCTCGGCAAGCGTTTTGCGCGAGAAACCATACGGCCCGCCATTGTCTTCGGTTTGCTGGTCGATCTCCATCAACACCAGCACCTCGACACGCTTCATATCGTTGACACTCGCACGACCCTTGCCCGCCATAGCAGCCTCCTCAAACCGAGCACGAGCATCTAACGCGCCGTGCGCGACCGACACACCTCACGATGGCAGGTAATATCCATCATGCGGCATCCCGCTAAGGATGAAACAGTTACGGTTATTGTATACCGCTCAAATTGTTTCTAGGCAGGTAAACAGCTATTTTTCGCCGAAATAGACGCTTTATTGATCAAAAAGCCGTACCGGGCGCTAACCCGATACTGCCAAAATGCAATGCAATTACCGCGGTGCTTCAAACTTAGCGATGGAAGAAACCGCGGCGCTCAAACTTGGGCTCGCAGCACACGTTGATGCCCAACTTGCGCAGTACCGTCTCGTCCGTCGGCGAGATAATCACGCTAAAGAAGGCATCGCAACCGCGCAGCTGCTCCAGGCCCGAAAGGACGCGAGCGGCCGTCTCACTCGTGGCCGAGGTGATCGACAGCGCCATAAGCGTCTCGTCGGTGTGGAGGCGCGGGTTTTTGCTGCCCAGGAAATGCGTCTTGAGCTTGCTGATGGGCTCGATCGCCTCATCGCTAATGACCTCGAGCTCAAGGTCGACGCCCGAGACATGCTTGAGGGCGTTCATAATGAGCGAACTTGCGGCGCCCAGGCGCGTGGAGGTCTTACCGGTCACCACGGAGCCATCGGGCATGACCATGGCACCCACGGGACCACCCGTCAGCTGCTCCCTGGTGAGGGCCGCCGAGCGCGCCGGTGAGTAGTTCTTATCGATGCCGGCTTTCTTCATAATAATCTTGAGACGGTCGACTTGCTCATCGCCCACGCCGGTACGGCGCACATTTTCGACCGCGGTAAAGTAGCGGCGGACGATCTCCATCTTGGAAGCGTCGCGGCAGGCATCGTCATCGGTGATGGCAAAACCGACCATATTGACGCCCATGTCCGTAGGGCTCTGGTAGGGGCTCTTGCCCAGGATCTTTTCCATCAGGGCACGGACTACCGGGAAGGCCTCGACGTCGCGGTTGTAGTTGACCGTGGTCTTGTTGTAGGCCTCCAGGTGGAAGGAGTCGATGATGTTGGCGTCATCGAGGTCTGCCGTGGCGGCCTCGTAGGCAATATTGACCGGATGCGTAAGGGGCAGATTCCAAACCGGGAAGGTCTCGAATTTGGCATAGCCGGCGGCCGTGCCATGCTTGTGCTCGTGATAGAGCTGAGACAGGCAAGTGGCGAGCTTGCCCGAGCCAGGGCCGGGCGCCGTCACGACAACGAGCGGTCGGGTGGTCTCGACAAACTCGTTCTTGCCATAGCCGTCGTCGGACACGATCAGATCGACATCGTGCGGATACCCCTCGATGGGATAGTGCAGCTTGGCGGGAATACCGAGCGCGTTCAGGCGGTTGCGGAACACATCGGCAGCGGGCTGTCCAGCGTACTGGGTGATGACCACGGCCGCGACAGCAAAGCCGTTGCCGCGGAACAGGTCAACCAGGCGCAGCACATCCTCGTCATAGGTAATGCCAAGGTCACCACGAGCCTTGTTTTTCTCGATGTGGTTCGCGTTGATCGCGATGATAACCTCGACATCGTCGGCGATGCTTTTGAGCATGCGGAACTTGCTGTCCGGCTCAAAACCCGGTAGCACGCGGCTGGCATGATAGTCATCGAACAGCTTGCCGCCAAACTCCAAATACAGCTTGCCGCCAAACTGCGAGATGCGCTCCTTAATGTGAGCAGCCTGCAGCTCGATATACTTCGCGTTGTCGAAACCCTGGCGCATGTATGGCTCCCGTCCCGTTTCCATTTAATGTTCTAGGCGATTATAACGGAGCAGACCCTCCCCGATGCCCAGGTCATCAACAGGCACCAACCAAACACGCCATCGATAAGTTGCGGTGAAATAGCTCCTGTTTAACCCCTCAAGACGGCCAAACGGGAACTATTCCACCGCAACTGCCCCTTTTGGCGCAAAGTAACCTGATCCCTTTGTACCAACAGCAGAAACGTCGCGGGCAGAGAACGAACAGTGAACGGGCAACAGTGCGAGCAAGCAGCCCCCTGCACCAACAATGGCAGCGCCGCAGGTGGAGCATAAGTCAGCGAAAGCCCGCCATAGCGAGCAAGGTGACGTGAAAGAGGAGGGCATAGGCCTTTTGGCCATGCCCGACGATTGAACGTCAGATTGCCGCTCTGGCGGGCTCGCAGCGTCGAGTGGTTCCGGCGTTTGGTAAAACGCCGGAACACAAGAGCGCCCCCTCCCGCGCACGGAACGGGAGGGGGCCAAAGGTAGGAGTCTACCGGTGGGGTTACCCCACCGGACAGACGATGACCAGGTGATCCGTTATAGGATCGTCATGGTTTCCGTGGGGTACCCAGGGGGTACTTAGATCATCACGCAAGCGATGGTCAGGATGATGGCGCAGACGACGGAGAGAGCGACGATGAGCTTAAGAGCAAACTTGAGCCAGGTCGTCCACTCGATCTTAGCCAGAGCGAGACCGCCCATGATGGCACCAGAGGTCGGGGTGAACAGATTCACGACGCCGATGGCGGCGGAGAAGATCATGACCATGACCTCGGGCGAGAAGCCGAGCTTAACAGCCAGCGGTCCCATGATGGGCATGGAGACAGTAGCCATACCGGAGGTCGAGGGGATCAGGAAGGACAGGCCAAAGTAGACCAGGAAGCTCATGGGAGCGAAGATCACGCCGGACAGGCCAGCCAGAGCATTGGCGGCAGCGTCGAGGACGTAGACGTCGAGGCCGGTGCTAGCCATGAGGACGGAGATACCACGGGCAAGAGCGATGACGAGGACAACGGACATCATGTCGGCAGCGCCGGTGATGAAGGTGTTGACGATCTGCTTCTCGGAGAGGCCACCGATGATACCGATCAGGACAGCCATGAGGAAGAACCAGGTGGAAGCCTCGTCGAAGTACCACTGACCAATGGGCAGGCCGGTAATCAGGGCAGACCAGCCCTGAACGATGGCGTTACCGTCAGCGTCATAGACAGCGCCAGCATCGAAGAAGTTGGCGACGCCCTCGTTAAGGTCGGCCAGCGGGATGAAGCCGACGATCATGACGACGAAGGTGAAGGCAAAGGCGATCAGAACACCCTTCTGACGACCGGTGAGCTTGACCTCCTTGTGAACCTCGGAAGCAGCCTTGCCGTGAGCCTCTTCGGCGTCCTTGAGCTCCTGCATCGAAAGGATGGTGGAACCCTTGTCAGCCTTGACCTTCTTGGCATAGCTCATGACGAAGAGGATGGACATAACAGTGGTAACAATCCACAGGACGGCACCGAGGCCGATGATGATGGACTGGTTGACCTCAATGCCAACGCCAGTCAGAGCGTCAACGGCAGCACCGACGGCAAACGGGTTAACCGTGGAGCCGAGGCAGCCGCAGCCAGCGCCGAGCAGGACGGTGGCAGCGCCGACCATGGGATCGAAGCCAGCAGCCATCATGGTGGCGGCGAGCAGGGCGTAGAAGGGAACGGTCTCCTCGCACATACCATAGGTGGTACCACCGAGGGAGAAGATGAACATCAGCACGGGAATGAGCATGATCTCATTGCCCTTAAGCTTCTGCACCAGAACAGCAATGCCGTTGTCCAGGGCGCCGGTCTCGGTCATCATGCCGAGGAAGCCGCCGAGGATCATAACGAAGAGGCAGACGGGCAGAGCGTCAGCGAAGCCCTTGACCGGGGCGGTGCAGAAATCGCTCAAGCGGGCAGCGGTAACCGCGCCACCGGACGTACCGGAGACGATAACGGTAACAACCGCGACGATTGCCAGCAGAGCAAGAAGAATGGTGAACGATGAAGGCATACCGCGCTTTTTCTTAGCGGTCTCAGTCATAGTTCTCATCCCCCCTTCATAAATCATTTACTGATCTCGCCCTAAGCGGCTCTTCCGTGCCGTGCATGTCGCTCAGTGCGAGATTTTTACCAGACAAAAGCGCTCGGGGTGCGCAGCAATGCACCCCGAGCGAGATGCTAGATGCTCTTACTTGAGCGTAGCGTACATGACAGCCTTGATGGTGTGCATGCGGTTCTCGGCCTCGTCGAAGACCTTGGAAGCGGGGCTCTCGAAGACCTCGTCGGTGACCTCCTGCTCGGTGATGCCGAACTGCTCGCACTTCTCGGCGCCAATCGTGGTGTTGGTGTCGTGGAAGCTGGGCAGGCAGTGCAGGAAGATGGCACCCGGGTTGGCCATAGCCATGACCTCGGAGGTAACGCGATACGGAGTGAGCTGAGCGATGCGCTCGGCCCAGACCTCGTCGGGCTCGCCCATGGAGACCCACACGTCGGTGTAGAGAACGTCGGCACCGGTGACGCCGTCCTTGACGTCGGTGGTCAGCTTGATGGTGCAGCCGTTAGCCTCAGCGATGGGCTTGCAGGCCTCGATGACGTCGTCAGCGGGCATGCACTCCTCGGGGCCGCAGGCCACGAAGTTCATGCCGAGCTTGGAGCAGACGACCATGAGGGAGCGAGCGACGTTGTTCTTGCAGTCGCCCATGAAGACGAGGGTCTTGCCCTTGATGTCGTAGTTGAAGTTCTCCTGGACGGTCAGGATGTCGGCGAGCATCTGGGTGGGGTGCCACTCGGTGGTCAGACCGTTCCACACGGGCACGCCGGACTTAGCGGCAAGCTCCTCGACGTCGTCCTGGGCAAAGCCACGGAACTCAATGCCGTCATACATGCGGCCGAGAACGCGGGCGGTGTCCTCGATGGACTCCTTCTTGCCCATCTGCGACGAACCCGGATCGAGGTAGGTGACGCCCATGCCCAGATCCATGCCGCCAACCTCGAAGGCGCAGCGGGTACGAGTGGAGGTCTTCTGGAAGAGCAGAACGATGTTCTTGCCCTCGAGATAACGGTGCGGAACGCCAGCGCGCTTCATGTCCTTGAAGTTCTTGGAGAGCTTGAGCAGGTACTCGATCTCCTCGGTGGTGAGGTCGAGGAGCTTGAGGAAGCTACGGCCGGAGAGGTTAACACCCATGGTTCGTTTCCTTTCGAAGAAATGAATTACGTAAGTATTAGTGTTGCCCGTTTGACGGGCGAAACCGGTGCGGTTGTAGGGGGACCGCACCGGAAACGGAAAGACTTAGAGGTCCTCGCGCCAGAAGGGCATGCTCATGCAGCGCGGGCCGCCACGGCCGCGGGAGAGCTCGGCGGAGGGCACGACGAGAAGGTCCAGGCCCTCCTTGTACAGCACGTCGTTGGTGACGGTGTTGCGGGCGTAGACGCAGATCTTGCCGGGCTCGACGCACAGGGTGTTGGAGCCGTCGTTCCACTGCTCGCGGGAGGCCGCGATCGGGTCGCCGCCGCCGCAGGGGATCAGCTTGACCTGGTCGACGCCGGTGGCGTCCTCCAGGACGTGCTCGAGGGTGTCCTCGATCAGGCGGATGTTCACGTCGCCCGGGTTCTTGCCGGCGGTCAGCTCGTAGACGCGCAGGGTGCCCATGATGGCGGGGTGGATCGTGAACTTATCGACGTCGATCTGGGTGAAGACCGTGTCGAGGTGCATGAAGGCGCGCGAGACGGGGATGTCGAAGGCCAGGATGCGCTCGACCTTGGAGTCGGAGTTCCAGAAGATGTTCTGGGCCATGACGTCGATCGCGGCGGCCTGGGTGCGCTGGGAGATGCCGACGGCGAGGGTCTTCTCGTTGATGTTCAGCACGTCGCCGCCCTCGGTGTGGAACTGGCAGTCGCGGCGGAAGTACAGGGAGACGTCCTTGTAGTCGGGGTGGTACTTGAAGACGTACTTGCCGTACAGGGTCTCGCGGTTGCGGGTGACCGAGTACATGCGGTTGAGGTTGACGCCCTCGCCGACGACCGCGAACGGGTCGCGGGTGAAGTAGAGGTTGGGCATCGGGTCGATGATCAGGTCGGACTCGGACTCGGAGTTGACCAGGGAGTCGAGGGTCGTGGACGCCGTGAGGGGCATGTCGATCTCGGCCTTGGTCATGCCGGCCATGGTCTTCTTGACGAACTCGAGGTTGTCCTCGATGGAGTCCAGCTTCTCGCGGACGATCTGCGGCATCTGCTGGCCGCGGATGCCCGCCTCGGCGATGTACTGGTCGGTGAACTCGGCGCGGGCGCCGGGGACCTGGTCGAACACCTCTGCGACGAGGTTCTCGAGGTAGAGCACCTCCACGCCCTGGTCCCTCAGGATCTGGGCGAAGGTGTCGTGCTCCTGCTGCGCGACCTCAAGGAACGGGACGTCGTCGAACAGGAGTCGCTCGAGCTCGTCGGGCGGCAGGTTGAGGAGCTCGTCGCCGGGACGGTGCAGGCAGACCTTCCTGAGCTTGCCGATCTCGGAAGGCACGTGCAGACCTTTCGTCATGGCCTCCTACCTTTCTTTCGGGCCCTTGTCAGGGCCGATTCGTTAGCGCCCCTCCGTGTGAGGCGTTATTGCTGACGACATATTTATATCCAAAATCAGCCCATACTTCCACCTTGCCCCCGAACGGTTTTTTATAGGGGGTGAACGGCATACACATATACTTCACGCATGGCACACTTTGATTTAATAAAGTTTATTTACGTGCTTAAATGCTTTTTCAAACCAAATAGCAAATGGAACTTAACTTTATTGAACCACCCTCAAATTGCATATTTCTAATAAAGCTATGAATAGAATTAGCGATTCATACCGCGTCTCAACCATTTTCATTTTTATTCAGAAAAAAGTTTGTCCTATTCATTTCTGGTATGCATATTACCGTTTACCAGACGCTTGGTACCGTTCACCGGAAGTTCAGTATAAGGCCCAGCGGATACCGGCTCGCTTTACGGCCCCATTTGTAACAACTTGACTTCTCGGTATAGAAAAACGAACCCGCTTCCCCTAGGGAAACGGGTCCGTTTTCGATTATCTTCGGCCAATTTGGATAAGGCCCTCGAAAATCGTCGGAATCCTAGCGATCGAACTCCGCCAGTGCCTCGCCCAAAAGCCTCAGGCCCTCGCGAAGAACGTCTTCGCTCGCGCAGTAGCCCAGGCGTGCGCCGCAGGGAAGCTCAAAGCGGCTGCCGGGGACCAGCAGCACTCCCCTCTCGGCCAACAGGCGCTTACAGAATTCCTCGTCATCCTCGGGAATATCCAGCTGGATAAACGAGGTGGATATTCCCTGCGGGGCCGTCCAGGAAACGCGATGCTGCGTATCGATCCAAGCCTGCGCGATATCGCGGTTGCCAAACACGATCTTACGGTTGCGCTCGAGAATCTTGTCCTTGTGCTCGAGCACGTAGGTCGCCAGGGCGTCGTTAACACGCCGCCGCAGATCATGGTGTAGTCACGATAGGTGCGGATGCGGTTGGACACCTCTTCGTTGGCCACGACCCAGCCCACGCGGGCCGCAGGCGTCGAATAGGTCTTGGACACCGAGTTGGTGACAATGGCCTTCTCGTACACGTCGGCCATCGACATAAAGGACTCGGTGTTCCCGAGCGGCAGATACACCTCGTCGCACAGCACGTAGGCGCCCACCGAACGGGCAATCTCGGCAATCTGCCCGAGCATATCGGCATCGAGCACCGTACCGATGGGGTTCGATGCGTTATTGATGCAGATGGGCTTGGTGTTGGGGCGCACCAAGCGCTTGAGCTCATCGATATCGGGCTTCCAGCCGAGCTCCTCGCGGAGCTCCCAATACTCGACCTCGGCACCCAGCGTACGCGGAATCTCGTAGAGCGGCGCATAGGTAGGCCACTCGGCAATCACGTGATCGCCGGGCTCCACAACGGCCATGATGGCGTTGAGGTTGGCGCCCGTGCAGCCATTGGTCTGCAGAATGTGATCGGGATTGACATCGCGACGATACAGCTTGGCGACCTCGGCCTTAAATTCCGGCGATCCCTCGATCCAGCCGTAGTTCATCTTCTCGCGATCCAGGCGCTCGTAGAACGTGGCGCCGTCCTGCTCGTCCAGTGCGCGAAGCTCGCCCATGGTCAGCGACGAGATCGTCGACTGAGCGATATCCCAGGTAGCACTCTTCTCCCAAACGTTGAGCCATTCCTCAACACCGATTGTCTTGATATCCATGGCCACCTTATCTGATCTTCATTTAGCGTCATTAAACATGAATGGGGCGGTGCGAAAGATCCGCACCGCCCCAATGGGAGACATCTAATGGCAGCTAGATGTTTGTAGTAAGACCTGTACGGGTCTTTGAAAACCTTAGAGGTCCTCGCGCCAGAAGGGCATGCTCATGCAGCGCGGGCCGCCACGGCCGCGGGAGAGCTCGGCGGAGGGCACGACGAGAAGGTCCAGGCCCTCCTTGTACAGCACGTCGTTGGTGACGGTGTTGCGGGCGTAGACGCAGATCTTGCCGGGCTCGACGCACAGGGTGTTGGAGCCGTCGTTCCACTGCTCGCGGGAGGCCGCGATCGGGTCGCCGCCGCCGCAGGGGATCAGCTTGACCTGGTCGACGCCGGTGGCGTCCTCCAGGACGTGCTCGAGGGTGTCCTCGATCAGGCGGATGTTCACGTCGCCCGGGTTCTTGCCGGCGGTCAGCTCGTAGACGCGCAGGGTGCCCATGATGGCGGGGTGGATCGTGAACTTATCGACGTCGATCTGGGTGAAGACCGTGTCGAGGTGCATGAAGGCGCGCGAGACGGGGATGTCGAAGGCCAGGATGCGCTCGACCTTGGAGTCGGAGTTCCAGAAGATGTTCTGGGCCATGACGTCGATCGCGGCGGCCTGGGTGCGCTGGGAGATGCCGACGGCGAGGGTCTTCTCGTTGATGTTCAGCACGTCGCCGCCCTCGGTGTGGAACTGGCAGTCGCGGCGGAAGTACAGGGAGACGTCCTTGTAGTCGGGGTGGTACTTGAAGACGTACTTGCCGTACAGGGTCTCGCGGTTGCGGGTGACCGAGTACATGCGGTTGAGGTTGACGCCCTCGCCGACGACCGCGAACGGGTCGCGGGTGAAGTAGAGGTTGGGCATCGGGTCGATGATCAGGTCGGACTCGGACTCGGAGTTGACCAGGGAGTCGAGGGTCGTGGACGCCGTGAGGGGCATGTCGATCTCGGCCTTGGTCATGCCGGCCATGGTCTTCTTGACGAACTCGAGGTTGTCCTCGATGGAGTCCAGCTTCTCGCGGACGATCTGCGGCATCTGCTGGCCGCGGATGCCCGCCTCGGCGATGTACTGGTCGGTGAACTCGGCGCGGGCGCCGGGGACCTGGTCGAACACCTCTGCGACGAGGTTCTCGAGGTAGAGCACCTCCACGCCCTGGTCCCTCAGGATCTGGGCGAAGGTGTCGTGCTCCTGCTGCGCGACCTCAAGGAACGGGACGTCGTCGAACAGGAGTCGCTCGAGCTCGTCGGGCGGCAGGTTGAGGAGCTCGTCGCCGGGACGGTGCAGGCAGACCTTCCTGAGCTTGCCGATCTCGGAAGGCACGTGCAGACCTTTCGTCATGGCCTCCTACCTTTCTTTCGGGCCTCTCGGCCGAATCTATCAGCGCCCTTCCGTAACGGGCGCTGCTTGCTGACAGCTCTAGTTATATCCAAATTCCACCCGCAATTCCACCTCGCCCCCGAACGGTCAACAAAGTTCGATGAACGGTATATCGAATATGATTCCCCCATAATGCACTTCGGCGTTCTAAAGTAGCTTTTCTAAGGTAAATGCTCTTTTTTCCTAAAAATCATTCGCAATTACAACTCCAATCTTTCGATTAAGAATTGCATATCTAAAACGGTTTTATGTATATAAATGACGCTTGTTCGTGTTTCTGTCTGTATTCGATGATATTCAGCTACCTATCATTCTTATTCACACATACTCACCAGTTGAGTGAGGATATAGACCGTTTTTCACAACGCGAAGGGCGTCAGCTCTATGGCTTGTCAGCGTAAGAAGTAGGTAAAGATACCGTTCACGCGATACGTCCGTGCCATAGGTCGACTAAATTGAGACAATAGTGAATAGTGTTAGGCAACCGTCCCCCACGGGGACTGAACGGACAGATGCATATGCCGAGCAAAATCGAAAAAAAGCAAGCCGCTGCAAAGCTGCGTAAGCCGCCGCGCGACCTCTCGTACACGCAGAACCGAGAGCTCAGCTGGCTGCGCTTTGACAACCGTGTGCTTGACGAAGCCTTCGACGAGACCGTTCCGCTGTTCGAGCGGCTAAAGTTCGTGTCGATTTTCGAGTCTAACCTCGATGAGTTTCTCATGGTGCGCGTGGGCGGCCTGTCCGATCTGGCAGAGCTCAAAAAACAGCCTGTCGACAACAAGAGCAATATGACCGCCTCCGAACAAGTCGATGCTGTCATGGCCGAAATGCCCGGGCTCCTTACCCGATGGGAGTCCATCTTTAAGAGCATCGAGGGCAAGCTCGACACCCTGGGCGTTCACCGCGCCCGCATCGATTCGCTTACGCCCGAGGAGCGCACCTTTGTAACCCGTTACTTCCAGGCCTACGTGTCGCCGGTCATCTCACCGCTGGTGATTGACCCGCGCCACCCCTTCCCCAACCTGCGCAACGGCGCACTCTACCTGGCCTGCGGCCTGGACGGCGTCACCGACGAGGAGAGTCTGCTGGGCCTTATCGAGATTCCCACCTCGATGAACCGCGTGGTCGAGATCCCCTCGCCCACCGGCACCTACTCCTACATCTTGCTCGAGGACGTCATCCTCGCCTGCCTGGACAGCTGCTTTGGCTCCTATAAGCCGCTCGACCGCGCGCTCATCCGCGTCACCCGCAACGCCGACATCGACCCGGACGGCGAGGGCGTCGAGGAGGAAGAGGATTACCGTCAGCACATGAAGCGCATCCTCAAGAAACGCTTGCGCCTGCAGCCGGTGGTGCTCGCGGTCTCGGGGTCGCTCGAGAAGGCGACGCTCAAGACCATCCGCAAGGCGCTCGAGCTTTCGCGCCGCTCTGTCTTTACCTGCGATATCCCGCTCGACCTAGGCTACGTCTTTGGCATTGAGGGCAAGATTCCCGAGCACCTGCGCAACGAGCTGCTCTTTACACCGTTTAAGCCGCAGCCCAACCCCACCATCGATATGACCCGCTCCATCCGCGAGCAGGTACTTCAGCACGACAAGCTGCTCTTTTATCCCTATGAGGCCATGAACCCCTTCCTGGATCTGGTGCACGAGGCCGCCTACGACCCCGAGTGCATCTCACTGCGCATCACGCTCTACCGCGTGGCCAAGCAGAGCCGCCTGTGCGAGTCACTGATCGATGCCGCCGAGAACGGCAAAGAGGTCACGGTGCTCATGGAGCTCCGCGCGCGCTTTGACGAGCAGAACAACATCGAGTGGGCCGAGCGCCTGGAAGAGGCCGGCTGCACCGTCATCTACGGCTCCGAGGGCTTTAAGTGCCACTCCAAGATCTGCCAGCTCACCTATCGCGAGGGCATGGCGCTAACGCGCCTGACGCTGCTGGGCACCGGCAACTTTAACGAGAAGACGGCCAAACTCTACAGCGACTTTATGCTCATGACCGCTCACCCCGGCATCGGCGAGGACGCCAACCTGTTCTTCCGCAACCTGTCGCTGGGCAACCTGCGCGGCGATTACCGCTTCCTGGGTGTGGCGCCCGTCGGACTGAAACCGCTCATCATGCGCGGGCTTGACCGCGAGATCCAGCGCGCCCTCGCCGGCGAGCCCGCCCGCGTGTTCTTTAAACTCAACTCGCTCACCGACCGCGAGGTCATCGACAAGATCGCCGAGGCATCGTGCGCAGGAGTCCGCGTGGACATGATCATCCGCGGCATCTCGTGCCTCAAGCCGGGCGTTCCTGGCAAGACCGAGAACGTGCATGTCCGTTCTATCGTCGGACGCTTTTTGGAGCATGCGCGCGTTTACGCCTTTGGCGTGGACTCGGACATGATCTATCTGAGCTCGGCCGACATGATGACACGCAACACCGAGCACCGCGTGGAGATCGCCTTCCCCGTGCTCGACCCCACCTGCCGCGCCCTGGTGCACGAGTACATGAGCATGCAGCTGCGCGACAACGTGAAGGCCCGCAGCCTCACGAGCGACGGCACCTGGGTCCCCGTGGAGCGCGCAGAGGGTGAGAAACCCTTCAACTCGCAGGAAGCCCTGCTGGAGCGTGCCTACCGCAACGCCGAGGCCGCGCCCGAGTCCGTCATTGAGGCAAAGCCCGCCCCTGCTCCTAAGCCGCAGCCGGCCACACCCGAGGTTCAGAAGGTCCAGGCGACCGTCATTGAGCCCGAGCCCGCACCTGCACCTCAGCCCGAGCCGCAGGCAGCTAAGCCCGCACCCGAGACGAGCGCCCGTCGCGATAAGCCCGCCGGCAAGACCAAGGCCATCGAGCGCCATCGCCCCGGTCGTGTGCGCATGGGCCTGGGCCTGATCGGCCTGGGTCTTAAGACGCTCATTACCGGCAAGACGAAATAGTCGTTTGTAGAAGCAGTTTGTAGAAGCGCCCCGCATTTGAGGAAAGCCTCGGATGCGGGGCGCTTTTCCCTGCTACCATGGTGCGAGCAACAACACGAATGACAGGCAGGGATATGAAGCTCACTATAGAATCGATGACCTACGGCGCCGACGGGCTGGCGCACGCCGACAACGGCAAAGCCGTCTTTGTGCAGGGTGCCGTGGCAGGCGACACCGTCGAGGCCGAGGTCGTACAGGACGGCAAGTCGTTCATGCGCGCCCGCACCACCGAGATTCTGGAGCCGAGCCCCGATCGCATTCAGCCCCCCTGCCCCTACGTGGGCATCTGCGGCGGCTGCTCGTGGGGCAATCTCTCACGCACGGCACAGCTCGCCGCCAAGGAGCAAAACCTGCGCTCCACGCTCGAGCGCATCGGCAAGTTCGCTCCTGAGCAGGTCGATGAGTTGGTGCAGCCCATCTGCCACACCAAGGACGACTGGGGCTACCGCAATAAAATCGAGCTCGAACCGACCGTCGTCAACGGTCGCGTGCGCCTTGGCATGCACGGTGTCGACCCCAGCAAAATCGTGACCGTCGATGCGTGCCCGCTGTTCGATAAACGTTTTCCCAAGGCGCTCAAATCGGTCGTCGGCGCACTCAACTATCTAAGCGGCAGCCATGACTTAGGGCTCGAACGCGTGGGCATTCGCGCATCGCGCCGCACCAAGGCGCTCGAGGTTGCACTCTGGACGCCCACGGGCTCTTTTCCGCGCTCGCAAGTCTCCCGCGTGCTGGCGGTCGCCGCTCATCCCACGAGCATCGTGCGTGTGATGAGCAAGGGCGAAAAGAAGGCCCGCCGTGTCTCCAAGGTCGAAATGCTCGCCGGAGAGGGCTCATGGACCGAGAATATCGCCGAGGGTCAGATGCGCTTGTCTGCCCCGTCTTTTTTCCAAGTCAACACCAAGGGTGCTGAGATTTTGATCGAGCTTGTCATGGAAGCGCTCGACCCGCAAGAAGACGAGCTTGCCGTGGACCTGTACTGCGGCGCCGGAACCTTTACCCTGCCGCTCGCCCGCCGCTGCGACTTCGTCGCCGCCGTCGAGGCCTACGGCCCGGCCGTGCGCGACCTGCGCCGTAACCTGGAAATCAACAAGCTTGATAACGTCGACGTCATTGGCGGAGACGCGGTGCGCGAGTTCCCCGACCAGGATGCCGACGTCTTGGTGGTCGACCCGCCGCGCGCAGGCCTCGCCCCCGAGGCGATCGACCTTATCGCCAGCACGAGCGCTCGCGATGTCGCCTACGTGAGCTGCGACCCCGCCACCCTGGCACGCGACCTTAAGCGCTTTGTCGAGGAAGGTACCTTCTCCCCCGTCAAGATCACGCCGGTCGATCTGTTCCCGCAAACCTTCCACTGCGAAACCGTCGTCCACCTCAAGCGCAACTAGACTGTTTGCCCCAGACCACGCCCGATGATTTTTCTGGCACGGGGATAAAAATAGATTTGCTCCGAATGATTATTTAATCCCCGTCCCGAAATTGAACCGCCCCTCATTTCTTGAACATTAGAAATGGGGGCTTCTTTATGGACGGGAGAGTCAGGCACGACGCCACGCTGAGGACTCTTGCAGCAGAGCTTTGCGACAGGGGGTGCGGGCGCGCCGAAGGCCAGCGGGAGGCCGAAGGGTGCCCGGACCCGGCCGGGGCCGGCGGCGTGCGAGGGCAAGCTCATGCGACGGAGCTGCTGCCCGGGCGCCTGAAGGACGAATTCTACAGGAGCCGAACGTGGCGGAGCTTCGAGGAGTTCAAGCGGGACCTCGAAGCCTATACCGTTCACTGGAACAAGAGGAGGCGGGTTAAGCAAAAGGGACTGACCCCGGAGGAGTTCCGAAATCAGTCCCCATGTGCGGCATAGGCCGCTAATTGACCCGTCCAAGTATCGGGGCGCAGTTCATTTCAGCGCCGCCCGAGAAAGCTAAACGCCTTCTGGCAGGTTGTCCCGGGCCGAGGGCGGCCACCTTGATCGCCCTCGGCCCTCACCCACCTCAACTGCCCCTCAATTACATAGAGCTGATTGAGGAGGGCGCAGGCTAGCGGGTGCCTTCCTCATCGTCGTTGGGCCGGTAGGTGATGAACTCGATAACAAAGGCCAGGACGGCAGAGACGAGCGAGGCGATGATCGCGAAGATCATGTGGGAGATCCCGGCGCCACCAGGGGTCCCGTCGATAAAGTTGAGCAGGTTGAAGACGCCGAGGCCGCCCGAGATGTACATGAGAGCGCCAGTCATTCCCACGATGGCGCCGCCCACGGCGGAGCTCAGGCATGCCACGACGAACGCGCGCTTGTTGGGGAGGGCGATGCCGTAGATGCCCGGCTCGGTGACGCCGAAGAAGAAGGCGGAGATCATCGCGGGAAGGGCGATGCCGCGGAAGCGCTCGTCCTTGTTTCTGAGGTACATGGCAAAGATGACCGCTCCGAGCGCGAACCCGTGGCCGATGGTGGCGGCGAGCACGCTGTCGTGGCCGAGGGTGTTCAGATTCATGATGGAGATGGGGATGAGGCTCCAGTGGAAGCCAAAGATGACGAGGCACATCCACAGTCCGCCAACCAGGGCGCTGCCCAGGACGGAACCAACCACGGGGAGCTGGAAGATGAACGAGAATGCCGCGCTCAGCAGGTTGGTGATGAGGGTGGCCACCGGGCCGATGATGAGGTAGCCCAAGACGATGGAGACCGTCATCGTGGCGAGCGGGACAAGGAACATCTTGAGCGCAGCCGGCATCCAGCTCTTGAGCCAGCGCTCAAGGATAGAGCCGAACCACACCATGAGAAGGACGGGGATCACCGAGCTCACGTAGCCGGACACGGGCATGATGATGGGGATCCCGAGGGCGGTGGCGTACCACGAGAACGTGCCGGCCACGCCGAGGTCGATGCTGCCGAGCGCCTCGCCCGAGGTCAGGGCGACCATCGTCGGGTAGAGGAGCGCCACGCCGATTGCCACACCGGTGAACTCGTTCATGCGGAACTTGCGCGCGGCACTGAACGCCAGGGCGACGGGAAGGAAGTAGAAGAAGCCGTCAGCCACGGTGTAGAGCAGCGTGTAGAGGCCGTCGTTTGCAAAGTCCGGGACGAAGTAGGTGATGAGGGCAAGCAGTCCCTTCATGATGCCTGCGGCGGCAAGCGGTCCCAGGATGGGCTGGAAGATGCCAGAGATGAGGTCGATGATGGCGGAGGCAACGGTCTTATCGCCCTGGGGCTCGTCGTCGGCGCTTGCGCCGCCCGAGAAGTTGCCGGCCTCCAGGACCGCGTCGTAGACGTCCTCGACGATGTTGCCCACGACCACCTGGTACTGGCCGTTGGCCTGGATGACCTGGATGACGCCCTTGAGGGCCTCGATCTTGGCCGTGTTGGCGCGGGACTCGTCCTTGAGTTTGAAGCGCACGCGCGTGATGCAGTGCGCGACGCTGGCGACGTTCTCGGCGCCGCCTACGTTCTCGAGTATGGATCTGGCCAGGTCGTCGTATTTTTCTGCCATTATTTTCTCCTTAGTGATATTGCCCGGGTGGTTAGCCCAGGTCGCCTCCGTTGGTGGCGATGGCCTGTTGATACCAGTAGAAGCTCTTCTTGCGCCTGCGCTCGAGCGTGCCGTTGCCCAGGTTGTCGCGGTCCACGTAGATGAAGCCGTAGCGCTTCTCCATCTCGCCGGAGCCCGCGCTCACGAGGTCGATCGGCCCCCAGGTGGTGTAGCCGAGCATCTCGACGCCGTCCTGCTCGATAGCGTCGCGCATGGCCTCGATGTGCTCGCGCAGGTAGGCGATGCGGTAGTCATCCTCGATCGTGCCGTCGGGAAGCACCTCGTCATAGGCGCCGAGGCCGTTCTCCACCACAAAGAGCGGCTTCTGGTAGCGGTCCCAGAGGTCGTTGATCGTGATGCGGAACCCCAGCGGGTCGATGACCCAGCCCCAGTCGCTCGTGCGCACGTAGGGGTTCTCTACGCCGGCGAAGGCGTTGCCCTCGGCGACGCCGCCCACGGAATCGGGGTCGCCCGCGGTACAGCGCGAGGAGTAGTAGCTAAACGAGATGAAGTCGACGGTGTTCTCCGCAAGGATGCGCTCGTCCTCGGCGGTCATACCCACGTCGATGCCCTCGCGCTCGAGCATCTTGAGCGCGTAGCCGGGGTAGTGCCCGCGTGCCTGCACGTCCACGAAGAAGAGGTCCTCCTGGTTCTTGACCTGCGCTGCACGGACGTCCTCGGGACGACAGGAGTAGGGGTAGTAGCTTCCCGCGGCGAGCATGCAGCCAACCTTGTTCTCCGGGTCGACCTCGTGGGCGATCTTGGTGGCCCAGGCGCTCGCCACGAGCTCGTTGTGCGCGGCGCGGTACTCGGCCTCGCGGGCATTCTCCCCGGGCTCGAGGACGATGCCGGCACCCATGAAGGGACGGTGCAAGATCATGTTCATCTCGTTGAACGTGATCCACCAATGCACGAGGCCGCGGTAGCGGTTGAAGAGCACCTTCACCAGCCGCTTGTAGAGCTCGATGAGGGCGCGGTTTCGCCAGGCGCCGTACTTCTTGACGAGGTGGATGGGGCAGTCGAAGTGCGTGATGGTCACGAGGGGCTCGATCCTGTGCTCGCGGCAGCAGCGGAACACGTCCTCGTAGAAGGCGAGCCCGGCCTCGTTGGGCTCCTCCTCGTCGCCATTGGGGAAGATGCGGCTCCAGGCGATGGAGAGGCGAAAGACCTTAAAGCCCATCTCCGCGAAGAGGGCTATGTCCTCGCGGTAGTGGTGGTAGAAGTCGATGCCCGTCTGGGCCGGGTAGTAGTACCCGGGCTCAAAGTCGAGCATGCGCCTCAGGCCGCGACTTACGTCGTTGCGCTCCGACCCGTGTGGGATGACGTCGACATTGGCAAGACCGCGGCCGCCCTCGTCATAACCTCCCTCGCATTGGTTAGCAGCGGTGGCTCCTCCCCAAAGGAACCCTTTTGGAAATGGCATGGTGCCTCCTTCTCTCTGGCGCCCCCACCTCTGCGGGGACGCTTTATAACGTCCTTGCGACCTCACGCGCCGGGCCCGTGGCCCTTTCCCTGATGCGCGCGGGCCGCCCGTGAAGGGGTGACTAGCTGATGGCTTGTCCTGCGGCGGCGCGACGTGCCTCCCGGCCTCCAAGCAGGGAGGGGACCTGTGCCAGGCACACGCCGGCGAGGATGATGGCAACGCCCAGCCACTCGACGACGCCGAGCGGCTCGCCGAGGACGATCATGGCGATGAGCAGGCCGGCGGGGAGTTCCGCGGCGGCCATGACAGTGGAGAGACCCGCGGGCAGGTGCGGAGAGCCCATGCCGAAGAGCAAGACCGGGCAGAGCATGCCAAAGAAGCCGGCGATGACGGCAAAGGGCAGGATGCCCTGGGCGAGAACGCCCGAGACAACGTAGTCCGGGCACACCGTGAGCGACATGACCACGGAGCCCGCGCACACGATGACGCCACGCTGCTCGGACGAGCAGGGGGCCTCGACCTTGCCGGAGAGGGTGACAAAGAGGGAGCAGGACACGGCCGCCCCCAGCGCGCAGAGCAGGGCCACGGGGTCGTACCCGGTGATGCCGGTCTTGTAGACGCCGCTGGCGAACACCGTTCCGAAGACGATGACCAGGGCGGAGGCCACTTGGAGGAGCCTCGGCGGCCGGCGCGTCATGACGGTCTGCCACACGAGCCCCAGCCACGTGAACTGGAAGAGGAGCGTGAGTGCCACCGGGGCGGGCAGCACGCTCATGGCGTAGCAGTAGAGGATTGAGGTGAGGCAGGTGAGGGCTCCCAGGCCCATGAGCTTGAGGGCGAGCTTCCAGCCCACGCGCTGCCAGCGGTGCCCGAGTGCGTGCCCTGCGAGCGTGGCGAGGGCGAAGAAGAGGCAGCCGAACCACGCCTGGCTCGCCACCACCTGCGCTGAGGTGAAGCCCGCGGCGTAGGCGAGCTTGTAGGTCGTGGCCATCGCGCCGTAGCAGGCGCCGCCCGCAAAGACCTGGAGCGCCGCCTTGACCTGCCCCGTGCCCGCGGCTCCCGCCCCGGCGGTCTGTTGCTTGATTGTGTTTGTTTCTGCCATTAGGCTCCCTTCCGTCTGCTGTCTTGCAGATGCGCGTCTCGTGCGTCTGTTCCCTGCAGTCGGAAGGTGGGCTCGTGCGGTCTTCTGGCGGTGCATGTGGTACCTGCTGCCAAGACGAAAAAAGCCACGCAACCGACTGCTCGGTTGCGTGGCAAAAAGGTGGCTAGCGCCCAGAAAAGTCCACGCGTTTTTAGACTGGGACAAAGTACTACAACAGGTGAGATTCCGTCAAGAAAAACCGAAGAAAAAAGTGAGCCTCTGCCCGCCGTACCTGTAGCGGTCGTTTCCCCGAACGGGGCGGTGCTGTTGGGGACTGTCTCGATCTGTAACAGTTGGGGCTAGTTTTGGTCGATGGATGTTACAGATTGAGATTGTTGAGGATGGGTGGGGTAGCTAATTCGGACGGGGCTATTTTAAACATTGGGAAATCGAGCGTGGCAAGCGGAGGTCTTCGGGGTATAAGACGGCTAATTGTATGCCGCCCATGAAAGGAGCCCTCATGCCCAGCGTTGCCGTTCTCGCCGCCGATGGCTTTGAAACTATTGAATGCTTGACCATGGTCGATGTCATGCGTCGCGGCGGCGTGCGTGCCACGCTCGTCTCGATCATGCCCACGCGTGAGGTCGTAAGCTCGCTGCAGATCCCCGTGACCTGCGATGCGCTCTTTGATGAGATCAACTTTGACGAGTACGACTGCGTCGTGCTGCCCGGCGGCCTGCCCGGTGCCACCAACCTGCGCGCCGATCAGCGCGTCTGCGACGTGGTCTGCGAGTTCGCCGCGACCAAGCACGTTGCCGCCATCTGCGCCGCCCCGTTTATCCTGGGCGAGCTCGACCTACTCGAGGGGCGCCAGGCCACGTGCTTCCCTGGCTTTGAGAAAAGCTTCCCCGAAGGCGCCTATACCGGCGAGAAGGTTACGCAAGACGGCAACATCATCACCGCCAGCGGCATGGCCCAGTCGCTCCCCTTTGCGCTTGAGCTGCTGCGCACACTCGCCGGCGACAAGGCCGTCGAGAAGGTCGCCGAGGGCATTCAGCTATGATTTTGGCTTCGCAATCACCGCGCCGCATCGAGTTGATGCGCGAGGCGGGCTATGACATTCACGTGATTCCCGCAGATATCGACGAAACGCCTTTTGATGGCGAGGCCCCGCTTACGCTCGTTGAACGCTTAGCACGCGCCAAAGCCGCCTCCGTTGCCGCCGAGCATGCCGAGCCCAACGAACTGACCGTCGCGGCCGATACTATTGTCACCTTCGATGGCAAGATTCTGGGCAAGCCGGCAACCGAGGACGAGGCGCGCACCATGCTCCGCGAGCTTTCGGGCCGCACGCACCAGGTCGCAACCGGCGTCTGCATCGTTAAGGCAGGCGACACGGCCGCTCCGCATGCCGCCGAGAGCCTGTCGTTTGTCGATGTGACCGACGTGACGTTCTATGAGCTCACCGACGAGCAGATTGAGCGCTACGTCGCCTCGGGCGAGCCCATGGACAAAGCCGGCGCCTACGGCATCCAGGGCACAGGCGGGCGCATGCTCGTGCATGATATTTCGGGCGACTTCTACAACGTGGTGGGCCTGCCCATCGCTCGCGTCGCGCGTGCGATTCAAAAACTATCGTAATTGCATCTGGCGCTGGGTATCCCCCAGCGCCTACAATTTCGGCGTACCGTACGGATCCCGACCGGGCATAAGGCCCGGCGGAAAACCGATAGGAGAACACATGGACACACTGCTCGAAGCCATCGATGTTTGCAATGTCGATGGCTTTTGCTTTGGCAACTATACGGACGAGGAGGCTGGCACCGGCTGCACCGTAATCGTGGCGCCCGAGGGTGCCACCGGCGGCGTTGACGTACGTGGTGGTGCCCCCGCTTCGCGTGAGACCGACCTGCTGCGTCCCGAAAACACCGTCGATAAGGTCCACGCCGTCTGCCTTTCGGGCGGATCGGCCTTTGGCCTCGAGGCTGCAAGCGGCGTGGCCCGCGAACTCGAGAGCCGCGGCATTGGTCTGCCCGTCGGCCCCACGCAGGTGCCCATCGTGTGCTCCAGCTGTATCTTCGACCTTGCCTTTGGCGACCCCACCGTTCGCCCCGACATTGAGGCCGGCATCGCCGCCGTGCGCGAGGCGCTCGACCACACCCCCACCAAGCTCGAACAGGGCAACGTAGGCGCCGGCACGGGCGCTACCGTGGGTAAGCTCATGGGCCCCGCCACCTGCATGAAGGCCGGCCTTGGCGCTGCCGCCGTGGCGCTCGGCCCCATCAAGGTGGGCGCCGTGGTCTCGGTCAACGCCTGCGGCAACGTTGTCGACCCCTTCACCGGCGAGTGGGTCGCCGGTATGCGCGCCGCAGCCAATAGCGACCAGATCGTCGACATGGAACTCGCAGCCTTTGCCGCCGCCGGATCCATGCAGATGCCGCTCGACCGCACCAACACCACCATCAGCTGCATCGTCACCAACGTGGAACTCACTAAGGCACAAGCCACCAAGGTCTCCCAGATGGCCGCAGACGCCTACGCACACGCCATCCGTCCCACGCACACCACCAACGACGGCGACACCATCTACACCCTCGCCAGCGGCAAACTGGGCGCCCAGGCAAACGCCGCCGTTCCCCTAGACCTGCTGGGCATGCTCGCCGTAAGGGCTTTGCAAACCGCCATCGTAAACGGAGCCAAAACCGCCAAAACCTCCCACGGCATCCCCGGCGCCGCGAAGTAGCCTAACCTGACCGGTTGCCCGGTGGGGCTTGGTTATGTTTGCTGCTCTACAGTCCTGGCTCGCACGAAGAACACATTAAGTGCTCTTCGGCTCATGCGGAACTCGCGACAAACATAACCAAGCCCCATCGGGCAACCTACCAACCAAAATCTTTTCAGCCCAGGCCCCTGTGTACCGCGCGTCTAAGATCTTCAAATTCAGTTGCCTGACATAAAGCGAGACATAGCAGAGGACCCCTGGTCCTTAACTTGATACGAGTTCCGCACGCAAAGGAGGCGCCAGTGGCGCCTCCGTCTTGCGCAGGACTGTCCGAAGTAGCAAGTTAAGGACCAGGGGTCCCCGTTACCCGAGCGTTTCTGTACTAGTTGAATTTGAAGATCTTTGAGGCAAGACGGTATAGGCCGAGTGTGGTTTTGTCTCCGGCGCGACCGCGGAGGTTGGTGAAGAAGCCGACCACGCCGTAGCGAGCACGACGATACATGCGCTCATCGTAGGCCTTCAGGTCCGCCCACAGCGTCTTCAGGCGCTCGTCGGCGCAATCCTCGTCGGAAAGCTTGGTGAGCACCGAGCAGATCGCCATCATCATAGTGAAATAACCCATCATGTACGAGCGCAGACGCGACGACTCAACATCGCTGTACAGGTGGAACGACTCCATCATGATGCGCGTCACACGGAACTGCTGGTCCAGGCGCTTGACCATCGTGGCCTCGTTGACGCTCTGGCCCTCGCGACCGATAAAGTAGCGATAGAGGTCGATGTCGGCGTAGTACATGGTCTTGCAACGCGGCAGCGGCACGTAGGCGTAGATGTTGTCCACATAGAACGTGTGCGGCGGCATGGGAAGGTTGGACTCGCGCAGCACATCCGTGCGATAGCACAGGCTGTGCATGAGCAGATTCTGGTCCAAACGGAAATGGCCGATCTGGTCCCAGGTAAAGATCTTTTTTCGCGGCAGGGCAAACTTGTAACCAATGGCAGTATGAGTACCCTCGTAAACCTTCTCGTACACATAGTTCGAGATAAAGAGGTCGACGCGCTGGTCGCGCTCCTCAAAACCGCGAAGAATCGAAAGCATAGTCGATAGGGCTGCGCCATCGAGCCAGTCGTCCGAGTCGACGACCTTGTAGTAGGTGCCCTGCGCCTCGCGCAGACCCGAAAGGACGGCAATACCGTGGCCGCCATTCTCCTGGTGCACCGCGCGGATGATTCCAGGATAACGGGCCTCCCACTCGTCGGCCTTGGCGGCCGTCTCGTCCTTGGAGCCGTCGTCCACCACGATAATCTCGATATCGGTGGCGTAATTGCTCCCCTCCAAGATGGAGGTGATGCAATGGTCCATGTCCTTGGCGGCGTTATACGAGGGAATACCGAATGTTATGACTTTATGCATGGCAGGCGATAATCTCATCCGAAAGATCGAGGGCGGAATTGGTCACGGCATCCATATCGTAGTAACGATACTCGGCCAGACGACCCACCGGGTGGAAGTTTGTCAGGTTCTGGACGCGCTCAAGATAGCGCTCATAGAGCTCACGGTTCTCGGGCTCAAGAATGGCGTAATACGGCGTCTCGCCCGAGCCGGGCGTATAGGCCTTGGAGTACTCCTTCATGATGGTGGTCTTGCCGGGCAGAACCTGACCGGTCATGTTCTTGAACTCGGTAATGCGCGTGTAATCCTCGCTCGTGGTGTAGTTGACGGTACCCACGGGCTGGAACTGATCCATATCGAGCGTCTCGAACTTCATGTCGAGCGTGCGGTACGGCAGCGCGCCCAGGTCGAGGTTGAACAGCTCATCGAGCGGACCGGTATAGACGATCTCGCCGCCGTAGACCTTGCCGTCGACCTTGACGGTTGTCTCGTCGATCTCGAAGAGATCGCGAGCATCCACGTCGCAGAACACATCAATCAGGTCGTGGTCGAGCATGTGCTCAAACAGCGCCGTGTAGCCATCCTGCGGCATACCCTGGAAGGGGGCCTGCGGGAAGTAGCGGTCATCGTCGCCCACAAAGACGGGAACGCGGCCGGTGATCGAGGGATCGATCTGGTCGGGCGTCTGGCCCCACTGCTTCATGGTGTAATGCAAAAAGACGTTCTCGTAGACGTAATCGGCGACCTCGGCCAAGTCGGGGTCGTTCTTCTTACGCAGCTCCATAATGGGCACTTTGACATCCTTGCCAAAGGTCTCCACGAGCTTCTGATACAGCTCCTCGCCGCGCTCATCACCAAAGGCGAGCTTGAGACTCGCATGGTTGAAGGGCACGGGCATAAGGGTACCGTTGATGTTGGCGAGCACCTTGTGCTGATAATCCGTCCACTTGGTAAAGCGCGACAGGAAATTATGCACACGCTCGTTAAAGGTGTGATAGATATGCGGACCGTACTCGTGGATCAGGATTCCGGCCTCGTCAGTGCAGTCATAGGCATTGCCCGCAATGTGGCTACGGCGCTCCAAAACGGCAACACGATAGCCGATGGTCTCGGCAAGACGGCGGGCGCAAACGGCACCGGCATATCCAGCACCGACGACAATCATGTCGTACGCGCCGGCGTTAAAGCCTTCAGGCAGGCCTGAGGTAATCTGCATCGATACTCCTTGTCAAAAGCCACGGGCTCGTTAGCTGGGCTTTTCTCGAACATTCTTCGAGACATATTTATCAGAGCGATTATAGCGCTAATGCGTCCTATAATGAGCTTGCCACACAAGGAAAGCTCAAGCACCGCGGCGTACATAATTGAAAGGTAAACCCGCTAGCAGCGGGTTTATTCGTGAACAGCCGGGCGCCTGGAGCTTAGCGAAACGCTTGCAAGGAGTAACATGAGCGATTTCCTAAACCGTATGAAGTCTGCCGCCAAGGCCGACCTTAAGACCATCGTCCTGCCCGAGGGCGAGGATCCGCGCACCATCGTCGCGGCCAACAAGATCATCGAGGAAGGCCTGGCCAACATCGTCATCCTGGGCGATCCCAACGAAATCAACGTTCCCGGCGCCACCGTCATCGACCCGCGCAATGCCGAGAAGCACGAGGAGTACGCACAGAAGTTTGCCGAGCTCCGCGCCAAGAAGGGCGTTACCATCGAGCAGGCTCGCGCCCAGGTGATGGACGCCACCTACTTTGGCACCATGATGGTCAAGATGGGCGACGCCGACGGCCTGGTCTCCGGCGCCTGCCACTCCACCGCCGACACCCTGCGCCCCGCGCTTCAGATCCTCAAGACCGCCCCGGGCACCAAGCTGGTCTCGGCCTTCTTCGTGATGTGCACCGACACCCCGCAGTTCGGCACCGACGGCACGCTGATCTTCGCCGACTGCGGCCTCAACATCAACCCGTCCTCCGACGAGCTCTCCGAGATCGCCATCGCCTCCGCTCACTCCTGGTCCACCTTCATGGGCAACGTTGAGCCGCACGTGGCCATGCTCTCCTACTCCACCATGGGCTCCGCCGGCGGCGAGGTCGCCAAGAAGGTCCAAGAGGCCGTGAAGTTCTGCAAGGAGAAGGCTCCCAAGCTCGCCATCGATGGCGACCTGCAGCTCGACGCCGCTATCGTCCCCGCCGTCGCCCAGCTCAAGGCTCCCGGCTCCTCTGTCGCCGGCAAGGCCAACGTGCTCGTGTTCCCCGACCTCGAGGCCGGCAACATCGGCTACAAGCTGGTCCAGCGCTTCGCCGGCGCCGACGCCTACGGCCCCATCCTGCAGGGCATCGCCAAGCCGGTTAACGACCTTTCGCGCGGCTGCTCTGCCGACGACATCGTGGGTGTCGTGGCCATCACCGCCGTCCAGGCTCAGATGGCTGAGTAGCGGACATATCCCCTCGGGACCCTACAGGGTAAAGCTCTGAAAACGTCCTCGGACATGCATGAAACCCCCGCTGCGCACTTCGTGCGGCGGGGGTTTCATGCGTCCTGCGGAAAGTTTTCAGAGCTTTACCCTGTAGGGTCCCTGCCGCTACGTTGCAATCAGGGCATCTGGAGTGGACGGCGGCTTGGCTACGAGCTGGGGCTGAGGATCTGAACGAATGGGTGCCGTTGCTGAAAGCGCAGGCGTTGCCGGCGAAGATCACTTTGGGACTGGAATTACCGCCTGCTAGTAAAAGGCCTCCGGAGCTGTTGCTCTGGAGGCCTTTTTCAATTACAGACGAATGCGTTAGTTGTTCTTGGTCAGGCGTTCGACGTCGTGGGCGATCATGTATTCCTCGTCGGTGGGGATGACCATGACCGTGACGGCGGAACCGGCGGCACTGATGACCTGCGGGCCGTTGCCCACAGCCTCGCGGTTCTTGTTGTTGTCGATGCGCACGCCCAGCCACTCGAAGCAGTCGCAGAAAGCCTTGCGGATCGACCAGTCGTTCTCGCCAATGCCGGCGGTAAAGGTAATGGTGTCCACGCCCGCCATGGAAGCGATCATGGAGCCGGCCTGCTGCATGGCCTTGTAGGCGAACATATCGAAGGCGAGCAGGCAGCGCTCGTCGCCCTCGGAGGCGCGCGTACGGATGTCACGGGCGTCGTTGGAGATGCCCGAGATGGCAAGCAGACCAGACTGCTTGTTCATCATGTCATCGACTTCCTGGTAGCTGTAGCCGCCCTCGCGCTGCAGGTAGCACACGGTAGCCGGGTCAATGGAACCACAACGGGTGCCCATCATCAGGCCGTCGAGCGGCGTGAGGCCCATCGTGGTATCGCGGCATACACCGTCCTCGATGGCGGCGAGCGAAGCGCCGTTGCCCAGATGACACGAAAGCAGACGGTGGCAGCGCGAACCCAGGATCTCCTTGGCCATCATCCACTCATAGCGGTGGCTTGTGCCGTGGGCGCCGTACTTGCGCACGTGATACTTGTCACGCACGTCCTTGGGCAGGGCGTAGGTGTAGGCGACCTCGGGCATAGTCATGTGGAACGAGGTGTCGAAGACGGCCACGTTGGGCAGCTCCGGATACTTCTCGCGACAATACTCGATTGCCGCTGCCTCGCCGTAGTTGTGTAGCGGGGCAAGCGGTGCCACCTCGAGGATCTTAGCCATGACCTCATCGTCGACGACCGCGGAATCATCGAAGTACCAGCCACCCTGAACGATACGGTGGCCGATGCCATCGATCGTAAAGTCGGTCTTCTCGAGCTCTTCGAGCACGCGTGCGATAGCCGAACGGTGATCCGGGAAGGGGGCCTCCTCGGTTTGCTTGGCGCCACCGTTCTCGGAGTGGCCAAAGATGCCCATGTCCGAACCGATACGTTCGCAGTTGCCCTTGGCGAAAACCTCGCGGGTATCGGTATCCAAAAGCTGATATTTAAGGCTTGAGCTACCGGCGTTGACAACAAGTACGTTCATGAGACTCCTTTGCAGTGCGATACGGTCGGCGCAGACCCCTTAAGGCGGCCGCATGTTAATAAGAAGTTATCACAACTTGATAAATAGCTATCAGGCATATCGCCCAACGAGTACAAAAGAGGGGCTGAACGGCGCTCGGTCGTCCAGCCCCTCCCCTCTTGCAATTACTTGCCGTTGACGATGCGCTCGACGTCGGAAGCGATCATGAACTCCTCGTCCGTGGGGATAACGAAAATCTTAACCTTGGAATCCTTGGCAGACAGGCACCATGCGCCGTCACCACGCAGGGCGTTGCGGGCATGATCCATCTTGACGCCCATAAAGGCCAGGCGGTCGGCCACGCCGGCGCGGACGGCAGGAGCGTGCTCACCGATGCCGGCAGTGAAGACCAGGGTGTCCATACCGCACATGGAGGTGGCCATCTCGGCAGCCTTGGCGGCAATCTTGTAGACGAACATATCGAAGGCGAGCTGGGCCTCGGGGTCACCGGCAGCGGCGAGCTCCTCGACGTTGCGGCAGTCGTTGGTCTTGCCGCCGGTCACAGCCAAAAGGCCGGACTTCTTGTTCATCATCTCGTCGACCTCGTCGAAGGTGTAGCCGCCCTCGCGCTGCAGGTAGCACACGGTAGCCGGGTCGATGGAGCCGCAGCGGGTGCCCATCATAACGCCGTCGAGCGGCGTCAAGCCCATGGTGGTGTCCATGCACTTGCCGTCCTCGATGGCGCACAGGGAAGCGCCGGAGCCGATATGGCACACGACGACCTTGCGGGCCTCGCCGTTGGTCATCTCGGCGACCTTCTTGGAGATGTAGCGGTAGCTGGTGCCGTGGGCGCCGTACTTACGGATGTGCAGCTTGTCGCAGACGTCCTTGGGCAGGGCGTAAGTCTTGGCGACCTCGGGCATGTTGAAGTGGAAAGCGGTGTCGTAAACCGTGACGTTGGGCAGGTCGGGATACTGCTCCAGGCAGTACTCGATAACGTTGGCCTCGGGGTTGTTGTGCAGCGGGGCGAGCGGAGCGACCTCGCGAATCTTGGCGAGGACATCCTCGTCGACGAGGGAGGAATCGCCAAAGTACCAACCGCCCTGAACGATACGGTGGCCGATACCCTCAATCTTGACGCCGTTGGCCTCGAGGTCCTTCAGGACAACCTCGATGGCGACCTTGTGGTCGGGGAACTCGATGTTCTCGGTCACCTTCTTGGAGCCGTTGGCAGCATGGGTGAAAGTGCCGCCGGTAAAGCAGACGCGCTCGCAGGAGCCCTTTGCGGATACCTTATGGGACTTGGTATCGATGACCTGATACTTAAGGGTCGAAGATCCTGCGTTGACGACCAGAACGTTCATGTGTCTCCCTACTAACAGGCGGTGTGGCGCCGCCAGGTTACATACGCTTCAATAATAAACCCAAACGCCCTCGCGCTCGGGTTTATTGCGTTGATATATAAGTTATCGGTGCCAGAGCTTCCGTTTCATTGCACGGAAGAAGCGTCCTCAGATGAGGTTCTCGCCCAGGTTCTTGCCGCCGAGGACGTGCATGTGGAAGTGCATGACGGTCTGGCCGGCGTTGACGCCCTTGTTGGAGATGACGCGAAAACCGTCCTCCAGGCCCTTGACCTTGGCGACCTCCTGGATGGCGTGAGCCATGGCGCCCATGGTCTCGGCCGGTACGTTGTCGGCGATGTCGCTGTAGTGCTTCTTGGGGATCACGAGCGTGTGGACCGGCGCCTGGGGATTGAGGTCGTCGAAGGCGATGACCTGGTCGTCCTCATAGACAACGGTCGAGGGGATCTCGTGGTTGGCGATTTTGCAGAAGATGCAATCACACATGGTTGGTTCCTTTCTCGCAGACCAAGGTAATTATATTTGGTCGGGATGGTTAGAACGAGAGGTTGTCGTCCGTGTTGGCGGCCTCGCTGTCGGCGAGCACGTCGTTGCCGTCGACATCCTTCAGGAGCACCGAGACCTTCTGCTCGGCATCGGACAAGCGAGTGCGCAAGCTCTTGAGGAGCTCGACGCCGCGTGTGTAGCTCTCGAGCGACTCCTCGAGCTCCATATCGCCCGACTCCAGGCTGCGGATGATGAGCTCCAGCTCCTGCGAGGCCTGCTTGTACGTAAGCTGCTCGACCGGGGTCTTCTCTGCCATATCTGTTTCCTTTCCTAAAGGTTTATCGCTATGAAACGCGGCCTACTCGACCGTATCGACCGTTGCCGCCACGTTGCCGTCTGCCATGCGCACACGAATGGCGTCGCCGGGCTTAAAGGTCTTGGCGCTCGTAGCCACACCATCATCGCTGTACGCGATGGAATAGCCGCGGGCAAGCACCTTGAGCGGCGACAGGGCATCGAGCGAGGCTGCCGCACGGCCCAGGTCGGACGCAGGTTTGCTGAGCATCGTGCGCCCCTGATGCTCTAGGCGGGAACTCGCAAGCGCGAGCGCATGGCGCTTGCCATCGAGCCCCGAGGTGCTTGCAACCAGGCGCTCGGGCAGGTGCTCAAAGTTGGAGCGGAATGTCCCGACCGAACGCGCTATGGCGCCCGACAGGCGATCGGCAGTCAGTGCAAGCTCCGATTCGCGACGCTCGACCATAAATGTGGGGTCGTTGAGGCACGGGCGGCATGCGGCGGCATCGAGTGCATCGCCCAGACGGGCCGTATAGGTATCCCAGGCGCGGCGACCGCGCTGATCGAGCATCTCCAAATCAACCTGATTCGACCCAATCATCGATGCCATCGCCGCACCCAGACGCTGATGGCGTGCCTCGAGTACATCGGCCAGCTCCGTCATAGCCGGCGCCACCGATTCGGCCGCCGCCGTGGGCGTGGAGGCGCGGCGGTCACTCACCATGTCGCAAATCGAGGTATCGGGCTCATGGCCAATGCCGGTCACCACGGGCACAGGACAAGCCGCCACCGCGCGGGCAAGCTCCTCGTCATTAAAGGTCATGAGGTCCTCAAAGGAGCCGCCGCCGCGCACCAGCAAAATACAGTCGGGCGTCGGCGTAATGGAAGCGGCGCGGCGCAAGCCCTCAATAAGCTCGGCCGGCGCACCCTCGCCTTGAACCTTGGCGCCCACGCAAACGAGCTCGACGAGCGGGTTGCGACGACGCAGCGTGCGCTTGACGTCGTCGATTACGGCACCCGAAAGCGAGGTAACGACTGCCACGCGCGAGCAGAACACTGGGATGCGGCGCTTACGCGCCTCATCCATCAAACCCTCGCGGCGTAGCTTTTCGGCCAGTTGCGCCACTTGTTGACGCAGCAGGCCCTCCCCCGCCAGTGAGAACGAGCGAGCGACAAAGCTCATGCGGCCCGTGGCCTTATAGAGATTGAAGCTGCCCTTAAAGCTCACCTGCATGCCGTCGCGCAGATCGAACGTGCGCTTGAGATAGGCGCCCTTCCAGATGATGCAGTCAACGGCGGCTGAATCGTCCTTAATCTGGAAGTAGCAGTGGCCGCTTCGGGCATTGGGGCCACGGAAGCCCGTGACCTCGCCCAGGACGCTCAGCTGCGGAATGGCATCGAGGGCACCGGCAGCGATCTCTACCGCCTGGCTCACGCTGAGCTCCTTGCGCTCCTGCTCATCCGAACCGTCGAACTCGGCGGAAACGGCATTGCCGGTTAGATTCCAGCCTGCCACGCAGCCTCCTTTCGTCATCGTGCACAAGGGCTCCGGCCCTGCGCAAATTCAAGTCCAACACATAGTACAGCGCCGCAGGGACACAAATCCCCACGGCGCCCGTCGGTCCCATTTGTTATCGGTTGGAGTTTCTGTTGTAGCGAGCCATAAGGTAGAGCAGTTGAATGATCGAAGTGAGCGCTGCGGCCACATAGGTAAGCGCGGCTGCCGTCAGCACCTTCTTGGCGCCGTTGACCTGCTTGGAACTCATACCCGACTGCTCGATGTACGCCACGGCGCGTCGGCTGGCGTCAATCTCGACAGGCAACGTAACGAGTTGGAACAGCACACTAAACGAGAAGAAGATCAACGCGAGGGTTGTGAGCCCGGCAATGTTCATAAACAGGCCCAAGAGCAACACGATGGTCCAGGTGTTCTGGGTAAAGTTGACGACCGGGACCAGGGCGGTGCGAACCTTCATCATGGCGTAACCGCTTTGACGCTGGGCGGCATGGCCCGCCTCGTGGCAGGCGACGGCAACGCTTGCGACCGACCCGCCCGAACGGTTGGCGTCCGAGAGATACAGGTTGTTATCCTGCGGGTTGTAGTGGTCGGTGAGCTCACCAGCCACGCCCTTGATACCCACGGCGTTGCAACCGTTGGCGTCGAGCATGCGACGAGCGACCGTGGCACCCGTGTCGCCGTCCGAGCGAACCTTGGACCAGGTCTTATACGTCGAGCTGATATAGCTCTGCGCGGCAAGGCCAAGCACCGTACAAACAAGGACAACCAGCAGGTACAGCGGGTCGATGCCAAAGCCGTAACCATAGTAATAGGGCATGTAAATTCCTCCGAATCGAGTTACACGTTGGAGGCATTCTACCCACTCAGCTGACAAGCAAATCAGCATCGATGTTTCGGCACTGTCAGCGAAAACGGCCGAGAGCGAGCAAGGTGACGTGAAAGAGAAGCGACGCGTACTTTGGTACGCGAGCGACGATTGAATGTCAGATTGCCGCTCTCGGCCGTTTGCAGCGTCGAGCTGTTACGCGGTTTGGTAAAACCGCGTAACCACATGACTACAGCAATTCGATTTTTCCGTCCTTCACGGTGAGTCCCATATTGCCGGAAAGCAGATCGTCCAGACGCGAACCCACAAGCTCAAAACGCCAGCCTTCGCGCAGGGGACTTTGCTCAGGATGCTCGATGTAATCGGCCAGGTCATCGCGCGAGGCAATGACCGAGGTCGCCACCCCCGAGCGCTCGGCAACCAGGCGGATGAGCGCATACATCAGGTCCGTCACGCTCTCCAGCTCCGGCGAGATCTGACGGTGTCCGCGCACCATGAGCGGCAGGCGATCGTGCGGGCAGCTCGCGCCGCGCTTGATGGCCATGAGCGCACCGTCCACGTCGCGCTCCCCCAGCTGGTCGGTACCGCGAATGCTACGGAACTCCTCAACGCGGACGGGATTGCGCTTAACGAGCGCAAGCAGCGTGTCGTCGGACATGACCCACTTGCGCGGGATGTTACGGCGCTCGGCGCGGTCCTCGCGCCAGGCGGCGAGCTCGCGCGCGATACCCAGCTGGTGACGGCTGCACGAATTGATGCGCTTGACCTTGCGGAACGCCTCGTGGCGATCGGCGCGATAGTGCGACTCGTCAGCCAGCGGGCGCAACTCGTCGAGTACCCAGTCCACGCGGCCCAGCTCGCGCAGACGGCTCATCATCTCGGTATAGGCGACGATCAGGTACTTGACGTCATCGATCGCGTACTCAATCTGCTTATCGGTCAGCGGGCGACGCGACCAGTCGGTCAGCGACTCAGTCTTGGGCAGCGAGACGCCGCAAAACGTCTGCACGAGCGCGCCGTAGGAAATCTGCTGGCGCTCGCCTAAAAAGGCGGCGGCCACCTGCGTGTCAAAAATCGGACGCGGCAACACGCCTACGGTATGAAGCATAACTTCCATGTCCTGCGAGCAAGCATGGAACACCTTGGTCACGCTCTCGTCGGCCATGAGTTCGGCCAAGGGAGACAGGTCGTCGATCACCAGCGGATCAACCGCGACGCTCTCGGCAGGAGTGGCAATCTGGACCAGGCACAGGCGCGGATGGAACGTGCGCTCGCGCAAAAACTCGGTATCGACGGCAATCGCGTCAAACTCACGGGCGCGCTGACAAAAGTCGAGTAGAGCCTGATGTGTGGAAATGTACATATCAACCCATCGAATAAGGTTAGGCCCGAAAAACACGGGTAGGATATCGGCATTGCCTTACAACTATACTCGGTTAGTCACAGAACGGGAACGTAAGTATGCGCTGCCTTATCATCCACAACCCGGCATCGGGCCCCAGCTCAGATGAAATCTACGCATTCACGCACGCCCTCGCGCAGGGCGGCGACGAGGTCGTGATGCGTTTTATCGGCGATGGCATGGAACCCGAAGACGCCGTGGCAGACGTGCGCGAGTTTGATCGCGTGGTGATTTCGGGCGGCGACGGCACCGTCTCCAACGTACTCGACCAAATGCGCGGATGCGGCGTCCCCACGCTCGTCTTCCCCTCCGGCACAGCCTGCCTGTTCTTTAACAACATCGGTAATGCCCCCGAGGCAGCGGCACTTGCCAAGGCCTGCCGTGCCGGTCGCACGGTCAAAGTGGACATGGGCGAGCTCTTTTGGCTCGACGAGAACGGCAACGAAAAGCGCCACGGCTTTATCATCATCGCCGGCTCGGGCTTCGACGCCGAGATCATGATGAAGGCCGCCCCTACCAAAAACGACATCGGCGAGATCGCCTACTTCCTCTCCGCGCTCGCCACGCCCAACCCCACGGTGGCGCACTTTACCATTGAGCACGACGGCATTGTCGAGGAGCTCGATGGCATCTGCTGCATGGCCGGCAACACCTCGGTCATCCAAAACGACATCAACCTGTTCCCCAACTGCCGCATGAACGACGGCATGGTCGACATTGCGGTCATCGAACCCGTGCGCACCGTGCAGCTGCTGCCTACCGTGATCACCGCTGCGCTTGACCCCGCCGGCAAGGTACTCGGGCGCCCACAGTTCAAGATCATCCAGACCAAGGAAGCCAAGATCACCTGCACCCCGTCACTGGGCATGCAGTTCGATGGCGAGATTATCTCCAGCAATTCGGGCGTCTTTGGAGCCCGCGCGCTTCCGCAATGCCTCGACCTCATCGTCGACGAATTCTCCCCGCTCGGAAAATAGGAGGACCCTATGAACGACAATCCCCTGATCGGCTTTATTGTCATCGTCTTGGCCATGCTCGTCGGTTACGCCATCAACGTGATTCACCGCCGAAAGAAGTAAATCCACATTGGTATGATATTCATCCAGTTATCGACTCTCCCGCTGTTTATGCAAATCCTAAACAGCGGGAGAGTTTTCTTTTTGACCACCGTCTAATGCTTTATTCAGCTACAGTAAATGCAGGGTGCCTTTATTTAACTAAAGCCATAAAATGAGTATTATTATCCGTTCATCGTATATTTCTTCACGCTCATCGAGCAAAGGCTGTTGTCGAGTGAATACTCTTTACACTTCCTTTAGGCTAGTAGATGTATTTATTAGCTGAAACTCCGTACGGTTTCGCGGGGTTTCAACAGTTGGGAGGGATTATGAGGTTTACTCATCCTGTCAACACGCTCAAGAAGCTCGGCTGCGGCCTTGCGTTTGGAGCAGCGGCTATCATGGCCATGCCGACTTCGGCACTCGCCTGCACCCAGATCTACATGGGCAGCAAGCTCACGGCAGACGGCAACACGTACTACGGCCGTTCCGAGGACTTCGGTCCGCGCTACATCAAGCACTTTGGCATTGAGCCCGCACACAAGGACGGCAACGAGTACACCTCGGTCGAGTCCGGTTTTGAGTACAAGTCCAAGGGCGCAACCTACCGCTACACCTTCGTTCGCGACAACCCCTCGCAGTGGGAAGATCGCTACGACGCATATTCCGAGGCAGGCATCAACGAGAAGGGTGTCTCCTGCTCTGCCACGTTGAGCACCTCCTATAACGAGAAGGCCGAAGAGGCCGACCCCATCACCGAGGAGACTGGCATTGGCGAATACAACTACGCCAGCGTCATTCTGGGCGAGAGTGCCACGGCCCGCGAGGGTGTCGAGCTCCTCGGCAGCCTGATTGACGAGCAGGGCGTCTGCTCCAACGACCAGATCATCATTGCCGACAACAACGAGACCTGGTTGTTTGCAGCGCTTTCCGGCCATCAGTGGATCGCCATGAGGCTCACTGACGATATCGCCTCGCTCAACCCCAACATCGGCAACCTCACCTATGACGTCGACCTCGACGACACCGAGAACTGTCTCCACTCCGAGGGCATCGAGTCTATGCCTAAGGAGAAGGGCTTTGCCGAGTACACCGACGGCAAGTTCGACGTCGCCAAGACCTACGGCGAGGAGATTGGCGAGGCCGGCATGCACCAGTGGTCGCGCTATATCCAGGGCCGCGATTACTTCATGGCTCCGCTTGCTGAGGGCACCGACTACGAGATCGTCAAGGACGAGCGCGAAGACGCTCGCGCGACGACCGGCGCCCTGGTCCACGAAATGCAGCCGCTGTTCTTTACGCCCGGCAAGTCCGACTGGAACACCTTTGAGATGATTCGTTCCTTCGCCGCTCGCGGCGAGAATGTCGCCGGCCTCAACGCCAACACCGACGGCGCGTATGCCATCGGCTCCAACCGCAACACCGAAATCCACACCTTCCAGATCCGTCACGGCATGGACCCCGAGATCGCGACCATCCAGTGGGAGATGCTCTCCAACGCCGAGTTCTCCGTCGCTATCCCCCTCTATTCCGCACTGCTCACCGAGGTCAGCCCCTACTTCAGCGATCAGGATGTCTCCTTCGATCACTGCGAAGAGGAAGACGTCGTGAACAACGAGGAGCCCAAGAACTCCATCAACTACGTCCTCATGGACATCAACACGCTCGCCTATGAGAACCGCGACCACTGCGCCACCGGCGTCCGCGCCTATCTCGACGCCCTGCAGAAGGAGCTCATCGAGCAGAACCTGACCGTCGACGAGGCCATGCAGGCCGAAGAAGGCACCGAAGCCCGCACCGCCCTGGCCAACAAGGCCGGCAAGGCTGCAACCAAGAACACCTATGTTAAGTGCAAGGCCATGCTCGAGGAGATGCGCGACTACCTCCAGGAGGGCGATTTCTCCGAGGAGTTCGTCCCGAGTGACTACGATGCTGACAACGACTGCCTGGTCGAGTCCATCACCTACGCCGACGAGGCCCTTTCCGATGAGGACGTGGCCGAGCCCGAGGCCGAAGAGGAAGAGGTCACCGAGGAGAAGTCCGAGGGCAACAACATGGCCGCCATGGCCGTTGGCGCCGTCGTCATCATCGGTGTCTGCGCCTACGTGATCTATCGTCGCAAGAAGGCCTAAAGCCCTCATGTCTTAGCTGAGCGGACAAGGCAGCAATGGCAGCCTCGCCCGCTTAGCCCGCTCTTTTGACCGACGGGAAACCCGCCTGAAATCTTTTTAAAAAAGATTTCCCCGCACACACTTCGCTGTGCTATAGTGCAGCGCAACAGCAACTAGGTGCGACCGCGCCACGGCATCACGAAAGGAGCCACCAACATGAAGAACACGATGAAATCTCTCAACAACTGGTGGTGGCGTGATGCGAATACGATCGGTCGACAGTGAGTCCCTCACGCCTGTTTTTGCGCTCTAGGTGATTGGAAGGCCTCCGGTTTCGACCGGGGGCCTTTTTCTATCTCGAGCCCGATCGCATTCGCATCACGCGCCTCCGCTTTTCTCTTGCAATCCCCTTCCGAAAGGATTTTCACCATGTCTCAGAACACCACCGCCACCCAGCCCCGCACCGTCCATACCGCCGATCGCGGCAAACTCGATGTCCGCGCCCTCGTCCTGCTCGCCATCCTGCTCGCCGCCGGCTTCATCCTCAACTTCACCGTCGGCAAGGCAATCTCGGGCATCTCGGGCGGCATGATCAGCCCCGAGTTCATCATCTCGGCCTTCTGCCTCACCATCCTGGTCGTTCGCCCCAACATCGGCCAGGCGCTCGTCATTGGCCTCATCTCGGCTGCCGTGATCCAGATCACCACCACTTCGCCGTTCGTCGATTTTGCCGCCGAGGGCATCGCCGCCATGCTCATGGCCGGCATCGTCAACGCCGCCGGCAAGAACGGTCAGGTCAAGCCTGCCGTCGCCATCGTCGCAACCTTCGTGACCACCTTTGTCTCCGGCGTCATCTTCATGGTTATCAAGATGGCCATGCTTGGCGTGGTCGGCGAGCTCGCCGCCGCTATGCTGCCCGTCGTCGCCATGACCGCCGTCTTTAACGCCATTCTGGTCGGCGCCCTCTATCTGCCCATCCAGAAGGCCCTGAAGCTCAACTAACCCACAGCGTCCCATCGGTAAAGACTGTCCCAAACAACTAGCTCTTGGGGACGTTCTTAAACGACTAGTCATTAAAGAACGTCCCCGATGACTATGAAAGGTATCCATGGAAACGATCATCAACGTCGACGATGTCTCGTTCTCCTATGGCACGCAGACCGAGCAGGCGCTCAGCCACATCTCACTCAGCGTGAACAAGGGAGATTTCATCGGCATCATCGGGCCCTCGGGCGCCGGTAAGTCCACGCTTGCCGCCTGCCTGTCGGGCGCCGTGCCCCACCACTACACCGGCACGTTCTTTGGGTCCGTCATGGTTGACGGCCACGACACCTGCGAGGTCTCGTTGACCGACGTGTCGCAAATCGTCGGCAGCGTGCTGCAGGATATCGACACGCAGATGGTCGCCTCGGTCGTCGAGGACGAGATGCTCTTTGGCCTCGAGAACTTTGGCGTTCCCCACGACCAGATCGAGCAGCGCGTGAGCGAAACGCTCGAGACCGTCGGCATCAGCGACCTGCGCGACCGCGAGATCGCCACCCTTTCGGGCGGACAGAAGCAAAAGGTAGCCATCGCCGCCATCCTCGCCATGCGTCCGCGCGTCTTGGTTCTCGACGAGCCCACCGCGGCACTCGACCCCGCCAGCTCCACGTTGGTCTTCGAGACGCTGCGTGAGGCAAACCGCACACTTGGAATCACCATCGTCGTCGTTGAGCAAAAGGTCGCCCTGCTCTCGGAGTACTGCAACCGCGTGCTCGTGCTCAACCATGGCGAAATCGCGCTGCAGGGCGAACCACACGAGGTCTTCGCGCATACCGACGAGCTCCGTGCCATCGGCGTCGACTGCCCTCGCGTCACGCGTATCTTCAATAGCCTCGAGGCCGATGGCCTGGTAAGCGGTACCCCTTGCTTGGATGTCGATGAGGCCGAGCGCCTGATTTCGGGCATTGTCGACCCCGCACACGCAAGCAGCGACATTCAGGCACCCGCCGGCTCACCGCACGCACCGTCGTTGCGCCCTCATGCCAAGGACGCCGAACCCGTACTCACCTTCGACCATGTTGAGTTTGCCTATCCCAATGGCGGCGCCGCCGTACACGACCTCAACCTGACGCTCTATCCCGGCGAGCTCGTGGGCATCGTCGGCCAAAACGGTGCCGGCAAGACCACGCTCACCAAGCTGCTCACAGGCCTGCTCAAGCCCGCCTCGGGCAGCGTGCGCGTCACGGGACTGGATACCGCGGCCGTTCCCACGAGCCGCATCGCCCGCGAAGTCGCAACGCTCTTCCAAAACCCCGACCGCCAGATCTGCAAGGATACCGTACTCGACGAGGTCGCTTTTGGCCTGGAGCTTGCCGGCATCGACCGTGCCGAGGCTCTGCGTCGTGCTCAACTCGTTATCGACCGCTTTGGCCTGCCTGCCGATGAGGCACCTTTCTCACTTTCGCGCGGCCAGCGACAAATGGTGGCGCTTGCCTCCGTCGTAGTGGTTGAGCCCAAGATCGTCGTGCTCGACGAGCCCACGAGCGGCCTTGATTACCGCGAGTGCATGACCGTCATGGAAACGGTGCGCACCATGGCCGAGCGCGGCTGCGCCGTTATCATGGTCTGCCACGATATGGAAGTTGTTTCCGACTTTGCCGAGCGCATCGTCGTCATGGCAAACGGTCACATCCTCGACCGCGGCCGCACGCACGAGCTATTCTCGAACATCGATCTCATGCGGCGTGCCTATGTTGAGCCGCCCCAGGTTATTGAACTCTCGCGCCGTCTGGCATCTTCCGTCTCGCCCGCTTTTGCGCAGGTGAGCGAGGTCACCGATATCGTTCGCATTACCAAGGAGATGGTCCGCCGTGGTTAACGTCATCGACTACATGCCGGGCGATACGCTGCTGCATCGCCTGAACCCCGTCGTCAAACTGGGCCTCGCCGCCGCCATCATCGTCGGCATCTTCTTGTCCGACACCTACGTGGCGCTGCTGGGCTTTTTGGCACTCACCCTTGCGCTGGGTGCCTATGCCGGTGTCGTCGACCGTCTGCTCTCGCTGCTCAAGTTGCTGATTCCGCTCGCGCTTATCATGCTGGTGCTCCAGCTTGCCTTTATGCGCGATGGCAACGTTGTGTGGGGCTTTATCACCGACACGGGCCTCATCACAGGATCGAAGGCCTGTCTGCGCCTGCTGGGTGTGGCGTTACCGCTCATCCTCATGCTCATGGTGACCAAGCTCAACGACCTTGCCAACGCCTGCGTCGAGGTGCTGCACGTACCGTATCGCTATGCCTTCACCTTTACCACGGCGCTGCGCTTTGTGCCGGTGTTTGGTCAGGAGATGAACGCCATCATGGAAGCGCAGACCGCGCGCGGCGTCGAGTACGACACCAAGAACCCTATCAAGAAGCTTAAGCTCATGCTGCCACTGTGTGTGCCGCTGCTCATCTCGAGCGTGGGCAAGACCGATGCCACGGCCTTGGCGGCAGAACAGCGCGGCTTCTATCTGCGCACGCGCGCCAGCTCGTACAAGCGCTACCCCATCAAGGGCCTGGACATCGCCGTACTCATCGTCAGCATCGCCCTCATCGCCATCGGCTTCCTGTTCTAGTTCGCCACCGGCAGCAACCGCCCAACGCAAAAGGCCTCGGCTCGCACCAAACGAGCCGAGGCCTTTACTGTTTCATCAGATAAAACCTACCAAAATTAACCTGTCCCTTTTTGACAGGTCGGAAGCTAGAGGCGGTAGGGGGCGCCGCTGCGGATGATGGATTCGCGCACCAGGACATCCATGGCATCGAGGGTGATCTCGGGCATCTCTCGATACTTCTGCAGCACCGATAGCTCGGTGCAGGCCAGAATGACACGGTCGCAGCCGCTACGGGCGAACTCCCACATCACGCGGTCGAACTTATCCATATCGGGCTCACGTCCGGCTTTCACATCATCGTAGATAAGCGACATCACATCGTTCTGACGTTTCTCGCTGGGATAGACGACCTCAACACCCGCAGCCTCGCATTCGCGGCCGTAGACGCCCGCGCCCACGGTTCCGTCGGTGCCCATAATGCCAATCTTGTGCACCGGCTCGGCCGGCATACTCAGGTTGGGGTCGAACTCGCACTCCCCCATCACCGCACCCGCAAGGGCATAGCGCACCGACTCACGCGGCATGTGGATAATCGGCACCTTCGTAAACGACTGGATCTGGTCGTAGAAGTAGTGCGACGTGTTGCAGGGAATGGCAATGTGCGCACAGCCCAGCGACTCGAGTGCCTGGGCACACTCTTTCATGGTCGCCAGCAGCTTGGCATGCTCGCCGGTCTTAATGGCAAGCGTGCGGTCGGGCATGGTCGACTTGGAGAGCACCACCATGTCGATATGTTCCTGATCGCAGGCAGCAGCCGTATGGCGCACCACCTGGTCGTAGTAATACGACGTGGCCTCGGCGCCCATGCCGCCGATAACTCCCAGCTTTTCCATCGCCGCCTCCTTGGTGACGCTTGCGCAATTGCGCGTATCATACCCGCGCCCGCCCGATGTAAACCGGACGGGCGCCGCACTCATCTACTTGTAATACGTCTTGAACAGCTTAAAGTGGCGCAGCTTGGTGTGCCACATGCGCAGCCAGCGGTTAAAGACAAAGTCGCCCTTCATAAACGAAGGGTCGGCGCCCTTGCCTTCCTTGTCCAGGCGATGCACCTTAGCGCGCAGCTCGGGATCCTTGACGTACTTGTCGACGACGCCCATGGGAACGACCATCCACAGCGCCTCGTCCTGCGCCGTCACAAACTCCGGCTCAAACGGGCGGTTGAACACATACTCGTCCACCACATACTTGGCAACGTTAAAGCCGCTGTTAGTGACGTAGTAGTTGCTGCGACCTTGGCGCGTGTTGAAATCGAAGAACTTAAACGAGCCGTCGCGTTCGTCGTACTTAACGTCAAAGTTGGAATAACCCACAAAGTGAAGGTCCTCGAGCAACTTGCGCACGCCGCCCATGAGCTCGTCATTGGGCTCGGTGATGATACAGGCGTGGTTGCCGACACCGTGAGGCTGATGCTCCTCGAGCAGCACGTGACCCAGGCACATCATGCGCACCTTGCCGTTGCGGTCGGAATAACTGGTGAGCACGCGCATGTACTCGTCATTGCCGGGCACGCGATCCTGCAAGATCAGGTCGTCGGTGTAGCCGCTGGCATACGAGTCGCGAATGACCTGTTCCAGCTCGGCACGGTCGGCAATCTCATAGGCCTTTTTCTGGCCCTCGAACTCGTGCTGCCACCACATGATGCCGTCAGAAGGCTTCAGAATCATCGGGTAAGGAAAATCGATCTGGTCGAGCACTTCGGCAGGTGCCTCGCCTTGGGCGTTCAGCATCGCCATGGTGAAGGTAAAGGTATGCGGATAGGGCACGCCATGCTTCTCGCACAGCTCGTAGAAGATCTCCTTCTTCTGACACTGCTCAAGCATGCTGTAGGGAGCGTAAGGCGCGACGATGTTATCCGCCAACTCATGGGCATCCTTGGCCTGAGCCACGAGGGCAACATAGTTATCGCCACAGCCCACAAGAACAATCGTCTTATCGGCATGCGCTTGGGCAATGCCGTTGACGGTCCTGAGCATCACGGGCATGGTATCGATATCCACGTTGGGCGTGTAGTCGATAATCTGGCTGCGGTACGCGGGACCCGTCTGGTACTTGCCAAAGACCAGGCTCTTGACCTGGTACTCCTCGTAGAAGGCGCGCGCCACCGAATAGGCGTTGATGTCGCCACCGAGCAGCACGGGAATGAACTCGCGCTCTGTAAACTGCAATGCCATGGAAACTTCCTATCATGAACTGCCCACACAACGGGCGGTCTTTGCGCAACTGATTTATTCTAGCGTGCCAAACCGCCGGCGCCCAAAGCTCCACCGTATCTATGGCAATCGACGTAATCGTCCAGCATGAAATCCGCCCTCGCCGTGATGGGACCCTGTAGTTGCAAAACCCCACATGAGGCGACTTTTGATAAACAAAAACCCTCTCGACAGGGTTCCGTAACGTTAAAGTTGAACTCTATGGTTTCTCAACAATTCATCATAACTGCAGGTCAAAGCCAAAGCCTCAAGTTCAACTTGACCCTTTGGAACCTTTAAGGTTCAAGTTGAGGTCGAGAGCAGTAGTAGAATACCGTTCGAACCATAACCTACGATTGATTGCAGAGGGACTGGATGCAGCATTCGAATCATCGCACCGCAGCGCTCATTGCGTCGAAGCCGGCTCGTATCATCACGAGCGCCGCGCTCGCCGTTGCGCTGACGGCCACGCCGATGCTCTCCCCCGTTGCGGCGTATGCCGCCTCGCAGGCAACGCAGGACCAGCTTTCCGCAGCCCAGCAGAAGATCGAAGCCGCCACGAGCGCCTACAACGACGCCCGCACCAAACTCGATGACCTGCAAAAGCAGATTGACTCCAACGAGGCAAGCATCGAGGAAATCGAGGCTAAGCTTCCCGAGCAGCAGGCCAAGGCAAGCTCCGCCATGCGCGATCTGTACAAGTATCAGAAGGGCACCAATCCCATCGTGAGCTTCCTGGTCAATGCGCAGAGCCTGGGTGAGTTCATCACGACCTGCAAATACACCAACCAGATCACGAGCTCGAGCGTCGACGAGATCGAAGAGCTCAATAATATGCAAACCGAACTCGAGCAGAACAAGGCTGAGCTCCAGCAGGCCAAGTCTCAGCTTGAGGCAGAGCAGAAAAACGCCGAGGATGCGCTGGCGCAGGCCCAGCAGCTCCGCAGCGAGGCACAGGCAAAAGCCGAGCAGGAAAATGCCGCCGAGCTTGCCAAGCTTGAGGCCGATAAGGCCGCTGCCGCCGAGAAGCTCTCGGGCGAGGGCGTAAGCGGCAGCAATTCCAGCAGCCAGGCCACCAACACCAACACCACCATCGACACCACGGTGAACAACGCCAATACCGGTAGCTCCGATTACGATTCGTTCATTAATGAGTGGACGAGCCGCATCGACAATTATCTCGCCGGCTCCCCCATGGCAGGCCAGGGCTATAACTTTGCCGTCGCCGCTTGGAATACCGGTGTCGACCCCCGTTGGTCCCCCGCCATCGCCTGCATCGAGAGCACCAAGGGCGCTTATTGCGCCAATTCTTACAACGCCTGGGGCTGGAGTGCCCGTGGCGGCGGTTGGCGCAGCTTTGGCAGCTGGAGCGAGGGCATCTCCGCTCACGTCGCCTATCTGGGCGCCAACTACGGCTCCACCCTTACCCCGGCAGCGGCCAAAAAGTACTGCCCGCCCACGTGGCAGGACTGGTACAACAAAGTCGCCGCTCAGATGAACCGCATCTAAGTGCAACTGCAAAGGGCCCCAATGGGGCCCTTTTCTTTTAGGTAGCGGAGGTATCGACGACGCCGGTCGCATTGGCAACCGCGACTATGACGATCATGCATAGGAGCAGCACACCCAATGCCTTGAGCCAGAGTTTCGCGAGCTTCTTGCCGCGATAGCTGTCGAGCAGTGCGAATCGCCGACGAAGACGGCGCTTATCGAGCAGCGCAAAATGCATAAGCACCATAAGGCCATCGACAAAGAAAAAATACTCGATTATGAGAAGCCACGTCGGGTAGCTTTGGTTTGCTCCCGTGGGGTGAAAGACGGCAAAGTGACTTCCGGCAAAGAACACAAGCAGTGAGAAGCAGACGAGCGTATTCCAAATGCGCCCCAGAGACTCCGGAACGCGAGAGAGCAGGCCGCATGCAACAGAGGCGGCAGGCCTAGGAAGCCCTGCGGGGTTCTGGAGCCCTTGGGGCGTCGACACCGTCTCCGAGGCCGGAGTACGGACAGACGCAGGCGCAGGAGGCCGCACGGGGCGACTTAGATCGTATGCCGCGCGCGTCGCCCGTCCCAACGCTTCCGCGCTCGCAAAACGCTTGGCCGGGTCGAGCGCCATCGACATGCAGACGGCATCGGCAAGTGGAGTGGGAATGCCGCGCGCCTCGCATTGCTCGCGCATGTCGAACCCTGGTTTAGGGCCGACTCCCGTCAAGCAGAAGAACAACAGGGCGCCAAGTGCGTAGACGTCGCTTCGCACGCTCGTCTGCCCAAACCCATACTGCTCGGGCGGCGCATAGGGCCGTGTCCCAAACTTGACGGTATCGGCATCGGCGCCATCGCGCCATACGCGCGCGATCCCCAAGTCGATAATCACCAGCGATGAAAATGTCAGGCCGTCATCAGGCGTATAGTTGGCACCTGTCACGATGATATTCGACGGCTTGAGGTCGCGATGGATCACCGGCGCCGACGTCTCCCCCGCCATTGCAAAACCGGCATGGAGCTCGCCCACGGCATCGCATAGGGCAGGATACAATTCACGCGCATAATCGGGGGTGGCTCCCAGACGGTCCACCAGCGCCCCGAGCGTCTCCCCTTCGATGTATTCCATAACCACGTTGAGCTCGTCGCCCACACGACGACAATCGACGATTCTGGGCAGGTGCTCAAAACGCCTGCCTGCCCGCTGAGCGGCAAACAGACGCTCGTATGCCCCGCCGATTTGAGCCGAAGCATCGATGCGTTTACGGACAAAGGGGCCGAGCGAACCACCGCCGGTTCCTTCAAAGTACACGAGCTCGGTTGCTTCAACGGACGAGCGCTTAAGTACACGCTCCACGCGATAGCTGTCGTCGCGATCGAGCGACGCCAGGTGCTCGGCAAGCGCTGCGGTCAGCTCGTCATCGGAATATGTTGGGCTCTGAGTATCCATAGCCTCCATCATAGCGCAGGGCGCAGACACCCCATGGCATCCGCGCCCCGTTCGTTTGCATCGTTGTTCGACAGCTCCGCCGACTCAGATATCAGCCGCTAACTCACCGTCTCCTCGCCAAAGCGATACAGCTCCTCGTTGACCTTTTGGAGGCTGCACCCGCGATCGATGCAAAAGATGATAATCGCATCGCGGCGGTCCTTGCAGTTAAGAACGCTTACCCCGGCAGCCGTCAGCGCACGGTTGGTCTCTTTGAGCGTCAGCGCCATCGCAAAGGCAATCTGCAGCACCTTATTGCGACTCGGATGACGCGCACCGGTAAAGATCTGATAGCCAAAGGTCTCATTGAGATCGGCCATACGAACCACGCGCGAGCGCTCCAAGCCCTTTTCCTGCAGCAGCTGCTTCAGGTAGTCCGAAAGCGACGGGGTGGCAAAGTCGTGCTCCTTGATATAGCCATCGATGTTTGGCGCGTCGAGAAGCTCATTGAGCAACTCCTCGGTCAGCTTTTTATCGGGCATACGGCTTCACCTCCCCCAGTGCATGCAACATGCTAGAAACCACTTACGTCCGAACGCTCCCAGCTAGCAACCTGGTCGGGAGACACTGTACCCAGCGCCTCGAACTTCCAGGAGCCGCCCGCCTTCAGATGATTGGTGTTTGCAAGAGCCGTTCCAACCTGGTTGCCATCGGCATCATACAGAACATACTCAATCTGAATGTAGCTCTTTTCCTTGTCCGTGTTATTGGTCAGCGTGCCCGTGATCTTATAGGCAAACTGATTGGAGGTGTCTTCAGCCTCATCAGCAATGGCATACGGTTCTTGCGGTTCTTTTTGCTCCTCAGCCTGCTGTGTCGCCTCGGCAGGTTTTGCCGAATCGCTCGCAGACGAATCGGTTGAATTGCCACCCATAGAGCCCACGGTACCGACGATAACCAGCACCACGATGACGCCTAGGACAATCTTGCCGATCGGCTTCTTTCCCTCTTTTGCCATTATTCATCCTTCCTACGATCCGGCTACCACGCCGGCATACAGCACATCGTAGAAAGGATTGAACTTGAATTCATTAGCTGAGAGCTAAGGCTGCGGTAAACGACCAATGCAGTTATCCAAACGCCGAGCAAACGCACTGCGCGCGACCGTCTGCTGGCAGTGCATCAACCCACCGTGACGGATTCCCCGGTAAAGGCACTGATCATCAACAGGACAAAGAAAACAAGGTAGCTGGCACTCAGCAGGTACGCAATGATCAGAAAGACGACCCAGCCGACATTGGTTTTACCGTCGGCACGGCGTTGCTCGCGATTGCGGCAGAGCCAAATCGTCACGCCGATGGCAGTGATAAACAGCACGAGCGCCGCCGCGGCAAGCCCGGCAAGCGCAAACATCACGCCAATGCTCACAGCAATAACCGGAAGCAGCAGCAAACCGCACCCGCACCCACCAGGACTATACACGGCAGTCTGTCGGCGCCTCATCATCACTCCAAGTCAAGCAATCGTTTGTAGACATCGAGACCTTTGAGTAGGATTTCCTCGTCGAAGAGCATGCTATCGGTATGCAGAGCGCTTGTGGCATAGGCGGGGCAGCCATCCGAATCACTCGGGTTGTCTTGGTCCTCTGGCATACCCGTGCCCAGCAGGAAAAACACGCCCGGCAGATGGCGCTGATAGAACGCGAAATCCTCGGCGATCAGCAGCGGCTCGTCCACAAGTTGCAGCTCGGGCAAGGCAGGCGCAATGTGGGCAAACAACTCGGGGTCGTTATCGACTGGCGGATAGCCCTCGGCAAAGTCGAGATCGTACGTACAGCCCGTTGCGGTGCACGCCTCGTCGAGCGCACGGCGTACGCCCTCGCGCGCACGGTCGAACATGGCGTCCGTAAACACACGCAAGCTACCGGCAACATGGGCCTCCCCCGCCACCGCATTGCAGACGGTGCCTGCCTGCAGCAGGCCGAACTTGCCAATGCAGGGCTCATCGGCACCCAACTCGTCCATGAGCTCGCGCTCGGAAACTAAGAACTTGGCCGCTGCCAGCGCGGCATCGTGCGATTCCTCGACTGGAACGCCGTAGGTCTTGGCGATATGGATACTCGTTCCATGGATATGAATGTGCGTCTCGCTTGAGCGCGCCAGCAGCGGACCGGGGCAGCTCGCCAACGTGCCGGCGGGCAGATCGGGCCACACATGAAAGCCAAAAATGCGGTCGGCCCCATAGCGCTCGAACACACCACTCTCGCATACCGTCTTGGCACCACCGGTCGTTTCCTCGGCCGGCTGGAACACAAAGAGAACGTTGCGCCTAATGGCGCCCGGCTGTTCGCGAATCGTACGGTCAACATACGTCGCGGCGGCAAGCGCCATGGCCATGTGTCCGTCATGTCCGCAAGCGTGCATCTTGCCGGGATGGGTTGAGGCAAAGGCCGCTCCCGTCGCCTCCGCGATGGGCAGCGCATCCATATCGGCGCGAATCGCCGTGGCATGCGCGGCATCAACACCGGCGTCGAAGAAAGCACAGACGCAGCTGGGGCACGGATGGGTCACCTCGCAAGCGAGCGGTGCCAGCACGCCCTCGATATAGGCAATGGTTTGCGGAAGATCGAAATCGAGCTCCGGAATGCGATGGAGATCGCGGCGATAGCGACGGAGTTCTTGGAGCTCGGTCATAGGGATTCCTTTCATAGGCGCGCGCCAGTTACCATCTTATTGTGCCGCAAGATTGCCGCACCCTTATTTCCAGCATATCCCTGCATTTTTTAAACGTTATATACGAATACTCTTGTTTGGTAAAGTGCAACGTGGTAGGGTCGTTACCACTTGATAGAGGCGCGGGCACGAAGAGCCGCGGGCGAGTCGGCAGACTTTGACCCCGCGGGGAGGCGAAACCCGCCGAACTGGGCTTTTCGGGCACGAACAGCCTGGTGGGCCTGCGGGAAACACCCGCAGGACTGTCTGCAGCAATGCGGGAGCGCTATCCGGACATTGGGTCCACGCTATGCGGATTCGATGCGCAGATGGCGCCGTCTGGATAGCGAGGTTTACGGGACATGGCATTGACCCCCAACGAGGCATATGCGGCCAAGCAGCCGTTTGTGGACAAGGAGACGCTCGAGCATATCGTCGAGCAATTCCCCACGCCGTTTCATCTATACGACGAGGCGGGTATCCGCCGCAACATGCAAGAAGTGCGCGACGCCTTTGCATGGAACCCGGGCTTTAAGGAATACTTTGCCGTCAAGGCCAACCCCAACCCGGCGCTCATCTCCATTCTCAACGAATACGGCTGCGGCTGCGATTGTTCGAGCTATACCGAGCTCATGATCGCCCGCTCGCTGGGTATCACCGGCCACGACATCATGTTCTCGTCCAACGACACGCCGGCTACCGACTTTGAGCTCGCCGACAAGCTGGGCGCCATCGTCAACTTTGACGACATCAGCCATATCGAGTTCTTTGAGCGTGTCGCGGGGCCCATCCCCAAGACAGTCAGTTGCCGCTTTAATCCGGGCGGCTTGTTCCAGCTCTCCAACGGCATCATGGACAACCCGGGCGACTCCAAGTACGGCATGACCACCGAGCAGCTCTTCGAGGCCTTTCGCACGCTCAAAGCCAAGGGCGCCGAGGACTTTGGCATCCACGCATTCCTTGCCAGCAACACCGTCACCAACGACTACTACCCCAAGCTCGCGTGCATCCTCTTTGAGCTTGCCGTGCGCCTGGAGCGCGAGACCGGCGCACACGTCGCCTTCATCAATCTATCCGGCGGCGTCGGCATCCCCTACCTGCCAGAGCAGCAGGCCAACGACATTCACGCCATCGGCGAGGGAGTGCACGCGGCATACGACGAGATCCTGGTTCCCGCCGACATGGGCGATGTGGCCATCTGCACCGAGATGGGCCGCTTTATGATGGGCCCCTACGGCTGCCTGGTCACCAAGGCCATCCACGAAAAGCAGATCTACAAGGACTATATCGGTGTCGACGCAAGCGCCGTCGATCTGATCCGCCCTGCCATGTATGGCGCCTACCACCACATTACAGTGATGGGCCAGCCGGGTGGCTCCGACAAGACCGCGGCGCCTGTCACAAACACGTACGACATTACGGGCAATCTGTGCGAGAACAACGACAAGTTCGCCATCGACCGCGAGCTACCGCAGATCGACATGGGTGACGTGCTCGTGGTCCACGATACCGGCGCGCACGGCTACTCCATGGGCTACAACTACAACGGACGCCTGCGCTCCGCCGAGGTATTGCTGCGCCCCGACGGATCGGCAGATCTCATTCGTCGCGCCGAGCGCCCGGGCGACTACTTTGCCACACTCGACGTGCTGCCGTGCGGCCGCGAGCTGCTGGCCAAGTCGCGCGCCGAGAGCGCCCGTCGCCGCGCCCAGGACGAACGCCTGGCCGTCGCCGCTCAATGGAACAAACGCATCCAGATCGCGGAAGCGAAGGAGAAGAACATGGATATCCGCAACCTCGAGGGCTCAATCGTCGCCCTTGTTACGCCGTTTAAAAAGGACGGCAGCGTCGACTTTGACGCACTCGAGCGCCTTATCGATTTCCACCTGCAAAATGGTACCGACGCCATCCTCACCCTGGGCACCACCGGCGAGAGCGCCACGATGACCGACGACGAGGACAACTCCGTCGTCGCCGCAGTGGTCAAGCAGGTTGCGGGCCGCGTCCCCGTCATCGCCGGCTCGGGTTCCAACTCCACGCAGACCATGCTTACCAAGTCGCTCACCTATCAGGGCCTGGGCGCCGACGGCCTGCTGCTCATTACCCCCTATTACAACAAGTCCAACGAAGAGGGCATTTATCAGCACTTTAAGACCGTTGCCGACGCGGTGGACATCCCCTGCATCCTGTACAACATTCCCGGCCGCTGCGGCTGCGGCATCAGCGAGCGCAACGTGGAGCGCTTGGCCGCGCACCCCAACATCATGGGCATCAAGGAAGCCTCGGGCAACGTTGCCTACGCGGCCAAGATCGCCCACCTGCTGTCCGACGACTTCCGTATGTACTCGGGCGAGGACGCGCTCACCGTGCCACTCATGAGCCTGGGCGCCTCGGGCACCATCAGCGTGTGGGCCGACGTTCAGCCGCAGCTCGTGCACGACATGTGCCGCGCCTATCTGGACGGCGATGTGGCGCGTGCCCGCGATATCCAGATTGCCGGACAGCCGCTCATCAATGCCCTCTTTAGCGAGGTCAACCCCATCCCCGTTAAGGAAGCGCTCGCTCAGATGGGTATGATCGAGGCAAACTACCGCATGCCGCTGTGCCCCATGGCCGACGATACGCGTGCCGCACTTACCGATGCTCTGAAGGGAGCTGGTCTGCTTGATTAAGACCGTCATTATGGGAACGGGCCGCATGGGCTCGCTCATCCGCACTACCGCCGAGGGCATTGTCGACGCCGCCGGTCAGCCCGTTTTCGACATCGTCGCCCAGATCGGTTTCGATCTGTCCGAGCTCGAGAGTGCCCCGGCAGCCGACGTCATCATCGACTTCTCGAACGTCGTGACCTTCGATGCCGTCGTCGCCTATGTCGAGCGCACGGACGCGGCGTTGGTCTCGGGCACCACAGGCTACACCCCCGAGCAGATGGACCGCCTGCGTGAGCTGGGCCAGAACACCCGCGTTATGCACTCGGGCAATTACTCGATCGGCATCGCAGCCCTGCGTCATCTAGTGGCCCAGGCCACGCGTGAGCTGCCCGGCTTTGACTGCGAGATTGTCGAGACGCACCACAACCAAAAGGTCGACGCCCCCAGCGGCACTGCCAAGCTGCTGCTCGACGCCGTAGTCGAGGCCGAGCCCGAGGCAGGCTACCACCCCGTCTACGGACGCGAGGGCATGTGCGGAGCGCGCGACCCCAAGGAAATCGGTATGCACTCGCTGCGCGGCGGCACCGTCGCCGGCGTGCACGAGGTGAGCTTCTTTGGCCAAGATGAGGAGGTCACGCTCACACACCGTGCCACGAGCCGCCAGATCTTCGTCAACGGCGCCCTAGCCGCCGCCCAGAAGCTCGTCACCCGCGACTCCGGCTTCTACACCTTCGACCAGGTCATGTTTGCCTAACCAGGTATCAACCGTATCCACGCAAAGGAGAAACAGCATATGAGTAACGCAGCCGAGATGGATGCACAGGAGATTATCAACTACATCGCCACCGCGCCCAAAAAGACGCCCGTCAAACTGTACGTGCGCGAGAAGCCGGGCATGAAGGTCCAGTGGGGCAATGCACACGTCTACGGCGGCCGTCGCGGCAAGACCGTCTTTGGCGACTGGGATGAGCTCAAGGCAATCCTCGACGCTAACGCCGACTCCATCGACTACTACGACGTAGAGAACGACTGCCGCAACTCCGCCGTGCCCATGCTCGACCTCAAGGGCATCAACGCCCGCATCGAGCCGGGCGCGATCATCCGCGACCGCGTCGAGATCGGCGATCGCGCCGTCATCATGATGGGCGCCATCATCAACATCGGCTCCGTCATTGGTGAGGGTTCCATGATTGATATGGGCGCCGTGCTGGGCGGCCGCGCCACCGTGGGCAAGAACTGCCACATCGGCGCCGGCACCGTACTGGCAGGCGTCGTGGAGCCCGCCAGTGCCACGCCCGTCATCATCGAGGACGATGTCATGATCGGCGCAAACGCCGTGGTCCTGGAAGGCGTGCGCGTGGGCAAGGGCGCTGTTGTCGCCGCCGGCGCCGTGTGCGTCGAGGACGTCCCCGCCGGCGCCGTCGTGGCCGGTGTCCCCGCCCGCTTCATCAAGATGCGCGACGAGAAGACTGACAGCAAGACCGGTCTGGAAGAGGGCTTACGTCATCTTTAATAGTTACGCGGGTTTACCAACCCGCGTAACGGCTCGACGCTGCACCTTTGGTTCCGTCGTTCTAACGAACGACGGACCGGTCGACGCTACAAGCGCCCCTAAGCGGCAATCTGACGTTCAATCGTCGGTCGCGTACCAAAGTACGCTTCCCTCCTCTTTCACGTCACCTTGCTCGCTTAGGGGCGCTTTCGCTGACTTATGCTCAGTCTGCAACTCAATTGAGCTCCAAGCAAAAAGGCCGAAGACCCAAAGGGCTTCGGCCTTTGCTTTCCCGCTGTAGGCGTAACGCAACTTATCGATTCTCGATGCTGCCGATGTTTTTGAGCTCGATGGAGATGAGGCCGTTGGGTTCGTTGACGAACTCGATGTACTCGGAGTTCGAGCCCATCTCGGCCGGAAAGCTGATCTCGATGCCCGTATCGGTACGAATCTTGTGGTTGCGCACGGCCGCGCGTTCGACCTGCTTGCGCTCCACGGGCACACGCTCAGGCACCTTCTCCTCAGTCAGTGCCGCGCGCACGCTCTCCTTGATAACCGGTTCGTCCTCAAAGACCTCATCGACGATATCCCAGGGCGGCAGCTCCTCGTCATCCTCGACTTTCTCGGCGACGGCAGCCTTAACCTTGGCGAGCGCCACGGCCGTATTGGCACCGTGCTCCTCGGCGACTTCCTCGACCACACGCGTCACGGTGTCGATGACCTCCTTGCCTGATACGCCCGTGTCGCACTGCAGCAGGCCATCGGGGATAAGCATACGGTCCTCACCGGCAATCTTGCGCTTCTTGTCCACGTAACCGATCTCCATGGTGCTCGCACGCACGATGGCATAGCTCGGCACCTTTTGCGAGGGATTCGGCAGAATGGCGTAGTGGCGCGCGATGTCGTTGCGCACCTCCCCCTCCTCGCGGCCCACTTCGTGCATAAAAGCCTGCTTGGAGCCCAGCAGCATCACGGCAAACCAGCGGGCATCCTCATCGTCGTCAAAATCGGCCACGAGCACGTCGGTTGACTCGGCTTTCTCGGCTTTGGTGAGCTCGGAGGAGATAAACTCCGCAATCTGCTGCGACAGGTCCACGAACTCGCGCTCGCCAAAGAAATAGCCCTTGAGCTCGCCGCCAAACGCAGAGTTCTCGGCAAACGTGGCGCGTTTATTGTCGGCCGAGGTACGTGCGCGGCGCAGATGCGTGGTCACGAAGTTGCGCACGGTACGGCTCTCGATATCGAGCTCGCGCTGGCTCATAACGTTGACGGCAGAGTCAAAGTCCAGGATATGCAGAATCGCGTGATTGATTTTCATATACGGCATTCCGTTCTAGATCGATTTCGGCACGAACCAGTATAGCGGTCGAGCCCGCCCCAGGCGCATCGAAGCTTGGTGCATCGGGGACAGGTTGCTTTGCACCAATGGTTAGCGCAGGAGCTCGGATTGCCAAGCCTCGAGCTGTTCTGCCAAACTCTTGCCGGCAGCGGGCATGTCGATCTGGGGTCGTTTGGGCAGCAGTGCGCATTTAAGGATTGCCACGATAGTCTGCGAGACAAAGCGTCGCGTATCCTCGTCAAAGCCTTGCGCAGCCTGGAGCATCACGGGCAGGCTCTCGCGCAGATTCCCGGCGATATCCGCAAACCGCTCAGCACCCGTAGCCTCAAACACGGAGAACAACGCATCTACAAAACGCTCGCGCTCGCTAGGCGACACTGCAAGCAGCATCTCGCGAATGGAGCCATCAACGTATCGAGCACCGGCGGACAGGCGCTCACAGTACACGAAGTCGCGACCATCAACCACCCAGCTAAAGGGATTGTGCTGCAGCAGGCTGAACTCGGTGCTCTCAACGATGGCATAGTCCTCCTGTGTCTCGAACATCATGCCAAAGATCGACGACCGAGGTAGCGTCTTGTCGATTCGACCGCAAAGATCGGCAAAGGCGTTGCCGTTCAGAAACTCCTCGACGAAGCCCGGACCATCATGGGAATACACCCGTTCGATTCGCTCGCGGGCGACATCGGAGCACATCGCCGCACCGTACACCGCAAGGTTTCCACCCTTGGAATGACCTCCGCACAAAAGCGGCCCGTCAATCGCATCCGCCGCCTCGTCCACATAACGTACCGCGGATTCCTGGGCCGGCACAGGACACCGAAACGCCATGTTAAAGTCCTCTTTCCAGCCCACAATCGTGCTGTCGGTCCCCCGGAAGGAAAGATAACTAAACCCCGCCGGAAACCGGAACGCCATGGCTGCAAACTGCTCTGTCGCTACCACATCGCTCACGGCACGATAGCCGCAAACGTGCACGCCACGGTAACGAGGGTTTGCTGCCACGGCCTCCAACAAGGCCCTGCTCCCCTCTGGATCCCACAAGTCGTCAATCATGTCCCGGTAGCACTCGGCACGCAGCAGTTCGCGTACGTCTAGGCCCTGCCAGTTCGTCAGCTCCGCCATATCACCCGGCAAACGCAAATAGGACAACCACGCAAAGACCAGGCTATCCACCGCGCAGAACGACCGCTCCTCAAACGGATCAAACACCGTCTGGGCATATGTCAAAAAATTAGGCGAATCCGACATGGCCCTCCCATCAACTATGGTGCATTGGGGTCAGGTTACTTTGCACCAAAAAGGCGCCCGGGCCGTGTGGACCCGGACGCCTTCATTGTAGCTTTTCGCTCTAGCGAGCTTGATTTAGCAGGAGAAGTCGACGCTGTCGATGATGTCCTTGAGGGCCTTGGCGGAGGCGGTGAGCTCATGCTGCTCGTCATCGTTCAGCGGCACGGGGACGCGACAGACGACGCCGTCGCGGCCAACGACCGTCGGCATGGAGATGGCAAGATCGGACAGGCCATACTCGCCCACCATGAGCGAGGAGACGGGCAGAACGGTCTGCTCATCGCGCATGACGGCGGTGCAGATGCGCTTGACGGCCATGGCGACGCCATAGTAGGTGGCGTGCTTCTTCTCGATGATGGTGTAGGCGGAGTTCTTGACGTCCTCGGCGATGCGCTTCTCGGCAGCTTCATGCTCCAGATGACCGTGAAGCTCGCAGAAGGTGTTCAGCGGAACGCCGGCAACCTGGGCGCTGGACCAAGCGACAAACTCGGAGTCGCCGTGCTCGCCCATGACATAGGCCTGGACATCGCGCGGGTCAACCTCGACGTGGGCACCAAGCATCTGCTGCAGACGGCCGGTGTCGAGCACGGTGCCGGAACCGATGACGTGGCCCTCGGGCAGGCCGGACATCTTGATGGCGGCGTAGGTCAGAACATCGACCGGGTTGGAGACGATGAGCAGAATGCCGTCGAAGCCGGACTTCTTAATCTCGGGGATAATGGACTTAAAGATGTTGACGTTCTTGTTGACCAGGTCCAGGCGGGTCTCACCGGGCTTCTGAGCAGCACCAGCGGTGACGACGATCATGGCAGCGTCGGCGACATCGGAATAATCGCCGGCGTAGATCTTCATCGGCTCGGCAAACGTCATGCCGTGCGCGATATCCAGGGCCTCGCCCTCGGCGCGGTTCTTGTCCACGTCGATGAGGACCATCTCGGAGAACAGACCACTCTGCATCAGCGCGAACGCCGAAGACGAACCGACGAAACCGCAGCCGACAATAGCGACCTTCTTCTCGTTAACCATTAGAAACTCCCATCTCTCTCCACAAACAAGCCGCCCGGGAACGACCCGAGCGGCTTGCCGTAACCCCAATACATCCAATCGGGACTTTGATTATGCTCCTATTCGCAGCCAAATATCGACCGTTTGCCGAAATTATTTGCAGAATTCGTAAAATAACTGCACGAAATCGGTTTCGAGCTATTGACGAGCCAAAACAATTTTCTAATACAGACCTGCCTCGCGAATGGCCTCGACGGCAAGAGCGATCTGATCGGGCGGCAGGACCAGCGCCATGCGCACGTGCCCCTCGCCCGAAGGACCAAAGCTCGCGCCCGGCGTCACCACAACGCCGGCCTTCTCCATGAGCTCCTCGCAAAACGCCATGGAATCGGTGCGACCACCGGGAAGCTTGGCCCACACAAACATAGAGCCATGCGCGTTGGGACGCTCCCAGCCCAGGCCCTCAAGACCGTCGCACAGGGCATCGCGGCGCTCCTGGTACTTCAGACGCTGCGCCTCGACCTCATCGCGCGGACCGTTCAAGCAGGCGATAGCAGCCTTCTGGATCGGGAAGAACATACCAAAGTCGATCTGGCCGCGCAGCTTGGCAAAGGCCGAGACCACATCCTCGCGACCGACCAAAAAGCCGATACGCGCACCGGTGACGTTAAACGACTTGGAGAGCGAGAAGAACTCAACGCCCACCTCGAGCGCGCCGGGATACTGCAAGAAGCTGCCGCCCGGCTCGCCGTCGAACACGATGTCGGAGTATGCGTTGTCGTGAACGATGAGCAGGTCGTGCTCGCGGGCGAAAGCGATGATCTCCTCGTAGACCTCGGGCGTGCCCACCGAGCCCACCGGGTTGGCGGGCAGCGACACAATCATGTACTTGGCACGATCGGCCACCTCGGGATCGATACCCGCCACATAGGGCAGGTAATTGTGCTCCGCCACCAGCGGATAGTACTCGAGCTTGGCATCGGCGATCTTGGCACCTGCCTCAAAGACCGGGTAGCACGGATCGGGAACCAGAATGGTGTCACCCGGATCGAGCAGGGCAAGGCCCAAATGGCCAACGCCCTCCTGCGTGCCGTTGCACGACTGCACCATAGACGGCGTAATGCCCGAAACGCCAAAGCGACGCTCGTAGTAATCGCACACGGCTTGCTTGAGTTCGGGCAGGTCGCGCAGGGCATACTTCCACATCTCGGGGTCCTGGGCCGCTTGCGTGAGCGCCTCGACCACGTGGTCGTACGGCTTAAAGTCGGGCGTGCCCACGCTCATGTTGTAAATGGTCTTGCCCTGAGCCTTCAGCGCAAGCAGTTTGTTGTTGAGCGAGGCGAAGACCTCCGCGCCAAAGCGGTCGAGACGCTGCGATGTCTGCATGGTGCCACCTTTCGATATGAAAAACGCGGCGCTCCGACAAGAGCGCCGCGCGATACGGGCCATCAGATTGCAAAAGTGTAACGCTTGCACCCGCTGTTTTGGTTCAATTTGGCAACCTTAGTCCATCGGATTGAGCGCGTCAATCTGGGCGAGCCACAGGCGCGAGCTGGCGTCACTCGGCATGCGCCAATCGCCGCGCGGGCTGAGCGTGACCGAACCCACCTTGGGGCCATCGGGCAGGCAGCTGCGCTTAAACTGCTGGGCAAAGAAGCGACGGTAGAACGTACGCAGCCACGTGTGAACGGTCTTGACGTCGTAGGCGCCCTCGAAGCTCTTGAGCGCCATGCGGTAGATCTTGCCCGGCTCAAAGCCAAAACGCAGCAGGTAGTAGAGGAAGTAGTCGTGCAGCTCGTACGGGCCCACCAGGTCCTCAGTCTTCTGCGCAATCTCGCCGTCGCCCGTGGGCGGCAGAAGCTCGGGGGACACCGGTGTATCGAGGATATCGAGCAAGACCTCGGCAATACGCCCGCCAAAAACATCAGCGGCATAGCGCACCAGATGGCGCACAAGCGTCTTGGGCACGCTCGCGTTGACGGCGTACATGCTCATGTGGTCGCCGTTGTAGGTAGCCCAGCCGAGCGCCAGCTCCGACAGGTCGCCCGTGCCGATGACAAAACCGCTGGCCTGATTGGCCAGATCCATCAGAATCTGCGTACGCTCGCGGGCCTGGCTGTTCTCGTAGGTCACGTCCTGCACGGCCGGATCGTGCTCGATGTCCTTAAAATGCTGCTCCACGGCTGCATGGATCGAGACTTCGCGGAAGCTCACGCCTAGGTCGCGAGCGAGCGACTCGGCATTCGACTTAGTGCGATGCGTCGTGCCAAAGCCGGGCATGGAAACCGCCGTGATACCCGTGCGTGGCAGCCCCAGTGCATCGAAGGCACGCACGGTCACAAGCAGTGCCAGCGTGGAGTCCAGGCCGCCTGAAAGACCGATGGCAGCTGCCTTAGTACCCGTATGGGCAAGGCGGGTCTTGAGGCCGGCAGTCTGCAGGTCGAGAATCGTCTCGCAGCGCTCGGCTAGGTCGCCATGGTCGGCCGGTACAAAGGGCGCGCGGGGGAAGACACGGTCGATGCCGAGTGCATCGCGCAGGACAGGTTCGTCTGTCAGCACGCCCTCAAACGAAAACTCAACGGTCGTGGACTCCGGTGCATCGTCCGCGCGCGTCCACGTCGTCGAGCGGCGGCGCTCGGCAACCAGGCGGTCAAGATCAACGTCGGCGATGGCCATATCACATGTAAGCAGTTTGGTGGCGGCGAGCTTGGAGCCGTTTTCGTAGATAAGGTTCTCGCCCGCAAAGACCATGTCGGTCGTGGACTCGCCCTCACTCGCATCCGCGTAGGCATAGGCACAGTACAGGCGCGCGCTTTGGTTAGAGATAAGGCTGCGGCGGTAATCTGCCTTACCGATAATCTCGTCCGAGGCCGACGGGTTGAGAATCACCGTCGCACCGGCAAGCGCCATCTCGGTCGAAGGGGGCGCCGGCACCCACAGGTCCTCACAGACCTCAACGCCCAGCACCAGGTCCTCGGCGCCCTCATCACAGCAGCGGTAGACAAGCCCCGAGCCAAGCGGCACCGGACCCTGACCGGCAAATTCAACCCACACGGGATCGGCAGGCGCCGGGGCAAACCAGCGGCGCTCGTAGAACTCGCCATAGTTGGGCAGATACTTCTTAGCCGTAAGGCCCAAAAGCTCGCCCGCACAGCACACGGCCGCGCAGTTGTAGATGTTTTCGGCCACCGCAACGGGAAGGCCGACGGTAAAGACAATCGGCAGCTCGCGGGTTTCATCGAGGATATGCACCAGAGCAGCCTCGCAGGCATGCAGCAATGTGCGGTTATGGAACAGATCGGCCGCGGTATAGCCGGTCAGGTTAAGCTCGGGCAGCGCCAGTGCGCGAACGCCGCGCTCGGTAGCCTCGCGAACAGCCGCCAGCGCAACCTCGGCATTGCCCTCGACATCGGCCACGCGAATCCGCGGCGACGCCGCCGCCACACGCAAAAAGCCATCAGACTGAGAAAGGTGAAGATTCATAAGAATGCTCCCGTGCGTAGACGCCATTCACAACAATTAGCAAGCCCTATTGTAGTTCAACCGCCAGGTGTAACCGCATCCCACCAACTTGGTGAGCTATTGATGAGTTGATGGTATCTGTTAAATGTCATGTACGATTCACATCTGGTGGGTACCCTGATGGCTAAACGAAACGAAGCAGATTTACACCGGGAGGACCCCGTATGACAACCAAGTACACCGACGCGCCGCGCACGCGCGTCATGACACCGGCCGCGCTCAACAACGGCGTGCACGAGAACCATTCCATCGGACAAACCATGGCCATCGCGCCCAAAAAGGGCCTGTTCGACGACATTTCCATTCCCCAAATCATCGCCGGCGCCGCAGCTGCTGCCACGAGCGTCGCGCTTGCTTCCAAGATCGGCATCGCTGGTTCAGTAATTGGTGCCGCCGTGAGCTCGGTCATCACCGTTGTGTCCTCGCAGGTCTACCGCCACTTTATCTCTGCCAGCGCCGAAGCCCTCAAAGGTACGCACGCCGCCGACGACTACCCCGCCGGTGCTTATGAGCCCGTTGAGTTAAATGCCGAGGAGCACTTGGGCGGCGCCGCAACTACGCAGGAGATGCGCCAAATTGCGGGGCGCGCGACCACGGCGCGCGTCGCCCCCGACAGCCTGCGCGCCAAGGCGGCAGCAGAGCGCAGCCAGACGCAAAAGAAGGTCATCGTCTTCTCGATCGCCATCGCCATCGTCGCGGTCATCGCCTGCGCCGGCGCCATCCTTATCACCACTGCCGGTGAGGGTCTGGGCGAGCGTCCCGAGCCAATCCTGTCGTCGCGCACGACCGAGAGCGATGCAAATGGCAACACCCAGTCGCAGGATCAGCAGGCACAGACGGACGACACGCAAGACAGTTCTGCCTCTGCCAATTCGTCCTCGAACACCCAAAACCAATCGCAGGGCACCGATTCCTCTACGGCCAACAGCAGCACGCCGTCCGGCACGACCGACTCAAGCCAAATGACTGGCGGTTCGCAGCCGAGCACGGGCGGCCAGACGAGCGACACCACTTCGGGAACGGGCACAGCAGACAGCAACAACACCAACAGCTCGAACAGCTCGAGTGGAACCGCGTCCGGCACGGCATCTGACAACTCGAGCCAAGGCACGGCATCGGGCAACTAAGTACATTTGCCCCTCATAGATAACCGACCTGTACAACGGGCGCGAATCGAAAGCGGTTCGCGCCCGTTTGCCTTGGGCGCCGCCATGGCGAACGCTATGCGATGGTAAGATGCTTTGGTGTGTAAAGAGGAGATTTGCCATGAGCAAGACAATAGTTAGGCCCACGCTTTCGCTGGGCAACCACATCTATCTGTATCGCCTGCTGCGCGACGCGATTGGGTGCGGCAAGCAAACGTTTATGACACAGGTCGAGGAGGCGCTCGCCGCCGGCGACATGACCGCTTATGACCTGGGCTTTGAGTCCACGCGTGAGCTGCTCGAGGAGCTCGACGACTGCATTAAGCTGACCGTCTTTAAGGGCGGTCGCCTGTATGCCACCGTCATCGCCAACGAGGCTTGGATGCCGCCCTTGCCAAGGGCGAGGACAAGCCCAAGGCAGCCAAGGGAGCCAAGCAGTCCTACAAAAAGAAAAAGCGCGGCGAGAAGGACCTCAAGGCCGTGCGTCCCAAGCACGTTAAGCGTCCCGAGCCCGAAGCCATGGTTGAAGCCGCGCCGGAACCCGAGCCCGAGACAGAGATCGAAGTCGCTATTGAGGTAACAGCAGGAACCGAAATCGCCGCCACGACCGATTCCGAAGTCATATCCGAGCAGGACGCCACTGCGGAGCTCAACGAGGCTCCCAAGTCGACAACCGAAGAAGCCGCCGACCAACCCGAGACGCCTGCGTTCCAAAACAGCGATGTCTTTGACAACGAGGCCGAGGACGATCAGTCCGACGAGCCCGCCGATCAAGGCGTTACCGAGTCGGCGCCGGAGCCCGAGACGCCGCAGCCCGCCATCTCGCTCACGGTCGTCTATGACCCCGAGAACGCCAACGCCGGCATCACCACCATGGCTTCCACGCCGGTCGAGACAAAGCCGTCTGTCGAGGCAGAGGACGCCCCGCAAGCCGACGCCAAAACCGAGACTGAAGACACATCCGTCTCCGTGGAACCGACAGATTCCGCAGTTAAGCCAGAACCGGCGCCCGAGTCTGCACCCGTCATCGAGTCCGCATCCGCACCTGTCTATGACCAAATTCCCGCACCGGTACCGGCTTCGGTACCCGCAGCAGCACCGGCCCCCGCACCCACAGCACCGACCATCCCCGAGGACTTCCCCGTCGATTTCGCAACCGAGGTCTTCTGCCCCGGCCCGTTGCTACACCAGCTGTCGACCTATCTCCCCTACGGCGCCGACACGCTCGGCATCGTCGGCGAGTACTACTGGATCGCCCGCGAACGCGGCACCATCGAGGCCGCGCGAAACCGCGCAATCTTCCCCCTGCGCTACACGCAGGCCGGCGAGCGCCACGAAGTCACCGTGCGCATCCGCCGCAACGCCACCGGAGGCCTCGGAGCCACCTGGACCGTCGACAAGGTTGAAGAATCCAACGAATAGCAAAACGCGACGAACGTCACAAAAACGTTCGCCGCGTTTTTTTATTTTCCCAGGTTGAGCATAAGTTCGTGTGACAAAGGGGCTGTCCCTTTGCCACATCAAACTAGTCCCTGGTAAGTTTCCTGTGGATACGATGCGGCTGGGCTGCGTCCTCGCCCAGACGCTCGATGCGGTTGGCCTGATAGGCCTCAAAGTTACCCTCGAACCAATACCAGTTGCCCGGATTCTCGTCGGTGCCCTCCCACGCCAGAATGTGCGTGGCGACGCGGTCCAGGAACATACGGTCGTGGCTGATGACCACCGAGCAGCCCGGGAACTCGAGCAGCGCCGCTTCGAGCGAGGACAGCGTCTCGACGTCGAGGTCGTTCGTGGGCTCGTCGAGGAGCAGCAGGTTGCCGCCCTGCTTGAGCGTAAGCGCCAAGTTCAGACGGTTGCGCTCGCCACCGGAGAGTACGCCAGCGCGCTTCTGCTGGTCCTGGCCCTTAAAGCCAAAGCTCGCCACATAAGCGCGGCTCGGAACCTCGGTCTCGCCGACCATCATGTGGTCCAGGCCATCCGAGACGACCTCCCACAGGTTCTTGTCGGGGTCGATGCCGGAACGGTTCTGGTCGACGTAAGAAATCTTGACGGTCTCGCCCACCTCGAGCTCGCCCGAAGTCAGCGGCTCCAGGCCCACAATCGTCTTGAACAGCGTGGTCTTACCGACACCGTTGGGGCCGATAACGCCCACAATGCCGTTGCGCGGCAGGGTGAACGAAAGGTCATCGATGAGCACGCGGCCATCGAACTCCTTGTGCAGGTGATGGGCCTCGAGCACCTTGTTGCCCAGACGCGGGCCCACAGGGATGCGGATGTCGGTCCAGTCGAGCTTCTGGCTTGCGCGGGCCTCGGCCTCCATCTCCTCGTAGCGAGCCAGACGGGCCTTGTTCTTGGCCTGGCGAGCCTTGGGCGAGCTGCGTACCCACTCGAGCTCGGCCTCCATGCGCTTGGCGAGCTTGGCGTCACGGTTGCCCTGGGCCTCGATACGCGCGGCCTTGGTCTCCAGATACGTGGAGTAATTGCCCTTGTAGGGATAAAGGTGACCGCGGTCGACCTCGCAGATCCACTCGGCAACGTTATCCAGGAAGTAGCGATCGTGTGTGACGGCAAGCACCGCGCCCTGGTAGTTGTGCAGGAAGTGCTCGAGCCACAGGATCGACTCGGCGTCCAGGTGGTTCGTGGGCTCGTCGAGCAGCAGCAGGTCGGGAGCCTCGAGCAGCAGCTTGCACAGGGCCACGCGACGGCGCTCGCCGCCAGAGAGCACGTTGACCGGCATGTCGGAATCGGGCAGCTGCAGGGCGTCCATGGCCTGGCCGAGCTTGGAATCGATATCCCAGCCGTCGGCGGCATCGATCTCGTCCTGGAGCTTGCCCATCTCGGCCATGAGGGCGTCCATGTCGCAATCCGGGTCGCACATCTCCTCGCCGATCTTGTTGAAGCGATCGACCTTGGCGATCATGTCGCCAAACGCCATGCGCACGTTCTCGATGACGGTCTTGTCGTCATCGAGCGGCGGCTCCTGCTGCAGGATGCCCACGGTGTAGCCGGGGGTAAGCCTGGCATCGCCGTTGGAGACTTCCTCGATACCGGCCATGATCTTGAGCAGGGTCGACTTACCCATGCCGTTGGGGCCCACGACGCCGATCTTGGCACCGGGGTAGAAGCTCAGGGTCACGTCGTCAAGGATTACCTTGTCGCCATGGGCCTTACGAGCCTGATACATCTGGTAGATAAACTCCGCCATTTGCCTGTTTTATCCTTTCTACCTTCTGTTTCCCTATTCTTGATTCGCTTTAGTGGAAACGAAATGAGAAAACCAGCTCTGAAACGTAACGAAAAAGGGGCATGGTTGCCCACACCCCCTAATACTACCTGGGAAAAGTCCCCCGGAACATACTATGAACTGCGTACGCTAGTTTTCCGCAACCTTAACGAGCGGCTCGCTGCGATTTGCGCCACAACAGATACGAGTAGACGTAGACGGCTCCAACCGAACCAAACGCCAGAACCGCAATCACCGCGGCGACGACTTCACTCGAAAGCACGCTGCCTGCCACGCCCATCACAATCAGGCCAATACCCAGCACCATAAAGCAGGCGCCGCCAAAACGCTGCGTACGGCGCCAGTTTTCGGGATCGGCAAGCGCCCAAGGTGTCTTGATACCGAGCGTATAGTTCTGCTTCACACGCGGCAAGTAGTTGCCTACGCCGATGAACAGCAAACCGACAACACCGGAAATCAGCACGTTAACCGAACCGACCGCCGGCACCACGCCCCAGACCGTAAGCTCTCCCAGCCAGCTTATGGCGCACATGAACAAGGTGAAGGCGATTACGAAGCCCTGATAGAACTTGCCCGAGGTTCGATATGCCTCACCTTTGGGGTCGATGCGCGGCACCATGCAGAACATTGCGAGAAGCGCCAGAGGCAGCGCGCCGAGCGCGGAGGCCATCCAGCTAGGACCCCAACCGTCGACGGCGCCGTTCGCGCCCCAGTGCGTGGGAATCTGCGCAGGCAAGCTCGGCATCACCATGAGGTGCGCTACGACATTGGCGACGCACAGAGCGACCAGCGCAATCCACACGCGCGACGATACCCCCGTGGGGTGAATGCCCTTGTTTTCGTTATTCATCCTTATCACCTTCAGTGTTTGTAAAGCCCATAAACCAGCCAATTAAATCCTGCATGACGGTGGTGTTTAAGCTGTATACGATGTTTTGGCCATGGCGCTCGTCGGTCACCAACCCGGCATTTTTGAGCGTCGCCAAGTGATGGCTTAGCGACGGCTTACTGATATCGAAATGCTCGGCAAGCTCCCCCGCCGTGCAATTGCCCTCGCGCAGCAACTCCAAAATGCGCCGTCGCGTTGGATCGGCAAGCGCCTTAAAACCCTCTCCCGGCATAAGACCTCCTCTCATCATCTCTCATGACGTGCACACTATACTCGATATTTAGATGTTTGTCTAATTATCTAATAGCAATGTTATGTATAGAACATTCGTTCGTTTTTAGATACAATGGGTCCAGAAGCAGATGGGCCAGCTCCCTCTTCCCAAGAAGGAGATGGACTATGAGTATTAACGATGTCCTGACGTTGTTGTTGCTTGTAATCGCGGCTGTGGAGCTCGGCATCCACATTGGAGGTCGAATGAAATAGCCGCCCCCGCGTAATGCGAAGACGGCCACTTCTCACGCTACAAACGTGTTTGGGAGTTGGCCAACCCGCTGCAACGGGTGCCATCTGCTTCATCTTATGCGAATCACTGCCTCATTTCAACAAGCCCCTAGGGCTCAAATGGAATCGCGATAATACCTATAATGGCGATAGCTAAAACACGATTCGCTTCCCCATCGGAGGATGTCTATGACCGAAACCACAGCCGCAACTCCCAACGAGACGCGCGATGCCAAGCTCGAGATCATCATGGGCCGCGAGGCACTCGACAAGCTCGCCGATGCCACGGTGCTGGTACTCGGCTGCGGAGGTGTGGGCTCCAACTGCTGCGAGGCACTCGCCCGCGGCGGCATTGGTCATTTTGTAATTCTGGACAAGGACATCATCGCGCCCAGCAATATCAATCGCCAGGCCATCGCCTTTCACAGCACCATCGGCAAGCGCAAGGTCGATGTTATGGAAGCCATGATCCACGATATCAATCCTGCCGCCACCGTTATCAAACGTACCGAATACCTGCTGAGCGACAACATCGATGATTTCTTCGCGAGCGTTTTGGAGCAGACGGGCGGCAAGCTCGACTACGTCGTCGACGCCATCGACACCATCTCGGCCAAGCTCACCATTGCCAAATATGCTCAGGACCACGGCATTCGTTTGGTTAGTTCCATGGGCGGGGCCAACAAGCTCCATCCCGAGTGCCTGCGCTTTGCCAACATCTTCGATACGGTACGTGACCCCATGAGCCGCATTATGCGCAAAGAATGTAAGAAGCGCGGAATCAAGAGCCTACATGTACTGTTTAGCTGCGAGGAATCGGTTAAGACACAGCCCCGCGACCCTTCCAACATCCACGAGCGCACCGAGCTGGGAACTGCCAGTTTTATGCCGCCCATCATGGGTCAGATGATTGCCGGCGAGGTTATCCGCCAGATCAGTGGGCGCGGCACCGAACGCGTACGCTCCGATGGCCAGCGCCTAGACTAGCGGAGCGCGCCGAGATGGAGCCCCGGTTATTTGATGCACACTGCCATCTTGATTTAATGGCTCACCCGGACGCCGTTGCCGATGAGGCAACGGCGCTGGGCCTGATTCTATTTGACTGCGGCGTCGATCCGCACGACTTTGCACGCGCCAAGAAGCGCGCCTGCGGCCGTTCAAATATCTTTGCCGGCATCGGCCTCCATCCCTGGTGGCTCGCCGACGGACGATGTGGCAACGCTGAAATCAATCTGCTTTGCGAAGTCGCTGCACAAGAACGCTTGATCGGCGAGGTCGGGCTCGACTTTTCCGCTCGTTTTGCCGGAAGCGAGCCGCCACAAGTACAGGCATTTGACCGGCTCTGCGATACACTCGTGCAGCACCCTCTTGCCGGGCGCGTGATATCAATTCACGTCGTTCGTTCGACAGGAACCGTGCTGGACGTCCTCGGGTCACATGAATTGCTCGCCCCAAGCCCCGACTCCCCCGCCATCATCTTCCACTGGTTTAGCGGTACCTCGAACGAGTTCGTCCGCGCGCGAAACGCAGGCTGCTATTTTTCCGTGAACGAGCGGATGCTCGCTACCAAGCGCGGTCGTGAATACGCCCGACAGATCCCACTCGACCGTCTGCTGCTCGAAACCGACGCTCCAGCCGAACCGCAAGCAGATGCAAGCGCGCGACAGCTCATCACATCGCTAAAAAGCGCCTCCCTGCACATCGCCGAACTTAAAAACTGCGCCGAGGAGAGCGTCGAATCAACCGTTTTAGGAAATTCGCACTCCATATTTGACTTCAACTGACCCCGGTGGGCAAAAAACGCCAAATATGAGTACTGCTGCAAAGCTAGTAGCATTATATTGTGACAAAAGAACGCCTTGATAATGTACAGCTGTTCATTATCAAGGCGTTTTAGCATGGCTAAAGCCATATTTAACAGGTTATAATCGCCCCCAGGCGCTCAACCAGGGCCTTAAAAGCATAATTTCCCTGTTACTAAATTAGTGACAGTACTCATATTTGGCATTTTTTGTCCACGAACCCCTAAAGAGCCTCCAACAGACCCCCTAAGAAAGCTCAAGCAGCTCGGGCAGCTGGTCGATAATCTTGTCCGCGGCATCCTGGCTAAAGCCAAAGCGCTCCTCGCGCTTGGCAATGACTGTCAGGCCGGCTCGCTTGCCGGCAGTGATGCCAGGCACCGAATCCTCAACGCAGCAGCAGCGATTCGCGGGCAGCCCCAGCAGGTCCAGCGCATGCAGGTAGATGTCGGGCTCGGGCTTACTCTCCTTAAACTGCTCGCCGCTCACCACATACTCAAAGGCATCCGACAGCCCGCATGCGTTGAGCACTTCTTCGATGCTATCCATGGGAGACGAGCTGGCAAGCGCCACGCGAACGCCACGGCGCGGCAGCTCTCGAATCGTATCCACGGCGCCCGGGTTAATCAAAGCCTGATAGTCGCGCGGACGCTTATGCGCCCACTCATCCCAACGGGCCAACGCTTCCTCGCCAGTGAAATGCCCCTTACCGGCACGCTCAAACCAATCGACCAGCATATGCAGGAAGAACTGATGCGAGGTACCGACTTGCCCATTCAACTCCTCTTGAGTCAGGTTAAGCCCAAGCTCCTTGGCAAACGCGGCAGTCTCGCCCAGGTAGTAATACTCGGTATCGACAATGACACCGTCCATGTCAAAGATAACGGCGTCGAACGGAAATGCGGACACGGCACCCTCCCTAACAAAAGGGCGCCCGCAAGCAGGCGCCCAAACCATGCATTAATCGGCGATTCTAACCCAGCAGCTTATCCAGCGCCACTGCAATACCGTCTTCGTTGTTATTGGCGGTTACCATCTGGGCAACTGCCTTAACCTCATCGACGGCGTTGCCCATGGCAACACCGGTGCCGGCCCACTCAATCATGGACTTGTCGTTCTGGCCGTCGCCAAACGAGACGACCTCGCTGGCATCGATACCGAGCTTGGGCAGGGCACCCTCGAGCGCACAGGCTTTGTCGATACCGGGCGCCGTGTACTCAAAGTACCAGTCGGCCGTAAACATGCCCGAAAGCGTCTGGGTAAAGGGCGCATACATCTCCTCGTAATGCGCCTGCAGGTAGGTCGGATCACCCGCCGTCAGCAGCTTGTCCACGGGATAAGTGTCCACGACCTCATGCAAGCTCTCGACCTCGCGAATCTTAAGATCGCACGCATCGCGCTCATACTTGACGATATTCTTCTGCAAGCCGTCAGGCAGCGTGATCATGCAATGGTACGAGTCCTCGACGTGCAAATCGCGACCGAGCGAAATCATAGGGATCACGTCGAAATTGCGCAGATGATCAATCAGACGGTGCAGCTCGTCAGCCGGCATGGCCTGGTCAAAAAGGACCTCATCGGTCTGAGCGTCGACCACATGCGCGCCATTAAAGGCAACTAGCAGACCGTCATGGTTTTGAAGGTCGAGCTCCTGCGCCAAGGCGTGCAACCCCCATGCGGGACGGCCCGAAGCCAAGATGAGCTTAATGCCCGACTCCTGCGTCGCGAGCAGCTTCTCGCGCGTACGCGGGCTGATGACCTTTTGATCGTTGGTGAGCGTACCGTCGATATCCATTGCGATGGCTTTGATTGCCATATATGCCTCCCTGTCATTGAACAACCTTGTCTGAGCCATCATACAGAACACCCACGGCGGCGCTGTTTGCAACGGGAAAAATGTCATATTGTCCCAAACATGAACGGCGCGCCTTCGACGATTGCGATGCCCGTCGAGGCGCCTCCCGATACATTCCATCCTATCCAAATAGCAAGGGGCCCGTATCCCAACGGATACGGGCCCCTTTCAGCCATAAGCCAACTCAGCCGTAAAGACTACTTGCGATGAGCGCGATAGAACTCGATGAGCGCCTGGGTCGAAGCGTCCTGCTCGGCCTTGGCGGCGTCGTCGTGGAAGGCCGGGGTAATCTGCTTGGCAAGCTGCTTGCCCAGCTCGACGCCCCACTGGTCGTAGGAGTCGATGCCCCAGACCGTGCCCTCGACAAACGTAATGTGCTCGTACAGGGCGATGAGCTCGCCGAGCGCGAACGGGGTCAACGTGTCGCCGAAGATCGAGGTCGTCGGACGGTTGCCCTCAAAGCAGCGGGCCGGGACGATCTGCTCGGGCGTGCCCTCGGCGCGCACCTCATCGGCCGTCTTACCAAAGGCGAGTGCCTTGGTCTGGGCCAGGAAGTTGCCCAGGAACAGCTCATGCACGTCCTGGCCGCTATCGGTCGCAGGGTTGGCAGTATTGGCGAAGGCGATAAAGTCGGCCGGGACCACCACGGTGCCCTGGTGCAGCAGCTGGTAGAAGGCGTGCTGACCGTTGGTGCCGGGCTCGCCCCAGAAGATCTCACCGGTATCGGAGGTCACGGCGCTGCCGTCCCAGCGGACGTGCTTGCCGTTGGACTCCATGGTGAGCTGCTGCAGGTAGGCCGGGAAACGATGCAGGTACTGGCAGTACGGAAGTACGGCGTGGCTCTTGGAACCGAAGAAGTTGACGTACCAGACGTTGAGCAGGCCCATCAGCGCGACGGCGTTGTTCTCGAGCGGGGTGTTGCAGAAGTACTCGTCGATGGCGTGGAAGCCCTCGAGGAACTGCTGGAAGCGCTCGGGGCCGAGCACGACGATCAGCGACAGGCCCACGGCGGAGTCAACGGAATAACGGCCGCCGACCCAGTTCCAGAAACCGAAGGCGTTGGCGGGGTCGATACCGAAGGCCTCAACCTTCTCGAGTGCGGTGGAGACAGCGACGAAGTGCTTTGCCACGGCCTCGGCGTTCTGCTCATCGGAGCCGTCGATGGCACCCTGAGCCTTGAGCTGCTCGAGCATCCAGGTCTTGACCTCACGAGCGTTGGTGAGGGTCTCGAGCGTGGTGAAGGTCTTAGAGACGATGATCACGAGCGTGGTCTCGGGATCGAGACCCTTGAGCTTCTCTGCCTGATCGTTGGGGTCGATGTTGGAGATGTAGCGGCAGTCAATACCGGCGTCGGCGTAGGGACGCAGGGCCTCGTAGGCCATGACCGGGCCCAGATCGGAGCCGCCGATGCCGATGGACACCAGGTGCTCGATCTTTTTGCCGGTAACACCCTTCCACTCACCGGAGCGCACGCGCTCGGCGAAGGCATACATGCGGTCGAGAACCTCGTGCACGTCGGCGACGACGTCCTGGCCGTCGACGATGAGCTGGCCCTTCTCGCTTGCCGGGCGGCGCAGCGCGGTGTGCAGGACGGCGCGGTCCTCGGTGGTGTTGATGTGCTCGCCGGAGAACATGGCGTCGCGGCGCTCCTCGAGCTTCACCTCGCGGGCAAGATCGCACAGCAGCTTGACGGTCTCATCAGTCACCAGGTTCTTGGACAGGTCGAAGTGCAGGTCACCGGCGTCAAAGCTCAGCTTGTTCACGCGCTCGGCATCGGCGGCGAACCAGGCCTTGAGGTCGATACCCTCGGCCTCGAGCTTCTCCTGATGGGCCTCGAGCGCCTTCCAAGCGGCAGTCGACGTAGCATCGATAGGTGCGGCAACAGTTGCCATAGAGTCCTCCTCAGCATACGGGCGCACGCCTCCATGCGCCCGGACATTCAGATGCCACTATTCTAGCGCAGGTCAAGACTATAATCAGCGAGCGTTGCCAATCGGCCCCCAAACGGCAACCGACCAAAAAGGGACAGGTTTAATTTGGCAGGTCAAACGCTTTACCAATCAAAAATAACCTATCCCTTTATGCCAAATATTAGGCCGCAGCGCAGACGCTACCGAGCAACTCACGCAGAGGAGACCCGATGCCCTCCAGCAGTTCGGGCGCGATGATGGCAAAAACGGGAACCTCGCCGGCCCCCACGACGGCAGGCACCTTGCCCTCCGAGACGATACATCCATAAGGGACAAAACCGTCTTCGCCGACATCGAACGCCGCCATGCGACGGGCGAGCTCGCGCGCAAAGCCGGCAGTATCGGCATCGCCAATCGCCAAGACAAAGTCCACGCCTTCGTCGGTCGCCAGGGCCACGGCTTCGTCGATCAGCTCGTCTCCTCCGTCGCCTTCAACCGAGCCGCAGCGGAAAAGCACGCGCTCGAGCAGGGCGCGATCGAGCGAGCCCAGCGCCGCCGAAACGAGCTCATCACGCGTGTGCTTGTCGCCTCCCAGCACGACCAGTGCCTTGGTGCCGCCATAGTGGGCAACCAATCGCCCGCACCAGCGAGCCACATCCCCATCCGCAACCAAGCGCGTCGGCATACCAAACCCATAGTTGACCATTATCCCCACAACCCTTCCGTGCTTTATGGTGGTATCAATCGTTAGCCTCATGCTACGAAGCGAGCTTTTCCGAGCTGTTTCGCGCTCTTTAGGGCTGCGTTAAAAACCCGATGCAACCGCACGACCATACCTGCCAAATAGGGACAGGTTTTGACGGTGTCCGGTCGAGCAGGTATTATCGAACAGGTATTCGATAAGAACATGTGTTTGATGGGAGGCTCGGATGGAGCACGAGCAGCACACCTACATCTGCATCGACCTCAAGACGTTTTATGCCAGCGTCGAGTGCGTCGATCGTGGGCTCGATCCGCTCACCACCAACCTGGTCGTTGCCGACGAATCGCGCGGACGCACGACCATCTGCCTCGCCATCACGCAGGCCATGAAAGACCTCGGGATACACAACCGCTGCCGTCTGTTCGAGATTCCCGACGGCATCGGCTACATCAAGGCCATACCGCGCATGCAGCACTACATGGAGGTGTCGGCGAAAATCTACGGCATCTATCTGGAATACGTGAGTCCGCAAGACATTCACGTCTACTCCATCGACGAATGCTTTATCGACGTGACGCCCTATCTGGACCTCTATCACACCGATGCGGAAGGGTTCGCCTGCACGCTGCGCGACGAGGTCTTGGCGCGCACCGGCATCACGGCGACGGTCGGCATCGGCCCCAACCTATTCCAGGCCAAGGTAGCGCTCGACATTACCGCCAAGCACGTACCCAGCCGCATCGGCATACTCGACGACGGGACCTTTCGCAAGGAGATCTGGCCCCATCGCCCCATCACCGACATCTGGGGCATCGGCCCCGGCGTGGCGGCCCGTCTCGAGAAATACGGCGTCTACGACCTGATGGGCGTCGCCGCACTCGACGAGAACCTGCTCTACGACGAACTCGGCGTCAATGCCGAATATCTCATCGACCACGCCTTCGGGCGCGAGCCGACAACCATCGCCGATATCCAAGCCTATCGCCCGCAAGCGACCTCGACCGCCACAGGACAGGTGCTCTCGAAGGGCTATGCCTACGAGCAGGCCTACACCGTCTTACGCGAGATGGTCGACAACGCCGTACTGGACTTGATCGATAAGCACGTGGTGTGTGACAGCATCTCGCTCTTCGTGGGCTACGCGAGCGAGCGAGCCGACATACGCCGCCTCGACGCCAGCGGTACAGCGCAATATGTGGACGGATGCGGACACCTACGCTCGAGCACGTCGAGTATCGAACCCACCGCAACCGCCGGCCCCGAACTCGCGCCCCGTGCGCCCAAGCCCGTCCAACGCGATGACGAACGGCACCGCTTGGTGCGCGAGGCGCAGGCAATCGACGGCATCTTTGTGGGGGAACACGGCGGCAAACCGCGCGGTGGCTATGCCGCACTCTTCGCGCACTCCAACGCCTCGCGAAAACTGCCCGAGCGCACCAATTCATTTAAGAAGATCATGGGCTATTTCGATGACCTTTGGGCACAAACGGTCGATCCCAAACGACCGGTCAAGCGCATCAACCTGGGATTTGGCAATCTTGTGCCCGAGGAATTTGCCACCATCGATCTGTTCAGCGATATCGAGGCCGATGAGCGCGAGCGCGACCTGGCGCGCGCCGTCCTGGCCGTGAAAGGCAAGTACGGCAAGAACGCGCTCGTCAAGGGATTAAGCTTTACCGCCGGCGCCACCGCGCGCGAACGCAACGGCCAAGTTGGAGGACATCGTGCCTAAACCCAAGCAGCAGCCCGTGCGCCCGCCGACCGCCTTCGAGCGCCTGGCGGACCCCGAGGGCAGACGCCGCGCCGCCGACCCCAACCTCACTGCCAACGGTGCCGTGCGCGCCAACCGCGCCGCACAGTTTATGCCCTTTGCCGCCCTCACGGGATACTACGAACTCGTGCGCAAGCAGGAAATCACCGTCGAGCCAAAACGTGAGCTCACGGAAGAAAAAGCCCTCGCGCTTTCTAAAAAGCTCGAGGGTCTCAAACGTGGCGACTTGATTCGTGTCACCTATTACGATACATACGGCTATCGCAGCCGCACCGGCATCCTCGACGAGGCGCTCCCCGCCTTCAAGCTCCTCAAACTCCGAGACATCGCCATCGACTTCGACGACATCCAAGACATCGAACTGCGCGGACGAGCCTAGCCAAGGAAGCGCATCCAGGGCGGCGCTTACAGAGTCATGACGTAGTAGCCCGCGTCTTTCACGGCCGTCTCGAGGACACCACGATCAACCGGCTGCTTAGAGCGCACGCGTGCCGTGTGGTCCGCATACGTCACCGTTGCCCACACGCCATCCAGCGCATTGAGGGCATTGGCTACGTTCTGGGCGCAGCCGTCACAGTTCATGCCGCCGATGAGCAGCTCATCGCTATAGGGATAGTGTGACGCATCGGTATCCACCACAACAACCTTTTTGGCCTTCTTGCCGCTCGTACCATCGCTGCAGCAACTCTTCCCGTGTGTCGAAGCGGCAATGCGACGCAGTCCAAAAAACATGCCGACGGCAATGACGGCCAGCACGATGAGATTCGCAGGGTTGAGCAAGTCACTCATGCGCCCCCCTTTCAAGTAGCACTATCTAGATACCCCCATGGGGTGCCCCCATCTTAACCCAAAATCATGTCTGTTCGGTCAATTAGTTTCCCTCTTCAAACTTTTTTGTTGACCATGGCTTACTTTCGTGTATAAGTTTTCCTAGGCTAACAGTTTAGATCCGTAAGGAGCGCCGTGACTCGAACCATAGACATCCCAACGTTTCAGGCGGCAGTCGTGCGCAACTGCTCTCCCACGCTCGCGGGCATCAAGCCGGCATCGCTCTTTACCTATCCAGGCACCTACGCCCACGGGGACGGCTCGACCACAACCGAAACCATTGCAGAACGCCGAGCACGCCTGCTCAACGTTATCGCCCAGTGCAATCGCGAGCTTGACCCGCTCGGCATCCACCTGAGTGTTTTGGTCTGGCGGCCCTGCGGAGCGCTCGTGTACGCGTACCGAGCCAAAAGCCTCACCACCTATTTCGCAGACCCTCGCGTCCAAACGGCGCTCACCTCGGAAGGCTACGACACGAGAGACCTTTCGGCATGCCTTGTGCATTTGGCATCACGCATCACGCTCGCGAGCAATAACGTCGCGGAATGCGCCTGCAGCCAGACTCGATGCGCACTACCCCAGCAAGCTAGCTGCAGCAAAGACTGCACCTGCGAGTTTCCGCACGAAATAGGCTACTTCCTTGGATATCCCTACGACGACGTGCACGAATTTATCGTCCAGCGCGGCGAGAACTACAAGGTCTTTGGGGCCTGGAAGGTCTACGCAAATGTCGAGCAGGCGCTTGCGACGTTTGATGCCTACCGTGCCTGCACCCAATACTTCACTTTTATCTATCAGCAGGGCTGCAGCCTGGCGCAACTTGCCCAGGCAACCCGATAGAACGTACAAGCCGCGGCAAGCGCCGCACGACCGAAAGGACAAAACATGAGCAAGATCGCCGTCGTCTACTGGAGCGGCACGGGCAATACCGAGGCCATGGCAAACCTCGTCGCCGAAAGCGCCACGTCCGCGGGGGCCGAGACTGAGGTCATCCCCTGCGCCGACTTCTCTGCCGACAAGGCCGCCGAATATGATGCCTTCGCCTTCGGCTGCCCCGCCATGGGCTCCGAGGAGCTTGAGTATGACGAGTTTCAGCCTATGTGGGACGAGGTCAAGGAGACCCTCGGCGACAAGAAGGTCGTCCTCTTTGGCTCCTATTCGTGGGCCGAGGGCGAGTGGATGGACAACTGGAAGGCCGACGCCGACGAGGCCGGAGTCAACGTCGTGGACTCCGTCATTTGCTACGATGCGCCCGACGATGAGGGCGAGGCGGCCTGCCGTGCCCTTGGCGCCGAGCTGGCCTAGCAGCACCACCGAGCCCGACAGAAGGGGCTCACGCTACATTATCGACATCCCAACAAAAAACGGGACTGGATTCATGTCCAGCCCCGTTTTCTGTAATGCCAGCCGCATGAACCAGCTACGAGATATTGCCCAAGAACGCCTTGGTGCGCTCGCTCTTGGGGTGGTCGAAGACCTCGCTCGGCGTACCCTCTTCCACAATGACGCCGCCGTCCATAAAGACGACGCGGTCGGCGACATCGCGGGCAAAGCCCATCTCGTGCGTCACGACGATCATGGTCATGCCGTCGCGTGCCAGGTCGCGCATGACACCCAGGACGTCGCGCACGAGCTCGGGGTCGAGCGCCGAGGTGGCCTCGTCAAAGAGCATGACGTGCGGGTTCATCGACAGGGCGCGGGCGATGGCAACGCGCTGCTGCTGACCGCCCGAGAGCTGGCTCGGCATAAAGTCGATACGCTCGGCAAGACCGACCTTGGTCAGCTCCTCGACGGCAATCTTCTCGGCCTCTTCCTTGCTGCGCTTGAGCACCTTCTGCTGCGCGAGCATGACGTTCTTTTTGACTGAGAGGTGCGGGAACAAATTGAACTGCTGGAACACCATACCCAGATGCGTGCGCACCTTGTTAAGATCGACGCCCTTGGCGCACACGTCCACACCCTCAACGACAATCGAGCCACTCGTGGGATGCTCAAGACGGTTGATGCAGCGAAGCATCGTCGACTTACCCGAGCCCGAGGGACCCAGAACTACGACGACCTCGCCCTTGTGCACATCCAGATCGATATCGCGCAGGACCACGTTATCGCCAAAGGCCTTCTGGAGGTTCTTGATGCTGACGACGACCTCGTTCGAGTTATTGGTTTCGCTCATGATAGGACCTCCTTACAGACCGGCGATGTGATCGGCGGGCGTCGCGACGACCTGTCCGGCGCTCTTGGCGGAACGCTTCTTCTTAGTTTCAGCCGTGCCCAAAAGCCTCGCCTCAAGGCCGCTCACCAAGCGAGCGAGCGGCAGGGTGATGACCAGATAGAACAGGGCGGCAACCACGTACGGTGTAATAGAGCCCGTCGTGGCCACGATGGTACGGGCGTTCATGACGATCTCGACCACGCCCACGGCCGCGAGCAGCGACGTATCCTTGTAAAGCAGGATAAACTCGCTGGTCAGCGTAGGCAGGACATTGCGGAACGTCTGCGGAATCATAACGTAGAGCAGCGTCTGGAAGGCGTTCATGCCCAGCGAGCGCGCGGCCTCGTTTTGGCCCTTGGGGATCGACTGAATACCGGCGCGGAAGATCTCGCACAGGTAGGCGGACGAGTTCATGGCCATGACGATGACGCCCAGCACATAATCGTCAACCTTGACGCCGGCCAGCGGCAGGCCAAAGAACGCGATGTAGATCTGCAGGAACGCCGGCGTACCGCGGATGATATTCACATAGATGCCGGCAAGGCAACGCAGGATGCGCGACTTGGAGATGCGCATGAGTGACAAGGCAAAGCCAAAGGGAATGGCCAACGGAAATGCCACGAGCACGATCGAGAGCGACATGAGGAAGCCTTTGAAGACGATCGGCAGGCTCTGAACCAAAATGACCGGGTTCAGGAACAGGCGAAGGAACATGTTGGAATTCCATGCCTCGACCCACGGCTGCTCCTTAAGGTCGGCCAGGAAGTTATCGAAGGCCGTCACGCCCTTGATCTCCACCGACGGAATCTTGGAGATCTTCTTGGTCGACCCGTCGGCGAGCGTATAGGTGCCGCTAAAGGCCTCATCGCCGCCCTCGACGGGGAAGGTCACGCCGTAAACCTCGACACGGAAAAAGCCGCCGGCAGGCGCCGTCTCGCCAAAGTCAATCTTGAGCGTCTGGCCGTCAGCCTTGCACGTGGGTTTCATGGGCGTACGATCCATGAGGTCCTCGCCCGAGAGCATCGTCAATCGCGTGTCATCGGTACCAAACGTCGTGCCGTCGACAAACGTCAAAGAAAGACCGCTCAGCTCCTCGTCGGCATCGGCCTGAACTTCCCAGGTAATGCGCGTCTCGGTGCCGCCGACCACATCGCTGCCCGAACCGGTGTTGGGTCGGGCGGTAATCTTTGCGGTCTCAAGCGCCTGGGCGGTCGTGGGCGCATATGCCCCCGCGCACACCAGCGCGAGCGCCACGGCCATGACGCAGGCTAGCTTTTGGAGCAAGACGGGCAGTGGAAAACGCTGCTCAGCGGCCCCTTTGTTCAGTCGAGACAAGGTGGCTCCTATCGTAGAAGTTGCCGGCAAAACGAGACGGAAACGCTCTCCGTCAAGAGAAGCGCAAAGGCCCTCTCCGCAAAACGGAAAGGGCCCGCGCGCAATCAAGTAGTTATTTTACTTGATGTTGTACTTAGCCATGAGGGCGTCGACGGTACCGTCGTCGGTCAGGTCCTTGATGGCCTGGTTGATGTCATCCTTGAGCTTGGTGTTGCCCTGGTTGATGGCAATGGCGTACTCCTCGCCGGTGCTGATCTGCTTGATGGTCTGGCAGGTGTTGAACTGCTCGGCGGTCAGCTGGCTGGCAACGGAGCGGTTGGTGACTACGGCGTCGCCCTTATCGGACTGCAGGGCGCTGAAGCACTCGGTGGCGTCCTTGTAGGGAACAATCTTGGCCTTGGGGAAGTTCTCCTGGGCAAAGGCCTCGGCGGTCGAGCCAGACTGGACGATGATGGTAGCGTCGGCGTTGTTGAGCTTCTCGCTGTAGTTGTCGGCCGTGATGTCGGTGTTATCGACCTTGGTCACGATAGCCTGATCGTCCATGTAGTAGGAATCAGAGAAAGTGACTTCCTTCTCACGCTCGGGCGTGTCGGTGATAGCCGCGATGGAAACGTCATACTTGGCGCCCGAAGCGACGCCCGGAACCAGCGTGTCAAAGTCATTGTTGACATACTCGACATCCAGGCCCAGCTTGTCGCCGATAGCCTTGATGAGCTCAAGGTCAAAGCCCTGATAATCGCCGTTGTCATCCTTGTACTCAAACGGAGCGTACTCGGCAGAGGTGCCGACGGTGAGCGTACCGTCCTTGACGAGTGCATACTCCTTGGAGCCGTCGACCTTCTCGACCTTCGCGTTGTCAGAGCTGCTGGAACCGGCATCGGAACCAGAGGTGGCGTTGGACGAACCACAGCCCGTCAGTGCAAGAGCGAGCGCCATGGCGCCCGTGGCTGCAAACGCGCCAAGCTTCTTGAGCTTCATAATCAGTCTCCTTCCAGTGACCCCGTTTGATTCAGAGGTCTGCAAAAACTGTTGGCTATTATGCACCAGGAATTACGAATCTGCAATGAGAAAACTGATTGAAACAAACCCATAACGTGAATGGAATACTCCACTTAGCAACAGTCATTACTGCTGCAATGATCTTAACAGTTTGATTTCAGCTGCATAATCTGCAAGTTCGTTCGGCGTCTCCAAAATAAATGGAAGTGCACGCAAGCGGCTATTCGATACAATATTCTGCATAACCTGCATACCGCCGCCAAACTCTTCACTACCCAGGTAGCCCTTGCCAATGCACTCGTGGCGATCCTTATGGGCGCCGCAGGGGTTCTTGGAGTCATTGATATGCACGGCGCGCAAGCGCTCGATACCCACCACGCGGTCGAACTCGTCGAGTACGCCGTCCAGGTCATGGATGATGTCGTAGCCAGCATCGCTCACATGGCAGGTGTCCAAACAAACGCCCAGCTTATCGGACAGCTCCGGGCACTTGGCGGCAACGCCCTCGATAATGCGCGCCAGCTCTTCAAAGCTACGGCCCACCTCGGTGCCCTTGCCCGCCATGGTCTCAAGCAATACCGTCGTCTGCTGTCCCTCAAACATCACCTGGCACAGCGTGTCGACAATCATCTGAATGCCGGCGTCTGCCCCCTGTCCCACATGCGCACCGGGATGGAAGTTGTAGTAGTTGCCGGGCAGTGCTTCCAGACGCTGCAAATCTTCCGCCATAGCCTCCAAGGCAAACTCGCGCGCTCGCTCCTTAGCGGAGCAGGGGTTATAGGTATACGGGGCATGCGCCACCAGCGGTCCAAAGTCGTTTTGCGCCATAAGCTCGCGCAGAGCCGCCACGTCATCCATGTCAAGGTCTTTTGCCTTGCCACCGCGCGGGTTGCGCGTAAAGAACGCAAAGGTATTGGCACCAATGGACAACGCCGTCTCCCCCATTGCCCGATAGCCCTTCGTCGTCGAAAGATGGCACCCAATCGTCAGCATCTCCAGCTCCCCCTCATCAGTTGCGGTGAAATACGGTCTATTGGTGCCTTATTTTGGCGCAAACAGACCGTATTCCACCGCAAGATATAAAAAGGGGCATCAGGGGCAAGGTCCGCCGAGCCCCCCTTGAGCACCAGCACCGCAGCCTAGAGCGTCAAGCGAATCGCATCGATAATCTGCGCGCAGCGCTGCGTGGCGGCAAGAGGCATAACGGGGCTTTCAAGCTCTCCCGTCTGGACGAGCTGCGTCGCATGCTGAATTTCGCCGTAGAAATCATCGACCTCAAACGGAGCATTAATTTCGAGCATTCGTCCGTCGGAGTACTTCACATGGGCGAGCTCGGGGCGATGGAGGCGCTCGATTTCCACCGAACCCCGTTCGCAGGCAATCGTTAAGCGGCTTTCATATGCTGCTTTGCCGTCGCACACCATATGAATGGGTATACCGCCGACACTCATATGGATCTCATCGGCCCAATCCACGCGGCCGCCTAATACGTCACGCCAGCGAACTTCACGAGACGAAACATCGCACGCACCCGCAAGCAAATCCTCAAACCACCCGACCGCATAGCAGCCCATGTCATATAGACAGCCGCCCTGCAACGGATCGAGCAGATAACTCGAAGGGAACTCACCATAATCGAGTTTTTGCACGCTTTCGATCGAGACGATACAGCCGAGCTCGCCCGACGCAAGCAAGTCCTCCACGCGAGTGCGCATCGGGCAAAACCGATTCTTCATCGCCTCCATAAACAGCACGCCGCACTCGCGAGAGGCGGAGGCAATCGAGAGAGCCTCTTCCTCACTCAAAACGGCCGGCTTTTCGCACAGCACGGCCTTTCCGGCGCGCAGCGCGCGACAGGCCCAACGCGTATGCATACCATGCGGAAGAGCCAAGTAGATTGCGTCGACATCGGGGTCGGCAATCAGCGCATCATAAGCCGCATCGCCGCCATCGTCAGCCGTGACATAACTGTGCGCGGCTTCAATCGAAAACGCCCTGCAAAACTCCTCAACATGCGAAGGAGTGCGGCCGGCCGCAGCCACCAGCCGTGCCCCGTCGACCTTCTTGAGCGACGATGCAAATCGATGCGAAATGTGCCCAGCGCCCAAAACGCCCCAACGAACCTCACGCAAATCATCACATGAATCCCGATAGCCCACGACAGCCCCCTTCAGTTGCGACGAAATAGTTCCTGCTATCGCCCTATTCTGCCGCAAACAGGAACTATTCCATCACAAGATATAAAAGGGTCATGAGGAGCGAGTTTTGCTGAAGACTTTAAGCGCGGCCGTTACGGGGCCAGGCTGGAAACGTCGGCGCGCGTCGTCGAGACGCTCGGGGATATCGATGTGTTGCGGGCAGTGACGCGCACATTTGCCGCACTTGACGCAATTGCTCACGAGCTTGGGCTCGCTCGTGCGCACCGCGCTCGCCGTAAAGTATTGCGACAGCCCCGTAAACCAGCTGTGCGCATAGCTCGCGTTGTAAGCGGCAAAGCAGCCGGGAATGTTAATACCCTTGGGACATGGCATGCAGTAGCCGCATCCCGTGCAGGGCACGCGATTCGATTTTTCAAACTCCGCCAGCACGCGTGCGATGGTATCGAGCTGAGCGGCTGTCATCGAATCCGGCAGGGCCCGATCGGCCAGCACCGCGTTCTCGTCCACCTGCGCGGTATCGGTCATGCCCGAAAGCAGCATCGTGACTTGAGGATGGTTCCACACCCACGAAAGGCCCCAAGCAGCCGGCGTCTTCAGGTACGGATCGCGTACGTCATCGAGCACGGCGCGGGCCCGCGGAGGCAGCTTGCCCGCCAGGCGTCCGCCCAAAAGCGGTTCCATCACAAACACCGCGAGCCCGCGCTCGGCGGCTGCTATAAGTCCCGCCGTTCCCGCTTGGTAGCGCTCTCCAGCGTAGTTGTACTGAATCTGGCAAAAATCCCAGTCATACGCGTCGAGCATCGTGAGGAAGTCCGCCGCACTGCCGTGATACGAAAAACCTATCTGGCGAATACGCCCCGCAGCCTTTTGGTGCGCAATCCAGTCTTCGATGCCCAACGCCACCACGCGCTCCCACTGGGCGGGCGAAGTGATGTTGTGCATAAGGTAATAGTCGATATGGTCGGTCCGCAGGCGACGCAGTTGCTCGTCGAAGAACCGGTCGAAATCCTCCGCGCACTTGCACGAAGCGTGCGGCAACTTGGTCGCCAGCAACACCCGGTCGCGCAGCCCCAAGCGCTCAAGTGAGGCGCCCACGCACGCCTCGTTACCGGGATAGAGATACGCAGTATCCAGATAATTAATCCCCTGCTCCACCGCATGGGAAATGATGGCATCGGCTGTCTTCGCATCGGGGTGTCCCGGCGAACCGGGAAACCTCATGCAGCCCAGACCCAGAGCAGATATTCGGTTACCACTTTTGGGGTCAACGCGGTATTGCACGGCCCCTCCCTTCGCCATCAGCGCCCCGGCAAGGCGAAACACAATGGTCACGCGGCCGAAACATCGTGGAATCGCAATCGAGAACGTATCGTAACGCAGCAGAAATCGAGCTGTCACGGCACCGCTTTAACATCAGCAAAAAGCCCGATGAAAGGAGTCACCCATGCCCACGCTCGACCTTTGGAACCTCGCATCCCAGCTCAAAAGCACCGATTATCGCTGGGTTGACCTCACCCATACGCTCTCGTGCGACACCCCGCACTGGTTTGGCTTTGAGCCATTTGAGTCCACCAAGCTCTTCGACTACCTGCCCGGCACGCCCGAAGATATGCTCGCGCCCATGCGTTGCTTCCAGTATTCGGTCGCCTCGCAGTACGGCACCCACGTCGACGCGCCGCGCCACTTCCATGTCGATGGCCGCTCCCTTGGCGAGATCGAACCTATCGAGTTTATGCATCCGCTCTGCGTCATCGACAAGCACGAGGAGTGCGCCGCAAACCCCGACTTTATCCTGACCATCGATGACCTCAAGGCTTGGGAGGACGAGCACGGTCGCATTCCCAAGGACGCTTTCGTCGCCTTCCGCTCCGACTGGTCCAAGCTCGCCGACCTCGAAAACAAGGACGAGGACGGCCAACCCCACTACCCCGGCTGGGACCTCGATGCCATCAAATGGCTTGTAGAAGAGCGCAACATCGGTGCCATCGGCCACGAACCGGCAGACACCGACCCCGCAACCGTGACCACACGCGAGGATGCCTACCCCTACCCCGGCGAACAGTACATCCTCTCGGTCGACCGTTACCAGATTGAGGTCATGGACCATCTGGACGAGCTTCCCGCCACGGGCGCCGTCATCTTCTGCACCTTCCCCAAGGTGCGTGATGGCGTCGGATATCCCGCACGTGTCTTTGCGGTCTGCCCCGCGTCATAAGTTCCCATGCGTTTGTTCTTCTAAATACGGCCATCCGGTGCACGCGACATGGCCCGGCGGCATACAATCCATCAGACGCCCCATACGCGGGCGCCTTTTTATGGGGAGATGATTCACATGCAGATCAACAAGGTCGCCTTCATCGGCAAGGGCGGCGTGGGCCTGCTCTACGGCAGCATGATCGCCCAAGCGCTCGGCAACGACGCCGTCGAATACGTTATGGACGACGCGCGCTTTGAGCGCCACGCGGGTGATGCGCTCACCGTCAACGGCAAGCCCTGCGCGCTCAAGTCCGTCCGCGCGAGCGAGGCGACGCCCGTCGACCTGGTCATCCTGACGGTCAAGACAACCGGACTCGACCAGGCGCTCAAGACTATGGAACGCATCGTAGGGCCCGACACGCTCATCGCATCCCTATGCAACGGCATCACCAGCGAGCAAAAGATTGCCGAGCGCTTTGGCTGGGAGCACACCGTCCTCGGAATCTGCCAAGACATGGACGCTGTGTTTCTCAACGGCGCGCTCACCTTTACCAATGCGGGCGAGATCCGCTTTGGTGCGGCCGCCGGCACCGACCCCGCGACCGTCACCGCTATCGACGGGCTCTACACGCGCTGCGGCATCGCCCATACCGTCGAGCACGACATCGCACATCGCATGTGGGCCAAACTCATGCTCAACGACGGCATCAACCAGACCTGTATGGCCTACGGCGGCACCTACGGAAGCGCTACGGAGCAGGGCTCCGAGCAGCTCCGCAGTTTTGTCTCCGCCATGCGCGAGACGCTTGCAGTCGCCAATGCCGAGGGCATCGAGCTCACCGAGGAAGACCTGACGCAGATGGTGCGTCTCATAAAAGGGCTCGATCCCGCCGGCATGCCCTCGATGGCGCAAGACCGCATCGCTCAACGCAGAACCGAGGTCGAGGAATTTGCGGGTACCATCTGCCGCCTCGCGGCCAAGCACGGTATCCAGGTGCCGCAAAACGAATGGCTCTATTCGCGCATCCGCGAAATCGAGGCCAGCTGGTAACGCCGCCGCACCGCATCCAACAGTCTCAATAGCAAAAACCGCCGCAAAGGGCACTCCCCTTGCGGCGGCTTCTTTCTTCATCTGCGGCCAAAACGATCTTCTCGGCTGTTAGAGCTGCGAATCCCGCACCTCATCCTCATCATCGCGGCAAAGCGTCACGCCCGCGCTTCCCAGCAGCGCTGCTGCGATCAGCGCGCCAACCACAATAGGAGCAGCACCGCACGAGCCCTGCATGCCCGCGATCAGCGCGGCCGTAGGACCAAGGCAGCCAAGCACTAACGCGACGGCGGCAATAGCGATAGCTCGAGCGTTCATGAGACCACTTCCTCCACGGGAAAGACCTTGTTTCTCATGACTTAGTGTGCCCCGCGCCCATATGCCCAACGTAGCGCCACGGTAAGGGTTCTGTTAACCCAAATGCACATGTAAAACGGGCGTCCCTACGTTGCCCGAAAGCTCGGTAAAGACGCCCGCCCATCATATGTCTATAGCGCGAATAGATTACCAACCGGTGTAGTAATCGGTAGTTCCGGCTGCGCAACCAGAATCGTAGACCTTGCACTCGCCCTTGGAGCCGGTAAACGTGGAGCCCTGAGCTTTATCGCCAGCGGCCACGACGTAGTAGCCGTCGGAATCGCGCCAAAAGCCCTCGGAATCCTGCGTCCACTCACCTGTGCGGTGATGGTACAGCACGTTGCTGCTGTAATAGGTCTCGCGACGACCGTTGTAGTTGTTAACGCCACCGGAGCGCGTCAGTCCCGAGCCGTTCGCATAGTAAGCGGCGGCAACGTACGACGAGCTGTAGCCGGCATTGTAATACGAAGCCTGGGCCGCCGCGGCCTCGGCCTCGGCGACCTCAAGCTCAAGCGCCTCACGCTTGGCATCCTCCAGCGTGGCGCGAAGTTCATCAAGCTCGGTCGACTTGGCGTCGACCTCCTCCATCGTCATCAGGCTGCCCGCGCCGTCGATGCACTCTTGGAGCACGGCACGCTCGTCATCGGCGGCGTAGTCGCCATACATGTTCATGATAATTTGGGCACGAACTTCCAAAGAGTCGCGCTTGGCCTCCATGGTGGCGTTCCACTCCTGCATGGAGCCAAAACCGTCGCCGCGATAATCGACGGGCTGCATCAGCGTCGCCTCGGAGGGCGTGGACCCAACCGCGTCGGACAGCGTCGCTGCGTGGGCCTCGGTTGCGCCGGCACCCACCAAAAGTGCCACGGCAAGCGTAGCGGAAAGGGCGGCGGCCTTCGGTTTTCGTGAATCGATCCTCATGTAGCTGGAAACCTCCGTAGTGCGTTTTTGCTGCGTTTGAGCTGCGTGTGATTTAATCGCGCTGCATAGTACCCCGAGCAAATCGCGACCTGCGGTTTTACTCAAAAGGCGCACGTCAATTGCGTAAAACTCACATCCTCTCAACAGGAGTTTTCCACATCTCGATTGCATAAAGCGTGTCAAAAACCCTGTTTTTGCACCCTCTCTATGCAAAAACGACGCCTGTGCAACCATTGTTCGCACAGGCGCCTTGAGCAGGCATTTTATGCAGTTATACCTATCGAGTCGCAAGGGGTCCTTGCACAAGTCGCCTTACTCGTCCAGCGCGGCAAAGGCCTGCTTCAGATCCCAAATGATATCCTCGGCGTTCTCGGTACCGATGGAAAGACGGATCGTGGAGGGCGTGATGTTCTGCTCGGCGAGCTCCTCGGCAGAGAGCTGGGAGTGCGTGGTGGTAGCCGGGTGCACGACGAGCGACTTGACGTCGGCCACGTTGGCGAGCAGCGAGAACACCTGCAGATGATCGATGAACTTCCATGCAGCCTCCTGGCCACCCTTAATCTCAAAGGTAAAGATCGAAGCACCGCCACGGGGGAAGTACTTCTGATAGAGCTCGTGATCGGGGTGCTCAGGCAGGCTCGGGTGATTCACCTTGGCGACGTGGCTGTCGCCAGCCAGGAACTCAACGACCTTCTTGGTGTTCTCGACATGACGGTCGACGCGCAGCGACAGAGTCTCGGTGCCCTGGAGCAGGACCCAGGCGTTGAACGGGCTGATGCAGGCGCCCTCGTCACGCAGCAGGATAGCGCGGACATAGGTTGCGAAGGCGGTGGGACCGGCAGCCTCGGCAAACGAAACACCATGGTAGGAGGGGTTGGGCTCAGCGATCTGGGCGTACTTGCCACTCGCCTTCCAATCGAAGTTACCGCCGTCGACGATCACACCGCCCAGCGAGGTACCGTGGCCGCCGATGAACTTGGTTGCGGAGTGGACGACGATGTTGGCGCCGTGCTCCAGCGGACGGAACAGATACGGGGTGCCGAAGGTGTTGTCGACGACAACCGGCAGACCGTGCTTCTTGGCAATCTCGGAGATGGCGTCGATGTTGGGGATGTCGGAGTTGGGGTTGCCGAGCGTCTCGAGATAGATGACCGTGGTGCTGTCCTTGATGGCACCCTCAACCTCTTCCAGGTTATGGGCATCGACAAACGTGGTCTCGACGCCAAACTGGGAGAGCGTATGCTCCAGCAGGTTGTAGGAGCCACCGTAGATGGTCTTCTGAGCCACCACGTGGTCACCAGCCTGGGCAAGAGCCTGCAGGGTATAGGTGATGGCAGCAGCGCCGGAGGCGACGGCAAGACCTGCCACGCCGCCCTCGAGCGCGGCGATACGGTCCTCGAAGACGCCCTGGGTGGAGTTGGTCAGACGGCCGTAGATGTTACCGGCGTCGGCAAGACCAAAGCGGTCGGCGGCGTGCTGGGAGTTGCGGAACACATAGCTCGTGGTCTGGTAGATAGGCACGGCACGGGAGTCGGATGCGGGATCGGCACTCTCCTGGCCAACGTGCAGCTGCAGGGTATCGAAACCAAAGGTGTGCTCGGGGTTGTTGATGAACTGGCTCATGATGATCTCCTTGATCGAACGAAAGTAAGTAAAAAGAGAGAAGTAAGTCGCTGTCTCCTGATCACGCCGACGGGCGCAAACAGGAGCCCGGCATTCGTCTTGGTAAGCAATTCATATGCGGGCCTCCTTTCGCGTCCCGATTCCGTAGTCGGCTTAATAACCTACCGCCTTTGTGTGTTTTGAATAGTACGGGCATTGTCTTCCTCGGTCAATCACTAAAAAGCGCTAACTTGTTATCTGTTTTATAGATAACTATCGAAAGGATGGCGTCGATGACCCTTCAGCAGCTTCGTTTTCTGATCGCCGTGGCAGAGTCCGGCTCAATCAACGCCGCAGCTCAGCGCCTCTATACCGCTCAGTCCAACATCTCAAACGCCGTCAAAAGCCTGGAACAGGAACTCCATCTGGAGATCTTTACGCGCTCCAGCCGCGGCGTCACGCTCACCAACGACGGCACCGAGCTTTTGGGCTATGCGCGCCAGGTCGTAGAGCAGGCCGACATGCTCGAGGCACGCTACGAGGACGGCGGCACCCCGCAAGCCCGCCTCGCCATTTCCGCCCAGCACTACGCCTTTTCGGTCGAGGCCTTTGTCAACGTGGTCGAGCGCTGCCGCGACAGCAAGTTCGAGTTCATCATGCGCGAGACCACCACATCGCAGATCATCGATGACGTCCGTGCGTTTCGCAGCGATATCGGCATTCTGTATCTGGATGACTTTAACGCCCGCGTTCTGCAGAAGGCCTTCGCCGATGCCCGCGCAAGCTTCCATCCCCTATTCGACGCGACGGTCCACGTATTCGTCAGCGAACGCCACCCGCTCGCACGCCGCCCTCAGCTGTCCCTTGCCGACCTCGCGCCCTATACGCGCTACAGCTTTGAGCAGGGAACCTCAAACTCCTTCTATTACGCCGAGGAACCTTTTAGCTATATCCCTTGCGACCGCAACATACGAATCTCGGACCGCGGAACACTTACCAACTTACTTATCACGTCGAACGGTTACACCCTGTCGACCGGAGTCCTCTCCAATGAAATGCAATGGGGTATGGCATCGATCCCGTTAGCAGACGCCCCAACGATGCACGTTGGCTACATCATGCACGACGAGCGCAAGCCCTCTCTCCTCTTGCAGCAATACCTCGACGAGCTCAACCGCATCATCCATGCCAGCTAACAGTCGGAAGACGGGGTAGAAATCGTAGATTGCTGGCCCCCGGCGGGCATGGCGCTACAATGGTCACTCACATGAAATGCACTCAAAGAAAGGAAGCCCGTGAAGGTCATCATCTATACCGACGGCTCGGCCCGATCAAATCCGGGACGCGGCGGCTACGGCGCCGTGCTCAAATACACCAACCCCGCCGGCAAGACCTTTACCTCCGAGCTTTCGCGCGGCTACGCCAAGACCACCAACAACCGCATGGAGCTCATGGCCGTTATCGTGGCGCTCGAGGCACTCAACCGCCCCTGCGAGGTCGAAGTCCATTCCGATTCGCAGTACGTCGTCAACGCCTTTAACAAGCACTGGATCGACGGCTGGAAAAAGCGCGGGTGGAAAACCGCCAACAAGCAGCCCGTCAAGAACCGCGACCTGTGGGAGCGTCTGCTTGCCGCAAAGAGCCAGCATAAGGTGGAGTTCATCTGGGTGAAGGGGCATGCCGGCCATGAGCTCAACGAGCGCTGCGACGAGCTTGCCACCACCGCAGCCGACGGAGCCAACCTCGATATCGACGCCGGCTTTAACGAGAGCGACCTGTAGCGGCGTTTTCGCACGCTTTTGCGTCCCCCTCGCGCTACACTCGTCCTGTAGACCAAACAATGCAAGGGGGACACATGCTGCGCATAGCGACCATCGGCACATCCATGATCACCGACGACTTTATCCAAGTCGTCAATGCAAACGACCAGGCTGTATTCGTAGGCACGCTCTCGCGCAACGCCGAGCGCGGCGCTGCCTTTACCACTGAGCGCGGCGGCGAGCGCAACTTCACCGCACTCGACGAGCTCGCGTCCGCCGCCGACGTCGACGCCGTCTACATCGGCAGCCCCAACGCGCTCCATTACGAGCAGGCGCTCGCCTGCATCGCCGGCGGCAAGCACGTTATCGTCGAAAAGCCCTTCTGCGCCACCGAAGCGCAGGCGCTGGAAGTCTTCCGCGCTGCCGAGGCAGCAGGTGTCGTGGCCCTCGAGGCCATGCGCCCGCTCCACGACCCCGCTTTCCACGCCATCGAGGACGCTCTGGGCGAAATTGCGCCCATTCGCCGCGCCTCACTGCGCTTTGGCAAGTACTCCTCGCGCTACAACGAAATCCTCGCAGGACGCGCCAGCAACATCTTCGATTGCAATATGGCATCGGGTTCCCTCATGGACATTGGCGTCTACACCGTCGAGCCCATGGTCGAGATTTTCGGCATGCCCTCCGGCCTTACGAGCATGACTACTCTGCTCGACCCCACCACGCGACAGCTCACGCACGGCCCCATCGATGGCTGCGGTTCCATCCTTGCCAGCTACGGCGGTGGCCGTATCTCCGTCGAGCTCGCGCACTCCAAAATTACGAATGACCTGCTGCCCTCGCAGATCGAAGGCGAGCGTGGCACTATCCAGATTGACCATCTGTCCACGCCCCGCAACGTCCGTATCGACTATCGCGGCGATGTCGTACGCGGATCGGCGACCGAGGCGCCGCGCGAGCAAGGCGGCAACGGACGCGCGCTCGACCTTCCCAAGTCAAGCAACACCATGGAATACGAGCTCGCGGACTTTATCACCGCCATCGACGGCATCGATAACGTTAAGGAAGAGATTTGGGAGACCCCGGCGGGACGCCACGAGCTTGGCCACTACCGCGATGTCACGCTCGTCTCGCTGCGTATCATGGATGCCGTGCGCCAGCAGGCCGGCATAACCTTCCCGGCCGACGCAGGCAAGCAGGCATAGCGATGGGCCTCTTCGATACGTTCTTCTCCAGCGTCACCGGCGGCAGTCGAGAGCCTCAAAAACCATCAAACGTCGAGCTCGAGCTGCGCCGCAGGCTTACTGTGCTCGCAAGCGACGAGGCCACTCAAGACGCTCCCCTGCGCTATTTCCTGCGCTGGGCGGGGCAAGTCCAGGGCGTTGGTTTTCGCTTTACCAACACCAACCTCGCGCAGGCACGCGCACTCACCGGCTGGGTGCGTAACATGGAAGACGGCTCAGTCGAGATGGAGATACAGGGGGCTCCGGCAAACATCCTATCTCATCTCGAGGCGCTTCATGCCTCCTACGAGCGCATGGGAACGCGTTTTCGCCTCGTAGACGCCCAGACCCGAGCCCCACTTGCCAATGAAGACGGTTTCATTCCTCGTTATTAGTATTGTGTGCTAAATACGGTATCATTTACCTACGACCGTTGATAGAAAAGAGGCGAGGCGCATGGCGGTGCAAAGAAGGAATACCAGGCAGCGAAAGCTGGTTCTCGACGCCGTGCGCCAAAGCTATAACCATCCCACCGCCGACGAAATCTACAACGTCGTGCGCGCGCAGGATGACAAAATCAGCCGTGGTACGGTCTACCGCAATCTCAATCTCTTGGCCGACGCTGGCGAGATCCTCTCCATCAAGACGCCGGGCGGCAGCCGCTTCGATCGCACGATCGAGCCGCATGCGCATATCATCTGCACCTCGTGCAGCCGCGTCATCGATGTACCGCTCCCCTTCGATGCCCAGCTCGACGCCAAGGCGTCCGAGCAAATCGACTGGCACGTCACGTCGCACTACACCATCTTCGAGGGTCTCTGCCCCGACTGCCGGTAAATGTTTGGAACATGCCTTAAAATCCACCTTTTCGCACTTTGCAGCAAAAAATAGATTTCTAGGTATGTCCCGAAAACCTACTCGGCAAGCAGACGGCGCAGCTCCTCTTCGACCGTGCGCACGTAGCGGACGTGGTCGTTGATGCCACGCATAGAGGGATTGCAGCTCTCCATTAGATAAGGATGGCCCACTACGTTGAGCATGTCGCGGTCGTTTTCGTTATCGCCAAACGCCATCATCTCATCGGGCGAAATACCCAGGGCACGACCGTAATCGGCAAGCGCGGAGCCCTTGCCCGAACCGAAACCGATAAAGTCCGTCCATTCGGTTCCCGACGTCATCACGTCAACACGGTCGCTAAAGAGGCGCTCGAAATACTCCAGGGCCGCCGGCTGATCCACCTCGGGCGTCTGGAAGGCAATCTTAATGACATCCTCGTCGATGTCCTCGGGACGGCCGACCACCGCCACATCGCAGTGGACCTCATAGCGCAAATGGTCGACGAACGCATCGTTGCCGCTTATGGTGTAGAGGTGCCCCTCGCAGGAAAGGGTAACGTCGGCATGGGGGTAGGCGACCACGGCATTCGCGATATCCATCGCCAGGTCACGCTCCATAGAGCGCTTGACAACGGCACGCCCCTCGCTCATCACCAGGGCTCCGTTTTCGCATACATAGGCGAGCTCATCGGCCACCGGGGCAAACAGGTAGCGCAAGCTCGCATATTGACGGCCGCTCGCCGGCATAAACACGATACCGCGACGATGCAGTTCATCGATGAGTTCAAAGGCCTCGGAACGCGGCTCGCGCTCCCCCGGATGCAGCAACGTGCCGTCCAAATCGCATGCAATCAGCTTGATTCCCTCAAGACCCATATGCTTCCCCAAAGCCTCCTATCAACAGCAAGACGGACCTTGATTGGTCGCCCCTCAAAGCCCGCCTTGCGTATATACGCGCTTAGCCGCGCGTCTTTTTTACGATGGTAAAGTCGGGAGCCATGCTCACGACGGCCTCCGCCGCACTCGATGCAAAGCGCCGGTCCGCATCGAGTTCACGGGTAACCACCGAGAGCCGAACACCCTCGACGCCCCGGAGCATGCGGCCCAAAACAGGCTGCACCGGCGTATACATGCGCACGGTATGCTCGTCCGAATCGCCTCGGAAAAGCGGCGCGTGCATATTGCCGATCTCCCAGCACGCATGCGCGAGCGGGATCGGATCCATGCGGTCGACTTCGACCAAATAAACCTCGGCGCTGCGCAGGCGCACGACAACCGCCACGGGCACCATGCCCGAACGGTCGATGGCGAGCACGTCGCCATCGGCAAGACGACCGCCGTCGGCAGCATCCAGCCGAACATCGACCGTGCGCCCCAGCTCCGTCACGCCCGCAAACGCGCATACATCAGCCCGGTCCCAATCGAACAGTAGCTCGTCAACTTCAAAGACGCCGCCCAACTTCCGGCGAAGCAGGAGTTCATAGGACGGATCGTTGAGATTTCCCAAGCATGTCGTCGAAACCAAGCGTTCAGGCATACTCTAACCCTCGACCTCAACGAGCTCGATATCAAAGTTGAGGTCCTTGCCGGCCAGCTCGTGGTTGGCGTCGAGCGTCACAGCCTCGGGCGTTACGTCGATGACCACGGCGGGAACGGGCATACCGCTCGGCGTGGACAGGAAAAGCTTCATGCCCTTCTCGATCTGCTCGATGTTGGGAACCTGTTCGGCCGGGAAGGTCAGAACCATCTCGGGATTGTGCTCGCCGTAGGCATCGGCAGCAGGAATGTGCACGGACTTCTTCTCGCCCACCTGCATGTCGACAACAGCGGCGTCGAAGCCCTTGATCATCTGACCGGCGCCGCAGGTGAACTCCAGCGGCTCGCCGCGATCGTAGGAGCTATCGAACTGCGTGCCGTCATCGAGCGTGCCGCGATAATGGGTCTTGACCTTCTTGCCCTGGTTGGACATGGTAACCTCCGTGATAAGGGCGGCGCACAACGCGGGCCGCCGTGAACATATGGCGCTAACTATACCCTAGTCATACAATTCAATGACAGTTTGCAAAGAAACGCTGCAACCGGAGGAACCATGGCATATCCCGTATTTGACCTACACTGCGACACTGCCGACCGAATCGGCTGGGCCACGCTCGATCTCGACCTGCGCTTTACCGCCGGCACCGACGGTTATTTCCCCGGCGACGAAACGCATCCGCAAGATTTCGACCTCATCGAGGGTAACGCCTGTGCCATCTCGCTCGCAAAGATCGGCAACACGCCGTGGGCACAGTGCTTCGCCACGTTTGTCCCCGACGAGATTCCCACCGCCCACGCCGCGCGCTTCCAGGCGCAGATCATGGCGCATATGAGCGGCCAGGCAATGCTCAACCACGACCGTATGGTCAACGTGCGCAGCGCCGCAGACATTCGCTCCGCGCTCAAGGACGGCAAGGTCGCTTGCATCCACACCATCGAAAACGCCACGTTCTTTGCCGAGGACCCCGCGCTGATCGAGGTGCTCAAGAGCCTGGGCGTGCTTATGTCGTCACTCAGCTGGAACGCGCAGGGACCGCTCGCGAGCGGCCACGACACCCACGCCGGCCTCACCGCCGCCGGCATCGAGGCGCTTACGCAGATGGAGCACGCCGGCATGGTGCTCGACGTCTCCCACCTCAACGATGAGTGCTTTGACGAGGTCGCCGCCCGCGCCACGCGCCCCTTCGTCGCCAGCCACTCCAACTCCCGTGCGGTTTGCGGCGCCAAACGCAACCTTACCGACGACCAGTTCCGCACCATTCGCGACATGGGTGGCATCGTCGGCCTCAACTACTGCAGCGAGTTCCTTTCCAACGACGCAACCGACAAGACCGCCGCAGACGTCACCTTCGACCAGCTGGCGGCGCATATCGAGCACTGGCTCGACCTGGGCGGCGAGGACGTCATCGCGCTCGGCGGCGACTGGGACGGCGCCACGGTGCCCGCTTTCCTCTCCGATGCCAGCAAGATGCCCGAATTCCAGAACATGCTTTCCAAGCATTTTGGCAAGACCGTGATGCAAAAGCTCTGCAGCGACAACGCGCTTGCCTTCTTCGAGCGTTATAAATTTCACATCCCTTGAGCGGGCCGGCATGCCGAACGGTCGACATGCCGGCCCGTCCCCGATCTGAAGGACCGCTTTTGACGCAGCAGTTTACGATTTCCGCATCCCGACCGGATGGGACGACCATCCCCGTCGTCGTTACCAAAAAGTGCGTCAAGAACTTCAACCTACGCGTCACTTCGAGCGGTGAGGTCCACGCCAGCGCACCGCTCGGCGCCACCCGCGAGCGTATCGAAGCGTTTGTGAAGCGCAACAGCGCCTGGATTACCAGCCGACTTGCCCAGCGCGAGCAGCGTCAGGCGACGGCACGAGAGCCGCTCAGCCCCTCGTCCATCATTGCACTTTGGGGCAAGCCCATCACGGTACAGGATGCACTCGATCACAACTTTGCATCACCCGCACCGCGACCCAAACAGGCCACCTTCGCAAGTTTTATGGGTACCGATGAATCGGACGAAGGCCCACAGGCCAAGCGGCACGCAATCCTCGACGGCCTAACGTCCGATGAGCTCCAAGCCCACATCGACCAGCTCTTTGCGTCCGAGGTCACATCGGCGCTGCGCGACATCGTGCACGCGTACGAAGTCGCAATGGGCGTCACCGTGGCCCGCATCTCCGTGCGCAGCATGAAAACGCGCTGGGGATCATGCACGCCCAAATCCGGCGCCATTCGCATCGCGCGCGAGCTCGCCGCCTACCCCGTCGAATGCCTCGACATGGTTGTCGCCCACGAGTTCGTCCACTTGCTCGAGCCAAGCCACAATCAGCGTTTTCACGCCCTGCTCGACACGTACTGTCCCAACAATAGAGCTCTGTCGCAGCGGCTCAAGCAGCCACCCATAGAGACGTATTAGAACCGGTTACCGCACGCGCTCGATCTCGACACCGCAGCTTGCCAGGGGCAGGCCAACAGGAGCCCACGGCTTATCGAGCTTTATGCGCACACCAAGCAGCAGGGGGTAACGACGCAGCAGCATCTGGGCCACACCCTCGGCTGCCGCCTCGATGAGTTTAAACGTATGCTCGCGCAGATAGCCATCAACATCGTGGCACACCGAGCCGTAGTCAATCGAGGCATCCAGGTTATCGTGCTCCCCCGCCGCGCGCAGGTCGGCATAGAGCACCAGAGAAACGATGAACTTCTGACCCAGCGCGTTCTCCTCGGGATACACGCCATGGTTGGCAAAAACCTCAAGGCCGTCAATGACAATACGATCGGCATGGCGCAAATCGTCATAGCTCACATGGGGCACCGCCGTTGCGGTGGATATTTCGCCCCTTCCACGGCGGGCGAGCTCGGCGCCTTCAGTCTTGGTTGCATTCTCGGGCAGTTTCTTGTTACTCATCGCGATCGTCTCCTTCGTTTAGAACCCCGACCGCGCAAACTAACTACACGCGAATCGACAGGTTCTTTTTATCATCGCTCCAGTTGCAAGCATTGCGCGCGGGGCATGCAAAGCAGGCGCGCGACGCTTTGTCGGCCGCATAGAGCAGACGCTCAAGCGGTTGGCTGTTCACGCGCAGCTTTCGATGGCCCAGAATGGCCGTCTTAATGGCTGCGGCATCGGCCGGCTCAAACGCCACGTCATCGGGCATGCCGCCGAGAATCGCATCAGCGACGCGTTCGCTTGCAACATCATGGGATATACCCGATTCATACTGTTCATCTTTGCCGATATCGTGAAGAAGTGCCGTGGCGTAGATGACCTCGCGGTCAAATTCGAGCTGCTCCTCGAGATTCTTGATCCACATAATGCGAGCGACATCGAGCAGATGGTCAATACCGTGGCGGCAGAAGATGCGCCCCGATTCCAACTGTACGATGTTGCCCAGGTGCCGCCGGAACAGCCCGTTGGCACAAATGTAATCAATGCGAGGCATGGCACCAAAGGGGGCCAGGCCCGAAGCCATAAAGCCGCGACGCGACGTCCCCTCATCGGTCTTCGATGTAAAGTCGTTGACGACTCTCATGGTTAGCGGCCCAGCATCCTAAAGAAACGCTCCTCGAGCGCGGGATCGGTCTCAAAGACGCCGCGGCGAGCAAGCGTCACGGTCTTGGTGCCGGGCTTTTGCACGCCACGCATCGTCATGCACATATGCTCGGCCTCCATCAACACAATCGCTCCCTGGGGAGCGAGATAATCCATGAGGGCATCGGCAACCTGTGTGCACAGTTGCTCCTGCAGCTGAAGACGGCGGGCATAAACCTCAACCGTGCGGGCGAGCTTGGAAAGCCCAGCCACCCGACCGTTAGGGATATAACCAATGGCGGCCTTGCCATAAAACGGCAGCAGATGATGTTCGCACAGCGAGTAGAACGTAATGTCGCGCTCGATAACCAAATCGTTCGAAGCGACGGCAAAGGTTTTGGACAGGTGCTCCTCGGCACTCTGGTCCATGCCGCCGGCGATCTCACCATACATACGGGCAACGCGCGCCGGGGTCTCCAGCAGGCCCTCACGAGTTGGGTCCTCGCCTATGCCCTCAAGCAACAGCTTAATGGCGGCCTCGACTTTTTCCTGATCGACCATCTGGGCCTCACTTTTCCGATTTCACGTTCGCGCTATGGTACCACGCCCTCCGGCATCGACCACAAGCTACATAGTATGGGTCGAATAGACCGGATCATCACGCCAAAGTTCAACCGCATCACAAAGCGCAACGCCCTCGCGCTCAGCACGGGCGCGCGTGGCGTTCATATCGATCACGCGCTGGTTACTCGAGCCCCTAAAGCGCAGCGTGATATCGTACAGGTCCTGAACAAACGGGCCGTCCACCAACATATCAAGACAGGTAAGGATACGGTCCGTGACCTCGGTATGGTGGCGTCCTCCCGGCATAAGCTCCTCGAGCACATCGCCGGTAAAACACCAAATGGTCTTTCCTGACCCCGCAGGATAAGCGGCACGAACACGCTCGACAAACTCAACGAGCCCCGCCTGGTTCTCGGGCTCCATGGGCTCTCCGCCCAGAATCGTCAGGCCGTCAATAAAGGGATGATCGAGGCTCTCGATAATCTTGTCCTCGACGGCACGATCAAAGGGCTCGCCCGCAGCAAAGTCCCACGCAACAGAGTTAAAGCAATTCTTGCACCCACGACGGCACCCGCTCACAAACAGAGAAGTACGAACACCTTCCCCATCGGCAATGTCGAAATATTTAATGTTCGCGTAGTTCATAGGTAACTCTCCCGGGAGGCCGGGACATATCATCCCGTCCTCAAACATTCTCGGCCTTCGGCCTGCGAAACTGCGGGCGGGACGATATGTCCCGGCCTCATGCAAAGGGTAACTCAATGAACGAAGCGAACATCGAGCATAGGGTTCGAGGTCCAATAAAAACTGGGTTGCGGCTCAACCGCCATCGCAAGTAAATCGCAGCTGCAGCTCGAATTATTTCCGCTAAGAACTTCGAGGAGTGAGCAGACCGCATGCTGCATCTCAGCTACATCAACTTGGCCGCCCCGTAGCGAGGCCCCGGACCTTTGCTCGATATGAGTTCCGCACGAACAGGAGGCGCCAGTGGCGCCTCCGTCGTGAGCCAGGACTGTCCGAAATAGCGAGTAAAGGTCCGGGGCCTCGCTACGGGGCGGCCTGGGATGACTATTAGAGATGCAGCACGCGGTCGCGGATCTCCTCGGTTCGGCCCTGGTTCCAGAACTGGGTACCGATGTAGCCGCACGTGCGACGGGCGACATTCATCTTCTCCTGGTCGCGGTTGCCGCAGCTGGGGCACTCCCACACCAGCTTGCCGTCATCCTCGACAATCTTGATCTCGCCATCGTAGCCGCACACCTGGCAGTAGTCGCTCTTGGTGTTGAGCTCGGCGTACATGATGTTGTCGTAGATGTACTGCATCACGCGGATGACAGCCTTGAGGTTGTCCTGCATGTTGGGAACCTCGACGTAGGAGATGGCACCGCCCGGCGAAAGCTGCTGGAACATGCCCTCGAACTTGAGCTTGTCGAATGCGTCGATCTCCTCGGACACGTGGACGTGGTAGCTGTTGGTGATGTAGCCCTTGTCCGTCACGCCCGGGATGATGCCAAAACGACGCTGCAGGCACTTGGCGAACTTGTAGGTCGTCGACTCAAGCGGGGTACCGTACAGCGAGAAGTCAATATCGCTTTCGGCCTTCCACTCGGCGCACTTGTCGTTCATGCGCTGCATGACGGCCATGGCGAACGGCGTGCCCTCCTTCTCGGTGTGGCTGTGACCCGTCATGTACTTGACGCACTCATACAGGCCGGCATAGCCCAGGCTGATGGTGGAATAGCCGCCCACGAGCAGCTTGTCGATCGTCTCGCCCTTCTTCAGACGCGCCAGGGCGCCGTACTGCCAAAGAATCGGCGCGGCATCCGAAAGCGTGCCCATCAGGCGCTCATGACGGCAAAGCAGGGCACGATGGCACAGCTCAAGGCGCTCGTCGAAGATCTTCCAGAACTTATCCATGTCCTGATGCGAGCTCAGCGCGACATCGGGCAGGTTGATGGTCACAACACCCTGGTTAAAGCGACCGTAGTACTTAGGCTTGGTCGGGTCATAGTTCAGCGCGTTGGCGACATTGTTAAAGCCGTTGCCCGAACGGTCGGGCGTCAGGAAACTGCGGCAACCCATGCAGGTGTAGCAATCGCCGTTGCCGGCAGTCTCGCCCTTAGACAGCTTGAGCTCGCGCATCTTCTTCTCGGAGATGTAGTCGGGCACCATGCGCTTGGCGGTGCACTTGGCGGCGAGCTTGGTCAGATAGAAGTACGGCGAATCCTCGCGAATGTTATCGTCCTCGAGCACGTAGATGAGCTTGGGGAACGCCGGGGTGATCCACACGCCGGCTTCGTTCTTAACGCCCTCATAGCGCTGACGAAGCGTCTCCTCCACAATCATGGCAAGGTCGTGCTTCTCCTGGGGCGTACGGGCCTCATTGAGATACATAAAGACCGTCACGAACGGCGCCTGGCCATTCGTGGTCATAAGGGTCACGACCTGATACTGAATCGTCTGGACGCCGCGACGGATCTCGTCACGCAGGCGGTCCTCAACAACCTCGCGGACCTTTTCGGGAGATGCGGAAACGCCGAGCTCCTCGAGCTCGCGGGCGACCTCGCCGCGAATCTTCTGACGGCTCACCTCGACGAACGGGGCAAGATGGGTCAGCGAAATCGACTGGCCACCGTACTGGGAGGAAGCAACTTGGGCGATAATCTGCGTCGCGATGTTGCAAGCCGTCGAGAAGCTGTGCGGCTTCTCAATCAGCGTACCCGAGATAACAGTACCGTTCTGGAGCATATCCTCCAGGTTCACCAGGTCGCAGTTATGCATGTGCTGGGCAAAGTAGTCGGAATCGTGGAAGTGGATCAGGCCCTCATTGTGGGCATCCACGATCTCCTGGGGCAGCAGCACACGCTGAGTCAGGTCCTTGGAAATCTCGCCGGCCATGTAGTCGCGCTGGACGGAATTGACGGTCGGGTTCTTGTTAGAGTTCTCCTGCTTGACCTCTTCGTTATTGCACTCGATCAGCGACAGAATCTTGTCGTCGGTCGTGTTCTTCTGGCGCTTCAGGCTCTGGACATAGCGATAGATGATGTAGTGGCGGGCAACCTCGTAGCAGTCGAGACGCATGATCTCGTCCTCGACCAAATCCTGGATCTCCTCGACCGAAACGGTGTGGCCCGCGTTCTCACATGCCTCGGCGACGTTTTGTGCCGCGTAAACCACCTGGCGGTCGGTTAGACGAGAGCTCTCCTCGACCTCCAAGTTGGCGGCGCGGATGGCATTGACGATCTTATCGATGTCAAAGACAACCTCGGTGCCGCTGCGCTTGATGATCTTCATCCTCTTGCCTCTTTCGCATCGTAGCCTCATTGCGCTTCAGAGCCAAACGATGCCCGGCAGGGCTTGCCCCTGTCTTGCGGCGCCGTCGCGCAATCTGTGTTCTCGATAAACCATAAGCCTCCATGCGGACATTCCCAGGAGCCGATCAAGCGGCTCAAGGATACGTTCAAAAGAGGCAGTTAAGGTCTTCGTTCTCTGTCCGCCATCTATCATACGACAAAGAGGCATCTATATCCTGTATTCTTTTTTTAGATCAAACACAACATATAGTGTTTCAGCAGGTCAAAGCAATTAGTCATTTTGCAGACGCATTAAAAATGAGGGGTATTTGACAAGTCGGTAAAACGTTACCAACACGGCTACCTGCATGGCAGTTATAAAACCCCCTTAGTCAAGCCGCTAACAAATCCTACCAAAACCAAGCCGCTCACGCCAAAAGAATCCAAAAGATTATGCTTGACCAACATGTTGCGGTCATGCCTTGCCGAGCCTCATGCAACCGCGGCACGAATCCTTGAAAGATATGTGTATGCAAACGGAGAAGATGAGAGTTTCCTCGGATGACTACTGAGAGGCATCCCGGAAGATCAAAAACTCGAAATTTGGTGACGTATTTGGCGACCAAAACAAAACAGCCCAGGGGCGATGCCTCTGAGCTGCGAACATTTGGTGGGCGTTAGAAGATTTGAACTTCTGACCTCTTCCGTGTCAGGGAAGCGCTCTCCCCCTGAGCTAAACGCCCAAATGGAGCGGACAACGGGGCTCGAACCCGCGACCCCAACCTTGGCAAGGTTGTGCTCTACCAACTGAGCCATGTCCGCTTACGAGGATTAATCTTACGTGATGCCCGCATCCTATGCAAGAACTTTTTTTGAAAAGTTTTGCGACGCCCTCGCGAACCTCGCGAAGACATCAGCCGCCACGGAAGGTGCAGGCAAACTCAAACTCGCCGCAAGAGGTCTTTACATCTCACCGAGCATGATCCAGGCAGAGCTGTCCTGCGCGAGCCTGCCGTCTGCAAGCGGTGATGAAGTGAGCAGGACCCTGCCCGCCGGCAGCTCCACGGGTGCTGCACCGAAGTTCGTCACACACGCCCAGCCGTTATCGCGGCGATAGGCGATGACGCCACCCTCAGCGCCCTCGGCACCATCCGCAAGGCCGGTGCGCCCGTCAAGATCGAGCCACGCAAGATCGTTGGCGCACCCGCGCAGCTTGCGCCGCAGCCAGAGGGCGTCACGATAGAGCGCAAGCATCGATGTCGGGTCCGCTTCTTCCCCATCGGCAGCGTAATCGGAAAACCATGCAGGCTGCGGCAGATGGGGCGCCGCATCGGCGTCCGCCGGCGAAAACCCAAACGATCCGCCTTGCGCGGGATCGTCCGCTGCCACCCACGGCAGGGGCACACGACAGCCGTCGCGCCCCTTCTCGCGCTTCGGTCCGTGCGTATTGGTCGCAGTGGGATCTTCGAGTGCAGCCCACGGGATGTCAGCCACCTCAAAAAGGCCGAGCTCCTCACCCTGATACACGTATGCCGAGCCCGGAAGCGCCAGCTCAAGCAAAAGGGCCGCCCGCGCGCGGCGCTCGCCGAGTTCACGGTCCTCGTCATAAGACGACCCGTCGCGTAAGAGCCAGTCGAGCGCAATCTGGTGGTAGCGCGTCGCCTTGATCTGCGGCAGGGCATAGCGTGTCGCCACACGAGGCACGTCGTGGTTGGAAAGTACCCAGGTCGAGGCGGAATCGGATTCGATGGCTGCCTTCAAGCCCTCCTCGATTGCAGCGTGCATGTCATCATAGGTCCAAGTGGCCTTGGCGAACTCAAAGTTAAATGTCTGGCCAAGCTCGCTGGGGCGCGCGTAGAGATACTGGCGCTCGGGCAGCACCCACGCCTCGGCAACAGCGCTGCGCGGCGGATTATAGCGGTCGAACACGCGGCGCCACTCGCGATAGATCTCGTGAACCTCGTTGCGATCCCACAGCGGATGGGTGCCGTCGTCAGCCATGTCATCGCCCTCGGCGAGATGCCACTGGTCGAGATCATCGCGGTCGAGATCCTTGGCGAGACCGTGCGCCACATCAATGCGAAAGCCATCGACGCCTCGATCGCTCCAAAACGCCAGGACGTCGCAAAAGAACGCGCGAACCTCGGGGCATGACCAGTCAAAGTCCGGCTGCTCGGGCGTAAACATGTGCAGATACCACTGACCGTCCGCAACACGCGTCCAGGCGGGGCCGCCAAAGTTGGCATTCCAATTGGTGGGAGGCAGCTCGCCATGCTCGCCGCGACCATCACGGAAGATATAGCGGGCGCGCTCGGGCGATCCGGGGCCGGCGGCAAGAGCGGCTTTGAACCAGGGGTGCTGGTTGGACGAATGGTTGGGCACGATGTCGACGATGACCTTGATGCCGCGCGCGTGAGCCGCGGCGATCATGTCATCGAAGTCGTCAAGCGAGCCGAGACGTTGGTCGACATCGCAGTAGTCCGCCACGTCATAGCCGCCATCGACAAGAGGCGATGGGTAAAACGGGCTCAGCCAGATGGCCTCGATACCCAGCCGCTCAAGATAGTCCATCTGCTGGGTAATGCCCGCGATATCGCCCAAACCCGAACCAGTCGAGTCCTTAAACGAGCGCGGGTAAATCTGATAGATCGCGGCATCGGACATCCATGAGCGCGAGGAGGACTTTTCTGTAGCCATGGGGTGTGTCTCCCTTGCAACGAGGTTTTGTGAGATGCCCACGATGATACGCCCAAAGCTGACATTCACGGCAATCAACGCCGCAGCCACGCCCCAAACGCTCGCCCCCTCTCGGGCTCGAGCCTCCTGGGACGAATCGATCGATTAGTGAAAAGAACGGAAGACTTACTCCCCCGGCCACGACAGCGAGCGGGCTCCGGGTGCCCCAGGTTGCCGCGAAAGAGGAGGGAAGCGTACTTTATGTACGCGACCGACGATTGAGGGGCAAGATGGGGTGCCCGGGGCCCGCGCAGCGTCAACAAAAAACGCGGTTCGTTAGAACCGCGTAAGATAGTTGGAGCGGACAACGGGGCGTCCGCGTATCCGCTTCGCGGATCCGCACCGGCTTCGGCCGCCTGCCGGCGTCCTCGCCAGCTCGCTACAAACGCTCCGCGTTTGCTTAACGCTCGCTCCCTCTCGGGTTCGAGCCCAAGCGATGGGTACGAAAAAGCCCGGCTACCGTAGTAGTCGGGCTGCTGTGTTTGGAGCGGACAACGGGGCTCGAACCCGCGACCCCAACCTTGGCAAGGTTGTGCTCTACCAACTGAGCCATGTCCGCATATGTAAAACAAAACGGGCGCCGGAGCGCCCGGATGTTGCTTGGAGGCGAAGCCCGGATTCGAACCGGGGGTAAAGGCTTTGCAGGCCTCTGCCTTACCACTTGGCCACTTCGCCGAAAAAGGACCGCCTAAACGGTCCGGAAATGCAATGGAGCGGACAACGGGGCTCGAACCCGCGACCCCAACCTTGGCAAGGTTGTGCTCTACCAACTGAGCCATGTCCGCTTGCGGGTTATTAATTTACGCGAGTTGTCCAAAAGACGCAAGTACTTTTTTCAAAAAACTTGTCTGCCGCATGTTCTTAGTAGCTAAACGCGCTAAAGCGATTGGCTAGGCACACGATTCCAGCGCTCCGCTAAACAGCTTCACCATCTGCACGCGCGTGCCGGCGCCGTCCGTACGACGAGCAACCTCCACGTTATCGACGAGCATACGCATAAGCTTGATACCGCGGCCGCGTTCCTCGGATGCGACCGGCTCGCTCGTTTCATCGATAGAATAGCCAGCACCTCGATCAAGCACCTCAACCACAACGCGATCGCCATAGGCCTGAACCGTCAGGACGCACCCGATACCGCCCGCATGGTCATAGGCATTACCCAGTGCCTCCCCCGACGCCAATGCGACATCGTAGCGCTCGTCACGGCGCAACGGAAGCGATTCAAGGAGTTCGGCGATGCGATGTCGGTAGTATGGAAGATTCTCGATACCCTGACGGACCTCGACGCTCTTACTCCAGCGAGGCAGCTCCCCCACCGGAATGGCGGGAATAGACTCCCGTGCCGGCCCCGCGACATGAAGGATATCGACAAGACGAGCAATCTCCAAAAAGCGAACAACTTCACCTGATGCATTGACGAGCGAAAGCAGGCCTTCTCGCCTCATGAGCTCACGAGCGCGCGTAAGCAGGAATGCCAAGCCCGTCGAATCGATAAAGCTAACAGCCTGACAGTTGATGACGACACGACGCACGCCGCGGCCAATCAAAGCATCCAACCGCCGACGCAGCGCAGGCACCGTGGCGATGTCGATATCGCCTGGTGGCGTCAAAACCGCTATGTCATTCCACTCATTCATACGACCATGGTTCCCCAAAAGAGCTTGTTCGATGCATGCCTTTCCGCAACCGTGCGGATTCGGCGCGCCCAGCGTCGCTGTTTAGGACCGGCCCCGCAAAAACTCAAGAGACACTAATGCGATGTCATCGTCCAGCGCCGATTCGGTAAATCGGTCGAGCTCGCCCAAGACCTTGCCGCAGATTCCCGATACGCCCTCACCCGAGACAGAGAGCAGAAGATCACGAAGGCGCTGCTCGCCAAAGAACGCTCCGGTGCGGTCGCGGGCCTCAATCGTTCCATCCGTATACATGAAGAGCATGTCGCCAGGAGCGAACGTAAACACGCCCGTCTCGTAAACCATGCTCTCAAATGCACCGATTACGCCCGATTGGCATCCAAGCAGCTCGACCTCTCCCCCACGGGCCTCGCCGCCACCCAGCGGCATCGACTCTGGCCTGATGACCATGGTCGGAGGATGGCCCGCCGAACAATACGTTGCGCGTCCGGTTTTAAGGTCAATCTTGGCGATAAAGGCCGTCACGAACGTCTCGACCCTCGAGAAGCCCATGAGCATGCTGTTAAGGGAGCGTGCCATGCGGGCCGGTCCAGCGCCCTCCCAGGCATATGCCGTCAGGGCCGTCTTGACGAGCGCGGACATCGATGCAGCCTCAATGCCTTTGCCAGACACATCGCCCAGAATCATGACGGCGCAGTCGTCGGGAAGACGGATGAGCGTATAGAAATCGCCGCCGACCAACGCTGAGTTCGTGGCCGACAGGTACACCGAATCGGCGGCGATTCCCGGAACATCCCCCAGGGAATTTCTCATGCCAATCTGGAGGGTCTGAGCGATATGGCGCTCCTCGCGCTTTTGAGATTCGCCTTCGTAGATCAGTTCAAAGTCATGCGCCAAGTGCACCAAGTAGTCATATTCAAGATCATCAATCGGCTCTTGGCTACCATCACGAAGCAGCAGCGCACGCGTCGTCGGCCCCTTCGCAACAGAAGCAGGAACGATTGCGTCGTTACTGTGCTTGCCATCGCCCTCAGGGCGTGGGCGCCCCGCCTCGATGCCGGCGTCGACGTAGAGACCCTGGCAAGGCAGGCCATGCGCTCTAAGCCAGCCTCCCATAGGCATCGATTCGTCAACGCGAGTTATACGGACGTGTTTAAGGTCCTCGGCACTCGTGCCGCCCAAAACAGATGCCTCAAAGCCATCAGGGGCAGCCCCCAAACGTGCCGCTGGCGCCGTCGTGGAAAAGAAAAGCTTCTCGGGATCGTCCGGCAAAGCAACGCGACTGCCGCCTTCAAAATCTATGACGTAGGAATCCAGACTGGCGTCATACTCAATAGGGCAAAAATGGCAGTTGAGCATATTGCAGATCTCGGACGATACCGCCTGGGTAGCCGCGGCGGAATCGTCTAGAAAGGTAAACAACTCATCCCGCAAGACATTGAGCGAGCGGCCAAGCTCGGCCGTGCGACGGGAGCGAAGGCTCGATGCCATGCCGACCAGCTGGATAGACAGGTAATCGCAAATGACCTCAAGTACATTAACATCATAAGCGAGCGGTGCCTGGGGGCGTTTCCAACCAACTTCCAGCACGCCAAGGATCTGCGTACCGTAAAAAACGGGAAGACAGATTTCACTGCGGTACGGAGGCATATCCTGCATGCGCAACAGGTGCTTAGAACGATTATCCAGGTCCATGAACATACCGGAGGCGGCCTTATCGCCCTCAAGGTCCTGTTGAATCGACAAGCGACAGGCACGCGACTCGCGAAGAACATACGTCGGAATGCCAGCGCCATACGGCAAAAACTCGGGCAGGTAGCTGTCGAGCAGCCCCTTGGAAACACCGCGGAGCTTAAAGCCGCCGCTCTCAGAAAAATAGATAGCAGCACCCGAAGCATCGAGCGTTCCTACAAGCTGGTTCAAAACGGTATCAAGCAGGGTGGGTAACTCATCGGAGCCCACAGTGCTCATAATGACCGAGAGCGTGCCAGAGAGACGCTTGTTCGCCACTCTAAGCTCCGATAACGCACGCTTGAGTTGCCGGTCGTGAGAATACTGTTCCTCAATACTGTGAAGCGCCACCAGGACACGTGGCGCGCGGCGCCCAAAGATACGTGGAGGCGTTACGGAGCCTGCGCGAACCAATACGGGAATAAAGGAGCCATCGCTCAGCTTGAGCATCAGTTCGCTCTCGGAGCCATCAGTTTCAAATGGCAAACGATGTTCCGTCGCACGTTCAAAAGCGGACGAGTACAGGACGTCTTTAACATCTCCACCGATGACGTCGGCGCGTTCCTCGCACATCAAACCAAGTAAGCGATTATTCACATGCAGAATGGTTCCGTCGAGCTCGCAGATGATGACAGCATCGCTCGTGATCTCGACTAGTTGGGCAACGTCTGCCCACTCGTTGCGTTCAAGCGTTTCCATCGTGGACCCCACCGTCTATCGGTAACAAAAAAGCCTCCGAAGAGGCTTCTCAAATGCGATGGTGTCGGAGGCGGGACTTGAACCCGCATGACCAAAAAGCGGTCACTAGCACCTCAAGCTAGCGCGTCTGCCAATTCCGCCACTCCGACATGCTATATTGTTGATTCGCGGTTCGTTTTGTTGGACCCGCGCGTTCAACGAGAAAGATAATAACCTATGATTCGAGAACTGTGCAAGCACTTTTTTCAAAAAAGTTTTCGAATTTGTAACCTTGATTGGCAACTTCATCCGAACACCTCCCATATTCATCCGTACATGTACGGA
>CAJLDK010000002.1:0-291221 GCA_905205405.1 uncultured Collinsella sp.
GCTCCCAACTTTTTGAATAATTTTCGAGCCGAGCCGACATAACCGGTGTAGCCTCCACGCAGCGAAGCTGTTGGAATAAATGCGACTTTTTTACTTTCAACTTCTTCCTTAATCAGACTTCCTACACTTGAAAAGTGAGAACATAAAAACAGTTTCATCAGTATTCTCCTTTATTTATAAATTCTTATTTGTTGAACTAAGCCGTGTATACCATACTCTCCAATGAAAGAACGCCCTGATATAGCGAAATTTTGCCGTTTTCCTGCGTACGTGCGTACACACTCCACAGGAATTCTAAGGGGCCTGCCCCCTTAGCACACGGACTTTGGAACAAAGTCTAGTGTGCTACGCCTTGCCAGAGGTGTACAGGCTCCCGGTATGCACGTACGAAGCAATTGCCATCAATGCGCCATATAAGTGGCGATCAAGTTCGCATAAAGCGACCTTGATCCTGCAAAACAAAAGGCAGGATACCATCACCACGATGATACCCTGCCTCTGTTCGTTTCTGTTTACCGTTCCGAGTAGTCCTTCCGCAGAATTTCCGATAAACAAAAAACGTACCCGAACCCTTTCTCGTAAAGAATCGGGTTCGAGTACGAACTGAATGCTGGAGCAATAAAAAACCACCAGAAAGGTGCCCGTCCCCTTTGTGGTGGTTTTGGGTCAGTCCTAGAGCGTGTGGCCGTAAGCGTTGGCGGCCTTGATGGCGGCGGCGAATTTCTCGTCGGTGAAGGGCTCCGGGTTGCCTTGCTTCCATTCGTTGGTGGCGTGCGCGTACTCGCACAGGGCAGGGATATCAGCCTCGGAAAGCCCGACCTGCTCAAGCGTCACGGGCAGGCCCATCTGATTGTTAAAGGCGGCGTAGCGCTCAAGGTTCTCGGTATCGCCCGTATAGGCGAACAGTACCAGCACACCCAGGCTCACGACCTCGCCGTGCAGGTAGGAGCCCTCGCGCGGAATGCTGCAGGAAGCGTTGTAGAACGCGTGCGCCACGCTCGAGTTGTAGTAGTAATCGTTTTGGTTGGTCAGGTTGGAGACGTAGCCCGTGTTGACCACGATATCGAGCGCGATCTGCTTGACGGCTTCGGTCGACAGGTTCTGGCGAACGTCCTCAAGACCCTGCACGCCATAGGTAAACAGCGGCTCGGAGCAGGTGTGTGCGAGCGCCAGGCCAAGACCTGCGGTGTGCTCCAGGTTGCCGGCGCTCGTGGCGTACTCGACCTCGGGCTGCTTGGACAGGGCATCGCCCACGCCCGCCCAGAAGTACTCCGCCGGAGCCTCGGCGATGATCTTGGGGTTGATGAAGATGTGCGCGGGGCGGTTGGGGTACGAATAGCCCTCGAGCGAGCCGTCGTCGTTGTAGACAACGGCAATGGCGGTCGCGGCCGAGCAGTTGGAGCAGATCGTCGGTACCGTAAAGACGATCTTCTTGAGCTCGATGGCCGCCGTCTTGACGGTATCGAGCGCCTTGCCGCCGCCGCAGGCAATGAGCACGTCGGCTTCCTGGCAGGCGGGGGAGTTTACGACCTTGGCGATATTGGCGCGCGTACTGTTGGTACCGTAGACGCGTGTCTCCAGAATCTCGATGTCGGTGCCCTCCAGTGCCGCTTCGATACTGGGAAGCGCCGCGGCCAGTGCTCGTTTACCACCGATAATCGCGACCTTGGCCGCTCCGTACTCGTCCAGCGCGCCGGGCAGCTCGTCAAAGCAGTCCTCGCCGACGGTGTAGTCGCTCATTCCAATCGTGCGCATAGTAGCCTTCTTTCGTTAGATAAAGTGCTTTCAGGTATTTTGCTCCAAGTGAGTGCTTGCGACCGCGAGAAATTACTAAAGTATGAAACCGATGTTGAGGGTTTTTCGCCGGCGTTGACCGTGCTACCATACAGCGCATAAGCGTTGATGGGGACGAGTAGTCGGCCGTCCGTGTGCTACAGAGAACGGGGAGCGCTGAGAACCCGTGCATGCGACCGATGAAAATCACCCCGGAGCTGCGGTCCCAACGGACGCGCCGTACAGGCACGTCTTAGTAGACATCGCCGAGATGGTCGTCGATACAGGCCAGCCGAGTAACGGATGCGAGCGCGCTGTAATGCGGGTGAGGGCATCTAAGCTGGGTGGTTAAGCGAAGAGCTTTTGCGGGCAGACGGCCCGTTTTGTGGCGCTTCGTCCCAGCTTGCAGGGACGGGCGCTTTTTTTGGTGCCCAGAGGGCGTGCGCGCCCATGACAAGAAAGGGGTACCGTGGCAAACGAGTACAAGCAGACGATGAATCTGCCCAAGACCGGTTTTCCCATGCGTGCCGGTCTTTCCAAGTCCGAGCCCAAGCGACTCAAGGACTGGCAGGACAACAAGGTCTACGAGCAGGTTCTGAAGAAGAACGAGGGTCACAAGAAGTTCGTGCTGCACGACGGCCCTCCGTACGCCAACGGTCCGATCCACATCGGCCACGCCATGAACAAGATTTCCAAGGACATGATCAACCGCTACTGGATGATGCAGGGCTATGAGGTTCCCTACGTCCCCGGTTGGGACTGCCACGGCCAGCCGATCGAGCACAAGGTCGAGGAGAAGCTTGGCACCGAGAAGTTCAACCAGACCCCCACGGCCAAGATTCGTGAGCTCTGCAACGAGTTCGCTGTCGAGAACATCGAGCTGCAGAAGGCCGGTTTCCGTCGCTTGGGCGTGCTCGGCGACTGGGACAACCCCTACCTGACGCTCTATCACCAGCATGACGCCGCCGACATCGAGGTTTTCAAGGCGATGTTCGATAAGGGCATGATCTATCGCGGCCACAAGCCGGTTCACTGGTGCAAGCACTGCCACACTGCGCTGGCCGAGGCCGAGATCGAGTACTCCGACGAGACGAGCCCGTCCATCTTCGTGCGCTTTGAGATGACCTCCAAGCCCGCCGGCCTCGAGAACTTCGACGGCCCGGTCGACTTCATCATCTGGACGACTACGCCGTGGACCATCCCGTCCGACCAGGCCGTTTCCCTCAAGCCCGGTGCCGCCTACGTCGCCGTTGAACACGAGGGCCGTGCCGAGGTCATGCTCGAAGACCTGGCTCCCAAGTGCTGCGAGGAGTTTGGCTGGGAGTATACCCCGGTCATGGTCGACGGCAAGCCCTACGTGGTTCCTGCCGAGACCTTCCACCACATCCACTACAAGCAGCCGATCTTTGACGGCGTTGAGGGCGTGGCGCTGCTGGCCGATTACGTCGGTGTCGATGACGGTACCGGTATCGTCCACAACTCGCCTGGCCACGGCGTCGACGACTACTTCGCCTGCCTCAAGGAGGGCATCACCGACATCTGCATGCCGGTCGATGACGACGGCAAGTTCTACACCGGCGAGGAGTTTGGCACCGGCGGCCCCTTTAGCGGCATGGATACCGATGAGGCCAACCCGCACATCATCGAGTTCCTGCGCGAGCGCGGCACCCTGGTCCTCGAGAAGAAGATCACGCACAGCTATCCGCACTGCTGGCGCTGCAAGCACCCGGTGCTCTTCCGTGCTACCGACCAGTGGTTCGTCTCGATGGACAAGACCGGTTTGCGCGAGCAGGCTGGCAAGGAGGTCCGTGAGAACGTCAAGTGGTATCCGGCTCACGCCGCCAACCGCATCGGCGCCATGGTCGAGCAGCGTCCCGACTGGTGCATCAGCCGTCAGCGCAACTGGGGCGTGCCTATCCCCAGTTACACATGCGCCGACTGCGGCGAGAAGGTCATGAACGACGCCACGCTCGACGCCGTCATCAAGCTCTTCCACGAGAAGGGCTCCGACGCCTGGTTCACTGACGCTCCCGAGAGCTACCTGGGCGAGGCCTGCGTCTGCCCCAAGTGCGGCGGCCATCACCTCAAGGCCGATAAGGACATCCTCGACGTGTGGTGGGACTCCGGCGTCTCCTGGAAGGCCGTCTGCGAGTATCGCCCCGAGCTGGAGTATCCGGCGGACGTGTACCTCGAGGGCTCCGACCAGCACCGCGGTTGGTTCCAGAGCTCGCTGCTCACCTCGGTGGGCGCCAACGGCCACGCTCCGTACAAGGCGGTCGTCTCGCAGGGCTTCACGCTCGACGGCCAGGGCCGCAAGATGTCCAAGTCGCTCGGTAACGTCATCGACCCCAATAAGGTCTGTGACGAGATGGGCGCCGACATCATCCGTCTGTGGGTCGCCTCGGTCGATACCAGCTCCGACGTCTCCATCGATCACGAGATTCTCGCCCGTACGTCCGATGCCTATCGTCGTTTCCGCAACACGCTGCGCTTCCTGCTCTCCGAGCTCGAGGGCCAGTTTGAGCCCGAGACCGACGGCGTCGCTTTTGCCGACCTGCTGCCGCTCGACAAGCTCATGGTTGCCCGTCTGACCCAGGTCCAGGCCGAGGTCGACGACGCTTACTCTTGCTACGAGTTCCCGCGCGCTTACCGTGCGCTTTACGACTTCGTGGTTACCGAGCTTTCCAACGTGTACCTCGACGCCCTGAAGGATCGTCTGTACTGCGACAAGCCCGGTTCGCTCGAGCGCCGCAGCGCCCAGACCGTGCTTGCCGAGCTCTTCTCGATGCTCATGCGCGACCTGCAGCCGATCCTGTCCTACACGGTCGACGAGGCCATGGCCTATGCACCCGCCGGCTGCGTCGATCACCAGAAGTACGCCGCGCTGCTCGATTGGTATAAGTCGCCCATTACGGTCGACGAGGCCAATGAGTTTGAGGGCGTGCTTGAGGCTTCGCTCGAGCTCCGTAGCGCCGTGACCAAGGCCCTTGAGGATGCCCGCTCCGCCGGCACCTTCACTAAGAGCCAACAGGTCCGCGTCAAGGCGGTCGTTCCCGCCGAGATGTATGCGCTGCTGACCGGCGACAAGGCCGTTGACCTGGCCGAGTTCTACATCGTCTCCGCTGTTGAACTGACCCAGGGCGAGGAGCTCTCCGTTGCCATCGAGGCTGCCGAGGGCGAGTGCTGCGACCGTTGCTGGAACTACCGCACCACCGTCGGCGAGTACAACGGCCACGCACATATCTGCGAGAGGTGTGCGAATGCCCTTTAAGGCACGGTAACTCGGCATTTTAGTTATAGGGAGTATTTGGGCGCCCTCGCCCCTTTTGCTCCGCTGAATAAAAGCGGCATTCTGTTTTTCGGAATGCCGCTTTCTTTTTATGCTGGTTATTTAGCTTGCGTTGGTGGATATGTCGTGCGTTCTGCGTGTGTCAATATAAGATGGTTAATTGCGTTAAACGTAATTCGATGTTTTTGAGGGTAGGGGATTGATTTGGGTCGTTCTGCGGATATGACGCCGCCTTTGCGTTGGCGGTTGGGTGTTGCTGGTAGCGTGGCGTTGGCCGTGCTGCTTGTTGACCAGCTGACCAAGCTTGCGGTTCGTGCCGTCGGCGATGCTCTGCATGTGACTGTTATCCCCGGTGTGATCGACTTCCTTTTCGTGCGTAACATCGGTGCTGCCTTTAGCATGGGCGAGGGACATGGCCTCGCGTTTGCCGTGCTGGCGTTTGTCGTTATCGTTGCGATCGCGGTGTACTTGCTTCGCGCGCCCCAGCTTGCTCGCTTGGAGGTTGTGGGCATGGCTATGGTCGCGGGCGGCGCCATTGGCAACGCGATCGACCGTCTGGCTTTTGGCTTCGTGACCGATTTTATTGCCACCACCTTCATCGGCTTCCCCGTCTTTAACGTGGCCGATATCAGCATTACGTTCGGCGTCGTGCTGGCGCTCATCGGTTATATGTTCTTGAGCCCTGCCGCCCGTGAGGTCGACGCGACCGCCGAGCTCAACGCCCGTGACGAGGCCCGCGCTAAGCGCAAGGCCCAGCAGCGTGGGGAGCGTGCCCGCAAGATTCGCGAAAGGAGCGAGCGCTAATGGCCGACATCCATATCCTTGTTGCCGACGATGCCGCTGGTCAGCGTCTTGACGCCTATCTGGGCGCTAATGACGGCTGCCCTACGCGCTCTGCCTGCGCGCATCTGATCGAGGGCGGTGCCGTTGCCGTCAACGGCGAGACATGCCTGTCAAAAAAGTATGCCGTGCGCTCCGGCGACCGTATTTCGGTCGATTTGCCCGAGCCGCACGATCCCACCGATGTGATTCCCGAGGCCATTCCCCTCGATATCCGCTACGAGGACGACTACCTCATCGTGCTCTCCAAGCAGCGCGGTCTGGTGTGCCATCCCGCCCATGGCCACGAGAGCGGCACCCTTGCGAACGCCTTGGTCTATCACTGTGGCATTGACCATCTGGGCACCGTGCAGGGCGAGGACCGCCCCGGCATCGTGCATCGCCTGGATCGTGACACCTCGGGCCTTATGCTCGCGGCAAAAGACGACGACACCCAGCGCGCGCTCCAGAATCTCATCCGCACGCGCACGCTCGACCGCCGCTACATTACGCTCGTCCACGGCCACATTGCCATGGACGAGGGCACCATTAACACCGGCATTGCCCGTTCTACGCGCGACCGTGTCAAGATGGCGGTTTCGGACGATCCTTTCGCGCGCCAGGCCATTACGACCTTTAGGGTCCTCGAGCGCTTCGATTCCACGCGTTTTGACGATGGCTATACGCTTGTCGAGTGCCACCTGTTTACGGGTCGCACGCATCAGATTCGCGTGCACATGCGCCATATCAACCACGCCTGCGTGGGCGATCCGCTCTACGGTAAGTGCGATGCGCGTGCCGACCAGGGTTTGACCAGGCAATTCCTCCATTCCTGGCGTGTGGCGTTCGATCATCCCGTGACGGGGGAGCACATTGAGTGCCGCGATGAGCTGCCGTGGGATCTCGCCGCCGTTCTGGATGACCTAGCCCCGCGCTCGCTCGGCCGCACTGCCGCCGGCGACGAAATCGTTCCGCAGCTCGGTCTGCTCGAGGCCTAACCAGTATTAGGTGGTTTCTTGAACTCGGTTAGCCTACGGTAAGATATACGGTTGTTTACGTAACGCGTTCTCGGGAGCCTGCATGCTCGCCTTTTTACAAACCAACACACCCATCGTGATCTTCAACCAGATTGTGGTTACGCTGCTCACGGTCTGCTTTCTGTACCAGGTGGTCTTCTTTGTCATTGGCGCTCTTCGTGGCGAGGTCGCGCCTCCCAAGGCCAAAAAACTCCACCGCTATGCCTTCTTCATTGCGGCGCATAACGAGGAGACCGTGATCGCCAATCTCGTACGCTCTATCAAGGATCAGGATTATCCGTCCGAGCTCATCGAGGTCTTCGTGGTCGCCGATGCTTGCACCGACAACACGGCGCAGCTCGCGCGCGAGGCCGGTGCCATTGTTTACGAGCGCAATGACCTGGCCCGCAAGGGCAAGAGCTGGGTCATGGACTTTGGTTTCGATCGCATTCTCAACGAGTATCCCGACACGTTTGAGGGCTACTTTATCTTCGATGCCGACAATGTTATCTCCCGCGATTACGTCTCCAAGATGAATGATGCCTTTGACCAGGGCTTTCATGTGGTCACGAGCTATCGTAACTCTAAGAACTTTGGTAGTTCGTGGATCTCGGCAGCTAATGCTACCTGGTATCTGCGCGAGGCCCGCTTCCTCAACAACGCGCGTAATATCTGCAAGACGTCCTGCGCTGTCTCGGGTTCGGGTTACCTTATCTCGGCGAGCGTGATCGAGGGCATGCACGGTTGGCAGTTCCATACGCTGACCGAGGATATCCAGTTCACCACGTTCTGCGCCATTCACGGCATCCGCATCGGTTATGCGCCGGCGGAGTTCTTTGACGAGCAGCCGGTGACGTTTAAGGCGTCCTGGAAACAGCGCATGCGCTGGACCAAGGGTTTCTACCAGGTCTTTTTTACCTACGGCAAGCATCTGGTCAAGTCGACGTTCCGCTATCATCGCTTTGCCGCATATGACATGTTTATGACCATCGCTCCGGGCATGCTGCTGTCCCTGATTTCCATGCTCGCCAATGCGACGTTCCTGATCGTGGGTGGCCTTTCGCATGGTTTCTTGGCAACCGAAGTCGAGATGCAGGCGTGCGCCGCTTCGCTCATTATGACGTTCGTGATGATGTACCAGACCTTCTTTATCCTGGCGCTGCTCACGACCATCTTTGAGTACAAGCACATTCATTGCGCTCAAAAGTGGCGCCTGGTGACCAACCTGTTTACCTTCCCGATCTTTATGTTCAGCTATATCCCCATCACGGTTGCCGCGCTGTTCCTGAAGGTCGACTGGGTGCCCACGCAGCACGCCGTTAACGTTACCCTCGACGAGGTCATGCAGGGCGCCAAGTAACCACGACCAGAACCACCGCAAAGGGGGTGCACCTTTGTGGTTGTTTTTGCTTTTGAGCAGCTGCTCATGGAGGTGCACGATGTTCTACATCCCATTTTGGATCTGCGTCTTTGCCGGTGCGGTGGTTGATGCCCGTGAGCGGCGGTTTCCCAATGAGCTTGCTGGCGCGTGCGCCGTGGCGGCGTTTGCGGGCGTTTGGCTCGACCTCGGTTTGAACACAACGCTTGACCACGCGGGTCTTGCCGTCATCGTGTATCTTGCCCTCGTTCTGACTGAGTCCCTCTGGCGTCGTCTTCGCCAAATCCCGGGCATCGGCATGGGAGATGCCAAGGCACTTTTCGCGCTTTGCACGCTCGACCCTCTGGGCGGCATCGTGGCATTTGCCGCCGCGCTCCTGGTCCTTGCCCTCTCCTGCCTCATCACAAAATCGCGCTCCCTGCCATTGCTCCCGTTTTTGGTGCCGATTTTTGCCATAATCGAGGTCGTGGGCTGGACATTGTAACCGATTGCGCATCCTTTTTAAGGAGCATGCCATGGCAACTAATCAAGAAACGGCCGTCATTAAGGCGCGCATGGACCGCATTCCCGCGGCGTTGTCGCCCGAGCTGGTCGAGCGTATCGCCGCCGACCGCGCCTCGGGTGTCGTTAATCCTTATCGATGCTGCGACGACCAGGTCATTCGTCGTATAGATCGCGCTGCCGACAAAGGCACGCTTATGCGTCCGGCGTTTATGCGCGATACCGAAAAGATTCTTCATCTTCCTGCGTACACGCGTTATGCCGGCAAAACGCAGGTCTTTAGCTTTCGCAGTAACGACGACCTGTCGCGGCGCGGCCTTCATGTGCAGCTCGTCTCGCGCATTGCCCGCGATATCGGCCGTGCCCTGGGCCTCAACTGCGATTTGATCGAGGCGATTGGCCTGGGCCACGATTTGGGCCACACGCCCTTTGGCCATGCCGGCGAGCGTTTCCTCAACGATATCTATCACGAGCGTACGGGTCGTTATTTTTTCCATAACGTGCAGTCCGTCCGCGTGCTCGACGCGCTGTACGGCCGCAACGTGTCGCTCCAGACGCTCGACGGCGTGCTGTGCCATAACGGCGAGTACGAGCAGCGTGTCTTTGAACTCTCGGACATAGCGTCGTTTGACCAGTTCGACCGTACCGTCGAGGACAGCATTGCCGCGGGCTATGGCGCGATCGAGCACCTGCGCCCCATGACCCTCGAGGGCTGTGTGGTGCGTATCTCGGATATCCTCGCCTACGTCGGTCGTGATCGTCAGGACGCCATTGCGGCGGGCCTGCTGTCGCCCGACGCTTTTGACGATGGTCGGAGCGGCGCCTATAACAGCTGGATTCTCACGCACGCTTCCATCGATATCGTTGAGCATAGCTATGGCAAACCGCGTATCGAGATGAGCGAGGACCTGTTTGAGGAGATCCGCCGGGCGAAGCGCGAGAACTACGAGAAGATCTATAGCAAGGGCGGTATCGAAGGCGATTCCGAGGCAGAGTTGCGTGAGGCCTTCGAAAAGCTCTACGACCGTTGCCTGCAGGATCTAAATAAAGGGGACGAGTCCTCTTACATCTTTAAGCATCATGTTTCGCGCATTGAGCAGCAGCTTTCCTACTACGATCGCACCTATGCCTGGCAGGACGACAAGGATCAGGCCGTCGTCGATTACATCGCAAGCATGACGGATGGTTATTTCTGCGAGCTGACGAGCAAATTGTTCCCAGGTCTAAAGTTTCCGCACCGCACGTATATTAACGAACGGTAGTTCGTATCCTTTCGGTATACTGTTGGTCAACAACGATTTTGATTAATGCACGGGATGGCTATGGACGACCTTTTTTCTGCTTCGACGCGCGAGCGCTCCTTTAAAAATGCGCCGCTTGCGGTGCGTATGCGCCCCAATTCGGTCGACGAGTATGTGGGCCAGCAAAAGGCCGTCGGTAAGGGCTCGTGGCTGCGCGCCGCGATTGAGCATGACGTGCTGTCGAGCGTGATTCTGTACGGCCCGGCTGGCACGGGCAAGACGACGCTGGCCCACATTATCGCCAACCATACCAAGAGCGAGTTTGTCGAGGTCAGCGCCGTGACGGGCACTGTGAAGGACCTGCGCCGCGTAATCGATGAGGCTAAGACCCGTCTGAACACCTACGACCGCCGCACCATTCTGTTTATCGATGAGATCCATCGCTTTTCGAAGTCGCAGCAAGATGCCCTGCTGCATGCGGTCGAGAACCGCACCGTCATTATGATTGGCGCCACGACGGAAAACCCGTACTTTGAGGTCAACTCGGCATTGCTCTCGCGTGGGCGTGTGGTAGAGCTTGAGCACCTGAAGGACGAGGATATCGCCACGCTCATTGAGCGTGCGCTCGAGGCGCCGCAGGGTTTAAACGGAAAGTTCTCGGCCGATAAGGATACAGTCAAGACCATTTGCACGCTGGCCGCGGGTGATGCGCGCTCGGCGCTCACGACGCTCGAGCTTGCGAGTGAGATTGCCGTTACGCGTCCCGATACTGAGGGAACGCCAGCGCCGGCGGCGGGGGAACGCTATCCCATTACCGTGGACGACGTGAAGATCGCCAATCCGCGTCGTGGGTTTTCGTATGACAAAAACGGTGATATGCACTACGACATTATTAGCGCGTTCATCAAGTCCATGCGAGGCAGCGATCCCGATGCCACCATTTATTGGCTTGCGCGCATGATCGATGCGGGGGAGGATCCCAAGTTTATCGCTCGCCGCATTATGATTCAGGCTTCCGAGGATGTTGGCAACGCCGACCCGCAGGCGCTTTTGGTGGCACATGCCGCATTTAAATCTGCCGAGGTCATTGGCTATCCCGAGTGTCGCATCAACCTGGCTCAGGCTGCGCTCTATGTGTGCCTGGCGCCTAAGTCCAACGCGTGTGAGGCCTCGATCGATGCGGCGCTGGCCGATATCCACAGCAGTGGTCTTCGCGAGGTGCCCAGCTACCTGCGCGATCGTCACCGTCCCGGCAGCGACGAGTACGGTGTATACAAGTACCCGCACGATTATCCCGAAGGCTGGGTCGATCAGCGCTATTTGCCCGAGGGGTTGGAGCGCGGCGCGTTCTGGCAGCCTGCCGGCCGCGGTTGGGAAGAGTGGCGTGTGGAGCAAAGCGAGCGCGACCGTAGCGGCAACGCTCCCAAGTAGGCCATTGGCGCCTCGCGCATTCCCTTTGGGTATCTTTGCCCTTCTTTGGGGTACCATGAAAAACGTCTGTATTTCGATTCCTTCGGGAGGCTTGTATGAGTCCCATTCAAATCGCCCTGCTGGTGCTCGCCATTGCCGGCGTGTGGGCCGTCGTTGAGCTTGCACTCACACTGCGCAAGACCCGCACCGTCGTCGACTCGCTCGACAAGACGGTGAGTGACCTCAATAATACGCTCGCCGAGGCACAGCCCGTGGTGGCAAAGCTCGATGGCGCCGTTGACGAGCTTACGCCGGCACTTGCCCAGATGGAGCCGCTCCTCAAGTCGAGCAAGAATGCCGTTGACGCCCTGACGTCTAACCTCGTTGAGGTTGAGGCGGTCGTTCGCGACATCTCCGAGGTCACGGGCAGCGTGGCCGAGGCTAGCAATGCCGTATCGAGCGTGACTGATTCTGCCGCCGGTGCCGTGCAGAAGCTCTTCAATAAGGTGAAGGCTCCTGCAGCCGACGCCGATCGCAAGCTCGCCGCTGCCGCCGCCGAGGCCGAGCAGCCTACTGAGCGCGTTCTGATTGGCGATGACGATGCCGCTGCTGACGACGATGATGTTCAGAAGCCCGCAGCCAAGCCTGCTCAGTATTACACCTATACGCCTGCCGAGACCTCCGAGGAGTCCTGCGATGAGTAGTGAAGCGACCTGCCCCATCACGCTGAGCGTTGCCGGTGATCCTCGTCTCGCGCGCTTGGTGCGCATGACGGCCGCCAACGTCGGCGCCCTGTGCTCTATGTCCGTCGATCGCATCGAGGATATCCGCATGGCTGCCGAGGAAGCCTTCATCTTTGGGTGCACCGCGGTCGACTGCGACGACATCACGATCAATTTCGATGTGGACGAATCTCACGTCGGCATGACCTTTACCTTTGGGGAACAGGCCACCGTCGACGAGGATGACCAGGCTACTGTGTATGCCGAGCTCATTCTTGCAAGCGTGTGCGATTCCTACGAAAAGACTGCGGCGCCCCTAACGCTTTCCCTCGACCTCAAGGCGGATATCTAATATGACCGAACGTTCCCGGAGCGGCAAGACCGCTTGGGACAAGGAGAAAACCCGCGAGCTGTTTCGTCGTTATAAGGAGACCGGTGATCCGGATGCTCGCGAGCAGCTCGTCATGTCCCATATGAACCTGGTAAGGTTTCTTGCCAACAAATTCAAGAACCGCGGCGAGCCGCTCGATGACCTTTTGCAGGTCGGGTACTTGGGCTTGCTCAAGGCTATCGACCGCTTTGACCCTGAACGCGGACTCGAGTTCACGACGTTTGCCACGCCCACCATTTTGGGCGAGATTAAGCGCCACTTCCGCGACAAGGGCTGGAGTGTGCGCGTGCCGCGTCGTCTGCAGGAGCTCTCTGCCAAGGTTAACCAGGCCACCGATAAGCTCACCAACGAGCTTCAGCGTTCGCCCAAGGTTGAGGAAATCGCCGATTACCTTGGCGTGACCGTTGACGAGGTGCTCGAAGCCATGGAATCGTCCTCGGCCTATACCTCGGTGCCCATCGAGGCTCCCGGCGCGTCCGACTCCGACGATGCTCCCTCGATTCTCGATCGCTATGCCGACGACGACAACGAGCTCGACTTTACCGATGACCGTCTGGTAATCGAGGAAGCCATCCGCGATTTCTCGCCTCGCGAGCGCGAGGTTATCGAGCTGCGTTTTGTGAAGGGCATGACCCAGATCGAGATTGCCAAGAAGCTGGGCATCTCGCAGGTGCAGGTTTCGCGTCTGCTGCGCCGCACGCTTAAGAAGATTCAAGATAAGATTGACCCCGACGGAGTGATGGTTCGTTCATGAGTGAGCACCCCCAACAAATCGACCGCACGCTTCGCGATACCCGCATTCTGACGCTGCGTATTTGGGGCGTCGTCGGCTGCATTGTCATCGCTGCCGTCATCTTTAACCTTATGGGCATCCTGGCACCGGTCATCGAGTTTCTCTCTGTCGGTTCCATCATCGCTTTTGTGATGTCTCCGATCACCAACTGGCTCGAGCATCACGGCGTCGGACGTGGCCTCGGTTCGCTCATCGCGCTCATTGTGGTTGTTGCCGTGCTCGTCGGCGTCGTCTGCATCCTATCGCCTATTTTGCTCGGTCAAATCATGGAAGTCCTGAGCCGCCTGCCCGAGCAGCTTCGTGTTGCGGGTGGCGATCTCAACGAGATGCTCTCGCACGCCAAGACGCTCAACAACACGCCGCTCAAGGAGTATCTGGACGACAATCTTTCTTCGCTGGTTACCGTAGCGTCCAAGTACGTCTCGCAAATCGCTGCTGAGCTCGGCCGCGGTGTGTTTCCGCTCATTACCAACACGGCCTCGCAGCTGTTCGTCATCTTCCTGGGTCTGGTGCTTGCCTACTGGCTTGCCTGCGATTATCCCCGCATGCACCACGAGGTCTGCACCATCATCGGGCAGGAAAAAGAGACCTCGTACCGCTTTATGGTGGCCATTCTTTCGCGTTCGGTCGGCGGATACATACGTGGCATGGTCATCACATCGATCTGTGGCGGTTTTCTTGCCTTTATTGGTTTTACGATCATCGGCCATCCGTATGCAGCACTCATGGCTATCTTTACCGGCATTATGCACTTGGTTCCGGTTGTCGGTCCCTGGGTGAGCGCGGCGATCGCCACGGTGCTCGGTTTTATGTTCAGCCCTATGCTGGCGTTATGGACGCTTGTCGTGACCATGGTGGCTCAAAACGTCACCGATAATGTCATTTCGCCCAAGGTCATGCAGAGCTCGGTGCAGGTGCATCCCGTCATGAGCCTTACGGCCCTCGTTATCGGTTCGGCACTCATGGGTCCCATCGGCATGGTTATCGCCATTCCGCTGTGCGCGGCCCTCAAGGGCATTTTCGTCTACTACTTTGAGAACGAGACCGGTTGTCAGCTCGTGGCATACGACGGCGCCGTGTTTAAGGGCACTCCGTATCGCGATACCGAGGGCAACCCGGTCGCCGCCTACGACGCGCTTGGAGACGATACGTTCATCTATGAGTCCGAGCTCATCGGCAACGAGACAGCACCCGAGGCCAAGGCCATGCCCAAGCCCGAGCTCGATAATCCCTGGATCAAGCTCTCGGGGCTTCAGCCCGACGCGACAGGCTTTTTCAAGAACCCCTTCGCCAAGGATGACGATTCCAATACGGACGACGACACCAAAACCGGCATCGACGGCTCCATGGACGATTCGGATTCCAAATAGGCCCTGTTAGCGTTTCTTGATGTTGTAAATAACAATAAACGCGATCAAAGCGATTGATAAGGGGCCAGCCACATAGAAAAAGATGGCGTCAATTGCGCTTAGGGTGTAATACGCTTTATCGCCAGATGTTACTGCGTACAATGCGTAGCCAAATCTCGGCTGGTTCACATACCAGCTCGAGTAAGCGAAGATTGCTAAAAGGGCTACCGAGATTAGTGCATTCACGACAAACCGTTTGCTATCCATCGATCGCTCCTTCCGGACGATTCTTATATGAAATTTTACCGAAATCATTTTTTTTCAAAGTATTTGACAGACCTAAATAACGTGCACTTTCGCTGGAGGGTCGCTGTTTGGCGGCCCTCTTTTTTGCACGGGGGCGGTTGGATGGTAATATCGTTACGTTTGAACTGTTTCGATGTGAAACCGAGGAGATTCCCTCTATGAGTGCTGACTACCCGTCAATGACTACGGCCGAGATCCGCTCCAAGTTCCTCAACTTCTTTGAGGAGCGCGGTCTTAAGCTCTATCCTTCTTCGTCCCTCGTCCCCGACGATCCTTCGCTGCTGCTTGCCAACGCCGGCATGAACCAGTTTAAGGAGTACTACCAGGGCAAGAAGACCATGAAGGAGATCGGCGCGATCTCCTGCCAGAAGTGTGTCCGCACCAACGACATCGACTGCATCGGTGAGGACGGCCGTCACCTGTCCTTCTTTGAGATGCTCGGCGACTTCTCCTTTGGCGGCGTCTCCAAGCAGCAGGCCTGCGCTTGGGCCTTTGAGCTCATCACCAAGGAGTTCAAGCTGCCGCTCGACCGCCTGTACTTCACCGTCTTTACCGAAGACGACGAGACCCACGACGTGTGGCGCTCTCTGGGCGTTGCCGAGGATCACATCTCCCGCCTGGGCGAGGACGACAACTTCTGGGCCGCTGGCCCCACCGGCCCCTGCGGTCCGTGCTCCGAGATCTACTTTGACATGGGCGAGGAGGTCGGTTGCGGCAGCCCCGACTGCAAGCCTGGCTGCGACTGCGATCGCTTCCTTGAGTTCTGGAACCTCGTGTTTACCCAGTACGACCGCCAGGAGGACGGCTCCATGCCGGAGCTGCCGCACCGCAACCTCGATACGGGCATGGGTCTGGAGCGCATGGCCGCTATCATGCAGCACAAGACCGCTAACTACGACGGCGATCTGATGCAGCACCTCATCAAGCTCGGTGAGAAGATCAGCGGCAAGACCTATGACGCCGACGATTACTCCGGTGCCAGCCGCTCCCTGCGCATCATCGCCGACCACTCCCGTGCCGTCGACTTTATGATCTCGGACGGCATCCTGCCCGGTAACGAGGGCCGCGAGTACGTCCTGCGCCGCCTGCTCCGTCGTGCCGTGTTCCACGGTCGTCTGCTGGGCATCGAGGGCGCCTTCCTGACCAAGTTTATCGACGAGGTCAACGCTCAGATGGGCGAGGCTTATCCCGAGCTGCTCAAGAACGTCGCGCTCGTTAAGGGCATCGTCGCCTCCGAGGAGGAGCGTTTCTCAACGACGCTCGATAACGGCCGCGTTTACCTGGACGAGGCCCTGGCCGCGCTCGCCGACGGCGCTGTCCTTCCGGGCGATGTTGCCTTTAAGCTTCACGACACCTTTGGTTTCCCCATTGACCTGACTGTCGAGATCGCCGGCACCGCCGGTCACGACGTCGACATGGATGGCTTTACCGCTTGCATGGAGGACCAGAAGGCCCGCGCCCGCGCCAACGCTAAGGGCGATGCCTGGGGTAGCTTTAACGACGTGTGGGTCGAGCTTTCCGACAAGGTTGCCGCGACCGAGTTCGACGGCTATGACAACGACGTCATCGATGGCGCCAAGGTTGTCGCCATCGTGAGCAACGGCGAGTCCGTCGAGTCCGTTGCCGCCGGCGAGGACGTCGAGGTCGTGCTCGACCGCACCCCGTTCTATGCCGAGATGGGTGGCCAGCAGGGCGACGCCGGCGAGCTTTCCGCCGAGGGCGTTGCGCTGACCATTTCCGATACCAAGAACCACAACGGCCTGTATGCCCACGTCGCCCACGTCGCCGAGGGCACGCTGACCGTTGGTGCTACCGTGACCGCCGCGCTCGACGCCGAGCGCCGTGGCTTCCTGCGTCGCAACCACACCGCCACGCACCTGCTCGACGCCGCGCTTAAGCAGGTCCTGGGCGAGCATGTCTCCCAGGCTGGCTCGTTGGTGACGCCCGAGCACCTGCGCTTTGACTTCACGCACTTCGAGGCTCTGTCCTCCGAGCAGCTCAAGGCTGTCGAGGACCTGGTCAACCAGCAGATCTTCGCTTCCAAGCCGGTTGTGACCCGCGTCATGGGCATCGACGAGGCCAAGGCCGCCGGTGCTGTCGCCCTCTTTGGCGAGAAGTACGGCGACGTCGTCCGCGTTGTCTCCGTGGGCGCCGAGGACCAGCCGTTCTCCCGCGAGCTCTGCGGTGGCACGCATGCCGCCAACACCGCCGAGATCGGTCTGTTCAAGATCATCTCCGAGTCTTCCACGGGCTCCAACGTCCGCCGCATCGAGGCCGTGACCTCCAAGGGCGCCCTCGATTACATGGCCGACCGCCTGGCGCTCGTTGACGCCGCTGCCGCTGCGCTCAAGTGCCGCGTTGACGAGGTTCCCGCCCGCGTGGAGAACCTGCAGGCCGAGCTGCGCGAGACTTCCAACAAGCTCAAGAAGGCACTCACCGGTGGCTCTTCCGACGCCATCTCCGGCGCCATCGAGGGTGCCGTCGAGGTCAATGGCTACAAGCTCGTCGTCGCTGAGCTCCAGGGCCTTGAAGCTGCCGACCTGCGCAACGTCTGGGATACCGTGCACCAGAAGGTCGCCGGCCCCGTCGCCTGCGTCGTCGCTAGCGTGACCGAAAAGGGCACCCCGGCCCTGCTCGCTGCCGGCTCCGATGACGCCGTCAAGGCCGGTTTCCACGCCGGTAACGTGATCAAGCAGATCGCGGGCCTGGTCGACGGTCGTGGTGGCGGTCGTCCCAACATGGCCCAGGCTGGCGGCAAGAATGCTGCCGGTATCGCCGATGCCCTCGCGGCTGCCAAGACCGCGCTCGGCGCTTAAGTAGTCGCTGTGGTCGCGCTCGCGCTGGACATAGGGGAGACCCGGATTGGCATTGCCGTCTCTAGCCGTGATGGCAAGATGGCAATGCCCGTCAAGGTGCTCCCGGCTGCCGAGGTCACTGGCATGGCCAAGACGTTCCGTTACCTGGTTGAGGACTATGAGCCCGATATCCTGGTAAGCGGACGTCCCTTGACCATGGCCGGTGAGCCCGGCCCCCAGGCCGAGCGCGTTGCCGCCGTTGCGCAAAAGATTGCCCAAGAGCTCGATCTTCCGCTTGAGTTTGAGGATGAGCGCCTGTCCTCGCAAGAGGCAAAGCGTATCCTGCGCGAGCAGGGACTCAACGAAAAGCAGATGAGGGGCAAGATTGACATGATCGCCGCCAGCCTGTTCTTGCAGACGTGGCTCGATCGCAAAAACGAGGAGGTTTCGCATGCCTAGCGCTTCCGATCCGCGCCAGCCGAATCGCCAGGGGCAGCCTACGCCGCGCCCTGTATCGTCCGGCCAGCGTCCGATGCAACCGACGCAGCGTGCGGCTCAGCCTGCTGCTCGTCCCGCACAGCCCTCCTCTCGTGCAGCACAATCTGCTCAGCGTCCTGCCCAACAGCCCGCTGCCCGCGTAGCCCGGCCCGCAAGCGGTACCCGCTTTAAGCAGCAGGCGCCCACGCAGCGTGCGCAGGCGCCTCAATCGCATGCGCGTACACATCATGCTCACGGCACACATGGCGTAGCTCCGGCCACGCGCTCGAGCTATAACACGCATGCCCGCCGTGGCGTCCAAAAGAAAAGCTCTCCGGTGCCTATGATTATCGGTGGCGTCATCGCCGTGCTTGCACTTGTCGCGATCGTTTTCTTTGTCGTGCCAGCCGTCAAGGGCTTCTTTGCCGGCGAGGATGCGAAAGTTGCTGCTGGCCAGCAAGTTACTATCACGATTCCCGATGGCGCCTCGGGTGATACCATCGCTTCGATTCTCTCCGAGAACCATATCGTCGAAGACCCCAAGGATTATTATGCGGCGGTCAAAAAGCTCAATGCCGATATGTCGCTTAAGCCTGGCGCCTACTCGTTTACCACGCTCATGGACGCGACCAAGGTTGTCCAGCAGCTCATGGAGGGGCCCAATGCCGGCTCCGATGCGCTGACTATCCCTGAGGGCCTAACGGTCGACCAGGTCGCCGATCGCGTGGCCGCGGCATACGACAGCATCTCCAAGGAAGACTTCCTTAACCAGGCCAAGGCGAGCAATTATGTGAATGATTACGCTTTCCTTAAAGATGCCGCGAACGATTCGCTCGAGGGCTTCCTATTCCCCAAGACCTATTCGTTGGGTGATTCGCCGACGGCCGATGATGTGATTCGCGCCATGCTTGACCAGTTCAACGCCGAGTATAAGTCGCTTGACTTTGCCAGCTGCGAGGCCAAGATCAAGGAGCGCTATGGCGTGGAGATGTCCGATTACGACATCGTTAACCTTGCCTCGATCGTCGAGCGCGAGGGCCTCAACGCCGATCAGCGCGCGCATGTGGCTTCGGTTTTCTATAACCGTCTGGCGGGCAAGCTCGATGGCCTGCGTTACCTCAATAGCGATGCGACCATGATGTATGTCACCGGCGGCGAGGTTACCGCCGACGACCTGCAGAGCGATAGTCCGTATAACACCTATAAGCATGAAGGCCTGCCGCCCACGCCCATCTGCTCTCCGTCGCTCGAGGCGCTCAAGGCTAGCCTTGAGCCGACCGACTCTGATGACCTGTATTTCTACATTACACAGGACGAGGAGTATTTCTCGAAGACCTACGAAGAGCACCAACAGTCTTGGAATTGATCATGAGGATTTTTAGCCCCAAACGATATGTTGCCTCAGTTGACCGCATCGACCTCGATACCCTGTGGGCCGACGGCAAACGCGCCATTCTACTCGACCGCGATAACACTCTGGTGCCGCGCGATACCGAGCAGGTTCCCGCTGCGGTTTCAGCTTGGCTCGAAGCCGCCCATGCCAAGGGCTTTAAGCTGTGTATGGTGTCCAATAACTGGCATCGCGACCAGGTCATGGCATCGGCGCGCGAGCTGGGGCTCGAGGCTATCAGCCACGCCATGAAGCCCGCCCCGTTTGCCCTGAAGGCGGGTCTTAAGCGTCTGGGCGCCACGACAGACGAGGCGGTGCTGATCGGCGATCAGCTGTACACGGACGTGTGGAGCGGTAATTTTGCCGGCGTTGACACTATTCTGGTCAAGCCGCAGGCGACCCAGGACCTGTGGTACACGCAGATCTTCCGTATCTTTGAGCGCCGGGCCCTGCGCGACCTTCCCTGCGAGGAATAGGTTTCGCCATGTCTCAGCACATCAAACACGGCTGCGACCATATCTTCTTTATCGGCTTTTTGGGCGCGGGCAAGTCGACGCTTGCGCGCAACGTGGGCACTATGTTCAAGCGTCGATTCGTCGATACCGATCGTTTGGTTGTGCGTCGATGCGGCAAGTCGGTGACCGAGATATTTGAGACCGAGGGCGAGGATCGTTTTCGTGAACTCGAGACCTCGGCACTCCGTTCGCTTCAAAGCGAGCGCAGCCTGCTGGTATCGTGCGGGGGTGGCATCGTCGAGACGCCGGTGAACATTGAGCTGATGCACGAGATGGGTACCTGTGTGTACCTCGAAGGCGACTTTGAGGACTCGTTGCGCCAGATTCGCCGCTCCGATACCCGGCCCGATTTCCGCTCGCCCGAGCACGCTGCGCGCCTGTTTGAGCATCGCCGTCCGCTGTATCGCCGGGCCGCCGATATTACCCTTGATATTCGCAACAAGTCCTTCGAGGACGTTTCCTACCTTTGTGCCGAGATGCTTTTGGAGCGTGGACTGCTATGATTCGCCGTCAACTTATCAATTTCCAAAACCGCAGCGTCGATGTCCGCGTCGGATTGGGCGCGTTCGAGGAGCTGCCGCGCATGTTTGCCTCGGCTGTGGGCAAGCCCAAGCGCGCGATGGTGGTTTGGAACGACGCCACATCCGAGCGATTTGGCGAGGTTGTCGAGCATGCACTGGTTGACGCCGGTTTTGCCGTGTCGCTGCTCGTCCTCGAGGTTTCCCCTGCTGGTGCTACTCTTGCCGATGCCGATACCGTCTTTGGCGCCCTGTCGGCTAACGGCATTACCTGCGACGATCTCGTTGTCGCTGTCGGCGACACGGCGACCTGCTCGGTCGTTTGCTGGTGTGCCAATCAGTGGTGCGGTCGCACCGAGTGCGCCTTGCTGCCGACGACGTTCGACGCCATGCTCACGGTCGCGACGACCATGAAGCCGCTCGTCGCCTCGTCGGCGCATGCGCTTCCCGCTATCGCGTTCCGTCCCGAGCCGGGCTTGGTCGTGTGTGACCTCGACCTTGTACGCGAGGCGGACCCCGAGGATCTCAAGCTCGGCTATGCGGTGCTCGTTGTCACCATGCTTTCGAGCAGCAAGTCCCGCTGGAATCAGTTTACTGAGACCGTCCCCGAGATTCTCTCGGGCGAGGAGGTTGCGCTCGTCAATGCCGTTCAGTGGTCTCAGACTGCCCGCAAGGACGTACTGATGGCCACGAACCCGAGCGCCCGCCATGCGCTCGATTTTGGCAAGACGGGGGAGCGCACCCTGCGCGCCTGCTTGGGCGATGCCGCTTCGCAGGTCCCTGCCTACCAGCTGTCGTCCGAGGGCATGCGCTTTGAGGCGCGCCTCGCCCATGATGCCTGCGACTTCGATATCGATTACGTTTTTGAGGTCGATGACTGCCTGGAGGACTTTGGTATCGAGGAACTTGCCTTCGATCTGGAGCCTGTCGCATATATCGAGGAGTTCCGCAGGCAGCAGTTTGCCCGCTCAAACCGTAGCATGTTGCCGCTGCCCGCGGCACTCGGCGCCATTCGTCTAACGAGCGTTGAGGACGAGGTTCTTGAGCGCCATGTTCACGCCTACTTGGCTTCTCGCAAAGAACTTCTCTAAGATTTATTGACATCCATCGTCTTTCGTATCATGTTGAGGGGCGGGTTTTCAATCGGTTGCGGATCGCATGCGATTCCGTCGTTCGGTTGAGACCCGTCCCGTCTATATAGAGACAACAAGAAAGGAAACTGCATGTCTGAGTTTGCTGCCGGTCCTGCCGGTCGTATCGAGCGTGTCCGTGCCCTGATGGTCGAGCGTGGCTACGATGCCATCGTGGTGCGCGACGAGGCTAACCTTCGTTGGCTCACGGGCGTGAAGGGCGTCTTCGACTACACCTTCGAGTTCCCGCACGCCGCGTTTATTACGGCTGACCAGTGCCTGTTCCACACCGACTCGCGCTACCTCAACAGCTTTGAGGAGAACACGCCCGCCGGCAGCCCCTGGGTCTACGACATGGACGAGGGCACCATTCCCGGCTGGGTCGCCGGCAAGATCGCGGCCAACAAGTGCCGCGTCTGCGCTGTCGAGGATGACATGCAGATTAACTTCTACCAGGGCATTCAGCGCGGCCTGGAGGACCGCTCTGTCGCCTGTATGCTGCCGTTGATGCACGACGACATCCGCAAGATGCGCGCCATCAAGGATGCCGAGGAGATCGAGCTCATGCGCCATGCGCAGTCGATCACCGATGCCGCCTTCCAGCATATGCTCGGCTTTATTAAACCCGGTATGACCGAGAAGCAGGTTCGCAACGAGCTCGAGAACTTTATGTTCGCCAACGGCGCCGACAGCCTGGCCTTCGGTTCCATTGTGGCGAGCGGTCCCAACACCGCCAACCCGCATGCCGTGCCGAGTGACCGTGTCATCGAGAAGGGCGACTTCGTCCTCATGGATTACGGCGCGGGCTACTGCGATTATCGTTCCGACATGACGCGCACTGTCGTGATGGGCGAGCCTACCCAGGAACAGCTCGACCTGTACGCGCTCGTGCGCCGTACGCACGAGGAGTGCGTCGCCGCCATCCATCCGGGCGTCGAGGGCAACGACATTTTCAAGCTTTCCAAGAAGATCATCGGCGATGCCGGTTATGGCGATTACTACAACCATGGCCTGGGCCACGGCGTTGGTATCGACATCCACGAGCTGCCCAACTTTAACCGCAGCAAGAACATCATCGAGGTCGGCTCGGTTGTCACCATGGAGCCCGGCGTCTACCTGCCCGGTGTGGGCGGCGTGCGCCTGGAGGACTACGGCGTCGTCACCGAGAACGGATATGAGCCCTTCACCAAGACCCCGCACGACCTGCACGTCATCGATTGCTAGCCCATTTCGATAGATTTTTGGGGCGGGGCGTCCGGAGCAATTCGGACGCCCCGCGTTCTCTTTTTATGCGCTCGCTGCAGGCGCCGTCTGCAAGTGTATAATTTCGGTCGTATGTAATTTGGACGCTTGTGCGTTCTGCCCATAACAAGAAAGGTCGCTATGCCTACCATTTCTACCGCCGACTTCAAGAACGGCCTCGGTCTCCGCATTAAGGACAAGGTCTACACCATCGTCGAGTTCCAGCATGTCAAGCCGGGCAAGGGTGGCGCTTTTGTGCGCTACAAGACCCGCGACATCAAGAGCGGCCGCGTCGTCGAGAACACCTGCAACGCCGGCACCAAGTTCGAGAGCGTCATGCTCACCACCCGTGAGTTCCAGTACCTCTACAACGATGGCACCGACTACATCTTCATGGACAACGAGTCCTATGAGCAGGTTCCCGTTCCCGACGACATGGTGGGCGAGAACTCCAAGTGGCTGCGCGAGAACGACATTTGCCAGCTGCTCTTCGCCGACGATGAGCTCATGGGCGTGACCCCGCCGATGTTCATCGAGACCACCATCGTCCAGACCGACCCGGGCTTTAAGGGCGACACCGTCCAGGGTTCCACCAAGCCGGCCACGATTGACACCGGCGCTGTCATCCAGGTCCCCATGTACCTCAACGAGGGCGAGGTCATCAAGGTTGACACCCGCGACGGCAAGTTCGTCTCCCGCGTCTAGCAACCAACTCTTCTAGGAGGACTCATGCCCCAGGAAATCAAGATTGACGGCATCGGCATTTCGCCCGATGTTCTGACCGCCATCGTCTCGCGCGCCGTGTCGGATGTCGAGGGCATCGCCTCCGTTGGCGTCAAGGACCTTGCCACCAACCTTGTCTCCATGATGCTCTCGTCCAAGGCCCCGGCTTCCGAGCCGGCGGTCGAGACCGAGGTCGTCGGCGACAAGCTCGCACTCACCGTGCGCGTTGTGGTGTTCTTTGGCTATCCGTTCAAGAAACTCGCCGAGGCCGTTCGCGCTGCCGTGGTCGCTGCCATCGATGCCCAGGTGGGCGTTGAGGTCGAGCGCGTTGACGTTTGCATCGACGGCCTCGTTTTCCCCAAGGAGTAACCTTTGAGCCTTAAGGTTTATCGCGGGCGTACGCTTGCCCGCAGTCAGGCGCTGCAGCTGCTGTTCCAGGCCGAGGCCACGGACAGCCCGCTCGAGCGCGTCCTCGAGGGCGATTTCCTGATCTCGAAGGGCCCCCTCGACCCCTATGCGCTGGAGCTGTGCCGCGGTGCCTACGAGCATATCGATCGCATCGACTGTGCCCTGCGCGCCGTCGCCAAGAACTGGGATCTTATGCGCATGCCCGGCGCCGACCGCAATCTGCTGCGTATCGCCGTCTACGAGATGCGCTTCCTCACCGACGAAGAGGTCTCGGACGCTATCGTGATCAACGAGGCCGTCGAACTTGCCAAGGCCTATGGCACCGACCAGTCCGCGTCGTTCGTCAACGGCGTGCTGGGCAAGATCGCGCGCAGCGAGGAGTTGCCGGGTGAGGACCTGTACCAGGAACTGCTGGCCGAGGATCGCGCTCGCGAGGAGGCCCAGGCTGCTGAGGCTGCCGCCAAGGTCGCTGCCGCTCAGGCTACCGCCGGTGTACTTGCCGAGGATATGGACGCTGCTGAGGCCGTCGAGGCCGACTCCGTCGAGGAGTAGCCATGCCAGAGGGTTCTGTCCGTAACTTTGACGAGATCTCGGACCGTCTGGACCAGATCATCGCTACCGTTCGCTCCAAGGATACGTCCTTGGAGCGTTCACTCGATCTGTTTGACGAAGCGATTGAGCTGGGCTCCCGCGCGGTCGATATGGTCGACAAGTTTGAGCTGACGCCGCGTGAGGCCGATAAGCTCGAACAGGAATACGATGAGGATGCGGCAAACGAATCCCAGGATAGTTAGCCGCATCTCCGGATACGAATGGTTGATGGCATTCATGAAACGCGTGCGTCTTGATGACGAACTGATTTCACAGGGCATCTGCGCCGATCGCGCGGATGCCCTTCGCATTCTTATGGCCGGCCTGGTCTCGAGTGGCGGCGAGCGCTTGACTTCGCCGGGCCTTAAGGTGACCCCGGGCTTGCCTCTGCACGTGAAGGGGCGCATTCCGTACGTTGGGCGCGGCGGCCTTAAGCTCGAGGGTGCGCTCGATGCGTTTTGTATCGACCCGACGGGCCTTGTCTGCCTGGACGTAGGCTGCTCTACCGGCGGCTTTACCGACTGTCTGCTCAAGCGCGGAGCTGCGACCGTTGTCTCGGTGGACGTGGGTCGCGCCCAGTTTGATTGGTCGTTGCGTCAGGACGATCGCGTGACGCTGCATGAGCGCACAAACGTGACGCAGCTGCCTGAGCTTGGCTATGCCGGTGCCATCGACCTGGCTGTATGTGATGTCTCGTTTACCAGCATCGCGAATATCATCGACGCCGTGCTGGCGTGCCTGAAGCCTTCGGGTTCGTTCTGCGCGCTCGTAAAGCCCCAGTTTGAGGCGCCGGCTGCGCTGGTGGGCGACGGCGGTATCGTGACCGACTCCGCCGTCCGCCGCGATACACTCGTGGCGGCGATTGAGCTTTTTGCCGCCAAGGGCCTGTTCCCGGTCGATGTGTGCGTGTCACCCATTCATGGTGCCAAGGGCAACGTTGAGTTTTTCCTGTACGGCACAAGGTTTGTCCCCGGGGAGCGCGCCGACGATGAGCTTCAATCCCAGGTATCGGCTTTGAGCGAGAAAGCTGCAACGCTATGAAGGTCTTTCTGGTCCCCAATTACTACAAGCAAGAGGCGGTCGAGAGCGGCCTGATGCTCGAGCTTTGGCTTTCGCGCCAGGGCTACGAGGTCGCATGGGCTGCCGACCAGCGATCGAAGATTCAAAGCACGCCTGATATTGATGGCTCCGATCTGGTCATTACGCTCGGCGGCGACGGCACGTTGCTGCGCGCTGCCCGCATCCTCAACCATCGCGAGATTCCTATCCTTGGTCTTTCCTATGGTCACCTGGGCTTTTTAACTGCTGCGAGCCCCGAGGAGCGCGACATTCTGCAGGTTGTGAGCGATGCTCTGTCCGGCGAGCTCCACGTGAGCCGCCGCGCCACCATCGCCGCGGATATTGTGTCCGTGCGCGAAGACGGCGCGAAGGATGTCGTGCGCACGTTTGCCCTCAACGATATGGCACTTACGCGCGGTCCCCTGTCCGATATGGTCGAATTTGACATCACGGTGTCCGGCCATCATATCGACCGCCTTCGCGGCGACGGTGTCGTTGTTTCGACGGCGACCGGCTCCACCGGCTACGCGCTTTCCGCCGGCGGCCCCATTGTCAGCCCCGATTACACGGGTATGGTCTGTGTGCCCATCGCTCCGCATACCATTCAGGCTCGCGCTTTTTTGACCTCGCCGAGTGATGTCGTCGAGATCTTTATGTCCGATGATCGCCCGAGCGTGCCGGCGATTGCCATCGACGGGCAGTTTATTACCTGCGATGGCACGGTCGAGAGCGTGGCCGTGCGTCGTGGTCCCGGCGATGTGCTGCTGCTGGATTACGGCCCCGAGAGCTTCTATAACTCGGTGAGCCGCGTGTTCTACGGAGTGCGTCATGATCGATGAGCTGCAGGTTTCTAACATTGCACTCATTCGCGAGGCGACGTTGGTTCCGAGTGCTGGCCTGACTGTCCTAACCGGCGAGACTGGTGCCGGTAAGACCGCTCTGCTTTCGGCGCTCAAGCTCATATTGGGCGAGCGTGCAGATTCGTCGACGGTGCGCGAGGGAGAGGAGCTTGCCAGCGTCGAGGCGCGCTTGTTCGATGGCCCGCACGACTCGGAGGGTTTCACCGTGCAGCGCAGCCTTTCTGCCGAAGGCCGCAGTCGCGTCAGGATCGATGGCCGCATCGCCAGCGTGCGCGAGCTTTCCGAGCGCGTCGGCGTGATGATGGATCTGTGCGGCCAGCATGAGCACCAGCGCCTTCTCGATCCGGCGCATCATGTTGCCATGGTTGATGCCTGGGCTGGGCGCGCAGCGCTTGAGGCGCTCGAGAAGTATCGCGCCTGTTTTAAGGCTTCGCGTGACGCCGCCAAGGAGCTTCGCCGTGTGGAGGAAGCCTCGCGTGCGCAGGGGAGCCGTGTCGAGGAGGCTCGCTTTGCCCTCGAGCGCATCGGCGAGGTCGACCCCAAGCCGGGCGAGTATGAGGAACTCGAGGAACTGCTGCCGCGCTCCGAACATGCCGAGGTACTGGTTGCCACAGCTAACGATGCCCATGCATCGCTTGCCGCCGAAGGTGGAGCGCTCGATGCCGTGAACAGCGCCGTGGCCGAGCTTTCCCGTATGGCTACCGTCGATCGCAAACTGGGCGACATTGCCGATGCGCTTTCGGATGCCTGCATCTCCCTTGAGGATAGCGCGAACGAGCTTCGTGCCTATCGCGATGGCGTCGCCTTCGACCCGCGCGAGCTCGCTCGCATGCGTGAGCGGTATTCCGACCTCAAGGGCCTGTTGCGTCAGTGGGGTCCCACCATGGACGATGTTTTTGCCATGCGCGATCGCTCGCAAGAGCTGCTGTCCCTGGTCGATGATGGCGATGAGCAGATCAAAAAGGCGCGTGAGGCACTCGGGAGCGCCGAGCGCGAGCTGTTCGCTGCCGCCAAGGCGCTTAAGCGCGCTCGCAATACGGCGGCCCCGCGCTTCTGCCACGAGGTTGGTCGTCAGATGGCACGCTTGGAGATGGGCGGCGCCGAGCTCGTTTGGGAGTCGCGTGATCTTCCGCGCGCCGAGTGGACGCCGGCGGGTCCTTCAAGCTACGAGCTTTTGTATCGCAGCGGTGCCGGCTTGACGCCGCGTCCCCTGCGCCGCATTGCCTCGGGCGGCGAGCTCAGCCGCGTCATGCTGGCGAGCAAGGTGGTCTTGGGTAATGCTGACGGCGTCGACACACTGGTATTTGACGAGGTCGATGCCGGTGTCGGCGGCTCCACGGCTCGTGCTCTTGCTGGTGTGCTGGTCGATCTTGCCGCTACGCATCAAGTGATTGTCGTAACCCACTTGGCGCAAGTCGCCGTCGTGGCCGACAAGCATTATGTTGTCAGCAAGGAGCCGGGCGATGTTCCCCAGACGCATTTGGACGAGGTAACCGGCGAAGCGCGTACCGCCGAGATCGCCCGCATGCTCAGCGGCGATCAGTCCGAGGCAAGCTTGGCCCACGCAAAGCAGATGCTCGAAGAAGTTCGAGGCTAGGTCGTATCAGCGGTGTTGGTGGGACAAAATAGACTGAAATTTTTGTCCCACTACGCGTTTACTCAACGACCTTGTCCGGCTGGATGAGCTCCTCGTAGTAGCTGATGTGCTCTCGGGCGTCCTCGATTTCGGGCAGCAGGAAGTTGTAGATGACTTCGATGATCATCGTGGCGCTGATCTTGGAGAACGCAAAGTCACCCGTCGTCAGCAGCGCTTCATGGTTGACGGTATTAAAAGTGTAGTCTGCCAGGCGCGCGAGTGGAGACTTGCTGTCGCTGCTGATGACGACTACGGTGGCACCGCAGTCGCGAGCCGCTTTTGCCATGCGATTCAGTCGGCGCGACTTGCCGGAGCTTGAGATGAGCACGATGACGTCACCCGGGCGCAACGTGAGCGCAAAGCCGATTGATGTCTCGCTAATGGTGCTCGCCATGCAGCGCAGGCCCAGCTGCGAAAACTTAAACGTCGCATCGAGCGCGACCGCGTTCGTATTGCCCACAGCCGCAAACTCAATAACCCCTGCATGCTTAAGGGCATGCACAACAGCCGCCAACGTATCGTGGTCGATCCCGTCGATGGTCGCATTAAGCTCGCTCACCTTGGCAGCCAGGATGTTCTTAAGGCTCTGCTCCATATTGTCGAGCGAGACTTCGTCAGTCAGGCCCTCGTTGCGCTGGCTTTCCAAATCCCTCGCCAACGAAAACTGAAAGCTGCGGAAGCTGCCAAAGCCAAGCTTGCGGCAGAAGCGCGAAACGGTCGCCTCGGACGTGGCGGCGGCGCGCGAGAGCTGAGCCGCCGTGAGGCGTGGCGCCTCGGACTGGTGCTCCAATATATAGTCGACAATACGCTGCTCGGACTCGCTGTATCCCTGATGGGTACTAATGAGGGAAAGTGCGCTCTTGCTACTATCGGTCATGGATGGCTCCTGGTTGGCATGAAAAATGGACTCGTTTGTAATGTCATAGTATAGGGGGATTTTCAATTACAAGATACACCTTGCCGTTTCAAGTGTTGATGGTAAACTTTCATTTACCGTTTACGGTTATGAAAGAACCTTTCACCGGAGAATTGCGCCTTGTCTCTTCTCACGCGGACGGTAGGTTGGTATCTTTCAGTTGTGGAAAAGCGCGCAAGGACGCGCGTGTAGGGGAGCGCCTGCGGGCGCAGTACTCAAGAAGGAGGGACACATGGCTAAGTTTGACATCATCGCCGCCACCGGTTGCCCGACCGGTATCGCGCACACCTTCATGGCGAAGGAGGCGCTAGAGAAGGCAGCTGCCGAGCGCGGTCTGACCATTAAGGTCGAGACCCATGGCCAGGTCGGTGTCGAGAACGAGCTCACCAAGAGCGAGATCGCTGGCGCCAAGGCCGTTGTCGTCGCAGCCGATAAGGATGTCCAGGCTGAGCGTTTCGCCGGCAAGCCCATGGTTTCCGTTGGTGTTTCCAAGGCCCTGTCTGTTGAGGCCGCCGGTAAGCTGATTGACCGCGCGCTCGCCGCCAAGAGCGACGGCACGGTTGCAGCCGCTGCCGATGTCGAGGACGAGGTCGAGGAGAAGGAGTCTATCGGCCACGTCATCTATAAGCACCTTATGAACGGCGTCAGCCATATGCTGGTCTTCGTCGTTGCCGGTGGTGTTCTGACCGCCGTCTCGTTCCTGTGGGGCATTACGTCTTTCGATTCGACTGCGTCTGACTACAACAGCTTTGCTGCGATGCTCAAGATCATCGGCGGCATCGCCATGAACCTCATGGTTCCGGTGCTTTCCGCCTACATCGCCGAATCCATCGGCAAGCGTCCTGCGCTCGTCCCCGGTTTTGTTGCCGGTATGATCGCCATCCAGGGCCTGCCTGTTAACGCCGAGACCGGTATGATCGACGCCGGTGGCGCCGGCGTGGGTTTCGGCTTCCTGGGCGGCATCGTCGGCGGCTTCCTCGCCGGCTATGTCATCCTGCTGCTCGAGAAGGTCTTTGCCGGTCTGCCCAAGAACCTGGACGGCCTCAAGGCCATCTTCCTGTACCCGCTGTTCTCGACGGCTATCGTCGGCCTGGCCATGCTCGGTATTTCCGGCCCCATGGCTGCCATCAACACCGCCATGATGGACTTCCTCAAGGGCCTGTCCGCCTCTGGCGCCGTTGTCCTGGGTCTTGCCATCGGCTGCATGTGCGCCTTTGACATGGGTGGCCCGGTCAACAAGGCTGCTTACGTCACCGGTACCGCTATGCTCACCGAGGCACTGGCTGCTGGCGTTGGCACCGATACCTACAACTTCGGCACCAACTTCATGGCTGCCGTCTCCGCCGCTTGCATCGTTCCGCCGCTGATCACAACCTTCGCCGTCGTTGTCGGCAAGAAGTACTTCAGCCAGGAGGATCACGACGCCGGTATCGTCAACCTCATCCTTGGTTGCACCCACATCACCGAGGGCGCCATTCCGTTCATGACCAAGAACATCTGGCCCGTCATGCCCATCATGATGCTCGGTTCCTCTATCGCTTCGATCCTGACCATTATGTTCAACGTTCACGACCCGGCGCCTCACGGTGGCTTCCTGGTCCTGCCCGTTGTCGAGAACGGTCCGCTGTGGGTCCTCGCGATCCTCATCGGCGCTGTGGTCGGTGGCATCCTGTTCGTGGCCTTCAAGAAGTACGACTTCGAGAAGAACCAGAAGGCCGCTCCTGCAGTCAGGCCGGTTGAGGCTCCCAAGGCCGCTGCCGTCGAGGCCCCCAAGGCCGAGGCTGCCGACTTCGTGAAGGTCGAGAATGTCTTTGTCGCCGAGGACTTCGCTTCTCGTGACGAGGCTCTGAGCTTCGTTTCCAACCAGGCCGTCAAGGCCGGTATCGCCAGCGACGCCGACGCCGTCATGAACGCCTTCCTGGCCCGCGAGGCCGAGGGCACCACGGGCATGATGGAGGGCTTCGCCATCCCGCATGCCAAGTCCGACGCCATTACCGAGGCTGCCGTCATCGTCGTCAAGGACGAGTCCGGCGTGACCGGTTGGGACACCATGGACGGCGCTCCCGTTAACGTGGCCATCGCTCTGCTCATCCCTGGTGCACAGGCTGGCACCACGCACCTCAAGATCCTGTCCAAGGTTGCCGAGGCGCTCATGGACGAGGACTTCCGTGGCACCGTCAAGGGTTCCACCGACGCCGCCGAGATCGCCAAGACGATCAACGCCCGCCTGGTCTAATCCCACAGTACGCGAATAACATTGCCCCCTGTAACAAAGGCGAGGACTCCCTACGGGTCCTCGCCTTTTTTTCATACCACCCGGCACTCAGGGATGTTCCTTTCCTGCCGGCACCCCGGGACACTCCTTAGTCCCCAACAGGGCATAAATAGCCCTCATCGACTGAATCTCCCACGCGAACAATAATTCAGCCAGAATTCCTTTTGCACGATATTTCTTGGACGGAAGCATGTTCCCGCAGCTCGCCTGCCGGGCGGGGCGGTTAAGTTTGTCGCGAGTTCCGCACGCAAAGGAAAGCACTTAATGTGCTTTCCGTCTTGCGCAGGACTGTAGAGCAGCAAACTTAACCGCCCCGCCCGGCAGGCGAGCGGACGGCGAACGACATCTGTCCAACAATTCGTGCGAAACACAATGAAAAACCGTTTGATGTGAGTTAATATAAACAACGTCGTGAATCTGACTCCTGCCACATGCATGACAGGGGTTAAACACAAAAAAGGAGTCAACTATGGTTTCTGAGAAGGCTACCCTCGTTAATCCTCAGGGTCTGCACATGCGTCCGGCTGGTCTGTTCGCCTCCACCATGGGCAAGTACGCCTGTGACGTGACGGTCGTCACCCCCGAGAAGGAGGTCAACGGCAAGTCCCCGATGGCCCTCATGGCTGCTGGTATCCCCTGCGGTACCGAGGTCGAGGTCAAGTGCGACGGCGCCGACGAGGCCGAGGCTCTGGCTGCTGCCATCGAGCTCATCAAGAGCGGTCTTGGCGAGTAGAACTCAAACGGGTCGCATGTTGAACAACTAAGTTCATATTTGGGGGCGCAGTGACCTGTTGTAAGGTAGCTGCGCTCTTTTGTCATGGATATGGCAAAACGCTTTATCACATGACACGGAGAGAGGAATGGGAATGTATCAGGGAGTCAACGCTTCCGAGGGCATCGGTATCGGCACCGTCATGGTCGCCGTCGATCCCGACTTGACGTTTGAGCCGCACGAGGTTGCTGATTCGGCAGCAGAGAAGGAGCGCTATCAGTCCGCTCTTTCGGTCTTCTGCGAGAAGACCCAGGCTCAGGCCGACCACATGAAGGAGACGGTGGGCGAGGCCGAGGCCGAGATCATGAGCGGACACATTGTCCTGGCTCAGGACCCGGGCATGACCGACGCCATCAACGCCGCCATTGACGGCGGCACCTGCGCCGAGCAGGCGCTCATGGACACCTCGACCATGTTCGAGAACATGTTCCTGTCCATGGACGACGAGATGTTCCGTCTGCGCGCGGCCGACATCGCCGACATCCGCACCGGTATTCTGGCCGAGCTGCTGGGCAAGGAGGTCGTCGACCTCTCCGTCCTGCCCGAGAATACCGTCGTTGTCGTGCACGACCTCACGCCGTCCATGACCGCCACGATCGATAAGGCCCACGTTGCCGGTATCGTCACCGAGACCGGTGGCCGCACGTCGCACTCCGCGATCATTGCGCGCGCCCTCGAGATCCCGGCTGTCCTTTCGGTTTCCAACAGCTGCACCGCGTTGCGCAACGGTATGACCGTTGTCGTCGACGGTGGCAAGGGTATCGTCGAGGCCGATCCCGACGAGGAGACGCTCGCTGCCTACACCGCCAAGGCCGAGGCCTTCGCTGCCGAGAAGGCAGCCCTCGAGGCCTTCCGTGGCAAGCCGTCCGTGACTGCCGATGGCATCAAGAAGATCATCGCCTGCAACATCGGTAACCCCGATGACGTGCCCAACGCGCTCGATCACGACGCCGAGGCTATCGGTCTGTTCCGCTCCGAGTTCCTGTTCATGGACTCTGCTGAGCTTCCTTCCGAGGAGGAGCAGTTCAACGCCTATCGTAAGGTCGCCAGCGCGCTCAAGGGTGCTCCGGTCATCATCCGCACGCTCGATGTGGGCGGCGACAAGGAGATTCCGTATCTGCACATGGTCAAGGAAGAGAACCCCTTCATGGGCTTCCGCGCCGTGCGTTACTGCCTGGCCAATCCCGACCAGTACAAGGTTCAGCTCCGCGCCCTGCTGCGCGCCAGCGCCTTTGGTGACGTCAAGATCATGATCCCGCTCGTCACCTGCGTCGAGGAGGTCGTGGCCGTCAAGGAGCTCGTCGAGCAGTGCAAGGCCGAGCTGACCGAAGAGGGTCGCAAGTTCAACGAGAACATCGAGGTCGGCATTATGGTCGAGACGCCTGCCGCCTCGCTGCTCGCTGACCGTCTGGCCGAGGTCGCCGACTTCTTCTCTATCGGCACCAACGACCTCATCGGCTACACCATGTGCGCCGACCGTGGCAACGACACCATCTCCAACCTGTACCAGGTGTACTATCCCGCCGTGCTCCGCTCGCTCAAGAACATCATCGAGAGCGGCGTGAAGGCCGGTATCATGGTCGGCATGTGCGGCGAGGCCGCTGCCGATCCGCTGCTTGAGCCGCTGCTGATCAGCTGGGGCCTGGAGGAGTTCTCGATGAGCGCTCCGTCCATCCTGCGCGCCCGCAAGACCATCAGCCAGTGGACCAAGGCCGAGTGTGACGAGCTCGCCGAGAAGGCACTCGCCTGCAACACTGCCGCCGAGGTCAAGGCGCTGCTCGAGTCTGCTGCTCGCTAATTTGGTATCAGAGGTAACCGCGTGGTTGGAATGGGCCAATCACGCGGCCCTCACATATACAGGGGGTACTGTAAATGTTCTACACGCTAACCGCTAACCCGGCTGTCGACATGACGGTTTCGAGCTCTCCGCTCGAGCCCGATGAGAACGTCCGCACCGGCTCGGCCAGCTACACGGCTAACGGCAAGGGCCTCGACGTGTCCTTCGCCTTTAAGAAGATGGGCGTCGACACCGTCGCGCTCGGCTTCTTCGCTGGCTTCACGGGCAAGTTTATCGTCGAGGAGGTCATGAACCTGGGTTGCCTGTGCCGCCCGGTCTGGACCGACGGCATCACGCGTATCAACACCTACGTCAACGATGGCCAGCACGAGTACGGCATCCTCAACCCCGGTGCTCCTATTACGCCGCAGCACCAGGAGGAGCTCTACAACATCCTGGACACCGCGGGCGATCTTGAGTGCCTGATCGTCTCTGGCTCCGTGCCTCCCAAAGCTACGCCCGACTTCCTGGCTCAGGTCATGGAGCACGCTCAGGCCCGTGGCGCCGATGTCGTCCTGGACCTGTCCTCCGACAAGCTCAAGGAGCTCGCTCACAAGAAGCCGCTGCTCATCAAGCCGAACCATCACGAGATGAAGGCTATCTTCGGCGTGCCGGTCGACACCGACGACGAGGTCCGCGTTGCCATGAAGATGGCTCACGACGCGGGCGTTCAGAACGTGCTGCTCACCCGTGGTAGCCGTGGCGACGCCTACTTCTCCAACGGCGAGGACATTTGGTACGCCAAGCGTGAGTTCAACATCAAGCTGGTCTCTTCCGTCTGCGCCGGCGACTGCACCCTCGCTGCGTTCCTGCACAAGTGGTACAGGGATCGCGACAACGTCGAGGAGGCCATGAAGCTCGCTATGGCCACCGGCGCCAACGTCGCTGAGTCCGTCGGCATCGGCGACTTCGGTCACGTTGACGAGTACAGCAAGCGCGTTGCTGTCCGCAAGCTCGATCGTCAGTAATCGAAACGCGACATATTCGTGCGCATGCGGCGCCCCGGTTTCGGCTGGGGCGCCTTTTTGTTCCGCCACGGGGGAGAGGAGTCCTTCCGTACTTCATCGCTTCCACACCGTTCACCGAGTTGTCCTAGCCTTTTACCGATGCGTGGAATATACTTTCATTAACACGTTGCCTTGTGAAAGGAACATTCATGATTTACACGCTCACTGCAAATCCCGCCATTGACTACAACATCACCTGCGACGGTCTTGCTGCCAACACCGTCACGCGTACCCGCAACGCCGTCTACACGCCCAACGGCAAGGGCCTCAACGTCTCGTTTACGCTCGACCACTACGGCGTCGACACCACGATCCTGGGCTTTTTCGCCGGTTTCTCGGGCGAGTTTATCGTTAAGGGCGCCGAGGCCCTGGGCGTGCCCGTCAAGCCCGTGTGGACCGACGGCATCACGCGCGTCAATGTGTTCCTCAACGCCGGCCCCGACACCGAGTACAACATGGTCAACGCCGGTGCCGCCATCAACGAGGCCAACGAGCGGGAGATGTTTGAGCTCATCGATTCGCTCGATGACATGACCTGCCTGGTCATCAGCGGCTCGCTGCCTCCCAACACTTCCGAGGGCTTCCTGGCCGAGGTCCTGCGCCGCGTCAAGGCCAAGGGGGCCGAGTTCGTGCTCGATATCTCGAGCCATCAGCTGGCAGACCTCATTGCCATGGAGCCGCTGCTGATTAAGCCCAATGACGACGAGCTGCTCGATATCTTTGGCATTAAGGTAAGCGGCGGCGACGATGAGTCCGTCAAGGGTGCCATGGCCGAGCTGCACGCCAAGGGCGCTAAGAACGTGCTGCTGACGCTCGGCGGCGCCGGTGCGTACTTCTCCAACGGCGAGCACATCTGGTTTGCCAACCGTACTTTTGAGGTTAAGCTGCTGTCGACGGTGTGCGCCGGCGATTCTTCGCTGGCCGCCTTCCTGTCCGTGTGGCACGACGCCCCGGAGCGCGTCGAGGACGCCCTGCGTCTCTCGATGGCCACCGGCGCTAACGTGGTCGAGTGCCCCGGTCTGGGCGATTTTGCCAAGGTCGATGAGTATCAGAAGGGTATTGCAATCCGTCAGGTTTGCTAGTTCCGGCACCTTGCCTGAATAGTTCAATTATTTCGCATCCGTCTTAGACCAGGACGGATGCGTTTTTGTTTATCGGACTTGCGTGTGCAGTGGAGGCTGTTTCTTGCTAGACTTCTTGCAGACGCAATCGATAGCCAATTTGATAGTCGCAGGAGGCCATAGGCATGTGCAATGTTTCGCTCAACGGTACGCAGCCGACCGATGCCTCTATCCGTGTCCTGCGTGCGCTTGAGGCAGCAGGTCTTGAGGCTTGGTACGTGGGTGGTTGGGTACGTGATGCGCTGATGGGATGCCCCAGCCACGATGTCGACATGTGCTGCAGCGGCCTGTGGCTGGAGTCCAAGGCGGCACTCGAGGCCGCCGGCATTGCGGTAGTTGAGTCGGGCATTAAATTTGGCGGCATTACGGCTATTTGCGATGGCGAGCGCATTGAGGTCACCACCTATCGCCTGGACGGCTTCTATACCGACGGTCGTCATCCTCAGAGTGTGGAGCGCGCCGCTTCGCTTGAGGACGATCTGGCGCGCCGCGACTTTACCGTCAATGCCATGGCGTGGCATCCCGAGCGCGGCCTTGTCGACCGCTACGATGGCCAGGGCGACCTAGACCGCAAGCTGATTCGTGCCGTCGGAGATCCCAAGCGCCGCTTTAACGAGGATGCCCTGCGCATGTTGCGTGCGGTGCGTTTTGCCTGCCGCCTGGACTTTGTGATTGAGCCCGAGACCAAGTGTGCCCTTGCCGAGTGCGCGCCGCTGCTCGATGCCGTGGCGCGCGAGCGCGTGGGTATTGAGCTCGAGGGCATTCTATCGACCGGCCACGGGGGAGACGCGATGCTGCGCTACCCCGAGCTCATCTGCGCCGCCGTGCCCGAGCTTGCGCCGGCTCGTGGGTTTGACCAGCGCAGTGTCTATCATGCGTTTAACGTCTACGAACATATCGCCCGCGTGCTGACGGTGGCAGGGGAGCTGGCGCTGTGCGATGGCGTGGCGCCTTCGCCGAGCTTAATGTGGGCAGCGTTTTTGCATGACGTCTCCAAGCCCGATTGCTTTACGGTCGATCACGCCGGCAGCGGCCACTTCTACGGTCATCCCGAGCTCGGCGCCAAGAAGGCGCGCGTCATTATGGATCGCCTGGCGCTCTCGCACGATTTGGTGCGCGATGTGTGCCTGCTCATCAAATACCATGACAAGCCGCTGCGCCCCGAGCGCTCCTGCCTGCTCAATATGATGCGCGCGCTTTCGGGCGAGGGCGTCGACACGCCGCGTCTGATGGACGAGCTCATGGATCTTAAGCGTGCTGACACACTTGGTAAGGCCCCGTCGTGCTTCTATTACGTCGAGACGATTGAGGAGATGCGCGCGATGGCGCACGAGCTGCTGAAGGCGGGGGAGCCCTATACGCTCAAGATGCTCGCCATTAACGGCGGCGACCTGATCCGCGCCGGTGTGAAGCCGGGGCCCGAGCTAGGCCAGCTACTCAACTCCGCCCTCGACGCCGTGATCGAAGACAACATTTCCAACGAGCGCGAAGCTCTTTTGGTCCATCTCAACTTGAATTAGCTACCCAGTTTACCTGCGCGTTCCATAACCTGCCGACAATTTTTTCGGCAATTTGGAATTTCTTCTTGCGCTGATGTTTTTTGTCCCGTAATATATGTCCTCGCAGCACGGCAGTGCAGATGTCATGTGGCCCGTTCGTCTAGCGGTTTAGGACGCCGCCCTCTCAAGGCGGAGATCACCAGTTCGAATCTGGTACGGGCTACCACGCATCTGATACCCGGTCTTCCCATGGAAGGCCGGGTTTTTTATTTTCAAACAACCGTCTGCAATTCCCGTTTGAACCAGAGCTTTGCGTTCTGCCTATGGCCCTTACGGGTACAATAACCAAGATATTTTGACTGTTAGAAGGAGTCTCATGACGGAGTCCTCTCAGCATACGTCTAAGCCCCAGGTCGAGGTTGAGGCCTCGGGCGGAGATGACAATAAGAGCGCACGCCGCGGCGCCATCTTTATCGGCGTCGTGCTGGTGGGTTATATCGTTTATCTGGTGGTAACCGGGCAGATGGGGCAGTTCTGGGCCGCTATGTCGAGCGTCCAGGCGCCATGGCTCGTTATCGCGTGTCTTTGCATGTTCATGTATCTGTTCTTTGGCATTGTGGCCTATGCGATCGCCGTTTGGCTCGACCCTTATTCGCCCGTCGGCATTCGCGACCTGATCTCGGTCGAGGCGAGCGGTATCTTCTTTGGCAACCTGACGCCCATGATGATGGGCTCTACGCCCGCCCAGATTTACCGCCTGACCAAGGCAGGCCAAAATGTCGGCGAGGCCGGTGCCACGCAGTTCACGCGCTTTATCGTGTATCAGTTTGGCCTCGTTGCCTGGGGCGCCATTCTGCTGCTTGCCCGAATGCCGTTTTTCGCCGAGCGCTATGGCGACATGACGCTGCTGTGCGTCTTTAGCTTTGGCGGTCACTGCTGCATTCTGCTTGGCATCTTTGCCGTCGCGCTCATGCCTAAGACCGTCACGCGCGTCGCGCACTGCATTATCAATTGGCTCGAGCGAATGGGCGTCTCGGCCACCAAGATTGAGGGCTGGCGTACGTTTGTCGACGGCGAAATCTACTCTTTCTCCGAGAAGTTCAAGCTTTCAGCCGGCCACTTTTCGTCCATGCTGCTCACGGTGGTCATCACCATGATGCAGCTCGCGTTTTTCTACCTCGTGCCGTATTTCCTGATGCTTGCCTTTGGCCACCACGAGGTCGACTTTTTCTCGGTCATGGCCGCGAGCGCCTTTGTCCAGCTGTTGAGCTCTGCGGTCCCCTTGCCCGGTGGAACTGGTGGCGCTGAGGGCGGCTTTGCATTGTTCTTGGGTCATTTCTTTGGGTCGGCTTCGACCGCCGGCTATCTGCTGTGGCGCCTCATTACGTTTATTGCGCCGACCATTTTGGCTGCGCCCCTGTTGGGCCTTAAGAGCGCCCACAACGAGAGCATCCATGCGCGCTGGGATCGCGTGATGCGCAAACTCGGCCGCACGCCTCAGACGCCCTCTGCGCCCACTAAGCCGCACCCCACGAATGCTGTTACCGTTGATCCCAAGAAGCACGCTCAGAAGGCTTCTGGGACCGCTAAGCCGGCTCATAAAGCCTATGTGCGCCAGACAGGCGACGGTATTCGCGTATCTCCGTCGGCACTCAATAAGAAGAAGCACCCTAAGTCGCAGTAGGGCAGTCGTGCGTTCTTCATATTGCCGGGCTTTTTTGTGCCGGATGGGGGATAATCCTCTTACGTAGATTATCTCTCATCTGTTGATGAATGCCCGCATATCGAAGGGACACGCCCATGGCCACCAGCAAACCGCGTATTGATCGCCGCATCGTTCGCAGCCGCAATGCCATCCTTTCCGCTTTCGAGCGCCTGCTCATGGAAAAGCCGCTGGCAGACATTACGGTGAGTGCCATCGCGCGCGAGGCCAATGTCGACCGCAAGACCTTTTACGTTCACTTTGGTACGGTCGACGGCCTGCTCGATGCCATTGCCGTCGATGTGGTGGAGATGATTGTCGACTCGGTCGAGAAAACGCTTGCTTCAATGGACGGTGACACCAACGAGCGCGCCCTGGGAGCGGCGGCGACCTTCTTTAAAACCGTTAACGAGGCGCTGTGCAACAACCTGGTGCTCAATCGTCAGCTGATCGAGAACATTCCGCTCGATGATTTTATGGCTCGTCTTCGTGCACCTCTCGAGCACGAGATTGCCGAGCGCAATCTGCTGCCCCAAGGCCTTAAGGATGAGATGTTCGACTACTATCTGGCGTTTTTGCTGTCAGGCATTATCGGTATCTATCGCACGTGGGCGCTGTCTGACGGCTCGGTTCCTATTGAGCGCGTCTCTGAGGTCGCCAACGACCTGACTCTCAATGGCCTGTCGAGTCTGGAATCTCGCTTGGATTAGGCCTAATTGGGCTCGTCGGCGTGGAAATTCCTGTTCATGAAGTTCTCCGGCGCCTTGTAGACCTCGCCGCGTAGGAGCTGTAGCCTGAGGATCCTTAAAAGAAAGTCCAGTTTATCCTTCCCACTCCAATTGGGAATCCTCCGATGCGCCTTCGCACGCTTGCATGACCTCGATACCATGCGATCGTGCGAACTCGACGAGCTCTACGTTGCGGGCGTTTATGGTGCCGAAGGCGGCGGGGCACACGATAAGGCGCGCGCAGTGGACGAGGAGCTCTTTGGCGCGGGCTATGGTTTTATCCCCGATCGGCTCAAAGGCGCGCTCGGCCACGCATTCCATCGCTAGGTCGCGCGCGAGCTCGCAGTCGATGTCCCCTTCGTGCAGAACGCCCGCGTAGAACGCCTTGCCCTGCCGGATGAGCTGGCGAAACACAGCCGACCCCGTACCTGCGCCGGCGATGACGAACGTGTGCGCATCGCCGTGCGGGCGTCCAATTTCCACGCTGCCGAAGCGCTCGTTGAAGGTGCCATGTTGAAGGCCGTAGAGCTCGCCAATCGTCTCGCGCGTGAATATGTCCTCGGGTACGCCGGCGCGGAAGACCCGGCCGTCCTTCACGCAAATCACCTTGTCGGCGCTTTTCTGCGCGAGCTCGAGTTCGTGGATGGACATGATGACAGCCACATTCCGCGATTTCGCAAGGTGGCGAAGTATTCGCAGCAGGTCGATCTGGTAGCGGATATCGAGATACGACGTGGGCTCGTCGAGCACGAGCACACGCGGATCCTGCGCGATGGCGCGTGCGAGTATGACGCGCTGGCGTTGCCCGTCGCTTATCTGCATGAAGTCGCGCTCGGCGAGCTCTTCCACACGTGCGGTTTTCATGGCCTCGTCGACCCGACTATGGTCGTCGGGCGAGAGTGTGCCCATTCGCCCGGTGTAGGGGTGCCTTCCCGCCTCTACGACATCGCGGCAGGTGAGGAGCTCGGTCCGGGGGCGATCTGTCAGCATAACGGCAAGGTTCTTTGCAAACTCCGCCGTCTTCCATCGGGAAATCTCCCGCCCGTCGAGCTCGACCGCGCCGGCAAGCGGTGCCAGATGGCGTGTGATGGTTTTTAAGATGGTCGACTTGCCCGAGCCGTTCGGCCCGATGAGCGCCACGACGTCGCCCGCGCGAACCTCCAGATCGACGCCTCCGACTACGACCTTCTTGTCGTAGCCCGCCGACAGGTCGCTTATGTGGAAAAGCGGCGCTCCGTCAGCCTGCGTTTCGACCGGAGTTTCGAGGTTCGGCTCCGCTCGGAAGAGGCGTTCCGCGCGCAGTTCCGCACGAGCCGAAAGTGCCTTCTGGCGCTTTCGTGCGAGCTCAGGACTGTCTAAGCATGGAATGTCCCCTCCGAGCGTTTTGGGCCGCGGCACGAATTCCCCCATCTACCTCACCCGCTTCTTCAACATGAGCGCGATAACCACCGGAGCGCCGAAGATGGCGGTGACGGCGCTGATGGAAAGCTCGACGGGAGAGAACAGCGTGCGCGCGATCAAATCGCAGCCCGCGCAGAAGATGGCGCCTCCCAAGAAGCACGCAGGAATCACGCGGATGGGCTTCGACGACTTTAGCGCCGACTTCACGAGATGCGGAACCGCGATGCCTACGAACGACACCGGACCAGCGAACGCGGTCACGCAGGCGGAGAGCATGCTCGCTAGAAGGACGAGCACCACGCGGAAGCGTTCGACGTTCACGCCGACGCTTTTCGCGTAGGCTTCTCCCAGCTGGAAGGCGGAAAGGGGCTTCGATATCGCGAATACGCATGCGCTCACGGTGATCACCACGACCGCGATGACCGCGATGTCGTCCCAGCTCGAACCCGAGAAGCTACCCAAAGACCAGTTGTGCAGGTTCACGATGGACTGGTCGTCGGCGAAGGCGATGAGGAAGTTCGTCGCCGCCGAGCAGATGTATCCCACCATGACGCCCGCCACGATGAGCATGGCCATGGAACTTATGCGCCGTGCGATGAGGAGCACGAAGCCGATGGTGATAAGCGAGCCCAGAAACGCTGCGGCCACCATGGCCGGCGAGGACATGGCCTGGTTCGCGCCTAGAAGTACGATCATCGTAATCGCGACGACGAACTTTGCGCCCGAGGAGACGCCCAAGATGAACGGGTCGGCGATGGGGTTGTTGAAAAACGTCTGCAGCAGGAACCCGGAGAGCGAAAGTGCCCCGCCGAGAAGCACGGCTGAAAGCACGCGCGGCAGGCGAATCTCCCAGATGACCTGGCTTTCCATGGAATTGGCCGCGCCGCCCGAAAGGATGCCGGGGATGTGGTCTGCGGGCACGAGCACGCTCCCGATGCACAGGTTGGCCCCGACGAGCACGATGAGGGCAACAGCGAGCAGCGCCGTCACGACGCGACACCGCGCGGCGCGCCCCGATTCGTCGTATGCCATGGAAAGCCGGCTTCTCATGGCGCTAACCGAGCTTCCTCAGATAATGGAAGTCGCTCGCGTCATCGCCGGTGAACGCCCCGTGCAGCTCGTCGATAATGTCGGCGGTAGAAGTCATCTGCTGGTACATGTCGGCGCTTGTGACCCAGACGTTGCCGTTCTTCACGGCTTTGAACTGCGACAATAGCGCGTTTTTGCCTACGAAGTCGTTCAAGGTGGCAACCGATTCGTCGATGGTGCCGTTGTAGACGATGATGTCGGCATCCTTCGCCGTCGCGTAGAAGCGCTCCATTTCGAGCGTTACTGACGAACCTGACGTCGACGCCGTCTGCGCGTCATCGAGCGAATAACTGCCGCCTGCAAGCTCGATCATCTGCGCCACGTAGTCGCCCGCCCGCCGCGTGACGGCGGCCCCGTTCGAGTTAATGTAGAAATACGCCACGGTTTTACCTGACGACGCGAGCCCCGACGTTTGCTCGACGCGGGCCTTCTGCTCGTTGAACAGGTGCGCGGCCTCGTCTTCCTTGTCGAACAGGACGCCGAAAAGCTTAATCCACTCGACGCGCCCGAGTGCTTCGGGCTCGCTCGACGACTGTTCGGTGAGCACGACGAGCCCGAGCTTCTGCAGCTTTTCCTTCACATCGGGCGTGTGGTTGATCATGGTGTTCTCGATGGCGAGCGTACAGCCCGAGGCCGATATTCGCTCGTAGTCGGGCGCGCTGTACTTGCCGCCGTAGGCGATCGCCCCACTTTCGAGTGCGCTTTTGAAGCCCACGACCGAGCAGTCGTCGGCCTTCGTGCCCGACATGATGATATTGTCGTTCGCATCGAGCGCGTCGACTAGGCACATCGTCGCCGACGACACGAGGTACACCTTGTCGGCGGGGCGCCTTATGACCGCGATGTCGGAGCTCAACCCATCAGGTACCTTCGCATCTTGCGGCACCACGAGGAAGCGCTCCCCGTTCGAAACGCAGATAAGCCGCAGGCCGCCTTCGAACTCGTCGACAGTGAAGTGCTCGGCGTATTCAAGCTGAAGCGCTCCCGTCGGCTCCCAGCCGCAGCCCAAATCGGCGTTGTGGAAGTCGGCCGCGGCGCTTGAAGCCGTTCCCGCAGGGGAGCCGCCGCTTGCATCGTCGCCCGATTTCTCCTTCATGGTGGATGAGTCGAAGTGGAGCGTGTAGTCGATGGTGTGCGGCGTCGACATGGCGACGGTCTCGGCCGACACGGCGATGTCCTCGTCGAGCGTGACGGGTATCTCGAACGTGGAGTTGCCGCCGTCGTTTACGGGCGCGTAGTCCACGCCGTCGACGGTCATCTTGTCGTAGTTCGAACTCGACCAGGTGATGGTCGCGGTGTAGGTGTCGCCATCCTTCACAATTGTGGTGGGTGAGGCGATGCTTGCGCGCCCTGACCCGCCGGAAAGCGAGACGCTCACCGTGTATTCCTGAGAGCCCGCCGTGCCACCGGTCGCGTTCGGGCTCGCACTGCACCCCGCGAAGGGAAGCGCGAGCAGGGCGACGAGAACGCAGGCGATCGCGCGCGCCGCGATGCTGTGGAGCTTCCTGTTTTCCCCCTTGGGAAGAATCGACCGCATGGCGTTACTTCAGTGCGTCGGCGCGCAGATCGACGCCGGCGGATTCGAACACAAGTGTGCGGTCGTACCACTGCTCTTTTCTAATACTCCACGCGGCACAGGCGGTGTCCTCGTCGAGCGCATCAACGGGCACGTCGTAGGTGTACTTGCCTTCCGCGTTTTCCACATAGGGGATGAAGTCGGCCTCGCTTGCGGCGGCAGCCTCGTCGCCCGTGCCCATGAAGAGCTTGCCGTAGCCCGTGCCGGAAAGCGTCATCACGCAGTGCATGGAGCCGTTTTCCACGATGAGCTGGGCGTCCACGATCCTGAACATGTTCGAGCTGGAATCTACGGTGATTGGATAGGTGCCGTCGGCCACCTTGTCGGCGGTGATGGGGGCAGCGCTTGCGCCCGCGGGCGCATCGGCCGCCTGTTCGGTCTTTTCCTGGGAATCGGCATCGCTTGCCTTTGCGCTGTCGATTGAATTTCCGGCGCAGCCGGCGAGCGAGAACGCGCAAAGCGCCGCCGACAGGGCGAAGACGAGGGTTTTCTTCAACATGGAGGGGGTTCCTTTCAATCGCTTCGACCGCCCGTGCCGTGCGGTGGGCGGTCGGGATGCGAATGCAACGGGCATGCGTCGTCAGTCGGGGAAAGGCGCATGCCCGTTGCACGGGGACGCGACCGGCGCCCCCGTGCGCGGCGAGTTTACAGCTTGGCGATGGCGTCGTCCACGTGCGAGACGTAGATGTCGTCGACCGCGACGTTCTGTCCCAGACCCTGGAGCAGGCACGTCACTTCGAAGCCGGCGGCCACGAACTTCGCAGCCCAGCTGTCGGGGTCGGTCTCGTCTGCCATGTCGTTGTTCGCGTGGTCGCCCGCGACCACCATGAACGGCGCGAGCACGGCCTTCTTGTAGCCTGCGGCGCTCGCGGCGGCGATAACATCCTCGCAGGTCGGTTCAGCCTCGACGGTGCCGACGAAGAACTGCGTCAAACCCTCGTTCTTGAACACTTCCTGCATCTTGGCATAGTCGGCGTTGGAATCGGCTTCGGTGCCGTGGCCCATGAGGCACAGCGCCGTCTCGCCGTCGTCGAAGGACGCCATGTTCTCCTTAATGGCTGCGGCCACCTTTTTGTAGTCGTCGTCGGAGGTGAGCAGCGGGTCGCCGAGCGAGATCTTGTCGAACTTGTCGGCGTACTTGTCGAGCTCGTCTTTCACGTCGGCGTATTCCAGGCCAGCCATGAGATGCGTCGGCTGCACGACGATTTCCTTCACGCCGTCTTCCACGCAGCGGTCAAGCGCCTCGGTCATGTTGTCGATCGTGATGCCGTCGCGCTTCTTCAGCTTGTCGATGATGATCTGCGCGGTGAAGGCGCGGCGGATGTCGTAGTCCTGCCAGTACTTCTCGCGGATAGCGTCTTCGATGGCGCCGATGGTGATGTGGCGCGAGTCGTTGTAGCTCGTGCCGAAGCTCGTGACGAGGATGACCGGCTTCGCGGCCTTCTCCTTTTCACTAGATTTCTCGGAACTCGCGGAGGTGTTGGAGCAGCCCGCGAGCGCGACTCCGGCGAGCGCGACGGCTCCGGTTGCTGCGGCGCCCATGAAGCCGCGGCGTGACATCTGGTCGGACATGGTTTTTCCTTTCCTCGGTTTGCCGGTCCCCCGGCGACAGTTGCTTGTCGGCACAAGCGAAAGAAAAGCGCACCCCTCGGGGTTCACAAGGAGCTAACGCCACGGCGATGCCGTGAGGAAAAGGCGAAGCAGTCTGGCTTGGGGCGCGAGGCGGTTCGCCCGCGCGTCCTATACAGTAATGTCCCTTGCCCAGGATTCCCACCTGGTTCCCTCCGCAAGCCAGCGCGGGCTGTGCAGGCGCCGCGCCGGTCATTTCCTTTTATCCGATTGTCATATGCTCGTTGCCGAAACTTTTACTATGATAGTGGGCACTTGTGAACGTGTCAAAGCCAGCGCGGGCGGCATTGCGCCTCCTGCCTGCGTATTTGCGCCGATTGCTGCCGCAGGCGCCGTGTTTTGCCCGCTGCGCGAATGGCGGCGTAAACGGTTGCGATGAGAAACGGGAAGGGAAGGCTCGGATGATTCATATCGTTGGCGCAGGCTCGGGCGCCGCCGACCTTATCACGCTGCGCGGGGCGCGCCTTCTGCGCGCGGCCGACGTAGTCGTTTGGGCGGGAAGCCTTGTGAATCCCGAGCTGCTCGCCGAGTGCAAGGAATCCTGCGTCGTCTACGACAGCGCGCACATGACCTTGGAGGAAGTGCTCGACGTGATGTGCGCGGCAGATGCGCGGGGCGAGGAAGTGGTGCGCCTGCACACGGGCGACCCGTGCCTGTACGGCGCCATCCAGGAGCAGATGGACGCGCTCGACGCGCGCGGCGTGGACTACGAGGTGGTGCCCGGCGTGTCGAGCTTTTGCGGTGCCGCGGCGGCGCTTCGCCAGGAATACACGCTGCCGGGAATCAGCCAGTCGGTCGTGATCACGCGGCTTTCCGGACGTACCCCCATGCCCGCGGGCGAGGGCATGCGCACCATGGCGGAAAGCGGCTCGACTATGGTCATCTTCCTGAGCTCGGGTATGCTCGCCGAGCTTTCCGCCGAGCTTTTGGGCGCGGGCCGCAGCTCCGACGAGCCGGCGGCGCTCGTGTACAAGGCGACCTGGCCTGAGGAGCGCGTGGTGCGCTGCACAGTGGGCACGCTCGCCGATGCGGGCGCGCGAGAGGGCATCGACCGCACGGCGCTCGTGGTGGTGGGCCGCGTGCTCGGAGCTCGTGGCGGGCTTGCGCACAACGGCGCGCAAGCGGAGTCGTACGAGCGCAGCAAGCTTTACGACCCTTCGTTTGCCACGGGGTATCGAAAGGCGAGCAGCTAGCGTGGCCTTCGAGCACTACATATATACCGGGACGACCCGCCTGCGCTGCGGCTACACCACGGGGAGCTGCGCCGCGCTCGCGGCGAAGGCGGCCTGCGAGATGCTCTTGTCACGAAAGCCCGTCGGCCGCGTGTCGATCGTCACCCCCGGCGGGCTGCCTGTCGAGACGGACGTGGTTGACGCATGTATCGGCGAGGGGTGCGCCCAGTGCGCCGTGCGAAAGGACGCAGGCGACGATGCCGATGTGACCGACGGCGTGCTCGTGTACGCGCGCGTGGAACATGCGGGGTCGGGCACGGGCGCTGCGGGCAGCAAGGGCGTGCCCGCGCGCGAATCGGAAGTTTCCGTCGATGGCGGCGTGGGCGTGGGGCGCGTGACGTTGCCCGGGCTCGAGCAGCCGGTGGGGTCGGCCGCTATCAACGCGACGCCGCGCGCGATGATCACTTCGGCGGTGCGCGAGGTGTGCGCCGCGCACGGCTTTTCTGGAAATATTACTGTGACGATTTCGGTACCCGAGGGTGTTGCCCTTGCCGAAAAGACCTTCAACCCACACCTGGGGATAGAGGACGGCATTTCCATCCTGGGCACGACGGGCATCGTCGAGCCGCGCAGCCTCGCTGCCTTGCGCGACAGTATCGAGCTCGAGATCCGGCAGCATGCGGCTATGGGGCGGCGCGGAGTTGTGCTCACGCCCGGCAACTACGGCGCGCAGTTCATCTCGGGGCATTTTCACCTAAACGGTGCGCCGGTGGTCTTCATCTCCAACTTTGTGGGCGATGCGATTGATTGCTGCGTTCGCGAGGGATTTACCAATGTCCTTCTTGTGGGACACATCGGCAAGCTGGTGAAGGTCGCGGGCGGCATCATGGACACCCATTCGCGTACCGCCGACTGCCGCGCGGAGATTCTGGCCGCCCACGCGGCCTTGGCCGGCGCGGGCGCGAAGACCGTGTGCGAGATCATGTCGTCGGTCACGACCACGGCGGCGCTCGAGGTAATCGAGGCCGCCGGCGTGGGGGACGCTGCGCGCGCCTCGCTCGCTGCGGCAATCGAGGACAGGTTGCGCCGCCGCGCGGCGGGCGCATGCGACATCGCCGCGGTCGTGTTCGACGCCGGGCGCCGCGAGCTTTTCCGCACGTCGGGCGCCGATGCTGTTATCGGGGAATTGGGGGCGACGTATGAGTAAAGGCGTGCTGTACGGCGTGGGCACGGGGCCTGGCGACCCCGAGCTGCTCACGATCAAGGCCGTCCGCACAATCGAATCGTGTCCGGTCATCGCCGCACCGCAGACGGCGGACGGGGTCATGGTCGCGCTCGACATCGTGCGCGGCGCCGTCGACCTTACAGGCAAGACGGTGATCCCCGTGAGATTCTCGATGACGCGCGACGCCGAGCGCCGCGCGACCGAGCATGCCTCGCTTGTTCGCGAGCTTGTCGCGCACCTGGATGCGGTCCGCGACGTCGCGCTGCTGAACCTGGGGGACCCGAGCATCTACGCCACCTTCCAGCGCATAGCGCCCGACGTGCGCGCCCGCGGGTTCGAGGCGCGCGCCATTCCCGGCGTGCCGAGCTTCTGCGCGGTCGCCGCGGCGCTCGAGCGCGACCTCACGCCCGAGATGTCGTCGCCTCTGCACATCGTGCCCGGCGGCTACGACGACGTGCGCCGCGCAATCGGCTGGCCGGGGACGAAGGTGGTCATGAAGGCGCGCCGCTCGCTTGCGGACACGATGCGCATCCTTCGCGAGGAGGGCGCCTTCGACGGTGCCGAGCTCGTAGAGGACTGTGGGCTTCCGGGCGAGCGCGTTTACCGCTCGCTCGACGATTTGCCCGATCGGGGCAGCTACTTCTCGACGATGGTGGTGCGCTAGATGAGGGTTTCCTGCATAGCGTTCACTGAGAGGGGGTATGCGTTGGCGGAGCGCACCGCACGCGCGCTTTCCGATTGCGCGCAGACAGGTGAAGATGACCCTGGCTGGGACGTTTCCGTTTCGCGCGGGTTCGGCGAGGGGAAGGCCGACCTGCGCGCATGGACGGCGCTCGCGTGGGAAGCGTCGGACGCGCTCCTGTTCGTGGGCGCGGCGGGCATCGCCGTGCGGGCGATCGCGCCGCATGTCGCCTCGAAGGCAAGCGATTCCGCGGTTGTGGCGATCGACGAGGCGGGGCGCTTTGCCGTCCCGCTTTTGTCGGGGCATTTGGGCGGTGCGAACGAGCTTGCGCAAACTGTGGCACGCGCGGCAGGGGCCATCCCCGTCATCACCACGGCGACCGACGTCCGCGGCGTGTGGGCGGTGGATACGTGGGCGCGCTGTGCGGGGCTCGCCGTTTCGAATCCCGAGGCCATCAAGCGAGTGTCGGCGCGGCTGCTTTCGGGCGGGCGCGTGGCGCTCTATTCCGACATGCCGATTTCGGGACAGCCGCCTGAGGGGGTTGACATTGCGTCCGACCGCGCTCGGGCCGATATCGTCGTGTCACCGTTCGCTGGCGCGAATGCAGGTGCGTCCGTTCGCGCGGCGGAGACAACGGGCGAGGTCGTGCCCGCCGGTGAGACGGGGAAGCCGGCGGGCGTGCGGGCGCAGACGTCTGCGCCCGAGCCGCTTCGCCTTGTCGTGCCCTGCATCGTTGCGGGCATAGGGTGCCGTCGCGGTGCGTGCGCCGAAGCGATCGGGGAGACGTTTCTTCTCGCGTGCGGGCAGGCGGGTATCTCGCCTTCGGCCGTGCGCGAAGCGGCGACGATCGACGTGAAGGCGCACGAGGAGGGTCTGCTCGCCTTCTGCCGTGCGCGCAATATCCCGCTTGTGACGTATTCCGCAGAGGAGTTGTCGCAGGTCGAAGGCAGCGTTTCGCCATCTGATTTCGTGCGCGCGACGGTGGGGGTCGACAATGTGTGCGAGCGCGCGGCGCTCGCGGGCGGGGGCAAACTTATCTTCCCGAAGCTCGCTCACGGCGGCGTGACCGTCGCGTTTTCCAAGGTAACTATCGATCTTTCGTTTAAGGAGCGGTGATGGGAAAGCTCTTCGTGGTGGGGATCGGCCCGGGCGGCCCCGACGGCATGACGATTGCGGCTCGGCGCGCGCTCGAGGCGGCCGACATCGTTGTGGGGTACACGAAATACGTGGAGCTCGCGCTCGCTGCCGTGCCCGACGTGGCGCATCTCGCGACGCCGATGATGCACGAGGTCGAACGGTGCCGCCTGGCGCTTTCGCGCGCGCAGAGCGGAGAAGCCGTGGCGCTCGTGTGCAGCGGTGACGCGGGCGTGTACGGCATGGCGAGCCCCGTGCTGGAGCTTGCGGAGGACTACCCCGATGTAGACGTGGAAGTTATCGCCGGGGCCACCGCGGCTCAGAGCGGGTCGGCGGTGCTCGGCGCCCCGCTTGCCCACGATTTCGCGGTCGTGTCGCTCTCTGACCTGCTCACGCCGTGGGAGGTCATCGAGCGCAGGCTCGCCGCCGTGGCGAGCGCCGACTTCTGCATCTGTTTGTACAACCCGCGCAGCAGAAAGCGCGCCGACAGGCTCTCGCGCGCGGCGAAGATTATGCTCGAATGGAAGGCCCCCGACACGCTCTGCGGCTGGGTGCGCAACATCGGGCGCGAGGGGCAGCAGTCGGGTATGTGCAGGCTCTCCGAGCTGGGGGAGTTCGATGCCGACATGTTCACCACCGTGTTCGTCGGCAACGCGGACACGAAGCGCGTAGGCGGCCGTATGGTCACGCCGCGCGGGTATCGGGAGATTCCATGCGAAAGGTAACGATCATCGGGGCGGGGCCCGGAAACCCCGACTTGCTCTCGCGTGCGGCGCTCGACGCGATCGACATCGCCGACGTGGTCATCGGCGCTCATCGCGCGCTTGTCGGCATCGACGTGCCGCCCGACGTGGTGAGATGCGAGCTCGTGAAGACGGCGGACATCGTCGCCGCGCTCACTGATGCGGCGTCGTGGCAGCGCGCCGTGGTCGTGATGACGGGCGATGTGGGGCTGTTCAGCGGCGCGCGCCGCCTGGTGGAGGCGCTCTCCGGCGACGCGCGGGTGGACGTGCGCGTCATTCCCGGCATAAGCTCAGCGTCGTATCTCGCCGCGCGCCTCGCGCGTCCATGGCAGGATTGGCGCTTCGCGAGCGCTCACGGCGTGGCGTGCGACATCGTGGCCGAGGCCGAGCGCGCAGGTGAGCTCTTCCTCGCCACGTCGGGCGGGGAAGACCCCTCGCGGCTTTCGGGCGAGCTTGTGCAGGCGGGCTTCGCGGACGCGCGCGTGACGGTGGCCGAGCGCCTGTCGTACCCCGACGAGCGCATCACCTGCGCGACCGCAAGTGAAATCGCAGGTCAGACGTTCGACGACTTGAACGTGATGCTTATCGAGTTCGCAGGCTGCGCCGGGTCGCCTGCGGGCTCTAGCGCAGCCTCCGAGGCGCCGGCCGGCGCGTCTGCGCCCGCGGCGGCTTCTTTCGCGGCGGACTCTGCGGGCGCATCCCGCGCCGCGAGCTCCCGCTGGCCGTACGCTTCCTCGGGCATTCCCGACGAGCTCTTCATCCGCGGCGACGTTCCCATGACCAAGCAGGAGGTGCGCGCCGTCGCGCTCGCGAAGCTGCGCCTTACCGCGACTGACACCGTGTGGGATGTCGGCGCCGGCACGGGGAGCGTGTCGATCGAGGCGGCGCTCGTCGCGCGAGCGGGGTCGGTATGGGCGATCGAGCGCAACGCGGCCGGCGTGCGGCTCATCCGAGAGAACGCGGATGCATTCGGGTGCGGCAACGTGCATGCGGTCCCCGGTGTCGCCCCCGAAGCACTCGCGAAACTGCCTGTCCCCGACGCCGTGTTCGTCGGCGGGAGCGCGGGCGAGCTTCCCTCCATCGTGGAGGCGGCGCTCGAGAAGAACTCGCAGGTTCGCCTGTGCGTGCCATGCGTCACCGTTGAGACGCTCACCGAGGCGTGCGCGCTCCTCTCGGGTTCGCGCTTTAAGGGGTTCGAGGCGTGCCAGGTGTCGGCCGCCCGTGCCGAGGCTGTAGGCTCGCACCATCTTATGAAGGCGCAAAACCCCGTGTTCCTCGTCAGCGCGCGTGGTGCGGGCGCGGATGCCGAGGAGCTTGCCGAAGTCGGCGCGCTTGCTGAGTCGCCTGTCGGGGAGGACCTCTCTGTCGAGGGGAACCCATCCGTCGAGGTGGTCTCGCTTGCTAGCTGCAGCGCCGCAGGTGGGGAAGGCGGCGCCCGGTGAGCACGTCCATCCCGCGCTTCATGGTCGCTGCGCCCTCGAGCGGGAGCGGCAAGACGGTCGTAACGTGCGCGCTCCTGCGCGCGCTCGCGCGCCGCGGCATTGCATGCGCGGCCTTCAAATGCGGCCCCGACTACATTGACCCGCTCTTTCATCGCCGCGTCGTGGGTGCGCGCTCGGGCAATTTAGACGGCTTCTTCACCGACGCCCCGACGCTGCGCGCCCTGCTCGCACGCGGCGCCGCGGGCGCGGATGTCGCGGTGCTCGAGGGGGTTATGGGCTTCTACGACGGCATGGCGCCCGGCGTGGCCGACGCGAGCAGCTACCAGGTTGCGCGCGACACGGAAACGCCGGTCGTTTTAGTGGTGAACGGGCGCGGGGCGTCTTTATCGCTCGCCGCTGTAATCCGCGGCATCGCCGAGTTCCTGCCTTGTGCGAACGTGCGCGGCGTCGTGCTGAACAAGACGAGCGCCGCTGCCTGCGCCTACGCGGCGCCTGCTATCGAGAAGCACACGGGCGTCGCGGTTTTGGGGAATATCCCCGCCGACGAGGCGTTCTCGCTCGAAAGCCGGCATCTGGGGCTTGTGACCGCCGACGAGGTCGAGCAGCTCTCCGCGCGCATCGACAAGATGGCCGAGCTGGTGGAAAAGAGCGTCGACGTCGACCGCTTGCTCGAAATGGCGGCGACGGCACCCGATATCCGCGAGGAACCTTACCGGTTGGAGCCGATCGCGGGAGCGCGGCCCATCGTCGCCGTTGCGCGTGACGAGGCGTTCTCGTTCTACTACGAGGAGAACCTGCGCGCGCTCGAGGATCTGGGTTGCGAGCTGGCCTTTTTCAGCCCCCTGTGTGATAGCGAGTTGCCCCGGGGGACAAGCGCCCTCTATCTGGGGGGCGGCTACCCGGAGCTCCATGCGCGGCAGCTCTCCGAGAACGCGACGATGCGCGAGGCGGTGCGGCGCGCGGTGGAATCCGGCATGCCGACGGTCGCCGAATGCGGTGGGTTTCTGTACCTGCAGCGCGAAATCGCCGATAGCGAGGGGCGGCGCTGGCCTGTTGCGGGCGCCCTTGAGGGCGCAAGCGAGAACGGGGGAAGGCTGTCCCATTTCGGGTACGTGGAGCTTACTTCCCAACGCGACGGGCTCTACGGGCCGCGCGGCACACGCATCCGCGCGCACGAGTTCCACTACTGGCAGTCCACCTGCCCGGGCGGCGACTTTTGGGCGCAGAAGCCCCGGCGCGACAAGGGCTGGCCGTGCATGACGACCACCCCGTCCCTGGTGGCGGGCTTCCCGCATGTGTACTATCCTGCGAACCCCGACGTTGCGCGCACGTTCGCGTCTGCCGCAGCGTCGTTCGCAGAGAGGAGACGGCATGGCTGAAGCAACCGAAACCGCGCTTGCCTGCATCCGCGAGGAAGTCGAGCGAGCGTTCTCGTCGGCTCCGTGCGCCGTGCTCGAAGCCGCGCTCTCCCGGATCGCGCCTGCAGACGAGTGCGCCCGCGCCGCCGCGTACGCCGCGTGGGACTCCATCGCGCACCCCTTGGGGGGATTGGGCGACTTTGAAGACGCTGTCGCGTGTATCGCCGCAGCTCAGGGGAGCGCCGAGGTGGCCGAGTTTCCTCGTGCGCTCGCGGTATTCTTCTCCGACAACGGGGTCGTTGCCGAAGGCGTGTCGCAAAGCGGACAAGACGTGACGCGAGCCGTCGCGCGCAACATGTGCGAGGGGGCCACGAGCGCCTGCCGCATGGCGGCGTTCGCGGGTGCCGAGGTCGTGCCCGTCGACGTGGGTATGGCTCGGGGCATAGAAGACGCGCGCATGGTGCGCGCGAACGTGCGGCGGGGGAGCGGCAACATCGCGCACGGCTCCGCTATGTCTCGCGATGGGGCCGTGCGCGCGATCGAGGTCGGAATTGCCGTCGCGTGCGGGCTTGCCCGCGCCGGCGTGCGCCTTCTCGCCGCGGGCGAGATGGGCATCGGCAACACGACCACCTCGGCGGCGGTGGCCGCAGTGCTCATCCGGGCGGACGCGCGGAGCCTCGTCGGGCGCGGCGCGGGGCTCTCGGACGCCTCGCTCGCGCGCAAGCGCGACGTGGTCGAACGCGCTATCGACGCGAACTCGCCCGATCCCGCCGACCCGATCGACGTGCTCTCGAAGGTGGGCGGCTTCGACATCGCGGCGATGTGCGGCTTCTACCTAGGGGCCGCTGCCTCGAAGGCGCCGGCACTCCTCGACGGGGTCATATCCTGCACGGCGGCCCTGTGCGCGGCGCGCCTGTGCCCCAACGCCTTGGGCTACCTCGTGGGCACCCACGCATCAAGCGAACCCGCAAGCCAGGAGCTCCTTCGCGAGCTCGGCATAAAGGCACCCCTCGACGCAGGCATGCACTTGGGCGAGGGCGCGGGCGCCATGGCGTATCTGCCCCTTCTGGATTCGGCGTTGCGCGTGTACCGGGATGGGAAGACGTTCACGGCGACCGGTATGGCTGCTTACGAGCATTTCGAGGCCGGGAAATGACGGTGACGCTCGTCATCGGCGCCGCCGCGAGCGGCAAGAGCGCCTACGCCGAGTCCCTGTGCCTCGGGCACGACGGCCCCCGCGTGTACCTGGCAACGATGGAGCCCTTCGGGGAAGAGGGCGCCCGCCGCATCGCGCGCCATCGGGCGTTGCGCGAGGGCAAGGGGTTTTCCACCCTCGAACGCACGCGTGACGTGGGCGCCGCAGTGCCCGGGCTTCCGCGCGGCTGCACGCTTCTTTTGGAGGACGTGGGCAACCTGGTTGCGAACGAGCTCTTCGCGGAAGGCGGCTTGTCCCCGCGTGACCCCGACGCCGCGGCGCGCGAGGTGCTCGGAGGCATTGAACGGCTCGCTCAGGCCGCTGCGCATACGGTGGTGGTCACCGTCGACGTGTTCGCCGATGGGATGCGCTACGATGAAGGGACCGAGGCATGGAGGCGCGCGCTCGCGCGCGTGAACGCGGGCGTGGCGGCGCTGGCCGACCGCGCAGTCGAAGTGGTATGCGGGATTCCCGTGTGGATGAAAGGCGAAGGACCTACAAGGTGAAGATAGCAGAGGCAATCGGCGCGGCGTTCGGAACGTTCTCGCGCATCCCCGTCCCGAAATCGGCCTGGACCGATTTCGGGTCAACCCATGCGCTTGCCGCGTTTCCCCTGGTGGGCCTTGCGGAGGGCTTCCTCATGACGGTGTGGGGGCATGTGGCGAACCTGCTCGGCGTGCCTGCGACCATCGTCGCGGCCGTGCTCGTGGCGCTGCCTGTGGCGGTGACGGGAGGCATCCACCTAGACGGGCTCTGCGACACCTCCGATGCGCTTGCAAGTTGGGCCCCGCGTGAGCGAAAGCTCGAGATCATGCACGACCCGCGGGCGGGCGCCTTTGGGGTCATCGGTGTTGTTGTGTACCTTATTCTGCAGTTTTCCCTGTTCACCGCGCTGCCACTTACGGCGGGGGCGTTCCTCGCGCTTCTGTGCTCGCTCGTGTTCTCCCGCTCGCTTTCGGGTCTCGCCGTTGAATGCTGGCCTGCCGCGCGGGCGGACGGCATGGCCGCGGGGCTCTCGCCTGCGAAGAAGCGCGCGGCGATCGTCGTGCCGCTTTGCGCTTTCGCTGCGGCTTCGGCTGCAGGGATGGTCGCGTGCGCTCAGGCCATCGGCGCCCTTATGGCGGTGGCGGGGCTTTTGGCGCTTGCGTGGTACCGACATGTTGCCCTGTCCCGCTTCGGCGGGGTGACGGGGGATTTGGCCGGATGGTTTCTGCAATGGGCCGAGCTCGCGATGCTTGCCATGCTGGTGGTGGGGGGCATGCTCCTATGATGCTCGTGGTAGGTGGCGCGCATTCGGGGAAGAGGACCTTCGTGCGCGAAAAACTCGGGTTCGCGGCGGACGATTTCGTCGACGCGGCGCAGCTTGCGGAGGGCGGCGTGCCCGCGGCTTTTGCCGGCCGCGTCGCATACCGTGCTGAGGAACTCGTACGCGCGCTCGACGCTGACCGGGCGCTCGAGCGGCTGATCGGCTTCGACGCAGTGATTCTGCCCTTGGTCGGCTCGGGGGTCGTCCCCATGAGTGCGGAAGACGCCCAATGGCGCGAGCGCGCGGGGCGCCTGGGATGCGCGCTCGCTGCGCGCGCCGACGTCGTCGTGCGCATGACGTGCGGGATTCCCCAGGTCATCAAAGGAAACCTTGCCGATGCACCTCGAGGGACGCAGGGCGCGGGTGCGCTTTTGGAAGTCGTCTTCGTGCGCCATGGTGCCACGGCGGGCACGGAAGACCATCGCTACAGCGGGGCGGGCACCGACGAGCCCCTGTCGAGTGCGGGCGAGCGCGCTTTGCGCGACCTCGCGTGCGATCGTGACGTGTTCCGTGTTATCACGAGCGGCATGGCCCGCACCGACCAGACGGCGCGCATCCTCTTCCCGAACGCGGAGCTTATGGCGTGCCCCGGTCTGCGCGAGATGGATTTCGGCGACTTCGAGGGGCGAAGCGCCGCCGGGCTTAAAGAGGATGCGCGCTATCGCGCCTGGGTAGACTCCTGGTGCGAGACGCGCTGCCCGCATGGCGAGGGCAAGAGCAATTTCACCCGCCGCGTCATCGCGGCGTTTCGGGAGGCGTGCGAATCGGAGCGCGCCCAGGGGAGTGGGCGCGCCGTCTTCGTCGTTCACGCGGGTACCGTGAAAGCGCTGCTCTCCGAGCTAGCTGTCCCGAAAATGGGATACTTCGACGTGCATACCGAGCCGGGCGGTGCATGGGCCGCCACTTGGGATGGGCGCTGCCTTCGCGACGTTCGCCCCGCTTGGGGGGGCGATGCCCGGTGATGACGATTCTTGCCGTCGCCGCCGGGTTCGCGGCCGACCTTGCCTTCGGCGACCCGCGCTGGCTTCCCCATCCCGTCGTTGCCATGGGGCGCGCGATCACGTGGGCCGAAGGCCGCCTGCGGCGCGCATTCCCGCAAACGTCCGCGGGCACGCGCGCCGCAGGGCTTGTGCTCGCCGTGGCGCTTCCGCTTGCGTGTGGGCTTTTGACCTGGGGAATCCTGCATCTTTGCGGCATGGTTCACTCCGGCTTGCGCTTCGTGGCCGAGGCATGGGCGAGCTATCAGATTCTCGCGGCATGCGAGCTGCGCCGCCAGAGCCTGGCCGTTGCCCGCGCGTTCTCGAAGGGCGGACTTGTCGCGGCGCGCGAAGCCGTCGGGCTCATCGTGGGACGTGACACGTCTGTTCTCGACGAGCAGGGCGTCGCGCGCGCCGCCGTGGAAACGGTGGCGGAGAACGCGAGCGACGGTGTCATCGCGCCGCTTTTCTACCTTATGATCGGGGGTGCGCCCTTGGGCATGGCGTACAAGGCGGTGAACACGCTCGACAGCATGGTGGGCTACAAAAACGAGCGCTACATCGACTTCGGCTGCGCCTCGGCGCGCCTCGACGATGCGGTGAATTGGATCCCCTCGCGCTTATCGGCCCTGCTCATGATCGCCGTGTGCCCGATCGTCGGGCTCGACGCGCGCGGGGCGGCGCGCATCTGGCGCCGCGACAGGCGTCGCCATGCGAGCCCGAACGCGGCGCAGACCGAGTCAGCGTGCGCGGGCGCGCTCGGGCTGCGCCTGGCAGGACCCGCGGTGTATTTCGGCAAGCTCGTTGAGAAACCGACGATAGGCGATGCGTCCCGCGAAATCGAGTGGGGCGACATCGCCCGGGCGACAAGGCTCATGCTCGCCGCGTCCGTATGCGCGCTCGTCGTCTTCGGCGCTGTGCGCGCGGCGGTTGTGCTCGCTGTGGGGGCGATGGCATGAGGAAAGACCACGCCGCGCCCCGGGCTGCCGGGGGAATCCTGCGCGCCCGTACGCATGGGGGCAGCGCGCAATCGCTCGGCATCGCTTGCGAAGGGGGCGCCTCCGACCTCATTGACTTCTCGGTGAACGTGAATCCGGCAGGCCCCTCGCCGCGCGCCGTCGCCGCAGCTTGCAAGGCGCTTTCTCGAATCGACGCCTACCCCGATAGGGAAAGCCTCGCCCTCGTTCGCGCCCTGGCGCGTGCCCAGGGCATTCCCGAAGACACTATCGTCTGCGGCGCGGGCGCGTCCGACATCATCTGGCGGCTCGCCGCGGCGGTGCGCCCGAAACGCATCGTCGTGTGCGCGCCGACGTTCTCTGAATATGCTGAGGCGGCATCGTACTACGGCGCATGCGTGCAGGAGTTCCCGCTCTCTGAAGCGGACGACTTCGACGTGCCCGCCTCCTTCGCCCGCGCGATCGAGGGGCCGGGAGACGTGGCGTACCTCTGCAATCCGAACAACCCGACGGGGCGCCTCGTCGACCCCAGCGTGATCGATGCCGCGGCTTGCCGCTGCGAGCAGGTGGGCGCGCTGCTCGTCGTGGACGAGTGCTTCCTCGGATTTGCGCCCGACGCCCGCGAAAGGAGCGTGGCCGCACGCGCCGCGTGTTCGCGCCATGTGGCCGTGCTCTCCGCGTTCACCAAGCTCTACGGAATGGCGGGGTTGCGGTTGGGATATCTGATCAGCGGAAACGCCCAACTCATCGAGGGGATTCGCCGGGCGGGGCAGGCGTGGCCCGTCTCCTCGGTCGCCGAGGCCGCGGGCATCGCCGCCCTGGAAGACGTCGAATACGTCTCGCGCACGCGCGATGTATTGGCGGGCGAGCGAGCGTGGCTTTCCCACGAGCTCTCCTCGCTCGGGCTTTCCGTCGTGCCGTCGGATGCGAACTTCCTTTTAGTCCGCACGCCGGCGAAAGACATCCCCGAGCGCCTGTATAAACAGGGGGTTTTGGTCCGCACGTGCGACTCGTTTTCGGTGCTGTCCCGTTTCTGGTGCCGCGTCGCGGTGCGCACGCGCAAGGAGAATGCCCGGCTTGCGATGGCGTTCGGCCGTGCGCTTCGGGCGGAAGACGCATCGGGCGAAGGCGAACCCGACGAACGGGGCGGCGCTTCTTTCAGCGGCGCTATGGCGGGCGCGGATGGCCGAGGCTCGGCGAAGGAGGTCGATACCCGTGGGTAGGGCCAAGCCCATCATGATCCAGGGCACCATGTCGAACGCGGGGAAGAGCCTGCTTGCGGCTGGGCTGTGCCGCGTACTTTCGCAGGACGGCCTGCGCGTGACTCCCTTCAAGAGCCAGAACATGGCACTCAACAGCGGTGTCACGGCCGACGGGCTCGAGATGGGGCGCGCCCAGATCATGCAGGCCGAGGCGTGCGGCATCGCGCCCGACGTGCGCATGAACCCCATCCTGCTCAAGCCCGAAAGCGGCCACCGAAGCCAGCTCATCGTGGCCGGCAAGGCGCAGGGAGCCTTCGCTGCGAGGGACTACTTCGCGCGAAAGAAGGCGCTCATGCCGCAGATTTTAGAGGCGTTCGATTCGCTCGCGGAGGAAAACGACGTCATCGTCATCGAGGGCGCCGGCAGCCCCGCCGAAATCAACCTTGCCGAAAACGACATCGTCAACATGGGGCTCGCGCGCGCCGTGTCCTCCCCCGTGCTGCTTGCGGGCGACATCGACCCAGGCGGGGTATTTGCCCAGCTCTACGGCACGGTCGCGCTCCTTGCGCCCGATGACCGCGCGTTTTTGCGGGGGCTTGTGGTGAACAAGTTCCGCGGCGATGTGGAAATCCTGCGCCCGGGTTTGGCCCCGCTCGAGAAGATGTGCGGAGTTCCCGTCGTGGGTGTCGTGCCGTATCTTACGCTCGACCTGGACGACGAGGACTCGCTCGCGCCGCGCCTATCTGCCCGCGAGGCGCGCGGCGTCATCGACGTCGCCGTCGTGCGTCTTCCGCATCTGTCGAACTTCACCGACTTCGACCCGCTTTCGCGCGTGCCCGGCGTGGGCGTGCGCTACGTTTCCTCGACGACCGATCTGGGCCGACCCGACCTGGTGGTGCTTCCCGGCTCGAAGACTACGCTCGACGACGCGCGTTGGCTTGCGGCTAGCGGCATCGGAGCCTGTGTACGCGCGCTTTCGGGCGCGGGCACGCCGGTGCTCGGCATATGCGGAGGCTACCAGCTTTTGGGAGACGAGCTTTCCGACCCGCACGGCAGGGAAGGCGCTGGTACCGCGCGCGGGCTCGGGCTCATCCCTGCAAGTACGGTTTTCAAGGAGAAAAAGCGCCTCGCCCAGTCGGAGCTGCGCATCACGGGCGCCCAAGGCGCGTTCTCGGTGTGGAACGGCATGATGGCGCGCGGGTACGAGATTCACGACGGCGAAACGACCGTCTCCTGCGCCCCTGCGGGCACGATTGGCGGCAAACCGGAAGGCGCGGCCTGCGGTAACGTGTTCGGAACCTATCTCCACGGCCTGTTCGACGAACCGGGGGTGGCGCTCGCCCTCGCGCGCTCGCTCGCGCGCATGCGCGGCCTGCCCGAGAGCGTCGTGGGTGACGCGGGCGCGGCGTCCGCGGCCGATCACCGTGCGCGTGAGTTCGACCGCCTGGCCGACGTCGTGCGCGGGGCGCTCGACATGGAGTATGTCTACCGCATTATCGAGGAGGGCGTATGATCCACGTGTATCATGGCGACGGCAAAGGCAAGACCACGGCGGCGATGGGCCTCGCCCTTCGCATGCTCGCTGCAGGCCGCCGCGTCGTCGTCGTACAGTTCCTGAAAGACGGCGAAAGCGGGGAGGTGCGCCTGCTCGCTGAGCATTTCGGCGTGCCCGTGTTCGCGGGGAAGGCGTCGGACAAGTTTACCTGGTCGATGACGTCGGAAGAACTTGCCGCGACGTGCGAGCTGCACGATGGGAACCTCGCTTCCGCGCTCGTCGAGCTCGAGTGCGCGCAAGAGGGACTGCTCGTGCTCGACGAGGCGCTCGACGCGCTTTCGAAGGGGCTTGTCGACGAGGCGCTCGTGGACCGCGCACTCGATATGTCCGCGCTCGGCGTCGAAGTAGTGCTCACCGGGCGCGCGCCTTCCCGCAAGATCGTGGAGAAGGCCGACTACATAACCGAGATGCGGTGCAAGAAACACCCCTACGAGCAGGGGATATGTGCAAGGGAAGGAGTGGAGTACTAGATGGATTCCAAGGAGATGGCGCCCGGCGACATCGAGCGGCGCAGCTTCGAGATCATCACCGAAGAGCTCGGCGGCCGCACGTTCCCGCCGCTCGAAGAGCCCGTCGTGAAGCGCGTCATCCACACCACTGCCGACTTCTCGTACGCCGATTCTCTCGTGTTCACCCATGACGCCGCGCACTGTGCGCTCGACGCACTGCGCGCAGGGGCCACGGTGCTCACCGACACGAACATGGCGCTCGCAGGCATAAGCAAGCCCGCGCTCGCGAAGCTCGGCTGCAAGGCCGTGTGCTTCATGGCCGACCCTGATGTCGCCGCGGCTGCGCGCGCCGCGGGCACGACTCGCGCCGTTGCGAGCATGGACAAAGCTTGCGGCATCGAGGGTCCGCTCATCGTGGCCGTCGGCAACGCTCCCACAGCACTTCTGCGCCTCGCCGAGCTCATGGACGTGGGGAAGATCGCGCCCGCGCTCGTCGTTGGGGTGCCGGTCGGGTTTGTGAACGTGGTCGAGGCGAAAGAGGAGCTACTCGCGCGACGCGTGCCGGCCATCGTCGCGGGGGGTCGCAAGGGCGGCTCGACCGTGGCAGCCGCCATTATGAACGCGCTGCTCTACCAGATCACGCGCCCAGGCGGCCCGAAGTGACGGCGCCCGCATCCGCGTCGGCGCTGCGCATCTTCGCCGGCACCACCGAGGGCCGACTTCTGTGCGAATGGGCGAGCGAGGCGGGCATCCCCGCCCGTGCCTACGCGGCAACCGAGTACGGAGGTGAACTTTTGGGCGAGCTTCCGGGCATCGAGGTGCATGCGGGCAGGCTCGACGAGGCCGACATGGAGCGCGAGCTTTTCGGCGCGCGCATCGTCGTCGACGCCACGCACCCCTTCGCTACGCTCGCAAGCGGTAACATCCGGGCCGCTTCGCTCGCCGTGGGTGCACGATGCCTGCGCCTTGCGCGCCCGGTCGAGGCGCTGCCCAAAGGCGTCGTGTCGGTCGCGTCGATCGCCTGCGCGGCGCGCTTTCTCTCCGAGAACCCGGGTCGCGCGCTTCTCACGACGGGGAGCAAGGAGCTTGCTCCCTACACGAGCGTCGCCGATTTCGCGGAGCGCTTCTTCGTGCGTGTGCTCCCGCTGCCCGGTGCTATAACGAAGTGCATCGACGCGGGGTTTTCGCCGTCGCACGTCATCGGCATGCAGGGGCCCTTCACCCGCGAGCTCAACGAGGCGATGCTTCGGCAGGTGGGCGCCCAGTGGCTTGTGACCAAGGACTCGGGAACCGTAGGCGGCACGGCCGAGAAGCTCGCCTCCGCGCGCGACGTGGGAGCGCGCTGCATCGTGGTCACCCGTCCCGCCGAGGGAGGCGGGGCCCTTTCGCTTCGGGAAGTGGAAGACGCGCTCTTACGGGAGTTCGCGCGCTAGGCGCTTGCCGCGCCTGCGCGCCCTCCCGCCCGCGAGGAGGAGCGCCCCGAGCAAGCTCGACCCGTACAAGCCCGTCATCCATCAATAGCTCGAGGACGACGCCCAGAACTGGCGCAAACAGCCCTTCAATAAGTTGCGGTGAAATAGTGTCTGTTTTTGCTGCTAGATAGCATATTCAGTCCCTAATTCACCGCAACTTGTTGGTGATGGCTTACTGGTAGCGTAGGCACTCCACCGGGTTGAGCTTTGCCGCGCGGCGAGCGGGGTAGAAGCCAAAGATTACGCCGATGCCGACGGAGACGGCGAAGGCCAGCAGCACCGTGGCGATTGAAAAGCTCGGTGTGATTTGCCCGCTGGCGCCGAGCTCGCTGAGAACCCCTGATCCTGCGGCAAACATCGCGAGGCCCCAGGCCAGCAGATAGCCAATCAGGACTCCCAGCAGGCCACCGGTGACGCACAGTGCCGAGGATTCGGCCAAAAACTGAGAGGTGATATCACGTCGGCTTGCACCAAGCGCACGGCGAATACCGATCTCGCGGATGCGCTCGGTCACGTTGGTGAGCATCATATTCATAATGCCAATTCCGCCGACAAGCAGTGAGATACTGGCGACAGCGCCCATGATGAGCGAGAAGGCGCCCATAAACGAGTTGAGTGCATCGATGGCGCTTTTCATGGAGGTCGCCGATACGCTGTCGTACTCATCATCCTCCGAGATGCCCTTCATCGCGCGCACCTTAGACTCGATGGTCTTGCAGAGCTCGTCCATGTCTGTGCCCTCGGCGGCAAGTGCCGTCACGCTGGGAAATGAAGGATTCTCGTCGCCAAACAGGCCGGAGATGGTTTCGCGTGGCATATACAGCGTGAGCGAGCCCATGGAGTCGCTGCCGCCATCAATCACGCCTACAATCTGCACCTCGCCGTTGGACACCTTGATGGTTTTCCCCAGTGCGTCCTGTTCGTTGCCGTAAAGCTGATCGGCGCCGCCGCGGCTGATGAGCGCCACGCGCGAGCCTGATTGAGACTCTGCCTGTGAATAGACACGTCCCGCAACGAGCTTGCTGGCGCCCACGGCATCGAGCATGTCGCTATCGACGCCGTGTGCCATGACGGTATAGCTTTTATCCCCGACCTTGTACTCGGAATACGCGCTATCGACGATGCCGATCTGCTCAATCTGCGGCACCAGTTTTTTAAGCTTCTGGGCGTCAGAATCAGAGAGTTCTTGGGACGAATAGATCTGAACCATGCGAGCTGCGTTGAGGCCCAGGCTGTTGACCAAGCTGTTTTGGATGCCGCCGATGAGCGAAGTCATGGCAATGACCGAGGCGATGCCGATGACGATGCCCAGGATGGTGAGCAGGCTGCGCCCCTTGTTGGCCTCGAGCGAGTGAAGGGCTTCCTGGATAAGATCGCGGGCGCTCATGCCATCACTCCTTTCGGCGGGTTGGCGGAGGCGGAAATCATGGGCAGGTTATCTACGGCGCTGCGTAGGGTCCGCGGTGCATGCGGAATATACGCGCCGTCGTGAATGCGACCGTCGCGGATGGTCACGGCACGGTCGGCCTCGGCGGCGATGCCGGGGTCGTGTGTGATAAGCACGATGGTTTTGCCGCGCTCCTGGAGCTTGTGGAAGGTTTCCATGACGAGCGCTCCCGTGGCGGAGTCCAGGTTGCCCGTCGGCTCGTCGGCCAAAATGATGGGTGGATCGTTGACAAGGGCGCGCGCGATGGCGACGCGCTGCATCTGGCCGCCCGAGAGCTCGGATATGCGGTGGTCCCAGTGGTCGACGGGCAGCGTGACGGCCTGCAGCGCGTGTACGGCGCGCATCTCGCGCTGGCTGCGCGGCACATTGGTGTAGGACAGCGGCAGCATGACGTTTTCGATCACCGTCAGGCGCGGCAGCAGATTAAAGCTCTGAAAGACAAAGCCGATGCTCAGCGCTCGCACCTCGGTGAGCTCATCATCGTCGAGCTCGGCGACGTTGAGCCCTTGCAGGAAATAATCACCCGCCGTCGGCTTGTCCAGGCAGCCCAGGATGTTCATGAGCGTCGACTTGCCCGAGCCCGAGGGGCCGGTGATGGCGACGAACTCACCGGGGTTCACCGCCAGGTCCACGTTGTGCAGGATGTGGGCGCAACCGGCCTCGCTCTCAAAGATGCGGTGCACGTTGCGGATGTCGATGACGGGACGCATTACTTGCCCTCGTCGGCAGACATATTGTCGCCGCCGTCTGCCGTCATGCCTGTGCCGGTATCCGTCACGATGGTGTCGCCGTCGCGTAACTTGGTAACCGGGACGTCTGGGTTGATCTCGTTGCCCTGGTCGTCGCGCTTGACCTGCGTCTTACCGACTACAGCCTCGTTGTCGTTTTGCGTCACGACGGTCACCTTCACGCGGCGCGTCTTCTTGCCTTCCGAATCGGTGGCCAGATTGACGTAATAGTGCTCGCCGTCTTCGGTCATCAGCGCCATGGTCGGCACCATAACCACGTCGTCGAGCTTCTCGGCCACTACCGAGACCTCGGCAGTCATACCCGGCTTAAGGCGACTGTCAGGTGCTTCGATGAGGATGTCGACGTTAAAGGTCACACTGCCGCCGCTCCCGGAGGAGGAGTCGGAGTTTGCCACCGAGGCGATAGCCGTGACGGTGCCCTGGCTCACGATGTCGGGAAACGCGGGATAGGTCACGTTGGCGCTTTGGCCCACGGCAATTTTGGCGATATCCTTTTCGCCCACCTGAACCGTCACCTTCATCTTGGACAGGTCGGCGATCTGCATGCACTGCTTGCCGCCGCTCGTATCGCTTTCGCCCATGATCATGCCGCCTGTTACCGTGGCGCCCACCTTGGCGTTGAGCTCAACGATGCTGCCCGAGCTCGGGGCCGTGACCGTACGGCTGGCGGCCTTGGCGTTCGCCTGGTCGAGGTTTGCCTGGGCCGATGTGAGGCTGCGCTGCGCGGCCGATACGGCGTTCGTGTCCGCTGATGCGGCGGAGATGCCAGCCGCTGCGGAAGCTCCGTCGACGTCCGTCGTTGGGTTGGCCTGCGCGGCAGCTGCGGCTTTCTGCGCGTTGGCGAGGTCTTCTTGAGCGGCTGCAACTGCACGCTGCGCCTCGGCAACGTTGCGATCGAGCTCGTCGTTTTTAATGGTCATAAGCACGTCGCCCTCGTTTACGGATTGGCCTGCCTGCACGTTGATCGAATCGACCGTGCCGTCGACAGAAGGGGAGACCACTGAGGACGAAATGGGTTTGAGCTGGCCTTTCGCTTCGACCGTTGTGCTAAACGTGCCCTCGGTCACCATGTCGGTCGCAGGCCCGCTATCGCCCTGTGGCTGCGCATTGATAACCAGGGTTGCGACAATGGCAATGAGTGCGATGGCACCCACGACGCCGGCGGCAATACCGCGTCGAATCAGCTTTTTGCGTCGACGTTCGGCACGTTTTGCCCTGAGCTTGGCATATGCCTCTTCATCGGTTATCTCGGCCGCATCGTTCGTGCGTCCGCTCTCCTTGTCGGCATGTACGTCTGTGATCAGAGGAAGCGTTTCGGTGGCACCTTCGGGCGTGTGCTCGGTATCATCCGGGCCCGGGGTGATGTTGGGGACATTCGGCATAGCGTCTCCTTTATAGAAAGAACCTTGATAAGTATATGCGCCCGCCGGTTGGGGCAGGCGCATAGGACGGTATCTTTCGGAATTGTTAGATTGGTCGCAGCAGTTGCATGTTGTATGATTGCGCGCGTTGCACTACGAGTGGACAACCACGCACAGGCCGACTTTGATGCAATCGTGCAGCGCCTTGGCATCGGCCAGACGAAGGTTGATGCATCCGTGGCTGCCGCACCACTTGTAGGAGTTGGGATCGTCGAAACTCTTGTCGTTTTGCCACGTTGCATCGTGGAAGCCGACCATGTTTCCCTCAAACGGCATCCAATAGCTGACCGGGCTCTCGTATTTGGGCTTGCCGGTCTCGGGGTCCTTGGCACCGATAAGCTTGCTGGCGCCATTGTTGCTGTTGATCTGCCATACGCCCTCGGGGGTGGCGTCCTCTCCCGGCTTGCCGGAGATAAAGTTGGCCTCCCACACGATATTGCCGCTCTCGTCGTAGTAGCGCGCGTGCTGCTCGGACAGATCGACATCGACGTATGCCTTCCAGTCGGGCTCTCCCTTTGCAGTAAAGGTGTCGGCCTTCTGGGAGTACTTGATCTCGATTTCGCCGGTCTGCTTGTTGTTAATGGCGTCCTCGACCTGCTTGGCGAGCGAGGTGCTGTCGATGGACCAACCAAAGTCGCCGCCTTCGACGGCGCATTGCTTGCCATCGGCGCGCGTCCACCAGCGAGTGGAGCCCACGGTGTTAAAGCCGTTGGCGAGCTCGGCTGCCCAGCTGCTGATCTGCGACGTATCGAGCGTGGGGTTGGCCGGATCGGCAAAGCTGATCCACTGCAACACAGAGCTGCCATCAACCTTGCCGGCATCCTCGCCGTTGAGCTTGAGGGTCACGTTGACGCCCAGGAAGTTGTTGGCGGCATCGCATGCGGCCTGAATCTGATCATCGGTCAGCGTTCCATTGAGCGGCTCATAGGCATCGTTGCCGAGCTTGGAAAGGTCTACGGTCTCGGACAGCGAGGCAAGCTCGAGCTCGGCATACTTAATGACATGCTCGCGGTCGAGTTTTTCGTTGGAGCGCGCCTTCTCGACGGTAAACTTGCCGGCCTGCTCGTCATAGGAGCTATTGGCCTCGAACGTGCCCGAACGCCCCTCGTTAAACTCGTCGATGGCGGCGCCCAGATCCTCCTCAAACTTCTTTTGGTCAAAAGTGTCGGAGAGCATGGACAGGTCGACGTCTTGATCAAGATCGACTTCGTTGGAGGTAGCGGTTGTTTTGGTCTTTCCGCTTAAGGATTCCACAAGGCGGACCGGCCATACAAAGGCTTCGTTGTGGCTGATGATCTCTTTTGCGGCAGCTTCGCCGTCGACGATGGGCTCATCGGACTCGGGCTGATACGTCCAGCTAAAGTCATCGCCTGTCACGGTGAGCTTATAGTGCTTCCATGCCGAGTTGACCTTGGTGGCGGCAGACGAAGCGTTGGAGAACGAGACGTCGACGCCGGCGATGGTGGTGTTGGGGTAGGCTAGCTGGGAAAACGCTACGACGCCTACGATATAGACAATGACGATAAGACCCAGGACGACAAAGAGCGTCGTCTTTTTGCCCGACTTATTGTTCTCGGCGGGTTTGCGCGCGGGGCCGCGATCGCCCTGAGCGTGCGTGGGGGGCTGCTTGGGCGCATTGCCGTTTGCCTGGCGCTGCTGACGTTGCTGGTTCGGGCGTTGGGAAGCGTTTGCCGCACCACGCTGCTGACCGTGACTCGGCGCGATAGGACGCGGCGACTGAACGCCACCGGTGTGCCTGCTCGGCTGCTGCGGATCGGGAATCAGTTGAGTTCGATCGTTTTGCGACATCGTATGCATATCCTTCGAATTTCGCCTTGCGGCTCATCGTGTTTTTACTGGGCTTGCATTATAGCGATTGCCCTGCTGTTTGTGGTACGGAAACGGAGGCATTCAAAAGAGGTGGGACATTTGTCCCACCTTTGAGTCGTCCTTTGTTGCTATCCGCACACACCGCATTTTGCGCAGGCCGAAAGTGCGGCCGGAGCCTGCGCGATGCCGCCCTTTGCCGTCTCGCGCAGCGTGGCCGGCAACGCGTGGCCCACTGAGAGCATGACATGTGCCATCTGGTCAAACGGCACCAGGCTCTTAATGCCGGCGAGGGCGAGTTGTGCCGAGCTAAAGGCCGCTGCCACGCCGATGGCATTGCGGTTTTGGCAGGGCACCTCCACGAGGCCACCGACGGGGTCACAAACGAGGCCCAGCAGGTTACTCAGCGCGATGGAACTGGCGTCGAGCGCCTGCTCGGGCGTGCCTCCGAGCATCTGCACCAGCGCGGCGGCAGCCATGGCGGCCGCGCTTCCCACCTCCGCCTGGCAGCCGCCCTCGGCGCCGGCGACGCAGGCGCTCGTGGTGAGGTTAAGGCCGATGGCGGCTGCGCAGTAGAGCGCGTCCATCACCTGCTCGTCGTCGAGCTGCAGGTGGTCGGCGAGTGCCAGCACACAACCGGGAACGACGCCCGCGGATCCTGCCGTCGGAGCTGCGACGATTACGCCCATCGTGGCCGAGCGCTCGAGCACGGCCATGGCGCGGGCCACGGCGTCAGTCTGGACGGCGCCCATTAAATTGGAGCTCAGGTCGTTGCTGCCGGTGGCATCGACAAGCTTTGCCTCGCCGCCGATAAGCCCGCCGAGCGAGCGCTGCGGATTGACGATGGGGGCCGTGGTCTCCTCGCGCATGACGTCGAGCACGCGGTGCATGGCGGCGACGGCGTGGGCCTCGCCGGTCAGACGCGCCTCGCGCAGGGCCATGACGGCGCCGATGCTGAGTCCCCGTTCCTCGCACGCATCGAGCAGCTGCTCGCCGTCGTCGAAGATTTCCTTTGCTGAGACGCCGGGAGAGAGCGACGAGGCAGAACCGGGGAGCTCGATAAAGGTCGCGTAATCGACATTGTCGAGCTTGCGCAGCATAGGGACGACGGTGTCGTCGGGCGCGCCGTCGGTCTCAAAGACGGAGTAGGCCTGGCCGCCCACCTCGGTGCGGTAGGTGCGGCAGAAGGCGATGTTCACGTGTACGTAGGCGAGCAGGTTCGTGAGCGCGGCGAGCACGCCGGGAACATCCTGGTGCGCCACGAAGAGCGTGGAGTACATGCCCGAGATGTCGACGCCGACGCCGTTAATGCGGCTGATGCGCATCTTGCCGCCGCCCAGGCTCTCACCGCGGACCTGTGCCGTGGCGCCCGTGCCGTCGACCATGTCGATGTCGACGGTGTTGGGGTGGATGGAGGCGTCGTCGCCCTTGATGTCAAAGTGATATTCGAGGCCCTGCTCGCGTGCGAGGTCGAAGGCCTGCTTGATGTTTTCATCATCGGTGTCGAGGCCTAGGATGCCCGCGACGAGTGCACGATCGGTGCCGTGGCCGCGGTAGGTGTGGGCAAAGGAGTTCCACAGGCCAAAGGTGACCTTGGTGATGCGGCCTTCCAACAGGCTGGCGGCAACTTGGGCGCAGCGCAGGGCGCCGGCGGTGTGCGATGAACTGGGGCCGACCATGACGGGCCCCAAGATCTCGAATGCCGAGGTCGTAGCTAGTGTTTGCGGCTTGCCTGCCATATGCGCTCCTGTTCTATCCCGTCGTTCCGAGGGCTTTGGTATTTGGTCGCCTGCTCTACAGTCCTGGCTCGCACGGAGGCCACATTAAGTGGCCTCCGGCTCGTGCGGAACTCGCGATCGACCAAATACCAAAGCCCTCGGAACTTAGGATACATGGTTGGAGTGGCTGGATGTCAAAATTTATCAGCTGGGGACGTGCTGTTCATTGCGCATCGAAATATTCACACCACCGTGTAAATAAAAAGAAGTACCGGTTGGGGCCGGTACTTCTTTTGGTTCTAATGCTTTGCTTTCTGGGCTCTGTGAACCTATTTATAGGCCGCAGGCTGCTTTGAGTTCTTCGACTCGATCGGTTTTCTCCCAGGTGAAGTCGGCGTCTTCGCGGCCGAAGTGGCCGTAGGCTGCCGTCTTTTCGTAGATGGGGCGACGCAGGTCTAGGTCGCGGATGATGGCGCCCGGGCGCAGGTCGAAGGTTTTCTCAACTGCCTCGACGATCTTGTCCTCGGCAACATGCGCGGTACCGAAGGTGTCGACCATGATTGAGAGGGGCTTGGAAACGCCGATGGCGTAGGCAAGCTCGACTTCGCATCGGTCGGCCAGACCGGCGGCGACCACGTTCTTGGCGACCCAGCGCGCGGCATACGCGGCGGAGCGGTCAACCTTGGTGCAGTCCTTGCCGCTAAAGGCGCCGCCGCCGTGACGGCCGTAGCCGCCATAGGTGTCGACGATGATCTTGCGGCCGGTCAGGCCCGTGTCGCCCATGGGGCCGCCTACGACAAAGCGACCGGTGGGGTTCACATAGATGTCCGCGTTGTCCCACGGCATGTTCTCAGCAGCCATAACCGGGGTGATAACGTGCTCGATCAGATCGGCCTTGATCTTGCCCATGTCCTCGATTTCGGCGGCATGCTGCGTGGAGATGACGATGGTCGTGACCTCGACGGGCTTGCCATCTTCGTAGCGCACGGTGACCTGGGTTTTGCCGTCGGGGCGCAGGTAGGCGAGGGTGCCGTCGTGGCGCACGGCTGCCAGGCGCTCGGCCAGGCGGCTCGCCAGGTAGTGCGGCATGGGCATGAGGGTCTTGGTTTCGTTGGAGGCATAACCGAACATCATGCCCTGGTCGCCGGCGCCGATCAAGTCGATCGGGTCGCTGGTAGCGCCGGTCTGCGTCTCAAACGACTCGTCGACGCCCTGGGCGATGTCGGGTGACTGCTCGTGAATAAGGCTCATGACGCCGCAGGTATCGCAGTCAAAACCGAACTTGGCACGGTTGTAGCCGATGCGGCGGATGACGCCGCGGGCGATTTCCTGCACGTCGACGTAGGCCTGGGTACGGATCTCGCCGGCAACGATGACGGTGCCGGTGGTCACGAGGGTCTCGCAGGCGCAGCGGACGTTCTCCACGTTGGCGGGCACGCCGTTGGGCGCAATATAGCCCTGCTCCTGGAGCTCTATTTCTTTGGCGAGGATTGCGTCGAGTACGGCGTCGCTGATCTGGTCAGCGATCTTATCGGGATGACCCTCGGTCACCGATTCCGACGTAAACACAAACGATCCGTGTTGGGGCGGGATGGAACGAAGCTCTTCTGACATGATTGTCCTTTCAAAAACGTGTCCCGGCGACCGTTACCATTCCGCCGGGCTCTGTATGCAAGGGCACATGATATCGCGTTAATCGAATATTCACACCCTTTCCGCACCTACTCATTGGTACTCATTGGGGACAGACTTAAATGAGTAGCCGGGTGCTTATTGGCTGGTCATTTAAGTCTGTCCCCAATGAGTGGGTCGGTGCCCTTTGTGCGGAGGTTGCGTTGATGCTTTATACTGGTGCGGTTAGACATCCATCCTGCAATCGAGGAGATTTCCATGGCATCAGACGTTCGCGTCCGCTTTGCACCCTCACCGACGGGCAAGCTGCACATCGGCGGCGCCCGCACCGCTATCTATAACTGGGCTTTCGCCCGTGCAAACGGCGGCACGTTCATCCTGCGCATCGACGACACCGACCCCACCCGCTCTACCGACGAGAACACGCAGATTATCCTGCGCGCCATGCGTTGGCTGGGCCTGGACTGGGACGAGGGTCCCGAGGTTGGCGGCGACTTTGGCCCCTACGCCCAGACCGAGCGCCTGGACCTGTACAAGCAGGCCGCCCAGAAGCTCTGGGACGAGGGCAAGGCCTATCCCTGCTTCTGCACCAAGGAGCAGCTCGACGCCGACCGTAAGGCCGCGCAGGAGCGCAAGGACCCCTTCCAGGGCTATCAGCGCCGTTGCCGCGATCTTGATCCTGAGGAGGCCCGCCGCCGCATCGAGGCCGGCGAGTCTTACGTCCTGCGCATCAAGGTGCCCGAGGACCGCGGCGACGTCGTTATCCACGACGCCGTCCACGGCGAGGTGACCTTCGACGCCAAGGAGCTCGACGACTTCGTCATCTTCCGCTCCGATGGCACGCCCACGTACAACTTCGCGACCGTCGTCGACGACGCCATGATGAAGATCACCCATGTCATCCGCGGCGACGACCACCTGTCCAACACCCCGCGCCAGGTCATGGTCTACGAGGCCCTCGGCGCGCCCGTGCCCACGTTCGCCCACATCTCCATGATCCTGGGCGCCGACGGCAAGAAGCTCTCCAAGCGCCACGGCGCCACCTCGGTGGAGGAGTACCGCGACGCCGGCTACCTGCCCGACGCCTTCGTCAACTATCTGGCGCTGCTCGGCTGGTCGCTCGACGGCGAGACCACAATCATCCCGCGCGATGTCCTGGCCAGCAAGTTCTCGCTCGACCGCATCTCCAAGAACCCGGCGACCTTCGACCCCAAGAAGCTTGATTGGGTTAATGCCGAGTACATCAACGGCATGTCCGATGCTCAGTTTGCCGATGAGATCATGGTTCCCGAGCTGCACGAGGCGGGTCTCATCGAGGGTAATGTTGAGTACGGCGAGGACTGGATTGACGCGCTTGCCGCCATCGTCAAGCCGCGCACCAAGATGCCGGCCGATGCCGTGAACGTCGCCGCTCCCATCTTTGCTACGGCCGAGACGCTCGAGTACGACGAGAAGTCTGTTAACAAGGGCCTGGCCAAGGAAGGCATGGGCGCCATTCTGGATGCCGCCAAGGCCGCGCTCGAGGGTGTGGACGAGTGGACGGCTGCCAACATCGACGCCGCGCTTGAGCCGCTGCCCGAGCAGATGGACCTCAAGAAGCGCGTGGTGTTCCAGGCCGTGCGCGTCGCCGTCTGCGGCAACATGGTGAGCCCTCCGCTGGGCGAGACCATGGCGCTCGTCGGCCGCGACGACTGCCTGGCGCGCATCGACCGCGCCCGCACGATGGCGCTGTAGCAGCTGCGTAAACGCATGTATCCGAGCCCCGTTCACCCGAGCGGGGCTCTTGTTTCTAAAGACGTATGGGATGGGAGGTACAGAGACCATGGCCGAGCAACTGTCGCTGTTTGGTTCGCCGGAACCGGAGGAAGCTCCGAAGTCCGCGGCCCCTGCCGTCGCCCCGGCGCAGCCTGAGCCCGTTGCCGCCCATGCGAGTGTGGTCCTGGACATCCCTACCCGTGCGCTGTCCGAACCGTTTGTTTACGGCATCCCTGAGCCCCTTGCCAACGATGCCCAGATCGGCTCCACCGTCCTAGTTCATTTTGGCAACCGTGCGGCCGCGGGCTACATCGTCGACATCGCGCCCGAGCTGGGCGACCTGCAAGGTAACGACGCTCTCGACCCCGCGCGCGTCAAGCCTATCGAGGCTATCCTCAGCAAGCCGCTCTTTACCGCCGAGGCCGCCCGTATCGCACGTTGGATGAGCCGCGAGTACGTCGCGACGCTTTCCGAGTGCCTGCGCCTGTTCTTGCCTCCGGGCGGCAGCCCGCGCGTGGTCAAGGGCGATGACGGAGCATGGTCGGTTGAGCGTCCCGCCGTCAAGCCAATCCAAAACCGCTGGGTCATGCTCACGCCCGAGGGCTTCGACTATACGCCGCCCAAGACCGCGGTTCGCCAGCGTCAGCTCATCGAGGCGCTCCAGTGCGGACCGGTCACGACGCGTGACCTCAACCTTCTCTACAACAGTATGTCGGCGACCATCAAGGCGCTCGAAAAGCGCGGCGTCGTGGTGGTAGAGGAGCGCCGTGCTTGGCGTGGCTGCAGCGAGCAGACTACTCTGTCCTCGGCAAGCGGTAAGGCGCCGGTCTCCCTTACCAACGGCCAGCAACAGGCACTCGCGCAGATTGAGCGCGCCCGTCTGGACGCTCATGGCGACGTGGTGCTGGTTGACGGCGTCACCGGCTCCGGCAAAACCGAGGTGTACCTCTCCGCCATCGAGCGCGTGCTGGCGGCCGGCCGTTCGGCCTGCGTGCTCGTGCCCGAGATCTCACTGACGGCCCAGACCGTCGGCCGCTTCCGCTCGCGCTTTGGCGAGACGGTAGCCGTGTTCCATTCGCGCCTTTCGGCCGGCGAGCGCCTGGACCAGTGGGATATGGTTGCCAGTGGAGCGGCCCGCGTGGTCGTCGGCGCCCGCTCGGCGCTCTTTTGTCCGCTCAGCGACTTGGGTCTCATCATCATCGACGAGGAGCACGAGACCAGCTACAAGCAGGGCTCCAGTCCGCGCTACCACGCGCGCGAGGTAGCGGCCGAGATGGCGCGCCGCCACCGCTGCCCGCTCGTGTTGGGCTCCGCCACGCCTTCTGCTGAGGCCCTCGACCGCTGCCGCCGTGGCACGTATAACGGTGCCACCTGGACGCGCGTCGAGATGCCCGAGCGCCCGGGACACGCGGTTCTGCCCACGGTTCGCATTGCCGACCTGCGCCGTGAGTTTTCGCACGGCAGCCGCTCCATGTTCTCAAAACCGCTGATGGAGGGTCTGGAGCGTGTGGTCGAGCGCCGCGAGAAGGCCGTGCTGCTGCATAACCGTCGTGGTTTTGCGCCGTTTTTGATGTGCCGCGAATGTGGCTGCGTGCCCACCTGCAACCACTGCTCCACCGCGCTTACGTACCACGAGCGCACGCACACGCTGCAGTGCCACACCTGCGGATCGTCTTGGCGCGTGCAGCCCTATCCCGCGCCCACGAGCCGTTGCCCCAAATGCGGTAGCCGCTACCTGGCAAAAATGGGCCTGGGCACGCAGCAGATCGAGGACGCACTGCATCAGATGCTTCCCGAGGACGTCGCCATTATTCGCATGGATGCCGATTCCACGCGCGGGAAGGACGCGCACAAAAAGCTGCTCGAGCAGTTCGATGCCGCCGATTGCGCGGTGCTGCTGGGCACCCAGATGATCGCAAAGGGCCTCGACTTTCCCGAGGTCACGCTCGTGGGCGTGGTCAATGCCGACTTTGCGCTCAAGCTGCCCGACTTTAGGGCAGGGGAGCGCGCCTACGATTTGCTGGAGCAGGTCGCCGGTCGTGCCGGTCGCGGCAATCGCCCCGGTGAGGTTATCATCCAGACCTACCTGCCCGAGGACCCGGTCATTCGCGCCGTCGCCGAGCACGACCGCTCGATCTTTACCGACTACGACCTGGACCAGCGCCGCGACGCGCTGTACCCGCCGTTCGTGCGCCTGGCCAACATCTTGGTATGGTCGACGAACGCGGATGACGCGCAGGTCTATATTGGTCGCATCGCGAAGCTCCTCAAGCGTCGCTGGCATGCCGCCGCGCCCGACTTTTTGCGGGCGGGGAGCGCCGTGCCGCAGGTATTGGGCCCGGCTTCGTGTGTAATCGAGAGAGCCAAGGACCGTTACCGCTTCCATCTGCTTGTAAAGTCGCCAGTAGGGTACCATGTCTCTGATGATATCGACGCCTGCCTCAAAGAGGTGGGCTCCGTGCGCGGCGTGAGCGTAAGTGTTGACGTCGACGCCTATGATTTGATGTAACAACCCGAAAGGATGTCCATGGAAGCCAATGGAATCGTACTGTCGCCCGACCCTCGTCTGCGCCAGGAGTGCGCCGTCATCGAGGAGATCACCCCGGCGATCGAGGCACTTGCCGAGAAGATGAAGAAGATGATGTTCGACAACAGCGGCTGCGGCCTGGCTGCCCCGCAGATCGGCGAGCTCATTCAGCTCGTCACCATCGACTGCGACTATACCGATAAGAACGACTATGACCCGTACGTGCTCATCAATCCCGTGATCGTGGAGCAGAGCGATCATCTGGTGCCGTCTAACGAGGGTTGCCTGTCGATTCCCGGCATTAGCTGCGAGATCGAGCGTCCCGACCATGTCGTTGTCGAGGCGTATGATTTGGACGCCAACCTGATTCGCTACGAGGCCTCGGGCGATCTGTTCTGCGTGTGTCTGCAGCACGAGATCGATCACCTGCACGGCAACACCATGTTCGAGCGACTCAAGCCGATGCAGAGGATCAAGGCCGTCAAGGAGTACCAGGACGCCCTGGCCCGCGGCGCTCGACCGGGCGAGACGGAGTAGGCCCCACCGTCCCCGGTGCTGAGCGCCCACATATCATCCCGTGCTCAAACATTCTCGCTTTGCTGCGAAACTGCGCGCGGGACGATATGTGGGCGCTCAGCACCGGGGACTGCGTTGTTCTGGCTCGGTTCGCCCGGGTGCCGTCGGGCCAGGGATGGGCGTCTTCGCTGATAGGTGCTTTGCTGAAAGAGCTGCTTTTATTGCGGCTCTTTCTTTGGTTTTGGGTATATTTGTTCTTGTTGAAATGTTATTGCGGATGGGCTGGTGACTTGGCTTTCCGCTGTTCTTTGTAGCCGTCTCGGCTTTGGTTGAGAGGAGACGTTCTTTATGCGTATTGTGTTTATGGGTACGCCTGATTTTGCTGTGCCTTCTTTGACTTCGCTTGTTGCTGCTGGTAATGAGGTTGCGCTCGTTATTACTCGTCCCGATGCTGTTCGTGGGCGTGGTAAGAAGCTGGAGCCGTCTCCTGTTAAGGCTAAGGCGCTGGAGCTGGGGTTACCGGTTATTGAGGCTAATCGTATGACGCCGGAGGTTGTTGAGGCGCTTCAGGCTGCTCAGGCCGATATTTTCTGTGTGGCTGCTTATGGCTGCATTTTGCCCGATGAGGTGCTGCATATGGCACCGCTCGGCATTGTGAATGTTCATGCGTCCTTGCTGCCTCGTTGGCGAGGGGCTGCTCCTATTCAGCGTGCGATTCTCGCTGGTGATGAGGTTGCTGGCGTTTCTATTATGCGTATTGGACATGGCGTTGATACCGGCGCTTATTGTGCCCAGGCGTCTACGTCGGTTGCCGGTAAGCATGCCGAGGCGCTCACGATGGAGCTTGGTGAGCTTGGCGGCAAACTGCTTGCCGATACGCTTCCCTCGCTTGCCGATGGTTCGGCTGTTTGGACTGAGCAGGATGAGTCGCTCGTCACACATGCTGCCAAGATTTCCAAACAGGAGATGCGTCTTGATCCGCAGATGGCGGCGCTCGATTGCGTGCGTCATGTGCTTGCTTCGTCCGATACCGCGCCTGCCCGTTGTGTGATTGCCGGCAAGTCGGTTCGCGTGCTCGATGCTGCGCCGGCCGATGTGTCGCTTGGCGAGGGCGCTGTTGCCGTCAAGAGCAAGCGTGTTTACCTGGGTCTTTCCGATGGCGCGGTTGAGCTGCTTGAGGTTAAGCCCGATGGCAAGCGTGCCATGGCTGCTTCTGCTTGGGCTGCCGGCCTGCAGGGTGCCGATCTATCGTGGGGTGTACTGTCATGAGCAAGTTGTCTCCCGCGCGCAAGCTTGCGCTCGATGTGTTGATGGAGGCCGATCGCCGCGGTATGTACGCGCGCGACGTGCTGTCCTCCCGTGCTTCCGCTAAGGCCATTGACCAGCGCGATTCTGCTTTTGCCGCTCGTTTGGCGCTCGGTGTCGCCGCCACGCAGGGCATTTTGGATGAGTTGCTCGATCAGTTTTTGGACAAGCCCAAAAAGGTCGCGCCGCGCGTGCGCATGGCGCTTCGCATCTCGGCCTTCGAGATGCTCTATCTGCATACGCCGGGCCGCATTGCCGTGAGCCAGGGTGTTGAACTGGTGCGCAGCGGTGCTAAGTCTGCCGCGGGCCTGGCTAACGCGGTGCTGCACAAGGTTGCTGACAACGTTGAGGACTTCGCCACGGCATCCGACGTGGATGAGTCTGAGCGCCGTTTGGTTCGTCTGTCTCGTTTGATGGGTCTACCTCGCTGGCTGTGCGCTCGAATTATGGCCTCGTTCGATACGCCCGAGGGCGCGCTGAACTTTGCCGGCAATCTGGCGCCCGCACCGCTTGCCCTGCACGAGAATGCGTTTGCAACGAAGGCCGATCCGTATATCTCGCAGCTCGTTGCGCCTGTCTTCCCGGGCTGCCATGCTCCGGTCGATGCGCAGGTCACGGTTGCATCGGGCGTGTTTGAGCGTGCTGCCGCGGTTGCCTCGGACCTCAACGCTCAGCTTATCGCAACCGCCGCGACACGTCCCGGGCGTTGTCTGGAGATTGGCGCCGGTCGCGGCACCAAGACCTATGTGATGATGTGCCAGGCCAAGCGTGCCGGTTACGAGCGTCAGCATACTGCGCTCGATCTGCACGATCGTAAGTGCGATCAGAATCTCGCGCGCCTGCATAAGGCGGGTATCTCGGGTGTTCGTACGGTGTCGGGCGATGCTTGCGAGCTCAATGAGGTGCTCACGTCATTTGACGCGATGCTCGGCGAGCCTGCCCTGTTCGACACGGTCTTTATCGATGCGCCGTGTTCTGGCACCGGCACCATGCGCCGCCACCCCGAGATTCCGTGGCGCCTGACCGAGAACGATGTTACGACCGAGTTGCCCCGCCTGCAGCTGACGATGCTCAAGGAAGCAGCCGCGCGTGTGGCTTCTGGCGGTGAGCTTATCTATGCCACCTGCTCGGTTTTTGATGAAGAGAACACGCAGGTCGTGGACGCCTTCCTGGCTTCTCCCGAGGGCGCCGGCTTTACCGTGGCGCCGCTCTCCGATGCGCAGGTTCTGCAGCTCCCCGAGTTCGAACAAGCCAAGAAGCTCGTCACCCTGCGCCAAAACGATCGTGGACTCTTCCAAAGCGTCCCCTTAAACGCCGACTCCTACGACGGCCACTTCTGCGCCAGGCTGGTCCGCAAGTAACTACTAAGTTGCGGTGAAATAGGGATTGAATAGCGGCCTCTACCCGCCAAACAGTCCTTATTTCACCGCAACTCATAAGGAAACCTGGGTAGCTAAAGAAGCAGCCCCGCAATCGGTTTCGGTCGCGGGGCTGCTTGGTTTCTAGTGGTTGTGCGGACAGTTGGCGCAGCAGCCGCTGGTGGCGCTGGTGCTGGAACCACCGCTTCGCTGGTCGGTGTTGTAGAAGCCGCTGCCCTCAAACTTGATGCCGCTTGCCGAGAACGTTTTTGTCGCCGGAGCGCCGCAGCTCGGACACACGACCTCGGGGGTCTCGGACATGGGATGCTCAACCTCAAACACGTTGCCGCAGCTCGAGCACTTGTAATCGTAGCGCGCCATAATACTTCCTTTTCAGCACAAAGCGGGCAGATCGCTCTGCCCGCATAAATTCAAACAGCAGTAACTGTACCCTATATCGGGGGTTTTATCACGCTTCGCCCCAGAATCTATGGGTGTTGCGCAGGAGCTGTGCAGTTTTGCCCTCGGCGGCCGCAACGTCGGCCTCATCGGCCTGCCAGGTCCAGTTGCCCGTGGCGACACCCGGTACGTTCATGCGTGCATCGTCGCCTAGCCCCAGTACATCCTGCAGCGGCATCATCACAAGCGGAGCGTCGCTTGCCAGCGCGTCGCCCATCAGCTTGGCCGCCACCTCAACACCGCTCGGCTCGTCGCCGCCCGCGAAGGAGCGCGTGCACCAACCGGCGAGCGTCGACGTGTCGTGCGTGGAGGTGTACAGAATCTTGCCCGGCGTGGGGTGCACGCCGCAGCGGACGTCGTAATCGCTAAACTCAAGCACATCCATACCGGGGAAGCCGCAGGTCGAAGCCATGGCGCGAACGCCGGGCGTCAGGTAGCCCAGGTCCTCTGCGATAAAGTTGAGCGGCCCCAGCTCGTCGTAGGCGGTCTGGAACAGGTCCTTACCCGGACCCGCCAGCCAGCGGCCGTCGGCGCAGGCCTTACCTGCGGGAATGCTAAAGTAGCTGTGGAAGCCCAGGAAGTGGTCCAGGCGCACGCGGTCGTAGAGCGAGAACGCGCGACGCAGGCGGTCCATCCACCAGCGGTAGCCGTTCTCCTTCATGTGATCCCAACGGAACGTCGGGTTGCCCCACACCTGGCCCTCGGGCGCAAAGTTATCGGGCGGCGCGCCAGAAATCTCAATCGCCTTGCCGGTATCGGAAAGCCAGAAATTTTCGGGTTCGCTCCACGCGTCGGCCGAATCGTCCGAGACATACATAGGAATATCGCCGATGACCTCGATGCCCTTCTTGTGCGCGTAGTTCATGAGCTCGCACCAGGCTAGGTCAAAGCGGTACTGCATGTACGCCTGAAGCTCGGCCTCGTCGTGGAAGCGCTTGTCGTCAATCAGGTGCTCGTTGTAGCGCGCAACATCTGCCGGCCAATCGTGGCGCGACTCGCCCTCAAAGTATTTCTTGACGGCCATGTAGACGCAGTACTTCTCGAGCCAATCGGCATTGCGATGTTTAAACGCGGTGTACAGCGGATCGGCATCCTCGCCGCCACGGGCCTTCCAAGTTTCAAAGTCGGCCGCCAGCTCCTCGTGGCTTTCGGGCAGCAGGTCGATATTACCTGCAAAGGCCGAAGGACCGGCGTAAGGGGAGCGGAAGAAGTCCGTTGGGTTGACAGGCAGGACCTGCCAGTAGCGCATGCCCATAGCGGCCAGATGGTCGATAAAGCGACGCGTGGGTGCGCCGATCGTACCGGGCTTGCCGTCATCGGTCGGTACCGAGGTGATATGGCACACAACGCCCGCGCCGTGATCGAGCGGCTCCTGCAGGCGCTGCTCGGCATGGTGATAGATGATCGACGAGCCCAGCGGATACAGATCGAGCGTGACCGTACCGTTGTGGATCTCGCATTCGTGACCGCTGATCACGTCACTCGCGCATTCGCCGAGCGCCGGAATCGTCACGCGGTGCGAATTGCGCAGGCTGCGGTTGATGATAACCGTCGCGGACTCGCCATTCTTGCCCGTGCGGTTGTAGGCCAGCACCTCGTCGTTGAGCGCGAAGGCCTTGATCTCGCCGTCGATCATAAACGGCAGTGCGCGGCGTACGGCGGAGGCGTTTTTGACAATAGCCAGCGTGTCGAAGTCGTGCAGTTGGTCCTTGGTCGGCAGGGTGCGGCGGTTGCCCGGATCGGTTAGACCCTCCAGGCCGTATTCGTCGCCGTAGTAGATCGAAGGCACGCCGGGGAAGGTCATCTGCATGAGCGTGGCGAGCCAAAAACGGCTCTTGGCCAGGCCCATCGAGTTCTCGTCCAGGCGCCATTTGCTGCGCTCGCACTCGGGCAGCTGCGACTCGTCGGGGCCGCCGCCGAGCACCGAGATAATGCGCGGACGGTCGTGGCTCGAAAGCAGATTAAGTGCGCAGGACAGGGCCTCACGGGGATAGTTCTCGCGCAGGGTTTCGATTTCCTCGGCTGCCTGGTAGGCGTTCTTGTAGCCCATCAAAAAGCCGATGACCATGTCGCGGAAGGGGTAATCCATAGCAGAGTCCAACTCGGAGCCCTGTAGGTAGCGACGCAGATGGCCGTAGCTGATCTTGTTGGAGGCGTCTTCCCAGACTTCGCCGAGCAACAGTGCATCAGGCTTCTCGGCAAGTACGGCCTTCTTGATCTCGGCCAGGAAGTCGTCGGAAAGCTCGTCAGCGACGTCCAGGCGCCAGCCATGAGCGCCGGCACGTAGCCATTTACGGATCACGCCGTCCTTGCCCAGAAGCCGCTCGCGTACCAGCTCGGAGCTCTCATTGATGGCGGGCATGTTGCCCACGCCCCACCAGCAGTCGTACGAGCCGTCCTCGTGGAAATAAAACGCATCGCGCCACGGCGAGTCCTCGCTCTGCCACGCGCCCACGCCGGGGTAGTTGCCGTAGCGGTTGAAATAGATGGAGTCGTCACCCGTATGGTTAAAGACGCCGTCCAGGATGATGGAGATGCCCAGCTTCTCGGCTGCCTGGCACAGCTCGGTAAAATCCTGCTCGGTGCCCAGGATTGGGTCGATCTTGGTGTAGTCGGCCGTGTCGTAGCGGTGGTTGCTCGCGGCCTCAAAGATGGGGTTGAGGTAGATGGCCGTAAAGCCCAGCTCGGCGATGCGGGGCAGGTCATTTTGGATACCCTTGAGCGAGCCGCCGTAAAAGTCCCAGGTCTTGATGGATCCGTCCTCGGCACGCTCGTACACGGGCGGCTCGTTCCAGTCCTCGACCATGCGGCGCTGGATTCCGTTGCGTGGCTTTTCGACTTCGGCCAGTGTGCGCTCGCGCCAGTTTTCGTCGCGAGCATAGCGATCGGGGAAGATCTGGTAGACCATACCGCGCTCGTACCAGGTGGGACGGTTCTCGCGGTGCTTGTAGACGGTGACCTGGAACGACGGCACTTCGGCGTAGTCGTAGGTTACGCCCTCGCCGCCGGTGCGACCTTGCGGCGCGCCTAGGCGAACCTCGGGCTGGCCCTCGATATTGCAGATAAAGCTGTACCAGATAAGACAGGGCTCGGTGCACTCAAGCTCTGCAGTAAATATGCCGTCGCCCTCGTGCGTCATGGGATACAGAGACTCACCGATTTCATCGACCCAGGTGCGCAGCGTAAGCGTTGCCTGGTTGGGGTCGGCATCCTCCAAAATCACCGAGAGTGCAACGGAAGTTCCAGTGGTCACAGCGCCAAACGGAGTGCGAAACTGCGGCAGGCGGCTGTTGTGAATCAATCTCATAGTACGGTCCAGTTCTATACAGTCATGGCCAACGGGCCATGGGCTAAACGCACAGTACTTAAGTATATCGTTGCACTTTAGTTGTATAAACTACAGCCGCTCATTATCGGCGAACGGTTGTCCTAGAAAATCGTTTTACCATCCACATTATCGCGATACTCGAAAACGCCTATGTAGATAGTATTTGTAGCCAAACAAAACAGCTCCGGTTTACTACGACGAATTGAATGATCTCAACCACAGTCATTTTAGTGATATTAAAACTGCAGGTAGAAGCGTTGCCAATTTCGATGATTACTCGCCGTGGTCGGCCGGAGCCATTTTGTCGTAGTAAACCGGCCCTCTTTTTAATGCGGGGTTCAACCAAGAAGAGGGCGCCTGCTTGGGGCGCCCTCTTTTGCGTTGAGGATTAAGTTTTAATCGTCAGGATTAGCGGCGCTTGCGGGTGGCAGTTGCCTTGCGGACGGAGGTCTTCTTGGTCGGAGCCTTTTCCTCGGCCGGAGTGGCGGGGGAGACCGGAGTCTCCTTGGCAGGCTCGGGCTTAGCCTCTGCCTTCGGTGCGGCCTTGACCTCAGCGGCCTTCGGCGTCGGCTTGGCCTTTACCTCGGCCTTGGGCTCCTCTTTGGCAGCAGCGGGCTTAGTCTTTGCTTTGGGAGTTGCGGTCTTTGCCATGGTCTTCTTGGCTGTCGTCGTGCGCTTGCGCGAGGTGGTCTTGGCGGCAGGCTTGGCCTCGACGGTTGCCTCCGCCTTGGACTCGGCAGGCGTCTTCTCGACCTTGGCGGCCGGCTTTGCGGCAGCCTTCGTTGCAGTGGCCTTGGTAGCTGTAGCTTTCTTGGTGGCAGGGGTCTTGGTTGTGCTCTTGGACGCGGTCGTCTTCTTGGCGGCGGTCTTGGCCGGAGCCTTTGCCGCGGGCTTAACCTCGGCTGCAGCGGTCTCGGCCTTTACCTCGGGAACGACCTCGGCCTCGGCGGCCTTCTTGACAGCTGCGGTGGTGCGCTTGCGCGTGGTCGCTGCCTTGGCGGTAGTTGCCTTGGCAGTGGTGGTCTTGCTCGCAGCGGCCTTTGTTGTCGTGGCCTTTTTAGTCGTCGTCTTACGAGTCGTGGTCTTCTTTGCCGCAGGCTTCGCAGCCGGCTTCTCCTCAGCCTTGGGCTCCTCAGCAGCAGCGGGCGCCTCAACAACCGACTCGGCCTTAGGCTCGGGCTCGGCCTCAACTTTCTCAGCCACAACCACAGGCTCGTCGACAACAGCCGCCGGCCGCTCAATCTCCGGATGCATAAAGAAGTACAGGTCCAGATACTTGTCAGCCGAGCGCGTCCAGCTAAAGTCCTGGCTCATGGCCTGCGTGACCAGCTGGTTCCAAGCGTTGCGGTTATCCCAGAACAGGCGCGCCGCGCGGAACACCGCGTCGCCCATCTCGTCGCCGTTAAAGTTGCTAAACGAGAAGCCCGTGCCCTCGCCGGTAAACTCGTTGTACGGCTGCACGGTGTCCTTCAGGCCGCCGGTCTCACGCACGATGGGCAGGGTGCCATAGCGCATGGCGATAATCTGCGACAGGCCACAGGGCTCAAACTTCGAAGGCATCAGGAACATGTCGGCGGCGGCATACATGCGCTGCGACAGCGCCGGATCGAACTCGATGCGCGCGGCCATGGTGCCGGGGTACTTGTCCTGGAAGTAGCGCAGACCGTCCTCGTAGTCGCGGTCGCCGGTACCCAGCACGGCCACCTGCACGCCGCCGGCCAAAATGCGGTCGAGCGCGTACATGACCGGGTCCATGCCCTTCTGGCGCGTCAGGCGCGTGACCATCACCATAAGCGGACGGTCGTCGCGAACCTCGAGCCCCAGCTCTTCCTGCAGCTTGGCCTTGCACACGGCCTTACCAGAACGGTCCTCCACGGTGTAGTTGGCGGCAATGCGCTTGTCGGTCGCCGGGTCAAAACCCGCCACGTCGATGCCATTCAAAATGCCCTGCAGCGCATAGGAGCGCTCGCGCAGCACGCCGTCCAGGCCCTCGCCAAACTCGGGCGTCTGGATCTCGTTGGCATAGGTGGGGCTCACCGTAGTGATGGCGTCGGCATAGCGCAGGGCGCCCAGCATGTAGTTGATGCTGCAGGCGTCGCAACGCAGCTGCGAGGCGGCCGCCGGAATGTGCGCCACACCCAGGATGTCCTCCATCACGGTGTCGCTGAACTGGCCCTGGAACGCCACGTTGTGGATCGAGAACACGGTCTTGACACGGTCGTACAGCGGCAGGCCCTGGTAGAACTCGCGCAAGAACACGGGCGCCAGTGCCGTCTGCCAGTCATTGCAGTGGAGGATGTCACACTCAAAGCCGGCCGGCAGGTGCTGCAGGCTCTCGGTGATGGCCTTGGAGAAGAATGCAAAGCGCTCGCCGTCATCAAAGAAGCCGTACGGATAGTCGCGCGCAAAGTAACGCTCGTTGTCGATGAACATATACGTGACGCCGTCGTGCTCGAGCTTCTCGAGTCCGCAGTACTCATTGCGCCAGCCCAGGCTCACGTAAAAGTCGGAGAAGTGCTCCATCTGCGCCTTGTACTCGTCCTTGATGGTGGCGTACTTGGGCACCATGACGATGACCTCGGCGCCGGCGCGCACAAGCGCCGCAGGCAGCGAGCCCGCCACGTCGCCCAGGCCACCGGTCTTCACAAACGGTGCGCACTCGGCCGAGGCAAACACGATCTGCATCTTTTTGCTGGAATCTGCCATATTGTCTCCCATGTTGCAATTCGAGAATAGCCGCCTGGCACAAACCGGGCGGCTATTCTACATGTTACGAGCGATGTTGCGGTGCCAACGTTAACGTACGATGGTGGTGTCGCAAGTTAACGGAGCCTTGCCCAGCACCAGGATGTTCTCGGGCGTGCCGCGAAGCTCGGTGTTGGTGGGAACCACGTTGTTTTTGTCCAGAATGGCGTTCTCAACGCGGGCGCCGCTCTTGATGATGCAGCTCTGGTTGATGATCGAATTGGTGACCGAAGCGCCTTCCTCGACCACAACGCCGCGCGACAGGATCGAGTTGCGCACGGTGCCCTTGATGATGCAGCCGGCCGAGATGATCGAGTTGCACGCGTGGCTGCCGGTCGCATAGCGCGAAGGCGGCACGTCGTGAGCCTTGGTCAGGATCGGGCGCTCGGGGTCAAAGAGCTGGTCGGCCACGGTCTGGTCGAGCAGGTCCATGCTACGGCGATACAGCGACTTCTCGCTAAACACGCCCACGACCTCGCCCTTGTACTCGTAGCTGCACACGTCGATGTTGCCAAAGTCGCCCTGGAGTGCCTCGAGCAGGTCCAGATAGTCGGCGGCCTGGTAGTGGTCGATGATCTCGAGGAGCGTCTCGCGGTTGACGATGCAGCAGTCCATGGAGGCGTTGTCGCCGTACGCGACGCCGGCGCTCACGCCCGTCAGGCGGCCGTTCTCGTTAATCTCGAGTTTGGTCTCGTCCTCGACATTGCGCGTGGCCTTGCAGTACACCACGGTCATCTGGGCACCGGAGTTCTCGTGCGCTTCGATGATGGTGTTGAGGTCCATGTTAAAGATGATGTTGGTGCCCATCATCACGACATAGGGATTCTCCGAGCGCTGGAACAGCGTCTTGTTGGAGATGATGTCGCGCAGCAGGAAGCGCATGCCGCCCTTGGTGGTGCCATACGCGTTGCCGGGCACCATGAACAGGCCGCCCTTCTTGCGGTCCAGGCCCCAGTCCTTACCCGAGCCCACATGGTCGATCAGCGAGCGGTAGTTACCCGGCATGACGACGCCGACGGTCTTAATGCCGGCATTCATCATGTTGGACAGCGGGAAGTCGATCAGGCGGTAGCGGCCCAAAAACGGAACGGACGCGATGGGGCGGTCCTTGAGCAGGACGCTGCCGTAGGTCGAAGAGTAGTTAGCGGTGATATAACCGATGGCCTTGCGATTGATCATCGGATCATTCCCCCTTCCCGATAACGACGTCATTTCCAACGACGGCCGTATCCTTGGTGGTATCGACAGAGCCGAGCTTCACGCCCTCTTCGACCGTGGAGTTCTCGCCCAAAATAGCGCGGCAGATGTGCGCGCCGCTCTTAACGTGCGCACCCGGCAGCAGCACGGAGTCCTCGACCACGGCGCGCTCCTCGATGATGACATCGGTCGAAAGGATCGAGTGGCGAGCGGTGCCGTAGATCTTGCAGCCGTTGGAGACTAGGCAGTCGTCCAGACGGCCGTCCGGGCCAATGTAGTGCGGCGGACGCGTGGTGATGTTGGACATAATGGGGAAGTTCTTGTCAAACAGATCGAACTCGGGGTTGTTGCCCAGCAGGTCCATCGAGGTCTCGTGGAAGCTGGCGATAGTGCCGACGTCCTTCCAAAAGCCGTGGAACTCGTAGCTGTACAGGCGCTTGTTCTCGCCGAGCAGCTTGGGGATGATGTCCTTGCCAAAGTCGTGGCTCGAGCGCTGGTCCAGAGCGTCCTCCTCGAGCGCCTCGATCAGCACGTCGGCCGAGAAGATGTAGATGCCCATGGACGCGAGGTTCGAATCGGGCTTCTCGGGCTTCTCGGTAAACTTGGTGATGCGGCCGTCCTCGGGGTCGGTGGTCAGGATGCCAAAGCGGCTGGCCTCCTCCCACGGCACGGGCATAACGCTCACCGTGAGGTCGGCGTTGTTCTCGATGTGCGTCTTGAGCATCTTGCGGTAGTCCATGCGATACAGGTGATCGCCCGAAAGAATCAGGACGTACTTGGGGTCGTTGGCCTTGATGTAGTCCAGGTTCTGCGTAATGGCGTCGGCCGTGCCCGCATACCAGGCGCCACCGGTCTGCGTCTCGTACGGCGGCAGGATCGACACGCCGCCGTCGCGGCTGTCCAGATCCCACGCCTCGCCAGAGCCCACGTAGGCATGCAGTAGGTAGGGACGGTACTGCGTCAGAACGCCCACCGTGTCGATGCCCGAGTTGGAGCAGTTGGAGAGCGAAAAGTCGATAATGCGGAACTTGCCACCAAAGCTAACCGCCGGCTTGGCGATCTTTTGGGTGAGTGCCCCCAATCGGCTACCCTGTCCTCCTGCGAGGAGCATCGCGATGCATTCTTTCTTACTCATCGATTTCTCCTTCTGTCATCGATGTTCCTAACCCATTAGCGACGGGCGCGGCGCACTGTCACGCCCGTCGAGTAATGCCGTGCGGCAAAGGGAGCTCGCGCGCTTTATGCGTGCCAGATCTCGTCGCGATACTCGCGAATGGTGCGGTCGGACGAGAACCAGCCACTCGAGGCGGTGTTGAGCAGGGCCTTGCGGTTCCAGGTCTCCTGATCTCCGTAGCTGTTCGTGAGCTTCTCCCATGCGTCGACGTAGCTGCGGAAGTCTGCCATGACCAGGTCGGGGTCGTTGTTGTTCATGAGCTCGTTGTAGATGCTCTCAAAGTTGCCCGAAAGACCCGCAAAGGTGTTGTCCTTGAGCTCGTCCATCACGCGGCCCAGACGCTCGCGGTCGCCGTTGAGCGTATCCCACGCAAAGTAGCTGTTGGATGCCCAGAGCTGCTCGACCTCGGGGGCGGTCAGGCCAAAGATGGCCTCGTTCTCGCGGCCGGCCAGGTCGGCGATCTCGATGTTGGCGCCGTCGAGGGTACCCAGCGTAATGGCGCCGTTCATCATGAGCTTCATGTTGGACGTGCCCGACGCCTCCTTGCCGGCCGTGGAAATCTGCTCCGAGATCTCGGCAGCGGGGTAGATGAGCTGGGCGTTGCTCACGCGGAAGTTGGGGATAAAGCAAACCTTCATGACCTCGTTGACGCGGGCGTCGTTGTTGATGACGTCGGCCACGGAGTTAATGAGGCGGATGGTCTCCTTGGCGAAGGTGTAGCTCGAGGCAGCCTTGCCGCTAAAGATGAAGGTCGTCGGCGTCACGTGGAAGTTGGGATCGGCGATGCGACGGTTGTAGATGTCCATCACCTTCATGATGTTCATGAGCTGGCGCTTATAGGCGTGGAAGCGCTTTACCTGGACATCGAAGACGGAGTTGGGGTCGATAACCAGACCGGTTTCGGCCTTGACGTAGGCGGCCAGACGTTCCTTGTTGGCGCGCTTGGAGGCACCCACGGCCTTCAGGAACTCGGTGTCGTTCTGGAACTCTTTGAGTTTCTCCAGCTCAAAGGCGTCCTTGAGCCAGCCGTCGCCAATGGCCTCGGTCACGAGCTTGGCGTAGGTAGGGTTGGCCTCGGCAAAGAAGCGACGGTGCGAGATACCGTTGGTCTTGTTGTTGAACTTCTCGGGCGTCAGGGCATAGAAGTCCTTGAGCACGATGTTCTTGATGATGTCGGAGTGGATCTTGGCGACGCCGTTGACGCTGTGGCTGCAGATCACGGACAGGTTGGCCATGCGGATCTCGCCGTCCCACAGAATGGCGGTCTGGCGCAGACGCTCCTGCCAGCCCTCCTGCGTGGTGTCGAACGACTCGTGCCAACGACGGCTGATCTCGTCGATGATCTGGTACACGCGGGGGAGGAGCTTGGAGAACGTGCCGATGGGCCACTTCTCCAGAGCCTCGGGCAGAATGGTGTGGTTGGTGTAGCTCACGACCTGCGTCACAATGTTCCACGCGTCATCCCACTCGAGCTTCTTCTCGTCGATGAGGATACGCATGAGCTCGGGGCCGCACATGGCGGGGTGCGTGTCGTTGGTGTGGATGGCCACAAACTGCGGCAGCAGCTCCCAGTTCTCTCCGTGCTCCTTCTCAAAGGTGTCGAGCAGGCTGTAGATGCCGGCCGAAACAAAGAGGTACTCCTGCTTCAGGCGCAGCAGACGGCCGTGCTCGCCGGCGTCGTTGGGGTAGAGAATGGCGCTGATGGCCTCGGCCTCGGCGCGCTCGGCATCGGCCAGGGCGTAGTCGCCGCGGTTGAAGGCCTCAAGGTCAAAGTGCTCCTCGACCGGCTCGGCGGCCCAGACGCGCAGCTTGTTGACGGTCTCGCCGGCATAGCCCACCACAGGGATGTCGTAGGGCACGGCCAGGATGTCCTGCGTGTCCACCGTGCGGTAGAACGTGCGGCCGTCCTCCTCAAAGCCCTCGACGCGGCCGCCAAACTTAATGGTCACGGCCTTGTCCTGACGACGGACTTCCCAAGGATAGCCGTGGGTGAGCCACTCGTCGGTAGCCTCGACCTGGCTGCCGTTGACGATCTCCTGCTTAAACAGGCCGTAGCGGTAGCGCATGCCGTTGCCGTAGCCGGCGATGCCCTCGGCTGCCATGGAATCCAGGAAGCATGCGGCCAGACGGCCCAGGCCACCGTTGCCCAGGGCCGGATCGGGCTCCTGGTTCTCGATGACGGACAGGTCGAAGCCCATGTCGTCGAGCGCCTCGGCGACCATGTCGCGCACGCCAAAGTTGAGCAGGTAGTTGTCGAGCAGGCGGCCGATCAAAAACTCGATCGAGAAGTAGTACACGCGCTTTTTGCCCTCGGCGGTGGCGCGGGCGTCACTCTTGGTGGCGACGGTGCGCGCCTTCTCGGCCACGAGCTTGGCCAGGGCGTTAAAGCGATCGAGGTCGCTGGCGGCCTCGACGCTCTTGCCGCTGATGCTCATGACGGCATCGCGATAGAGCTCGGTAAACTCCTGCTTGTTGTCGAAGATCTTATTCATACGTTCCTTTCCCCCGGGGATGTTTCTCCCGGAACGGTTATGACTTGTATCCTACGCCCCTGTGGGGTGGGTAACTGCAGTGGTAACGACTTTGTTACGCATCCTTGCCAGACGCCTTAACAGTGCCTGTCTTGGCCTTGGGGGCAGCCTTTTTGGCGGTTGTCTTCTTGGCCGTAGCGGGCTTGGTTGCCTTAGCCTTCGCCTTAGCCGGAGCCTTCTTGGCAGCCGCAGGCTTGGGCTTCACCGAGGACGTGCGCTTCTTGGGCGCAGCCTTAGGGGCCTCGACCACCGGCGGCTTGTAGCTGCTGGGACCGTGGCGCTTAAGCACCACACCTGCCAGACCGGGTACCTTAATCTCGATGGAGTCCATCTGCCCGTTCCAGGGATAGGGCTCGCTCGAGCAGGTGTAGGGCTCCTTGCCGGCATAGCCGCTGCCGCCAAACTCAGGACGGTCAGAATCGAAGATGACCTCCCAGTCACCCTCGCGCGGCACGCCCACGCGGAAGCTCTCGTAGCTCGCCGGATCAAAGTTGATCAGGATCACCAGGTCGTCATCGACGTCCTCGCCCTGACGCACAAAGCTCACGATGGACTGCTTGGAGTTGTCCGCGTCGATCCAGGTAAAGCCGTCATCGGTGTAGCCGCGCTCGTACAGGGCGGGCTCGGCGGTGTACAGGTGGTTGAGCGCCTTGATAAACGCCTGATGATGACGGTGGGTCTCGTACTCCTCGGTTAGGAACCACTGGATGGACTCGTAGTAGCGCCACTCAATAAACTGGCCGATCTCGTTGCCCATAAAGTTGAGCTTGGCGCCGGGGTGCGTCATCTGGTAGAAAGCCAGCGTGCGCAGGCCGGCAAACTGGCGCCACCAGTCGCCCGGCATGCGGCCGATGAGCGAGCACTTGCCGTGGACGACCTCGTCGTGGCTCAGCGGGCAAATAAAGTTCTCGGTAAAGGCGTACATGATGGAGAACGTGAGCAGCCCGTGGTTGCCGGGGCGCCACGGAAAATCGGTCTGCATGTAGTGCAGGGTGTCGTTCATCCAGCCCATGTCCCACTTGTAGTGGAAGCCCAGGCCGCCGTCCTGAGGCGGGTAGGTCACGAGCGGCCACGCGGTGGACTCCTCGGCCATCATCATCACGTCGGGGAAGTGGGCCTCCACAGCGCAGTTGACCTGGCGGATAAACGCGCTGGCGTCCAGGTCCTCCTCGGTACCGTACTTATTGAACTTCTTTTGGCCCGGATCGTCGATGCCAAAATTGAGGTACAGCATGCTGGACACGCCATCCATGCGGATGCCGTCAACGTGGAAGTTCTCGAGCCAGTACAGCACGTTGGAAACAAGGAAGGAGCGGACCTCGCCGCGGGCGAAGTCAAACTTGTGCGTGCCCCAGTTGGGGTGAATCTCGTGCTCAAACAGCATGTGGCCGTTAAAGGAGGCAAGGCCATGGGCGTCGGCGCAAAAACCGCCGGGTACCCAGTCCATGATCACGCCAATGCCTGCCTCGTGGCACGCATCGATAAAGTGCATGAGCTGCTGCGGGTTGCCGTAGCGCGACGTGGCGGCATAGTAGCCGGTCGTCTGGTAGCCCCAGGAGCCATCGAAGGGATGCTCCATGAGCGGCATGACCTCGATATGCGTATAGCCCATGTCGCGCACGTAGTCCACGAGCTCCACCGACAGGTCGTCGTAGGTGTAAAACTCGCCGCGCTGCGCGGGGAAGGGGTCCATGGGGCCTGGGTAGTTGCCGTACTCGTCCGGCTCGCCCTGCGGCGCATCGCCGTGGCGCTTCCACGAGCCAATATGCACCTCGTAGATGTTAAGGGGCTGCGACATGTGGTTGTGGCCAGCGCGGCGCTTGAGCCACGTGGCATCGTTCCACTTATAGCCGTCGAGTGTCCACAGCACGCTCGCAGTACCCGGAGGGCACTCGGCCTTAAAGGCATACGGATCGGCCTTGTAGAGCTTTTCGCCCTCGTTGGTCTCGATTAGATATTTATAGAGCTGACCTTGTTCTGCGCCAGGAATAAAGCCTTCCCAAATAGCGCTCGTATGCACTGGCACCAGCGGGTTGGCTTCTTCATTCCAGTCGTTAAATTCGCCAATGACATGCACGCTCTTTACATCGGGCGCCCAAACGCAAAAGCGCCAGCCGCGCGTACGGTTCTGCGTGTCGGGGTGCGCGCCCATCTTTTCCCAGCTGCGCTCCCACGTGCCGATGCCAAATAGATAGACATCGTCCTTGGTGAGCTCCGGTGCGTGCGGGGCGGCTTTACGGGTAGCGGACTTTTTAGCCGTTGGCTTTAGCTTTGTATCGCTCACGTTTGATCCCATCATGACGCGGCAGCGTGTTGCCTTGGTGACTAGATGCGAAAGGTCCAAGGCTGCACGAATCGAAGGGACGGCGATAGTTCTATGATTCGTTCCACCTCGCGTGCTCGGTGGAACTTTCGGCAGAAACTACGATAACACCTGTACGTTACTTTTATGAAGGAAAGTGGTTTTAGGGCGGCGTTTAATCGGTAAGCGCCATGTTTAGACCACTGGCAGAATTGCGATGGTAAAACTCTTGACAGTTTTACCAATTAGGGTTTCAAGATTGTTAGTCTGACGTTTGGTAAAACGTTTTTAGCAGGATGTTTACCATTTGACATCGAAAGGTTCGTTTATGTCCCAGACCGCTGCTCCCAATGTCGCTTTTATTTTCGATTGCGACGGAACACTGGTTAATAGCACCCCCGTTTGGGCCTATGCTCAGCCCGAGTTATTGCACCGCCACGGAGTTGACGTAACGGTCGAAGATTTTGCCCAGTTTGAGCATTTGTCGCTCGAGGACGAGTGCCAGGCCTACCACGACACCTGGGGCATTGGCGCAAATGGCGAGGAGCTCTATCGCGAGCTGAGCGACATCCTGATTGATGGGTACTCCAAGGTGCCGCCGCGCGAGGGGCTCCTGGCATTTTTGGAGCAGGCGAAGGTGGCGGGCATTGCCATGTGCGTTGCCACGTCCACGCCAGCCGAGCTGGTGCAGTCCGCGCTTGCGGGTGCTGGCCTTGATCGCTATATGGAGTTTATTACCACGACGGGCGAGGCGGGACGCTCCAAGCAGTTTCCCGATGTGTACGAGTTGGCGCTGCGCTGTCTGGAGGAGCGTCATGGGCACAGGTTTGAGCGCGCCTGGGTGTTTGAGGACGCCGTTTTTGGCCTAAAGAGCTCTGGCACCGCAGGCTTTAACCGCGTGGGCATCTATGATCCGCACGGCCGCATGAAGCGCGACGATGTGCGCGACAACTGCGATATCTTTATCGACAGCTATAAGGACCTGGATCTGGATCACGTGCTGGCGTTTGAGGGATAGGCGAGGGCTGTGGTTTGTAAGGTATTAGTGGTCTGCGGCTCGCCCGTGGTGGCGAGCGCGGATCTGTTGCGTAGGCTAGCAGGGGAGTGCGACCACGTCATCGCTGTGGACTGCGGCCTGGATGCTCTGCTGGGTGCCGGTTTGAGCTGCGACGTATATGTGGGGGACGCCGACACGGTGAGCGACGCCGGTCGCGCGTTGGTCGATGTCGCCACCGACTTTGAAGTTGAGCGCCACGACCCCTACAAGGACTATACCGACCTGGCACTGGCGCTCGATTCCGTCCGACGCCGCTGGCCGGGTGCCGAAGTAGTTGCGACCTGCGCTACGGGCGGCCGTCCTGATATGGCGCTTTCCGTACTGGGCCTGCTCGCGGGCTACGAGGGTGCCCCCGTCTGGATCGTCGAGGACAAGGTGGTCGCCCGCATTCTTCACGCAGATGAATCGTGGACCATCGAAGGCGCTGAGGGCAAAACGTTTTCCATTATTGCTATAGCCCCCAACACCCAGGTAAGCGAACACGGCCTAGAATGGGAACTGGAACACGCCTTCTTGGGCTTACTAGCCGACACTGGTATCAGCAACATCGTAAGAAAAACAGCAACGATAACCGTCCACCAGGGAACGGCAATCGCCTACCTTTACAAGTAGGGTGACGGCCCGTGAGGGTTTTCCTGGGACGGAGCAGCAAACCCAAAATTTCCTCTTGCATCCCCAAAGACATTCCCCTATAGTATCTCCTCGTCACGGGGGCGTAGCTCAGCTGGGAGAGCGCTTGACTGGCAGTCAAGAGGTCAGGGGTTCGATCCCCCTCGTCTCCACCATCGTGAATGCAAGGCCACTCGAACGAGTGGCCTTTCTTATTTTCGAGCTCCCCAACAAGCTGCACGCCAAAAAGTTGTGCAATAACCTGCTAATTATTTAGATATGTTGTCCAACATTAACTAAATCGGTTCCTATCAAATACTTGTGCTAGGATAATTCGAGTCACATGAGTTCAACTGTGCCGCAGGTTCCATTAAACCTCAAAGCGCAGGGTCGATCAGCATCCGGCCGTAACGGCGGTGCCAGAAAAGCCACGAGCTCCAATAAAGTAGTCGTGCATTTTTGTTTGATTAAGCTTTCATTTGATTTAGTCGCATTCAAACAAATTGTTTGCATGGCAAAACGCAGCAGTCCTCAGCTGATTGCGTGCGGTTCAGTTTTTTACTTGCTTGACTGGTTCGCACGCAGCCAGCTGAGGTTGTAGGTTAATTTGTTATACACGCCTGCAATCTCAGCGCTGCTTTTATACATACCGTTCACGGTGGGGCAGAGCCACGTGCTTGTCTAACTGGGCTCAGGGTTTGAATATGGAGCGCCTTCGCGCACAAGCGCCTTGGCGTAGCCATACCCAAACCCCGTGAGCCATACGTAAGACAGCAAGGGGGTGGTGCTCGTGTGGTATGTGATCCAAGTCACTAACGGTCGCGAAGACGTTATGCGCGAGCGCATCGAGCGCATGGTGCCGGCTGGCGTCATGCAGGAGCTCTTTTATCCCCAATATCAAACCGAGATCAAGCTACACCGCGAATGGGTCAGCACGACCAAGCCGCTCTTTCCCGGTTATCTCATTTGCGATACGGCGGATCCGCGCACCGTGCAACAGTATTTGCTGCGCATGGACGACTTTGCCCGGGTGCTTTCCCAGGACGGTCGGTTTGTGCCGCTGGCAAAAGAAGAGACCCAGCTCATTGGCAGCTTTACCAATAGGGGAGACCGCGTGGTGCCCATGAGCGAGGCTCTAAAGGATGGAGACCAGGTCGTAGTAACGGCAGGCCCGCTGCTGGGGCACGAGGCCCTTATCAAAACCATTAACAGACGCAAGAGCACTGCCTTTTTGGAGCTCGACTTGTGCGGCCGACGCGTAACCACCCGCGTTGGCCTTGCGGTGCTTTCAAAAGAGCAGCGCGTTATGCGCAATCACAGAAGAGCGATCGCCTAGCTGCAAGCTCGCAAGCGGACGACCGAAGGCAAAAAGTAAAAAGTATCAGGAGAGGTGCTCTTGGAGCCTACGATGATGACCATGGCACAGGGCGCGCGGGAGACGCGCACGGCCGCCACGGCGAATTCCGTTACTGCCGCAGCCGGTGCTGCGGGGGATTACCTTACAAACGAAGAAGCGTACAAGATGCTGCGCGGTGCCAACTCCGGCGTGAAGCCCGAGCTTGGGCACAGGCTCTACCGCGTTGTTAAGCGTACGGTGGACATTGTCGCCGCCGGCGGAGCCCTGGTGTTGCTCTTTATTCCCGGGGTAATTCTGAGCGTGGTCATTTGCATAAAGAGCCCGGGCGCCAGCCCCCTATATTCACAGTGGCGCGTGGGCCGCGTGCGCAAAGACGGCACGTTCTACCTGTTTAAGATCTACAAGTTCCGCAGCATGGTTCCCAACGCAGACCAAATGCTCAAGGACTTGCAGGCCCAAAACGAGGCCACTGGCCCCATGTTTAAAATGAAGCACGACCCGCGCATTATTCCCGGTGTGGGTAACTTCATTCGCAAGCACAGCATCGACGAGCTGCCCCAGCTCATCAACGTGTTCTTGGGCCAAATGAACCTCATTGGCCCGCGCCCCGGCCTGCCGCGCGAGGTTGCCCTGTACAGCGAGCACGACATGAAGCGCCTGGCGGTAAAACCCGGCTGCAGCGGTCCTTGGCAGGTAATGGGCCGCAGCTACCTGGGCTTCAACGAAATGGTTGAGCTGGATCTTCGCTATATAGAGAATCGCAGCCTGCGCCAGGACCTGCGGTTGATATTCGGCACGCTGAAGACGATGTTCTCTGGGGAAGGTGCCGTGTAGCATGCGCATCGCCATGATAGGCCAAAAGAGAACGGGTTCGCGCGAGGGCGGCGTAGAAGTGGTGGTAGGCGAGCTTGCTCGCCGTATGGCAGACCTTGGTCACCAAGCAACCTGCTACGACCGTATGGGCGAAGGAGCTCCTTCCGAGCCCTACGAGAAGGATGGCTACCGCATCGTTCCCGTAAAGGCTCTGGACATCAAGGGGCTCTCTGCGCTCACGAGCAGCTTTGCCGCAACAAGGGCCGCCATCAAAGACGGGGCAGACGTAATTCACTATCACGCAGAGGGGCCGTGTGTCCCCCTTCGTTTTGCGCGTTCCGCGGACATCAGGACCGTGGCAACGATCCACGGCCTGGACTGGCAGCGTGCAAAATGGGGCGGCTTGGCTTCCAAGTACATCAAGTTCGGCGAGGCGACGGCGGCCAAGTGCGCGGATGCGCTCATCGTGCTTTCCCGGGGCAATCAGGAGTACTTCAAGGAGGCTTACGGCCGCGAGGCTACGCTCATTCCCAACGGCATCACTCCCGAGGCGGATCTTCCCGCGAAGGAGATCTCCGAGCGCTTGGGGCTCACCCAGGGCTCCTATGTCCTCTACCTCGGTCGCATTGTGCCCGAGAAGCGACCGGAACTGTTGGTGGAGGCGTACAAGCAGGTAAAGACGGATAAGCGCCTGGTTATCGCGGGCGACTCCTCCGATACGGACGACTACGCCGTGGCGCTCAAAGAGGCTGCCGCGTCCGACCCCCGCGCGCTCTTTACCGGCCACGTTGAGGGCAACCTGCTCTCCGAGCTGTACTCCAACGCGTATTGCTACGCGCTCCCCTCCGACGTTGAGGGCCTGCCCATGAGCTTGCTGGAGGCCATGTCTCACGGTGCGGCATGCGTTACCTCGGATATTCCCGAGTGCGCGGATGTTCTGCAGGGTTGCGGGCTCACGTTCCCACACGGAGACGCGGGGGCGCTGCGCGACGTGCTTGAAGGCCTGATAGCGGATTCTGCCCAAGCGGAGAGGCTGGGCGCCATGGCACGTGACCGCGCGATTAATGGCTATGACTGGAACAGCGTCGTCCAAAGGACGCTTGCTTTGTATGAGGGTGTTGCGTAATGAAGATCCTTCTTGTAAATAAGTTTCATTGGCGCAAGGGTGGAAGCGAGACGTACTACTTTGCTCTTGCCGATGGTCTTCGCGCTCTTGGGCATGAAGTTGCCTTCTTCAGCATGGAGGATGAGCGTAATGAGCCGACTGAGTGGTCGCGTTACTTTGTAACGAATCGCGACTATAACGGACCGAGCTCTATTGTCGATAAGGCGAAGGCCGCGCAGGCACTTGTGTATTCCAAAGAGGCGCGCGAGAAGTTCGATGCGCTGTGCCGTGAATTCCAGCCCGATGTAATCCATCTCAATCTCACTCATAGGCAGATTACGTTTTCCATCTTGGACGCTCCTTGGCTAAAGCAGCATCCAACGCCGGTTGTGTATACCTCGCACGACTTGATTCTTGCTTGCCCGAGCTATCTTATGCTTGATTCCGAGGGCAACGTTTGCGATTCGTGTCTCGGGGGTCATTTTGGCAATTGCCTTAAGAAGAAGTGCGTAAAGGGTTCGATCGCAAAAAGCGCGTTAGCGGTGGCTGAGGCGGAGTGGCTTAAACGGCACAAAACCTATTCACGTCTCGATCGCATCATCTGCCCGAGTGAGTTCATGCGGAACAAGTTTATTGAAGCGGGGCTTCCCGAGCGTCAGCTTGTCCTCATGCGGAATTTCCTGAATCCCGATTCGATGTCACGGGAAGTTGCCAACCAAAATAATGAAGATCCCTACATGCTGTATCTGGGACGCCTTTCTCGCGAGAAAGGCGTGTTAACGCTCGTGCATGCTTTTGAGAAGGCGGCACCGGTGATCCCTGATTGGCGTCTTGTTATTGCAGGCGATGGCCCTGAATGTGATGCTGTGAAGGTCAAAGTTTCCGCAATGCCAAACGAAATAAGCTCGAGGATTGAGCTGGTTGGATATAAAGCCGGTGACGCCCTGCGCGGACTTGTGAATCGAGCCACTCTGGCGGCTGCGCCGTCAGAGTGGCTCGAGAACGCGCCATATGCGGTTCTCGAGGTACTCGCCGCGGGCAAGCCCGTTATCGGTACGAACATGGGCGGAATACCCGAGCTGGTACGTGAGGGTGAAACGGGCTTCCTGGCTGAAGCCCACGATGAGGCAGGACTCGCAGATGCAATCCGTAGGGGTGCGGCGGTGGCCGCCGATCCTGCGGCTTACGCCGCGATGAGCGCGCATTGCCGTTCATTCGTGGCAGAGAACTGTAATCAAGAGAAATACATCCGGAATCTCGTCTCCCTGTATCAAGAACTAATTGACCGGAAGGTGGTGGCCTAACCCATGGCCGAGAAGAAACTCAACGGAACCGTAATCGTAACGTACCGCTGCAACGCGCGCTGCACCATGTGCAACCGCTACAAGGCTCCCAGCCGTCCGGAGGAGGAGCTCTCCCTCGACGTGATCAAGAAGCTCCCGCGCATGTACTTCACCAACATCACCGGTGGCGAGCCCTTCATCAGGACCGACCTTGCGGATATCGTGCGCGAGCTGTACAAGAAGTCCGACCGCATCGTCATCTCCACCAACGGCTTCTTCACCGACCGCATCATCGCCCTTGCCGAGGAATTCCCCCAGGTGGGAATCCGCATCTCCATCGAGGGTCTGCAGCAGACCAACGATGAGATCCGCGGTCTCCAGAACGGCTTCAACCGCGGCTACGAGACGCTCAAGAAGCTCGTGGAAATGAAGCACCCGGACGTGGGCTTTGGCATGACGGTGCAGGATCGCAACGCTGCGGACTTGGTGCCGCTGTACAAGCTTTCCGACGAGCTCGGCATGGAGTTCGCCACCGCCAGCCTGCACAACAGCTTCTACTTTGTCGAGGCGAAGAACATCATCAAGGACCGTCCCATGGTGGCCCAGAACTTCGAGGACCTGGTAAACGAGCTCCTCAAGTCCAACGAGCCCAAGAAGTGGTTCCGCGCGTACTTCAACATGGGCCTCATCAACTACATCTATGGGCAGAAGCGCCTGCTCCCGTGCGATATGGCGTTCGACACGTTCTTCATCGACCCCTACGGCGACGTCATGCCCTGCAACGGCACCAAGGAGAAGCTCGTTATGGGCAACCTTAACGACGAGTCTTGGGATGAGCTGTGGGAGAGCGCCCAGGCCGAGAAAGTGCGCGGCTGCGTGCGCCACTGCGACCGCAACTGCTGGATGATCGGCTCCGTGTCTCCTGCCATGCACAAGTACATCTGGAAACCCGCGTCGTGGGTGCTGGCGCACAAGCTCAAGCCCGGCAAGAAGTTCGACATGCACGAGCTCCCCATCGTGCGCGACTACGAGTCGGGCAAGGTGACGAAGGAGGAGCTGGACGCTCTTTCCACCTGCGACATGCACGCCGCGATCAACGACGGCCTTTCCGACGCAAGCCGAGCCGACGCGCACGTGTACGAGACTGAGGAGGCGCTGTAGTGCAGCCGGGTGGAAAAATCGAATGCAAAAATTCAGAAATAGCGGTTGCTCGATATCAATCGGAGGAAACACGTGAAAGTATCCTGCATAACCAGGCACGCAATCTCTAATTATGGCTCCCTGCTCCAGGCATATGCGACACAACGAGCGGTAGAGAGCTTGGGGCATGAGTTCGAGATTATGGACTATGTACCTGCTTGTGAGGACGTATCCCAGCAGGTGAGGACGCTTCTTTCGACAAAGCCGTCCTGGAACGGGAACCCGTTGAAGAAGTCTGTCTACAGACTTCTGATGGAGCCTGAGACAAGGGTGGCGGGCAAGCGGTTTGCGCGTGAGCGTTCCCAGCTGCTTAAGATGAGCCCTCACTATGCATCTCTGGAGGAGCTGAAGGCTAATCCGCCCAAGGCCGATGTCTATATGACTGGAAGCGATCAGGTGTGGGGTCCCATCAGCTCGGGCGCATACGACCTGTCATACGCGCTTGAGTTTGCTCCCGAGGGCGCAAGGCGCATCTCATATGCGGCAAGCTTTGGTAAGAAGAATATCCCGGATAGCGTGCGCCCCAGGTTTCTCGAGGACCTTCGAGCATATGAGGCCGTGTTCGTACGCGAGGATGCCGCGCGCGAGCAGCTTGCCTCGTGGGGCATAGAGGCCGGACAGGTTGTCGATCCCACGCTGCTGCTTGATGGCGAGGCGTGGAGAAGGATGGCGGCACCTGCTCCGAAGGGCGAATACGTCCTCGTCTACCAGATTCACAGCGACCCGACGGTGGGGCAGTACGCCGTGAAGGTTGCCAAAAAGCTTGGCTTGCCCCTGATACGGATCTCCGCAAGCCTGCACCAGGCCTCACGCGAGGGCAAGTTCAAGTGGCTGCCGACGCTTGCTGAGTTTCTCTCGTATGTCGACAACGCAGCATGCCTAGTCACGGACTCGTTCCACGGTACGGCTTTTGCCATAAATCTCAATACGCCGCTGGTAGAAGTGCTGCCCAAGAACGGAACCTCGAGCAGGAACGTGAGTATTCTGCGACTCACGGACCTCACGGACAGAGTGCTTCAGAATCTAGATGATGTCGAGTTAGCATCCAAGCAGATTGACTTTGGTCGGGTCAACGATGTGATGGGTGCGGAGAGGGAGAAGTCCCTAGCGCAGCTCAAGAGCATGATTGAGGAGTAGGGCATTGTCAAACGTTGGCACTAGGACGGTATGCAAGAAGGATATGTGCGCTGGCTGTATGGCCTGCGTCGATTCATGCCGACATGGAGCGATTGCCATTGAGGATACGATTGAGGCGTATAACGCCCGTATTGATCCTACAAGGTGCGTGGGATGTGGACTGTGCGAGAAAACGTGTCCCCAGATGGTATCCCCATCTTCGTTGCGTCCTCTCGAGTGGCTACAGGGGTGGGCGAAAGATACATCGCTCAGAATGTCATCTTCGTCCGGGGGTCTGGCTACGGCCATCTCGGAGGCGTTTGTGGCGTCAAATGGATTAGTGTGTTCATGTGCACAGGAGGGCGGTGAGTTCCGGTTCCACCTCACTTCTGATGCGGATTACTTGAGGAGGGCCCAAGGCTCCAAATACGTCAAAAGCAATCCGCTTGGTGCGTACCGCGAGGTTAGGGAGGCCCTGCAAGGTGGTCAAAGGGTTCTCTTTATCGGTCTTCCTTGTCAGGTTGCTGCGATGCGTAACTTCGTTGGAAGCCGTTTAGCCGATTCCCTTTACACCATCGACCTTATCTGTCATGGTTCACCGTCCCCCAAGGTCCTGAGCCGATTCTTGGAAGAGACAGGTAACAACCTGTCTAATGAGCTGATACTGGACTTTCGAAAGAAAGTCCAGTATCAGCTCCGCTATCGCGGAGCTGAAACTGTGGGTAGGACGGGTGTCCGCGATCGCTACTCGATTGCTTTCCTTTCGGGTTTACCGTATACGGAAGGCTGCTACTCCTGCCGCTACGCCAAGGGTGATCGTGTCTCCGATATTACGCTTGGCGATTCATGGGGTAGCGAGCTTTCTGATGAGGTCGCGAACGGGATATCCCTCGCACTTGTGCAGACAGACAAGGGTCGAGAACTGTTAGAAATGACGGACCTTGAGCTTTTGCCGGTTGATCCTGGTCTAGCTGTGGCCAACAACGAACAGCTTCAACGTCCTTCGACGAAGCCTATAGAAAGAAATACCTTTATGGACGGCTTTCGTAACGGGGTACGGGTTAACCGACTCGTTCTCAGGGCGAGGCCAAAAGACTGCGCCAAGTACTTGGTCAAGGATATACTGCTTGCACTGGGTTTGCTCAGGGGTTAACACATCGAGAGCGTTTGCTTTAGGCATTAATGATAAGGTAATCCAAATGTTGAGTAATTCCAAGGTGCCAAAGTGCGTCGTATTAATGGCGTCATACAACGGCATCCCATTTATTTCAGAACAAATTGACAGCATTCTCTCGCAGGCTGAAGTTGACGTACGTCTTTTTGTCCGTGATGACGGGTCATCTGATGGTACTCGTGATCTTCTGCAGCGCTATGCAGATGAGGGCAGTCTGACTTTGTTAACAGGAGAAAACCTAGGACCTGCTTTAGGGTTTTTGACGTTGTTGCGGAATGCTCCCGAAGCTGATTACTATGCGTTTTCCGACCAAGATGATATTTGGGATAGCGATAAACTGATAACTGCGATTAAACAGCTTAAGAAGCAGGAGAATTTGGCTCTTTATCATTGCAATTCAAGACTTGTAGATTCAGCTGGTAATGAGATGGGCCGGTTAACCTATGGGCAACAAAGGTGCATATCTTATCGAGATAACGACCCTCTCAACCAGCTTTGCATTGGGTCACCTATGGGATGTACGCAAGTATTTGATAGGCGTATTTGGGAAGTTGTTTGCTTGCATGAGCTGCCCCATCCCGTCATCATGCATGATAAGCTGATAGCTAATCTATGCGTGCTGCTGGGTTATCGGATTGTTTTCGATGCTTCTCCTCATATGGGATATCGCCAGCATGGTCGTAATGTGGTCGGTGTGAGTACTGATTTACCATCTAAAGTGATTGAGAAAATCAATAGTTTTTGTCATCCGCGAGAGATTACTCTTGCAAAGCAAGTTACTGGACTTCTTTCAACTTATTCCGACTGCATTCTTCCTCCAGAGCGTGCTCTTGGAGAGTTGGTATCGAAAATGGACGCTTCTTTCATGGCTAGGTGCGGGGTTTCTTTCTCTTCGAGGCTGAATTTCGGCAGTCTACAAGAGGGCCTTTTCAATAGATCTCTCCTCTTGTTTGGGAAGCGATGATATGAGTAAAAGCATCCCCAAACCGCACAATAGTGGGTACGTCCTAGCGCTTGCCTTTTGCGACTATCTCAAGGACAAGACCGGCACCCCAAAGGCTATTATGGCGAGTCAGCAGGCCATGGCGTCGCACGGCATAAGTTACGTCTATCTCCACTCGGTTAAGAAGACCCTGTTCAGGGACGACCAGATGCTATTTTGCGAATTCGGGGTTACGGTCGACGGGGTGGAGGCTGGTGTTTTCAGTATTGCCCAGGTGTGCGAGGCCCTTTGCAGCTGGCAAAAAAGCGGCTTCAGCCTTCTTGAGCTTCATATCCACCACCTTCTGTACGTGAGCCTTGAGAAAGTCTCCGAACTGCTAAAAGTTACAGGCAAAACACCGGTCAGGGCCTTTCTCCACGACTATTACCTGTGTTGTACAAGCTATAACCTCCAAAATAGGAGCGGCTTTTGTGACAGCTCAAGGCTCGGCGACGCTCCCTGCGAGAAATGCCCCCACTTCAGTAACAGCCTTCGTGTGGAGTCGAAGATCCAAGGTCTGTTTGACTCCATCAAAAATCTCCGTTTTGTTGCACCTTCGACCTATACGAAGAATCGGTTTCTCTCATTCAGGCCCCAATACGAGGGCCTTGTTGATGTAATACCGCACCAAAAGCTGCTTGGAGAGTATCTGGGCAACAGACGTCCTCTGAACGCAGGGGAGCGCATCAGGGTTGCCTTTCTGGGGATGCCGAGGAAGACAAAGGGCTGGGAGACCTGGCTTCGCCTCGTATCTGCGGTCGATGAACAAGAGTACGAGTTCTTCGTCTTCAACAGCTCGAACGATATGTATCCAGGGATGAACAAGCGGTTTGTCGAATTTGATGAGAAGCACCCAAATGCCATGACCGACTCTCTCAGGGAGTGCGAGATTGCCATCGTTGTCATGTGGCCATCTTGTCCAGAGACCTATAGCTACACCTGTATGGAATCTTACTCCGCAAACGCTTATACGATTTCGAGTGCATGTGCAGGCAATGTCGCCGACTTTGTCGTTGAGCATGGGTCCGGTTTGGTGCTGAATAACGAGGAGGAGCTAATCGGGCTGTTTAGGGATAAGAGCCGGCTTATCAGGGAGGTCAATCGTTTCAGGAGCGGAAAGCCTGGTCCGCTCGATCTTGTCGATTCAGATGAGATCGTAGACCTGCTTCCATGCTCCTCGGTAGGTCTCAACACGGGAGTTCACATACACACGAGGCTGATTGAACGTGTGCTGCTGGAGGTACTCAATGCAAGATCATAGGCATGCGAGGCTCGTTATAAATAAAGCGGAGGAGCGGGCTGGTCGAAGAGGTCGTTGGTATCTCCCTAATAAGCAAGGCGTTCTAACCGTTTGCATGGGTGACCTGGCGGATGCGACGATCGTTATAGGTATCTTGGCGCAGGTTTTCTTCCTTGAGTACTATGGTCTGGGGCGATACCTCAACTGGGTAATTACCGGCATGATTTGCGTGAGGGCGCTCTTCTCCGGATGGAAATATAGCGGTAGAGCGCTACTGCTTGGGCTGATTACCGTTGCAGGGTGGCTGTCTGGTGCCCTCTTGGGTGGCAATATGGAAACGTTTAGGGCGAATATTTTGCTGCTCCTCTACCCGTTTGTCTATACGCTTTACTTCTTTCTTTTGGTCACTAACAAGAGGGATTTTCTTCTTGGACTCTTTGATGCAGGTTTTCCGGTCTTCAACGCCATATTGCTTCTCAATATGGCGATCATGTTTATCCAGTACTCTACCCATGGGATGATCGCTGCGACAACGAACGACATCAGTTACTTCGAGGACAATATCTCCGGCCTGTTCTCTTATGCGTCCGTCCATGCGGTGGCCCTTTACACTTCATTCGTCGTGCTCTACAACTTCGTCTGGATTAGGAGGCTTCGGGGTCCTCTCTGGCCATCCCTTGCCATCGCTTACAACGTCTGCCTTATCGTCCTGTCCTTCTATCTTGCGACACTCAACGATAATAAGGCGCTCTTCATAATCCTTCCTCTCGTTTTAGTGATGTTCTGGCTTATTTCAGTCATGAGAGGAGAAGCGGATGTTTCGGGTCCCTTCTTTTGGCTTGTCGCCTTGTATTTTATCCTGACAATTGCATACGCCTTGGTGCCTGCGTTCCAGATCCTCGTGGATACGCAAGTGTTTGGTCTGTTCGATATGGTTGGCAGTTCAGCTTCCGTCGGTACTGCTGCCGACGGCAGTAACGAGAGGATTGCTATCATCGGCTTCGCTCTCTTGAGACCGGCTACATGGAGTCTCGGAGAGGGTCTTGGAGCCTCAAGCTTCTACGCGTCCGGGTTCATGTCGTTTAACCACTTTGGTCAAGCGGATATGGGGTCTTTCTTGATTCTCATGGGGGTTTGGGAGACGGCAGCGTATGTAGCGTTTTTCCACTCCGTGGTTAGTGAGTTTATGGAGCAGGAAAAAGGATCTAATGGCCGGATTGTTCGTTTGCTCCTTTTGCTAACAATTCTTATTACCTTTCTGTATACGCAGTGCTTTACAAGGGTGAACTGCTGCTTGTGCCTACTGCTGCTCTGTGGAGCGCTGGCTTGGTCGTGGAATTCCTCGGCTGCAGACTATTTGATTATTGATAGAGACGAAGAACAGGTTTGAACATGAAAATAGGCATTTCCACATTTACGCATGGGGACAACTATGGGCAGAGGCTCCAGGACCTTGCTGTCCAAGAAACTCTCAAACTCTCGGGTGCAGATGTCCTTACGTTCAGACAGAAGGACTCGAGATCTGCCAAATACAAGCTCAAGTCTTTGGCTTCGCTCATTCCAAAGGGGCTTGCCGTTGCCCACATCCAGAGGCATCGTTCGTTTGAGGATTTCAATTCCCGTAACATTTCCTTTAGCCGGGAGGTTATATCTGATTCCAACCCTCCACGTGACATTAAATCCTATGACTTTTTCGTTGCTGGGAGCGACCAAGTTTGGTCTCCGTATTCCCCTGACGCTAACTCCACTATGTTTCTCACGTTTTCGCCAAGAGAAAAGCGCATTGCTTTTTCGCCAAGCTTGGCAGCTCCGACGATTCCCGAGGAGAAGCGTGAGCTGTTCCACGGCTATTTCGACGGGTTTGATAGGCTGTCCGTTCGTGAGCAGAAGAGCGCCGAGCTTATAAACAGTCTGTACGGCTTAAAGGCCGAGGTGTTGATTGACCCAACACTGATGTTTGACGGCTCCTGGTGGGAAAGGTATGAAAAAGAGCCGCACTGCGGGCTTCCAAATGATTATGTATTGACGTACTTCCTCGGGAGTGCAGCTTACGAAGAGAGGGTTGCCGAAATCTGTGATTCACTTAGCTGCAAGAGGGTCGATTTACTAGGGGATGCGCGCTACTACGCCCTCGGGCCTTCAGAGTTCCTCTATGCCGTCCGTCACGCAAAGCTTGTAGCGACAGATTCATATCACGGATCAATTTTCTCGATCTTGTTCGGGAAGCCGCTGATTTATTGCCCTCGTGAGTCCACTGGTCCAGACATGAGCAGCCGATTCGACACGCTAGCCAGCGAGCTGGGTGTTTCTTTCGTTGAGCGGTCAATTCTTTCCGTATGTAATTCGGAACTGCTCGAGAGTGACTATTCAAAGGCGTATGACAGGTTGGCAGCTCAGAGGAAGATCGTTGTTGAATTCCTCGATAGATGTGGATTGAGCATTCCCTCGGAGGCCGCCCGTGGCTAGCCAGCGTAAGGCGGGCGCCCTCCTCGGCTACGCCAACATCCTCGCAAAGAACCTCGTCAACCTCGTCTACACGCCGATGCTACTGTCCTACGTGGGGCAGGCGGACTACGGCGTCTTCCAGAGCTCGAACTCCTTTGTCTTCTCGCTGACGCTCCTGTCCTTCGGCTTCTCCGAGGCCTACGTGCGCTTCTACACGCAGACGGTGGCGCACGGCGGCGAGCGCGACATCCGGCACCTGAACGGCATGTACCTCACGCTTTACGTCGCCGTCACAGCCGCGGCGGTCGCCCTCGGCATGGGCTTCTCCGCAAACGCCGGCGCGGTGTTCTCGGCCGGGTTCACCGAGGCGCAGGTCTCGCTCGCCCGGGAGCTGCTCGCCATCATGACGCTCAACGTCGCCTCGACGTTGTTCACCGTCGTGTTCAATTCCTACATCACGGCGCACGAGCGCTTCGTCTACCAGCAGACCAGGCAGCTCGTCACCACGCTTGCGACGCCGCTGTGCGCCTGGGCCCTGCTGGCCGCCGGTATGGGGCCCGTGGGCGTTGCCCTAGCACAGCTCGCGGTGAACCTCGTCCTGCTCGCCCTCAACGCGCGCTACGCCATCGTCGTGCTGGGCATGCGCTTCGAGCTCAGGGGTGCCGACTGGGGCGTCATGCGCGGCATCGCCGCCTTCAGTGCCTGGATCTTCGGTAACCAGGTCTGCGAGATGGTCAATCAGAGCGTGCCCAACATCATGCTGGGGGCCATCTCGGGCGCGACTGCGGTATCTCTGTTCGCGGTGGCCGTGAACATCCGCCAGGTCTTCTACTCGCTCTCCACCACGATGTCGAACGTCTTCATTCCGAAGGTCAACCGCATCGTCGCCACCTCGGACGACAACGCCGAGCTCACTCGCCTTATGACGCGCGTGGGCCGCTACCAGATGGTACTGTTTTGCTGGGTGTACGGAGGTTTCGCTATTCTCGGGAAGTTTTTCGTGACGAGGTGGGCGGGCCCGGGCTTCGCCGAGGCCTACTGGCTCGTGCTCGCCATGACGCTACCCGTCATGGTGCCCCTCTGTCAGAACGTCGGCATCGAGATCCAGAGGGCCAAGAACATGCACCACGCCAGGAGTCTCGTCTACCTTGCGATGGCGGTCGGGAACGTTGCCTTCACCGCCGCGGCCGCCCCGGCGCTGGGGCCGTGGGCCCCCGCGATCGCCTATGTCGTCAGCATCGTGCTCGGCAACGGACTGTGGATGAACTGGTACTACCAGAAGCGGGTCGGTCTCGACATGCTCTTTTTCTGGAAGCGGAACCTGCCGGTGCTGCTCGCCTGGGCTGCCGTCACCGTCGCCTGCCTCGCTGGCACGGCGGTCCTGCCCGTCAACGGATGGCCCGCGTTCCTCGAGTGGGGCGCCGTTTACAGCGCGCTTTTCGCCATAGCCCTTTGGCTCGCCGTCCTAACGAAGGACGAACGTATCGCGGTCGTCTCTCGTCTCCCGTTCCTTAGATAGGGTCCATCATGAATGATTCCGAGAAATCCCCGAGGGTCGTCTCGCTTGGCGACCGTTGCTGCGGCTGCGGCGCGTGCGCTGCCCGCTGCCCCAAGTCATGCATCTCCATGGAACCCGATGATTGTGGCTTCCTACACCCCACCGTCGACGCCTCCGGGTGCGTAGGCTGCGGGGCGTGCGACGCCGTATGCCCGGCGCTCAACGCCCCTGGGGAGGACGGGTGCGAGTTCGCCCTCTGGGCGAAGGCTCATGACGTCGGCTTGCTCGATAGATCGTCGTCGGGCGGCGTGTTCGGTCTACTCGCCGGTGACGCTCTCTCGCGCGGCGGTGTTGTGGCGGGCGCCGCGTGGACGGACGGTTGCCGCGAGCTTCGTCACGTGCTCGTGGAGGACAGGCCGGCGCTCGGCGCCGTTATGCGCTCGAAATACGTTCAGAGCGCGGTTGGCCGCGGCGTCTTCGAGGGCGTCCGCGCTGCCCTGCGTGAAGGCAGGCCGGCGCTCTTTGCCGGTACTGCATGCCAGGTGGCTGGCATGCGCTCATACCTGGGGAAACTCGCCGACTCTGACCTCTTCCTCGGCGTCGACGTCATCTGCCACGGTGTTCCGTCTCCAGAGCTCTGGTCGCGCTGGGTCGACTACCGTGGTGAGGCCTTCGGGTCGGACGTCTGCGACGTCAATATGCGGAGTAAGACAACCGGATGGTTGTCTTACTCCGCTATGTACAAGCACATAGCGGAGAAAGACAACACCGGGGACACCGAGTCCCAGATATTCGGCAAAGACTGGTACATGAAAGCGTTTCTGGCCAATGCGAGCCTTCGTTCGTCCTGTCTGGCATGTCCAGCAAAGCGCTCCAGCGGCGCCGATATCACGCTCGGTGATTTCTGGGGGTTCCAGAATACCCATCCCGAGGTCGACAACTCCAAGGGCGTATCTGCCGTCCTATGCAATACCGAGAAGGGCGTGCGGGCATTCGAGGCTATTTCTGGGCTTACTGCAAACGGTCCGGCGACGCTTGATGGGGTAATCGCGGGCAACCCTAGCCTCGTCCATTCTGTCACGCCTTATCCAAAGCGCGACGAGTTCTTGAACGACGTGTCTGCCGGGCTTTCCATCCCAGATCTCATGGACAAGTGGGATTTCCGTCCCACTCTCTGGCAGCGTGTCCGCGGCAAGCTTGGTGGTATTAAACGACGACTAAAGAGACTCGTTGGAAGGAGAGCCTAGATGGCCAAGGATCGCTACCTTCAAGCTCTTCGTGGGCTTGCGATTTCCGCAGTGGTGCTTATCCACTGTCTTCCTCAATGTGCCGCGTCGGTCGCCATTCGCCCATTCCTCAACTTTTCTGTTGCGTTGTTCTTGTTTTTATCCGGTGTTCTTACCGACGAGCGCAAATTTAATGCGGGGGGGGGTCTTCGACGCCGCATTAGCAAGGTTGCCGGACCTTATGCGTTCTGGAGCGTTATCTATCTTGCGGCGTTTCCCGCCCTTCATGGGCGTCTGGGTTTCTGGCGTTCGCCGTGGGCTCCGTATCGGCTCAGATGTACTATCTATTGGTCCATTCACAGCTTGTGCTGCTTACTCCGGTACTGTTCAGGCTCCTTTCACGGTATAGGTTCTTTGTCTATTGTGTGACACCGGCTTGCTTGCTTCTAAGGGAGCTCGCTGCCGTTGCCGGTATCGCATTGCCTCTAATACAGGTTTTCTGCCCCATGTGGCTCATCTTTTATGTTTTCGGTCTCGACTGGAGGCGTTGGGCTGCGCTCATTGAAGGACGAACCACTCAGCTTGTTGCAGTGCTCTTTATATTTTTAATAATTCAGGAGGTCGCAGGCTTCTGGTGGTATTTGACTGGCGATTTCAATATGGCCACAACTCAGCTTAAGCTCGGTTCTGCCGCGACCTCTTTAGCTGTGATCGCGCTTCTTATGGCGGTTCCGGGATCATTCAAGTCGCGATTATCTTCTACTTTGCTTGTTGACCTTGGGAACGCCTCTTTTGGAATCTACCTCTGCCATATACTTGTTCTCAAGGCCGTTTGGAAACTGCTTGGATTATTCGTCATTCCACTTGGTGTTTCGACATTTGCTGTTTGGGCGCTAACTCTTGCCGGATCTTATTCGCTTGTATCACTTTGCGGTCGTTATTTGCCCGAACGAATTCACATCATTGTGGGATTATAAATTGATTTTCGATACTGGCGCTTTTCATAGCGTTAAAGCAAAGTGAGTCCATTACCAACATTTGGCACGCGATCATCGGTGAAGATACCGGACTTCCTGTTTTCGAACGAGAAGATGACTTTTTACTCAAAATGGCTGATTGGATTAACCAACCTGAAATAACCGGAATCAATCTCCCTTGGTCGAGCATTGAAAAATGGAAGGGGCAATTCAGCTAGCCATATTCCGCAGTCATTACCTTGCCTATTTCGTTAAGAATGAGGGGGTTTAGCAAAATAGGATACCCAAGTCTTATTTATCACTCGATCTAAAGCGCATTTCGATTGTAGAGGACAGATTAAATGAAAGGCATCATCCTCGCGGGCGGGTCCGGCACGCGACTGTACCCGCTCACTCTCGTGACCTCCAAGCAGCTGCTGCCGGTCTACGACAAGCCCATGATCTACTACCCGCTGTCCACGCTCATGCTGGCGGGCATCAAGGACATCCTGGTCATCTCCACGCCGACCGACCTGCCCAACTTCCAGCGCCTGCTGGGCGACGGCTCGCGCTTCGGCGTGAACCTCTCCTACGCCGAGCAGCCCTCGCCGGACGGCCTGGCGCAGGCCTTCACCATCGGCGAGGAGTTCATCGGCGGCGAGCCCTGCGCGCTCGTGCTGGGCGACAACATCTTCTACGGCAACGGCCTGTCGCGCCACCTGACGCGCGCCGTCCAGAACGCCGAGTCGGGCCGCGCCACGGTCTTCGGCTACCACGTGGACGACCCCGAGCGCTTCGGCGTCGTGGAGTTCGACGGCGAGGGGAGGGCTGTCTCCATCGAGGAGAAGCCCGCCGAGCCCAAGAGCTCCTACGCCGTCACCGGCCTGTACTTCTACCCGGGCGACGTGGCCGCCAAGGCGCACGAGGTCGAGCCCTCCGCCCGTGGCGAGCTGGAGATCACGACGCTCAACCAGATGTACCTGGAGGAGGGGACGCTGTCCGTGGTCACCCTCGGCCGCGGCTACGCGTGGCTCGACACCGGCACCATGGAGAGCCTGCACGAGGCCGCGGAGTTCGTCCGCGCCGTGGAGCACTCCCAGGACCTGCCGGTCTCGGTCCCCGAGGAGATCGCCTGGGAGAACGGCTGGATCACGACCGCCGAGCTGGAGGAGGCGGCCGCGGCCTACGGCAAGTCGGTCTACGGCCAGCACCTGAAGAAGGTCGCCGCCGGCGAGATCGTCAACAGCCCGCGCGAGTACTAAACGATTCAATGGGAGATACAGATATGTCTGAAGAGCTCTTCGAGCCCAGGAACATCATCGTCACGGGCGGCTGCGGCTTCATCGGCAGCAACTTCGTGCACCACGTCGTGAACAACCACCCCGACGTGCACGTCACCGTCCTGGACAAGCTGACCTACGCCGGCAACCCCGAGAACATCGCGGGCCTTCCCGCCGACCGCGTCGAGCTCGTGGTGGGCGACATCTGCGACTCCGAGCTGCTGGATAGGCTCGTCCCGGGCCACGACGCCATCGTGCACTACGCCGCCGAGTCCCATAACGACAACTCCATCGCCGACCCGGAGCCCTTCCTGCGCACCAACGTCGAGGGCACCTTCCGCCTGCTGGAGGCCGTGAGGAAATACGGCGTCCGCTACCACCACGTCTCCACCGACGAGGTCTACGGCGACCTGGCGCTCGACGACCCGGCCAAGTTCACCGAGGAGACGCCGTACCACCCGAGCAGCCCGTACTCGAGCACCAAGGCCAGCTCCGACATGCTCGTGCGCGCATGGACCCGCACCTACGGCCTACGGACAACGATCTCCAACTGCTCCAACAACTACGGCCCCTACCAGCACGTGGAGAAGTTCATCCCCAGGCAGATCACCAACATCATCGACGGAGTCCGCCCCAAGCTCTACGGCCGCGGCGAGAACGTCCGCGACTGGATCCACACCGAGGACCACTCCTCGGCCGTCTGGGACATCCTGACCAAGGGCCGCACGGGGGAGACCTACCTCATCGGAGCGGACGGCGAGAGGGACAACATCACGGTCCTGCGCATGATCCTGGAGGCCATGGGGCGCGACCCCGAGGACTTCGACTGGGTCGCCGACCGCCCCGGCCACGACCGCCGCTACGCCATCGACTCCACCAAGCTGCAGACCGAGCTCGGCTGGAGGCCGGCGCACACCGACTTCGCCGAGGGCCTCAGGGCCACCATCGACTGGTACGTCGCCAACGAGGCCTGGTGGCGCCCGGCCAAGGAGGCCACCGAGGCCCGCTACCGCGCGCAGGGGCAGTAAGGAGAGCAGAGACATGGCAGACATCGCATTCGAGAAGGACCTCTCCGTCACCGAGACCGGCATCGAGGGCCTGAAGGTCGTCGACCTGGCCGTCCACGGCGACTCGCGCGGTTGGTTCAAGGAGAACTGGCAGCGCGCCAAGATGTGCGCGCTGGGCATCCCGGACCTCCGCGTCGTCCAGAACAACGTCTCCTACAACGACAGCCGCGGCGTCACGCGCGGCATCCACGCCGAGCCCTGGGACAAGTTCATCTCCGTGGCGCGCGGCTCGGTCTTCGGCGCCTGGGTGGACCTGCGCGAGGGCAGCGCCACCTACGGCAAGGTCTACACGACCGTGCTCGACCCCTCGAAGGCCATCTACGTGCCGCGCGGCGTGGGCAACTCCTTCCAGGCCCTGGAGGACGGCACCGCCTACACCTACCTGGTGGACGCGCACTGGTCCCTCGAGCTGAAGAAGACCTACACGTTCGTGAACCTCGCCGACCCCGAGCTCGACATCCAGTGGCCGATCCCGCTGAATCTGGCCACCGTATCCGAGGCCGACCTGAACCACCCGTACCTCAAGGACGTCGTCCCCATGGCGCCGAAGCGCACCCTCGTCACCGGCTGCAACGGCCAGCTGGGACATGCGGTGCGCGCGCTCGCCGAGGAGCGCGGCGTGGCGAAGGACTTCGACTTCTGCGACATCGACACCTTCGACATGTCCGACCCCGACGCCTACGCGCAGTACGACTGGTCGCTCTACGGCACCGTGATCAACTGCGGCGCCTACACCGCGGTGGACAGGGCCGAGACCCCCGAGGGTCGCGCCATCGCCTGGAAGGCCAACGCGACCGGCCCCGCCCTGCTCGCCCGCACCTGCTCTGAGCACGGCATCACCTTGGTCCACGTGTCCTCCGACTACGTCTTCGACGGTACCGTGGAGGTGCACGCGGAGGACGAGCCGTTCAGCCCGCTGTCCGTCTACGGCCAGACCAAGGCCGCCGGCGACATCGCCGTGGCGGGGTGCCCGCGCCACTACGTCATGCGCAGCTCCTGGGTCATCGGCGAGGGCCACAACTTCGTCAAGACCATGAAGGGCCTCTCCGACCGCGTCGCCGACCCCGAGGACAAGCTGGACAAGGTCACCGTCGTGGACGACCAGCTGGGACGCCTGACCTTCACGCGCGACATGGCCGAGGCCATCTTCCACGTGCTGGGCTCGCACGCCCCCTACGGTACCTACGACTGCACCGGCTCCGGCGCCGTGAGGAGCTGGGCGGACATCGCCCGCGCCGTCTTCGAGGCCGCCAACGGCAATGGCGACAAGGTCGTGCCGGTGTCGACCGCCGACTACTACGCGAATGCCGCCGGCCCCGTCGCCCCGCGCCCGGTCCACTCCGCGCTCGACCTGTCCAAACTCGAGTCGGTCGGGTTCCACATGCCCGACTGGGAGGAAGAGCTGGGGGAGTACCTCAAGACGCTCTAGCCGCTATTAACTTTTCGAGAGTAAAAGCCGCCGTTCTTTAACGGCGGCTTTTCTTTTGCCTGGTGAATAGCCCCGCTGCAACAAGGGCGGTGGTGGTCACCAAGCGAGAACAGCCTGTCGAGCTCATGCTAGGAGTTCGCGACGGGGCGGTTGACGGCGACCTGCCCGTCCCGAGTGAGCATGCAGGCCCAGTGGAAGGACTTCCCGACATCGAGCTAGAGGACGGCCCTCCTCGCGGGCGCTGCGTTGTTGGCCATGGTATCCTCCAATCGTCGGTCGATCGGAAGCCGTTTCCCGCGACACCCACATTACCTGGCCGTGGCCATCTTCCCTGAGGTCCGGCAGTTTCCTATCAGTCGTCTGAAACGGCGACGCCTGCGTCGGCAATACCCCCCGGGACCTCTTCGGGGCAGGGAAAGACGGCCGTACGCGGGCGCCCGATCGGCGGCCCAGACGGGCTTGCTTGCATCGTATGCGACACCGGGAAATGCATCAACGGGGTATCGAATAGCTCGTTTCTGACTGTAATGGGGCTTCGTCGCCGGTCGAGCAAAGTAGCCGGACCTTATGCGCTCTGGAGCGTTATCCATCTCGTAACGTTTCCCCGCCATTCATGGGCGTCTGAGTTTCTGGCATCGCTGTGGGCACCGCATCAGCTCAGATGTACTATCTATTGGTCTATTATGGCGAGGCTGTGGACGAGTTCATCGACTCGAAGTCGGGGGCGAGGATAGACGCGAAGACAGGAGGGATTCTCTGATGGATAGCGTGTTCAATGACCATGTGTTCCCTAAATACAAGGATCAACAGGTCATGAAGCCTCAGATGCATGGCTTCAATGACCCCACTTTGAGGAATTTCATGCTGTTGGACTCGTCTGCCCTGGTGAAAGACGAGCTTAAAGCCGACAGGTTCGACGATGAGTTCATTAGATCCTTCCTCAATGCCGCCAAGGAGCTTGCGGCCGCCGGGAGGAGAGCGACCGACAGGCCGGGCATGTATGTGATGCTGGAACATTCCTACGCGATTCCGGTGATGTTCCTCACAAGGCACTGTATTGAGCTTTCAATCAAGAGGGCGATAAAAAGATGTGGGGCTAAGCCTAAGAAAGACCACAGCCTTACAAACCTGTGGAACTCCTTGCTCTCGAGGTTTCCGGGGCAAAAGTGCCGTGAAGACAATACAACCATCAAGAACATGGGTGCTTTTGTAAAAGCCATTGCCGAAATCGATGACAACGGCATCAGTCTCCGCTATCCGCAGGACAAATCAGGCAGACTGACGCAGGACAGGCCGCTATTCGTGAATGACGAGGAAGTTGTCTCGTATTTGGAGAAGTTCGTAGAGCAGCTTCAGCTGATTGACTTCGATTATCTTGTCGAGAATGGTAAATAAGTGGTTGGAAGCTGGTCTTTATCGTTTGTAAAACCAGTGGTTGGAATCATGGTTGTATTAGCCGGTTAATCAGAACAGCTGTTGATTATTTTTTAACAGCTTAATTAAGATACCTGTAATTTATGCATAAAAGGTAGTGAATTGCTACCTTTACCATATGGATCTGTGAGTAAGTGCTTCGAGATGATGATGCCGATCTCGCTTCAATTTATGGGTGTATCGAAAAATAAGGGCGGAGTCGCTCTCGCGTTCCCGCCCCGCAAACCCGAATGATTCTGACTTTCCCGTTATCCGGAACGGCCGGGAAAGTTCGCGTCTCAGTCCGGAAAACCCAATGCTTAAAGCGACGATGCCAAGGGGCTACTCGGTCAGCTTCTAGCATCCGTACCAGGTCAAGGGGAGGGGCAGCCTGTAGAACGAGGTCGGCTCCATAGGGATCTCCTCGAGACTTCCGTCGCCTCGCCGAACCCACGAAGTTCCGTTTGCGTCGGTGAAAGCCGTTTCGGGTGCCGTGCGTACTCCCATTCCGTGCCCTTCCGTCGGGAGCCATGTGTACCATGCACCAGGAGGAAGCGTGCCGACGCAGACGCGGTCGGGAAAAGCGGGACGGTTGTCCTCTCCTTTGAAAGAGGGGCCGGCTCCGCTAATCCCGACACAGGTGACGATTACGTCGTAGACGGGGGACTCGCTTTCGTTTCGAAGCACGACTAACTGCCAGACGAATCGATTGTCCTTGGGCTGATCGGTTCGGTTTCGACCCCCTTCGTACCATGCCGATATGCGGGATGGCTGATACCGCTTGATGTCGTCCTCCCTGTTCCTTTTGTTCTGGCTGCTTTGCCGCAATGCGGCAATCAAGGTCCCCAAGGTAAAGAATCCGATGAATGCTTGGACAATCAGATTGGCGATGTCTATTTTGTTGTCAAAAGTCACTGGATGGTCACCGGCTTAGCGTCGTGGGGCGATACTTCTAACTCCGAATAATAAGGGATGATCGATGGTTGCCGTTTCGTAAGCGTATAAATGGGTGCGTCTCAACAGCTTGTTTTTCTTAAGGCAAACATGCTGCAACGCCAATTCAAAGAGGTTGCGGTGATGCAAGCAAACGCCAATCGCAGGAACAAATGGGCCGACCGCATCGAGCGGTGCCTCTCGTCCAACATGAGCGCGGAAGACTGAGTAAGCTCAACCACTTGAGAGAGTCGCGCCTTTACAGGTGGTTTGCCAGATTCAGAAAAGAGGAGCCGCAACGCTTCCCCCGTAGGAACGCCGCCACGGCGAACTAGCTTGAAATCACAAGGGGCGGCATCACCGACGCGAAGTCATCGTGCCCGCGACAAACGGATCTTCTCCGATGGCCTCGGCCGCTAGCGCAGATCTAGCATCGAGTGAGTATTTGCACGTTTCCGTACCGCGAATATTGGGGGGCGCTCAAATACTCATTCGATCGAGCTTATGCCATCATTGTTGTGAACGGGGCGACCTCGGTTGCGGTTTGATCTAGCGCAGCGAAGGAAATCTTTCGCTATAAGTTTATGCAGGAGGAAATAATGGAGACATGCCGGTCAAAAGAGCCTGCTGATCAGCTACTCGATCATATTGATTCCTATCTCAAGGATAAGGACAATCAATATGCAATTGCACTTGAGGGAGATTGAGGATCGGGAAAGACCCGATTCATCGAAGGGAAACTCAACGAGTATCTCGAAAAGGGCGAATACAACCTTGTCCGCGTTTCCATGTTCGGAATTGCCACTGCTGATGATCTATACGAACGTATTGTGATGGCGCTTGTACACCTTAGCGATAAAGGTATGAAGGCGCAAGCTGCTGCCAAAACTATAGGGGGCGCCCTCAACGGTATTTCGAGGGCTTTAATTAAAAGAACGGGATTATCGGTGAATCTCGCCGTCGGGATACAATCCGTTGCCTGCCTAATGCTCAAAAAGAAGCACTTTCTTGTATTCGATGATGTGGAGAGGCGTTCTAAACATAGCGACGATTTGGCGCTATTCGGAACGATGAACGATCTTGTCGAAAGACTTGGATTGAAGGTCATGCTGGTTTCAAATGCCTGGGAAGGAAGTGATGTGCAATCGATGCGAGAGTTCGATAGAGACGTACGCGAAAAGCTAATTTGGAAAGTCTATCCTTTCAAGCCGTGCCCGTCTGCATTGACCAAAGAAATTCTCATGGGAGATTGTCGCCCATCGGAAGACCTTGATATGCATAGCGCCATACTTGCGGGGGTAGAGGCCAGCGGATGCGTAAATGCTCGGGCAATGATTCGTGCTCATGAGCTAATCAGAAGAATTTGCAGCCTTGAGGTGCTTCAAAATACAGAAATTGCACTTCAAAACCGGTTTTACGCTCTACGGGACGCAGTCCATTTTGCTTTGTTGACCTCCATGGGGAACGCACCTTCCATGCCACAAAACGGAAAGCCAGAGGAATGGCTCAGTCCGGAGGCGCTGGAATACGATCGCAGAGTGTCTCTTTACGAGCAATACTCTGATTTCTCCGTGATAGGTAAGGCATTCGACCCTTCAGGCGATGTAGATATTGAAGATCTCGAACAAGGGTTTAAAACATACATTTGGAAACGGTACCCGAGCAACCGCGATACCCTCGAAGTTAGGGAGATCGCTAAAAGTATGCGGTGCGCTTACGATCTTGATGACGATAATGTAGATGGCCTCGCGCAGCGTTACTATGATTTAGTTACTAGAGCACATTATTCAGTCGATTGTTTGCACGACGTGCTCGAGGTTTATTACCTGCTATCTGACCTCAAATGGGAATGTCCATTTTCGCAAAATGACTTTATCAAATATTGCAAGAAAGTGATCGATGCCGATCTAGACAAAGCTTCTGAGCTCCTCTCTGGACCAGTATTTAGTGCAGACGAAAGGCGGAAAAGACGGGCGCTCGCCGAAGAACTTGAGCGTTATGCTCGGACAGAGCTGAATAAAAAGATGTCGAGTCAGTTGATGATATCTGAGGGAGCGGAGGGACTGACGGGCAGGGAGATTGCTCGACTTCTCAACGATGCTGCAGAACGCGATGTCAAAGTGTTGGTTAATGCTAGTCCGAGAGTCATTGTCGAGTCATTTTGTAGAGAAGATGCGGCGAATCAAGAGGCGCTTCGCAAGTTCTTTGTGCATCTTCATAACGTTTGGATTCCGGGTGGGGTGCCATCGGCGGATTTAGTTGAATGGATACTTGAGATAAAGACTGCACTGGAAGAAACGAACGTTGAAACGAAAACTGGATCAATGAGAAGGCGTTTGTTCTTGAGAAATCTGGAGGAGCTTGAGAGCCGATTTGGGTATCCCGTACAGAAGTAGCACCGATGCTCCACTTGCCGTGCGCTTCAGTGCCAGCGGTCTTGTTTTGCGCTTGCGCGGTGCCGGCTTGATTTCATTTGTTGCATAGATTGAAGGATGCGCCAGTCACGTCTTCTTCGCCGTGCTCACGGTCTTCTGTCCGTCTCGGCTGCATGGTGGGTCCGATTGCTTTTTCGGAGTGGCAATGATACGTATGGTGTGAAACGGATGGTACGCGGATAACGAGGGGCGGAAACAACGACAGCCCCACGCTAAAGGAAAGGAGCGGAGGAACTATGCCAGAAAATAAAATACCAGGCCTCTTCACCGTCTACTACATGAATCAGCAGAAGGTGTTCGAGACGAGGATGCTCCTGGACAACAAACTCAAGACTACAAGCTCCAAGGAAAACCAGAACGGGACGACAAAGAGAGCATCATTGAACGCCGAAGCGGAGCTCAACCCTCCCTTTCTGACGAAACTCAGGGCAAAACTCGAAGGAAGCGTCAGGCACGAAAAACAAGAGAAGATCGTGGACACCCTCGAATACGTGAACACAAATAGCCGGATGCTCGCCGACATAATGGAGCATTGCAAAGCCCCCGAAAGCGGAACAACGCTTGCAGAAGGCGACCTCGCATACATCGGCGATGTCTCGCTGGAGCTCATCAATGAGGAGGAGATTCGAGGCATCATGGCAATCATGAGCGGGACCTTCGACGGAATCACCGTCTCCGATGCCGGAGACCTCGACATCGGCCACATGATGCAATCCTTCATAGGAGACGGCGCAGCCTTCAAGCTCAGAGGAAACCGCGCAAGAAGAAGAACGCCGCTGTACGCGAAGATTCCCCTCGATGGAGAAGAAATGTTCGAAAGCGGGTACACAATCGACGACCTGCTCATCGGAAAGGTCGGCATCGTCGGGATATGCAAAGGGAAAATCACCCCGGCCCAGATGAAGAGCCCCCTCGATTACTTCCAACAGCCAGACGACCCGAAACGCACGCCGCAGAACGACATTGTTATATGCGGAAAGAACCCGTCACCCACCGCCATGACCGGCGGCGGCAATCGGGTAGAACAGGGCTATTACATAGACATCCTTGCTGTCATTCAGGCAGTGTCCTTCGAGGCTTGATAGGCAACGCCATGCGCAAACTCGTCACATACAACAAATCCCAGTATAAAGCCCTGATCGACCAGCTCGGAGACGGCGGCTTCAAGTTGATGTCGCTTCTCGAACTACACGGAAGCGACCAAATCTCCGAGCTCCTCTCCGAGAAAAAGCTCGTCGTGGACGTTTCATCACTTGTGGGGTTACTCTCGGGCGATCTTCAGCTGGCATCGAAATTCGAGCTCCTCGTCCACCAGCTACCCTTTGGCACCCTCTTCATCGGAGACGATAAAACCGTGAACGAAGGAGCATACCAATTGAGAACCATGTTCGACGACATTATAGAATGCGACATCGAGATCGATAAGGACGCCCAGAAGGACAAAAGAGTAAAGAGAACACTCGTATCCCTCGACGAACTCGAATTCAAACAGGTCCTCACCACCCTCGAAAGCGAGCTCATAGGCCAGATCGAATTCAAACGCTCCTTCGAATCCCGATCGCGCAGCTTCAGGCTCTTCAACGCGCTCGACGAGCAGCCGGTATTCTCGTTGCTCCTTCTTGGCCCTTCGGGTGTCGGGAAAACAGAAGTCGCCAAGATTCTCTGCGAGGCAATCGCGCCATGCCAGCCCCTCCCTAAAGTCAATCTTGGGAACTACAGCAGCAAGGACTCTCTAAACTCCCTGATTGGCAGCCCGAGAGGATACATGGGAAGCGAAGAAGGCGAGCTGGGAAAGAAGATCGACTCGTCCGATGCCGGAATTCTCCTGGTGGATGAGTTCGAGAAAGCTGAACCCGCCGTCTGGAACTTCTTCCTCGATCTCCTCGAGACAGGATCGTTCACGGACTCCCAAGGGATGGAGCACGATCTCCGCGGGTTCATCATCGTATTCACGACAAACTGCCCCCTCGGGAAGATCAATGAAACTTTCCCGGCAGAACTCCTCTCCCGCTTCAATTTGATGAGCCACTTCTCCAAGCTAAGCGTAAGCGACAAAAAGTTCTTTGTCGAAAGATACGTATCCATGTTTGCCAAGAAGTACAGGGAGACTGCTCCCAGTGGCTTGCCGACATTGCCGGACGACATCGCCGACAGGGCAATGATGGAAATCGACATTGAAGCGACCGAAAACATCCGGATCCTCAAGAACACAACAAGATCTTGGATCAGCGAATTCGTAGAGAAGGCCCGAAAGAGCAGTTCAATCGCGACGCAGCCCTCCATCATCAACACCCAAACATAACGAATATATGTTCTTATTGCATCGCATCTACATTACGAAATTCAGATTGCTTGAGATGTCTTGACGCAAGTTCAGATTCACTTCGGAGTATCATGCTGTCAATTTGAAGGATGCTACCTGCGCTTTTGAAGAATCGAAACGGAGGTTGTAAGCCGATTCTTCCTTTCACCGACTGGCAAAACGATTTACACCTAATTGTGGGAGTTGCCCACGCGATTTCTCCTTGCTCCTGCATCGATCTCGCTAAACTAATAAGTGCTGCCACCAGGGCATTTTCTGGTGCATATTCTATTGGCTCCCGCGAAGATCGGAGCGGGTATGTTTGCTGCCGAGTCCTACACCAGCCGTCATTACATTGCGATTGTTGCCATGGCCTGCCTATGCGTTTTGCTGGGCGGGCCTTCTTATGCTGCGGGCGCGGAGAGCCTCATCATCGCGGGCGCGACATACTACGAGCCGGGCGTGTCGGGCCCCGGCTGGGCCTGGACCGATGCCGACCATCTGGAGCTCAACGGCTACGCGGGCGAGGCCATCGGCGCCGACGGCGACCTGGTGCTGACGCTTGCCGGGCAGAACTCCGTGACGGAGTCGCATGCGCCCGATGCGGACATCACGCTGTGCGGCATGGAGGTGTGGGGCAGCCTGACGCTTCGCGGCACCGGGACCCTGACGGCGACGGGCTCGCAGTGCGGGATCCACGTTTCGCAGGCGCTCGTGGTGGACGGATGCACCGTCGATGCCCGGGCAGACGTGGCCAATATTACGGACGAGGCGGTCGCCGGCGTGATCGCTGGCGACATGGCCGTGCGCGGCGGCGGGCGCATCGTTGCCGCGGGCGCCGGGTCCGGAGCGGGCGTGCGCGCCTACGGTGTGTATCTGCAAGATGCGGGCCTTGGCGATGGTGCGGCCGGCTGTCGGCTTTCCGTTGACGCCTCGTGGCTTGATGCGGCCGGTGCCGACGGCGGCGCTGCGTGTACGGGCGGGTCGCTTGTGTCCGCACGGTTTGTGACGCCTGCTGGCGGGGCTTTTGGTGCTAGTGGCGTGATGGATGCTGCAGGGGTAGTGGCACCGCATGTGGTGGTTGAGCCCGATGTCGCCACGCCTCCGGCGGGGGAGACCGACGGGAGCGATGTGCCTGGATGCGGGGCGGGCGAGCCTTCCGCCGATGCTAACCCCGCTGCCGGAGAGCCCACCACAGGGCCCACGACAAATCCGGCGCTGAAACCAGCGGCCGCGACAACCAAGACAACAACGACAGTAACCAAGACCACGGTCGCCAAAGCCTCCAAGCCCAAGGCTGCCACTGCGACAAGTGCGGCACTCCCCAAGACCGCCGACAACAACTGGATCGCCGCTTCCGTGACGCTTTTCCTACTTGGTACAATGCTTCTAGCTGCCGCATGTCGTTGTTGAGATAGCTGCCATTTGGAAGAAAGGGACATCCACAAGGTATGACTTTTGACAACTGTACAGCAGACGCAACCGACCCTATCGTGCCGAAAGCACCCCGTACTTTACCCGATGATCTGGACAGCATCGCCTTGATCGACGAAGCTGCCACCCCGAGACGTCGTGGTTCAAGCTGTAAAGCAGTGTTGAGCTGCGATTTTAGTGGTTACGGCGTTTGCCATGGCGCGGCTGACGCGCACGAATTTAAAATCGGGGGCAAAAAGTTCTTGGAAAACCTCGCGCGGCTATGTTAGTATCTCTTTTGCCGAAAGGCGACGGGCGATTGGCTCAGGGGTAGAGCATATCCTTCACACGGATGGGGTCACAAGTTCGAATCTTGTATCGCCCACCATCTAAAGCACAGGTCAGAGGTGTTAAGCCTCTGACCTTTTTCTTTTTGACACCAAAATTGAAGCGAAGTTACCTAAGGCGTTATATGTTACGCAGTTCACCTTAGGTGTCGTCATTGCGCGTTTTGCAAAATGCGTCTGCGTTCATTCATTGAATTCCCTGCGTAATCTATGTGCAATTGTGGAGACAGAGACCGCTGGCTCACAGCTTGTACCAGCGCGTTCATGCCTATGGCGGCTTTTCAACGGATTGCGTCAAGCTTTTGGTCAGCGTTTGGTCAGCTTCCGGTACTTACCCGCATGATGCCCCGGTAGATAATCGTCCACGACCACAACCGCACGGTCTACGGCCGATACCAGGGGAGGCGCAAATGGACGAAATCGTCTGCGCAAACACCGCATTCCGCTATTGGCGCTGCCCACCGCAGGTGCGCGACCTCTACCCGCGCCTACCCAACTCCGAAGAAGGCTGGCGAGCTCTATCCCAAGCCCCTTTCGTAACCGACGTCCTCAAGACCCCAGTCATCACAGCAGCATCAACTCGAAGCAACCTACATTCCGAGACAAGACGGACCATCCGATGGAACAGCGCCTATACAGAGAAGGTCTCGATCGACACGGGCATGGGCTTTAGCGTCACAGACCCTCTTCATACGCTATTCACCATGACTCGAAGCGTTTCTTCATGCGACCTGGTTCTGGCCATGTACGAGCTCTGCGGATGGTTTTCGGTTTTTAAACCATCGCCCGCGGTCGACATGGCACTTGAGCAAGCAAAATCAGAAGAAGAGCAGTACACCACAGAAAGTCTTTTTGAACTAGATGAAACCCAAGACGAGGCCCCATGGAAGCGAGTCTATGCTCGGGCGAGCCAGAAGGACAGCGAGAATGATCAAAGTGGGCAGCAGAATGACGGATCCGGAAATAAAGCAAACGGAAAAGGCACATCGCTCTGGATGAGAAAGCCTCTTATTGAAATAGAAGAACTGCACAAATTTGCAGCGAAGGTTAAGGGCGAGATGTGGGGAAAACAATTCTACGAAGCCGCACGGCAGGTAATGGGTATTGCGGCATCCCCGCTAGAAGTTGCTGGAATCATGTTGCTAAGTCTTCCGAGGCGTACTGGCGGAGCGGAGTTTAAAAACATATACGTCAACGACTTAACACCGCTGTCGAATTCAGCTCGAAAAATCGCAGGTCAGAAAATCTGTTACGGCGATATCGTCATCGTAAACCCAATAATAATGAAAGCTGTGATTATCGAACTTCAGGGAGAGGTTATCCATGGTTCAGGCGCCGTGCTGGACCACGATGCCGCACGAATGACAGCATTACAAAGCATGGGATACGACGTATTTCTTGTAACCCATGACATGCTCAATGATCACTATCAGCTTGATGCCATCATTCACAGTGTGTGTGAGCGATTGGAGTTGCGCTACAAACCAAAAACCGAGGCGATGAGATGCGCTGAGACCAGATTGCGAGCCAACGTTCTGTGCAATTGGCTTGGTATTGGTAAGTAATAATGTTCAAGTGAGCATTATTACTACTTTATATGCTGCAGTAATTAAGTGCCATTTTAAAACCACGCCGGTTTACTACGTTGGATTGGGGGTAGCTGAGCACACCGAATTCGTCGCTCGTAAAACCGCAGGTAGAATGCCTGCCCGTTTTGCGAATGTAGGCGTGTGGTCGGAAATCCGGGAATCGTCGTAGTAAACCGGTCCGTTTATGAAGCGACCAGCTGGCGCGAGCTGCGCACGGTTCAGTAAATTGACCCGGAGGCGCGGAGAGGGGCTCAGACGAAACCCTCCCGCGGAAGCACCGCGGATTGCTTTGTTCTGGCCGGCGGCACCTGGGGCGCGCCCCGCGGGCTATTTCGGGCATCGTGTGTCCCTTCGGCCCCGCGCCGTTCCACGCACCGTAAAATCTTTTCCAAAATTGTCCTTGCATCGGCGGGGGAGTTCCCGTATAGTACTTTCTCGCACGGGGGCGTAGCTCAGCTGGGAGAGCGCTTGACTGGCAGTCAAGAGGTCAGGGGTTCGATCCCCCTCGTCTCCACCCGAGCATTGAATGAGGCTCCAACGCAAGTTGGGGCCTTTTTTCATATCTATCGATTTACGCCATGTGTTGACTGGGCAGCATCTTGGCGACATACCCATTGTTAATTACGAATATGAATGTTAATAACTTTACGTTTCTGGATAGCAAACCTAGTCTGCAGCGCCAATAACAAAGAGACCGGGCGTAATGCCCAGCCTCGAAATACTCTGGTGGGCCCTCCGGGATTCGAACCCAGAACCCAGGGATTATGAGTCCCCTGCGCTGACCGTTGCGCCAAGAGCCCTTATGAACGGTGAATGCAATTCTAGCAAAGGCAACTCAGGCCTAATTTCTTCGCTTCACGTCGTGAAATACTACCATGCACGAGCAAGTCGCACAACGCAAGATCAAGTTCGATGCTAAACAACAGCTAATCTAGGCCCGTCGCAGATAAGAAGTGTTTTATAAAAAGTTAAGGCCTTAAATTCAGGGCTTCAAGACATTTCAGCGTGAAATCAACCTGATGCCATTTCAAAACCATGCTGGTTTACTACGACGGATCGGCGACCTTCGACCACCGCGTGTTCTCAGTTTGCAAAACAGCAGGTAGAGAGTCCGACGGTTAACGAAAAGACGTGCGTGGTCGAACATTCCAGATTCATCGTAGTAAACCGGCATAGTTCTGAGGCGCGGATGAGGGACGGTTCGCAATCGGACCCGATAATGGGACTGGCGACGCATAGGAAATCCGGTTGCGCGGGGAGGGTCGCGTTCCGCGCGCCAAGTCGGCCGGCGTAGGGGCCGTGCGGGGGCCAGGCGCTCCGCAGGCTGGCCCGGCCCCGCGGGACTCCGGCGCCCGCCCCCCGGAAAGTTTTTCCAAAATTGTCCTTGCATCGCCGTCCGAGTTCCCGTATAGTACTTCTTCGCACGGGGGCGTAGCTCAGCTGGGAGAGCGCTTGACTGGCAGTCAAGAGGTCAGGGGTTCAATCCCCCTCGTCTCCACCCGAGCATTGAATGAGGCTCCAACGCAAGTTGGGCCCTTTTTTTATATAGGCACACAAGGTCAAAGGCGGCACCATGATCCTCCTGGTCGACAAGATCGAAAAAAGCTTCGGCGCTCGCGTCCTCTTTAGCGGCGCTTCCTTCCAGATAAATCCCGGCGAACGCTTTGCGCTCGTGGGCCCCAATGGCGCCGGCAAAACTACCATGCTCAAGATCATCATGGGCATCGACAGCCCAGACGCTGGCCAGGTCCAGTACGCAAAGGACTGCCAGGTAGGCTATCTAGAGCAGGAAACCAACCTGGAGCAAAAGGACACCACCATCCTTGCCGAGGTCATGGCTGCCGCCAAGGAAATCCGCCGTATGGGTGAGCGCGCCAACGAGCTGCAGGCCCAGATCACCGAGCTCTCCGAGCAGGGCAAGGACGTCGACGCACTCCTCAACGAGTACGGCCAGGTCCAGGACCGCTTTGAGCACCTGGGCGGCTACGAGCTCGAGAGCAACGCCCGCAAAATCCTGTCCGGCCTGGGCTTTAAGGTCACCGACTTTGAGCGCCCGTGCTCCGAGTTCTCGGGCGGCTGGCAGATGCGCATCGCGCTCGCCAAGCTCTTCCTGCGCCATCCCGACCTGCTGCTTCTGGACGAGCCCACTAACCACCTGGACCTCGAAAGCGTCCAGTGGCTGCGCGGCTTTATAGCCAACTATGACGGCGCCGTCCTCATCGTCAGCCACGACCGCGCCTTCATGGACGCTTGCGTCGACCACGTCGCCGCACTCGAAAATCGTCGCGTGACCACTTACACCGGCAACTACAGCAGCTACCTCAAGCAGCGCGAGGACAACCTTGAGCAGATGCGCGCCAAGCGCGCCGCCCAGGAGCGCGACATCGCCCACATGCAGGTCTTCGTCGACAAGTTCCGCTACAAGCCCACCAAGGCAGCCCAGGCCCAGGAGCGCATCCGCAAGATCGAGCAGATCAAAAAGGAGCTTGTCATCCTACCCGAGGGCCACAAGCACATCGACTTTAAGTTCCCTGACCCACCGCGCTCCGGCGATATGGTCGTGGGCCTGGAGGGCGTCTCCAAGTCCTACGGCAACAAACACATCTACAGCGATATCGACCTCAAGCTCTACCGCGGCGAGCACGTGGCGCTCGTCGGCCCCAACGGCGCCGGCAAGTCCACGCTCATGAAGATCATCGCCGGACTGGAGCCGCCCACCACCGGCACCCGGGACCTGGGCACCAACGTAGGCGTAGCCTACTACGCCCAGCACGCACTCGAGGGCATGACCGAGTCCAATACCGTCCTGCAAGAGATTGACACCGTCACGCCCAAGTGAACCGTGCCGCAGCAGCGCAGCCTGCTGGGCGCCTTCCTGTTTAGCGACAACGACGCAATCGAAAAGCAGGTTCGCGTCCTCTCCGGCGGCGAAAAGGCGCGTCTGGCGCTCGCCAAGATGCTCGTAGCACCCGAGGCGCTCCTGTGCCTGGACGAGCCCACCAACCACCTAGACATCGACTCGGTGGACATGCTCGAGAACGCCCTGCAAAACTTCCCCGGCACCATCGTGCTGATCAGCCACGACGAGCACCTGGTGCGCGCCGTGGCCAACCGCGTCATCGATATCCGCGACGGCAAAGTCACGGTCTACGACGGCGACTACGACTACTACCTCTACAAGCGTGAGGACCTCGCGGCCCGCGCCGCCGCCGAGGCGTCCACGGAGAGCGCGCCGGCCACGACCAAGTCCGCCAAGGCCAGCGCCGCCCAGGCCGACACCCCCGCCGCGGCGCCTAAGCCTGCCGAGGGCAAAAAGACCAAGGAGCAAAAGCGCGCCGAGGCCCAAGCCCGTGCTGCGCTCAACAAAAAGCTCAAGGGCGTGCGTAACCAGCTCAAGAAGATCGAGACGGAGCTCGACAAAAAGCGTGCCCGCTATGACGAGCTTATGGAATTGATGGCGAGCGAAGAGCTTTATGCCGATCAGGATAAGTTCAACGCCGCGCTGGGGGAATATAACGGCCTTAAGCAAGAACTGCCCAAGCTCGAGGACGAATGGCTGGAGCTTTCCACCCAGATTGAAGAGGAGACCGCGCGTGAACTCTCGTAAGGCCGCTGCCGTGGCGATGAGCATCATCGCCATCGCCTGTCGCATCTGCGGCATCTTTATGAGCGCGATGACCGTGCTGCTGTGTTTTAGCGGCCTCACCGCCAAGCTGCAGATCGTAGGCTTTGTCGTTGAGCTTTCGCGCGCACTGCCGAGCGCCATCGCCGGCTATGGCGTCATCACGTCGCCCTTTGGCGGCGTGTTCCGCCTGGATTACGCCATCGTCGCCGTCATCCTGTTTGCGGCCGACTACCTGCTCACGCGCGCCTCGCGCCGCGTCCGCTAGAGGAGCGCCATGTCCAGCAGCTACTTCATGAACCTGCTCGAGAGCGCCGTCGCCATCATCGTGGGCATCGTGATCCACGAGAGCGCGCACGCCGCTGCGGCCTGGGCGCTCGGCGACAAGACGGCCCGTTCGCGCGGGCGCGTCTCGCTCAACCCGCTCAACCACATCGACCCGTTTGGCACCATCATCCTGCCGCTGCTCATGCTCGCGGCCGGCGGCCCGGTGTTCGCCTTCGCCAAACCCGTGCCCGTCTACCTCAACAACCTCAAGCACCCCAAGCGCGACGAGGTCCTGGTGAGCGCGGCCGGCCCCGCGTCGAACATCGCACTCGCGTGCCTTGCCGCGGCACTCATGCACGTGGCGTACGGCAACCTCTACACCGGCATCTCCTCTGCCCTGGCGTCACAGATCATGAGCTTCGGCGCCACGTTTATCGTTGTCAACCTGTCACTCGCGTTCTTCAACCTCATCCCGATCCCGCCGCTCGATGGCTCGTCGATCATCGTACCGTTCCTCAAAGGCAAGGCGCTCGCCAACTACTACCGCCTGCAGCAATACGCCATGCCCATCCTCATCATCGTGCTGTATCTGCTGCCTATGTGGACCGGCATCGATGTAATCAGCCGCTATTTCGACGTTACCGTGTATCCGCTTGCTGAGCAGCTGCTCAACTTCGCAATCGCCGGCATCTAAGGTAAACTTACAGGTCGACCGTGCAAAACGGTCGTAACATGCACCCAAACCGCGCCGCGAAGGCGCCGTCAAAGGAGGTCGAAGATGTCGTATCGCGTGTCGACGCAGGTCTACAGCGGACCGTTCGACCTGCTGCTGCAGCTGGTAACCCGCCAAAAAGTAGATATCGGCGCCATCTCCATCAGCGAGGTGGCCGAACAGTACCTTGCCGAGGCCGAGCGCATCGAGGCGCTGGACCTGGACGTGGCAAGCGACTTTTTGCTGGTCGCGGCAACCCTTTTGGACATCAAAGCCGCCTCTCTGGTACCGCAGGAGGCACCGCGCAAAGTCGGTGACGACGATGACGAGTTCGACGAAGACCTCGAGGAACTCAGCACGCTCGACGGCGACGCCCTGCGTGAGGTCCTGATCCAGCGCCTGATTGCCTACAAGCAGTTTAAGGGCGCGGCTGCGGCCCTCGGTGCCCGCATGCAGGCCGAAAGCCGCATGCATCCGCGCGTGGCCGGCCCCGACCCCGAGTTCTTGGGCCTTATGCCCGACTACCTGGCCGGCATTACCCTGCGCGGCCTGGCCGTCATTTGCGCCGACCTGGACGGCAAGCGCCAGACCTTCCTGTTGGAGGCCGAACACGTGGCGCCGCATCGCGTTCCGCTCGACCTGACTGTGGCCTCGGTCGACCGCTTTACCATGGCGCACCAAACCTGCACCTTCCGCGAGCTGCTGGATGGCAACGCCACCACCGAGCAGCTCGTCGTCACCTTCCTGGCCATGCTCGAGCTCGCCAAGCGAGGCTCGCTCACGCTGAGCCAGGACGAGATCTTTGGAACCATCCGCATCAACCGCGTCGAGGGCGCCGAGGCCTACGTACCCGGCGAGGGCCCCGAGCTCACCGAATAGGAGCGGCAACCATGTCAACCCTTTCCACGCTGGAGACAAACAGTCTCAAAGGCGCCTTGGAGGCGCTCCTGCTGGTGTCGAGCGATCCCGTAAGCGCACCCGCGCTGGCAGGTGCGCTGGATATCGCCCCCGGCGAGTGCGCATCGCTGCTCGCCGAGCTCAAAGTTGAGTACGAGGAGGCCAACCGCGGCTTTCAGCTGCGCGAGGTCGCCGGCGGTTGGCGCCTGTTTACGCATCCCGCCTATCACGACGTGGTCGAGGCCTACGTGCTGAGCTGGGACACGCAAAAACTGTCGCAGGCGGCACTCGAGACCTTGGCCGTCATCGCATACCACCAGCCCGTGACGCGCGAGGTGGTCAAGGGCATCCGCGGCGTCAACTCCGACGGCGTCATCGCATCGCTTGTGGACAAGGGCCTGGTGCGCGAGCTCGGTCGCGACCCCGAGCGCGGACAAGCCATTATCTACGGCACGACAAATGCCTTCTTGGAAAAGTTCGGTCTGCGCTCCACCCGCGACCTGCCCGATCTGGAGCAGTTTGCCCCCGACGAGCAGTCGCGTCAATTTATCCGTGAGCGCCTGAGCGGCCGCAGCATTCAGTCCACGCTCGAGGAACAGGCCGAGGATCTGGACGAAGAGCGCGAGCTGATCGATATCGATGTTGAAGATATTGAGGCAGTCGAGGACTCGGAGACCCTGGTCGTCGACGAGACCTCGGAGGATTTACATGACGAGGACTAACGAAGTAGGGGAGACGCGCGTCGGCGCTGCGGTGCCCAACGCGGATACGCACGAGTCCGACGCCCAGCCCGTCTACCCGCACACCATGCGCCTGCAGCGCTTTTTGGCGCGCGCGGGCGTGGCGAGCCGCCGCGGTTCGGAGGACCTGATGACCGCCGGCCGTGTGACCGTCAACGGCCAGGTCGCGACCGAGCTGGGCACCAAGGTCGATGTCGACCGCGACCATATCGAGGTCGACGGCATGCCCATCAAGCTCAACCAGGGCGCCGTGTACTTGATGCTCTACAAGCCGACCGGCTACCTCACCACCATGAGCGACCCGCAGAAGCGTGCTTGCGTGGCCGACCTGGTCCCCCGCGACCGCTTTCCGGGACTCTTCCCGGTGGGCCGCCTGGACCGCGACACCACGGGCCTTTTGCTCTTTACTACCGACGGCGACCTGTCGCAGGATCTGCTGCACCCCAGCAAGCACGTCTACAAGACCTACCAGGCACTCGTGGACGGGCAGCTGACCGACCGCGATCTAGACCCGCTCCGCCGTGGCATCGAGCTCGACGACGGCCTGTGCCAGCCGGCAATCTGCCGCGTCATCACCGCACGCGAGGCCGAGGCCGTAGCTCCCCAAGGCATCAAGCCCGGCACCACCGCCGTGGAGGTCATTATCCGCGAGGGCCGCAAAAATCAGGTCAAGCGCATGCTAAGCAAGATCCACCACCCGGTGATTCGTCTGCACCGCTGCAACTTTGCCGGCCTGGAGCTCAAGGACGTGGCCAAGGGCTCGTGGCGCGAGCTCACCGACCGCGAGGTGCAGATCCTCAAGGCCGGCGGCATCCCGCCCAAGCAGGCGAGCGCCAAGCGCAACGGCGACAAGCCCCAAGATACGCCCGCCAGCCGCACGCGTCACCACGGCAGCCACGGCTCCGCACCCAAGCGCAACACCTACCGCGAGCGCTACACGGGCTAGGCAACCCGCCGTGCCCCAGCGCCCACGAACCATACCAGCACGTCAACCATCGAAAGGAAGCATTGCATGATCGTCGCCATCGACGGCCCCGCCGGTTCCGGCAAGTCCACCATCGCCAAGGAGATCGCCCGCCAGCTGGGCTTTAACAAGCTCGACACGGGCGCCATGTATCGCGCCGTCACCTTCGCCGCGCTCGACCGCGGCATCGATCTAGACGACGAGGCGGCCATCGACGCCCTCGCCGAGCAGATCGAGATTCGCTTTACCAACGGCACCGGCGAGGACACGCGCCTGACCATTGACGGCCAGGACGCTTCGGCCGCCATTCGCACCCCGCAGGTCGACGCCAACGTGTCCAAAGTCTCGGCCTACCCGGGTGTGCGCGCCGCCATGCTCATCCACCAGCGCCGCGCCGCCGAGGACCGCGATATCGTGGCCGAGGGTCGCGACATCGGAACCGTCGTGTTCCCTAACGCGCAGGTCAAGGTCTTCCTGACCGCCGACCCGCGCGAGCGCGCCCGCCGCCGCGTGCTGCAGCGCCACCAAAACGACGCTCAGCCGCTCACGCCCGCGCAACTCGAGGCCGAGGTCGACGAGACTCTCGACGCCCTTAAGCAGCGCGACAAGCTCGACAGCAGCCGCGAGGTCGCCCCGCTCATCCCCGCCGAGGACGCCGTGCACGTCGACTCCACCGCCCATACCATCGACGAGGTCGTCCGCATTATCGAGGGCCTCATCAACCAAAGGAGGTAGCCCATGCGCCTGTTTAAGCAGACGCCCGAGGACTATTACAACGCCCCCTACGCCGAGTTCCCGGCGCTCATCCGCGGTACCGTCGTCGTAGTCATGGCCATCCTTTGGGCCTTCTCCAAGCTCATGTGGCGTTGGAAGGTCGAAGATGCCGATCTGCTGTTTGAGCGCCAGGACGGCCGCGGCAGCGTGGTCATCTGCAACCACACCTCGATGGCCGAGCTGCTGGCCGTGGAGACGGCGCTGTTCTTTGGCGGCCGCCGCATTCGCCCTATCTTTAAGTCCGAGTTCGCCAAGAGCAAGATTGTGCGCTGGGCTTTTAGCCGCGTTGGCGGCATCCCCGTGGAGCGCGGTACTGCCGATATGAAGTGCCTGCGCGCCGCCCAGCATGCGCTGCAGCGCGGCGAGGACGTCCTGATCTTCCCCGAGGGCACGCGCATCCGCTCGCGCGAGATCAAGCCCGAGGTCCACGGCGGCTTTGCGCTCATCGCTCAGATGGGCAAGGCGCCCGTCAACCCGCTCGCCATCTGCGGCTGGTCCGACATCACGCCCGCGGGCAAAAAGCTCATGCGTCCCAAGAAGTGCTGGATTCGTGCCGGCAAGGCCGTCTCGCTTTCGGACGCGCCGGCCGGGCTTAGGCGCACGGAGCGCCTGGCCTGGTTTGAGTCCGAGGCCATGAACCGCGTCTACGCCATGCGAGACGAGCTGTGCGCCGAGCATCCGGGCAGGTTCTAGCCATGAGCGAGAACGTGACGAACACTGCCGTGACCGCGTCCGACCAGGCAACCGCGCCTACCATCGAGATCGCCGCCCACGCCGGCACTTGCTACGGCGTACAGCGTGCGCTCGACATGGCGCTGGCCGCTGCGCCGCAGGCAGGGGAGTGCACTCAGGTCCATACCTTGGGTCCGCTCATCCATAACCCTATCGTGGTGCGCGAGCTCGCTGAGGCGGGCGTTAGCCTGGCTGAGAACCTGGATAGCGCCGCAACCGGTACCGTGATCATCCGCGCCCACGGCGTGGTGCCGCAAGTGATCGATGCTGCCCGCGAGCGCGGCCTTACCGTGGTCGACGCCACCTGTCCCTACGTGAAGAAGGTCCATGTGGCGGCCGAGCGCCTGGTGCGCGAGGGCTACCGCGTGATCGTCGTGGGCGAGCCGGGTCACCCCGAAGTCGAGGGCATCCTGGGCCATGCCGGCGATGACGCGCAGGTCGTGAGCTGCGCTGCCGATGCGGACGCGCTGTCGCTCAAGGGTAAAGTGGGCTTGGTTGTGCAGACCACCCAGACTGCGCAGAACTTGGCCGAGGTCGTGGCTGCTATCACCCCGCGCGTGCAGGAGCTGCGCGTGATCAACACCATCTGCGCCGCCACGAGTGAGCGTCAACAGGCAGCAGCCACACTTGCCAACCGCTGCGACTGCATGGTCATCGTGGGCGGCAAGAACTCGGGCAACACCCGCCGCCTGGCGCAGATTTGCGCAGACGCCTGCGAGCGCACGTATCACATCGAGGAAGCTTCTGAGCTCCAAGCCGCGTGGTTTACCGACGCTCACCACATCGGCATCACCGCCGGAGCCTCCACCCCGCAAGAACACATCGAGCGCGCCGTCGAGCGCATCAAGGAGCTTTGCCGCTAACCATGGACCAGACCGTACCCGCATACGCCGCCGAGGTGGCCGATTACGGGCGCAGCCGCGACCCCGAGCCGGGTGAGGGCGCGCTCGTAAAGAACGTGCGTCCCGAATCGCCCGCGTGGGATGTGGGTATCGAGCCGGGCATGCGCGTGCTCACGGTCAACGGTGAGGCGCTCACCGACATGATCGTTTGGCTCTGGGAGGCCGACGATGATACCGTCGACCTCGAGGTTTTCGACCCGCGCGACGGCACCGTCACCCCCGTCGAGCTCGACCGCTTTCCCGGCGAGGATTGGGGTTTGGAGTTCGATGGCCCCATCTTCGACGGCATGCGTACCTGCGTCAACGCCTGCGTGTTCTGCTTTATGACCATGCTCCCCAAGGGCGGCCGCTCCACGCTCTATATTCGCGACGACGACTATCGCCTAAGCTTTTTGCAAGGCAACTTTGTCACGCTTACGAACCTCACCGACGAGGACGTGCAAAACGTCATCCAGCGCAACATGAGTCCCATGAACGTGTCGGTCCACGCTGTGAGCCCCGACGTCCGCCGTCGTATGATGGGCCGTAACGCCCAGCGAGGCATGGACGTACTCGAGACCATCATGGCCGCCGGCATCGAGATTCACGCGCAGATCGTGTTGTGCCCCGGCATGAACGACGGCGAGGAGCTGGAAAAGACCCTGCGCTTTTGCGAGGAGCACGAGCAAATCACAAGCCTGGGCATTGTGCCGCTTGGTTTTACCAAACACCAAAACCGCTTTAGCTGGTCATACAGCGACAAGCCCGAACTGGCGCGCGAGACCATTGCCATGATCCGTCCCTACCAGGATCGTGCCTACGAACGCTTTGGCCGCCACACCTTCCAGATGAGCGACGAGTTCTATCTGGACGCCGGCATCGATCCTCCCGAGGCAGACTTTTACGACGGCTATCCGCAGTACTACGACGGCATCGGCATGATCCGCTCGTATCTGGACGAGACCGACGACGTGCTTGCCGCCGACGCCGAGCGTCTGGCCCGCGTCCGCGCTGGCATCGCCGAGCGCAACCAGCGCCTGCTGTGCCTCTCCGGCGCCAGCGCGCGCGACACCGTGGCGCGCTTTGTGGAGTCGCCGCATGGTCTCGGCGGCACCGTCACAGCCATCAAGAACCGCTACTTTGGCGGTAACGTAGACGTGACCGGCCTCATCGTCGCGTGTGACATTCTGGAGCAGCTGCCGCAGGACCTCTCTGGGGTTATGCTCTTTGTGCCTAAGCTCATGTTCAACGCTGACGGCATGACGCTTGACGAGTATCATCGTGACGATTTACTCGCAAGCCTTACCAGTCGCGGCGCCGAGGTTCATGTGGTATCGACCATGCCGCATGAGCTGCTCGATACCCTGGAGCACATCCTTGGCATTGTGCCTGCCGACTCTACTAATTCCGCTGACCCTACCCATTAAAGGAGAGCAGATGAAACCTATCGTCGCCGTCGTCGGACGCCCCAACGTGGGCAAGTCCACGCTCGTTAACCGCCTGGCCCAGACCTCGGACGCCATCGTCCACGAGTCCCGCGGCGTCACGCGCGACCGCTCTTACCACACGGCCGATTGGAACGGCCGCGAGTTCACCATCGTCGACACGGGCGGTATCGAGCCGCTCAAGAGCGACGACGTCTTTGCCACGTCCATCCGCGACCAGGCGCTCGCCGCCGCCGAGGAAGCCGCCGTCATCCTGTTTGTGGTCGATGGCCGCACCGGCGTCACCGAGGAGGACGAGTCGGTCGCCCGCATGCTCAAGCGCTGCGACAAGCCGGTCTTTCTGCTGGTGAACAAGCTCGACAACCCCGATCGCGAGAACGACAGCATCTGGGAGTTCTATTCGCTCGGCATCGGTGAGCCCACGCCGCTCTCGGCCCTGCATGGCCACGGCACGGGCGACCTGCTCGACGACATCGTGGCCCTGTTACCCGAGGAGGAGGACGAGGTCGCCGATGAGTTCCCCGATGCGCTGAACGTGGCCATCATCGGCCGCCCCAACGCCGGTAAGTCCTCGCTGTTCAACCGCATCCTGGGCGCCGACCGCTCTATCGTGTCCAACATCGCCGGCACGACGCGCGACGCCATCGACACCGTCGTGGAGCGCAACGGCAAGCACTACCGCATGGTTGACACCGCTGGTATTCGCAAGAAGAGCACCGTGTACGAGAATATCGAGTACTACTCCATGGTCCGCGGCCTGCGCGCCATCGATCGCGCCGACGTGGCGCTGCTCGTCGTCGACGCCTCCGTGGGCGTTACCGAGCAGGACCAGAAGGTCATGGGCCTTGCCATCGAGCGCGGCTGCGCCATCGTGGTGCTGCTCAACAAGTGGGACCTGCTCGACGACGACCGCAAGCGCGAGGCCTGCATGGAGACCGTCGACCGCCGTCTGGGCGTCATGGCTCCCTGGGCCCAGTACCTGCGTATCTCTGCCCTCACTGGCCGCAGCGTCGAGAAGATCTGGGCGATGGTCGACGCCGCCGAGAAGACGCGCTCGCAAAAGATCACCACCTCGCGCCTCAACACGTTCCTCACCGACCTGCGCGAGTTCGGCCATACCGTGGTGGACGGCAAGCGCCGCCTGCGCATGCACTATGTGACCCAGACGGGCGTCAACCCGCCGACGTTCACGTTTTTCGTCAACCACAGCGACCTGGTCAACGACACCTACCAGCGCTATGTAGAGAACCGCATGCGCTCGACCTTCGACTTCGCCGGCACACCCATCCGACTCTTCTTTAGGAAGAAGGAACAGAAGGATGCATAATCCGATTCTGCTGACCGCCATCTGCGCCGTGGTCTCGTTCTTTATCGGGGCGATTCCGTTTGGCCTGATCTTGGGCCGTGTGTTCAACCACACGGACATTCGCAAGGCGGGCTCCGGCAACATCGGCACCACCAACGCGCTGCGCGTGGCCGGCCCCAAGGTGGCCGCACTCACGCTGCTGCTCGACTGCCTTAAGGGCGCCATCTGCGTCCTTATCGCCCGTCCGCTCATCGCCGACTTGGGCTATGGTTTTCCGCCGAACATCATGGCGCCTGGAGCCCCCGGCGACTGGATGCTCGGCGTCATTTGCCTGGCAGCTGTATGGGGCCATATCTTCTCGCCCTACCTCAACTTCCATGGCGGCAAGGGTATCGCCGTTGGTCTGGGCGTGATCCTTGCCTGGTACTGGCCCATTGGCCTGTCGCTGCTGGGCATGTTTATCGTGGCCGTCGCCATCACCAAGTACGTGTCGGTGGGCTCGCTTGCCGCCGCCATCGGTCTTCCCATCGCTGCCTGCGCGGTCTTTCCGTACAGCAGCCTGGGTCTCAAGTTTTGCATGGCGATGATCGGCATCACCGTGGTGTGGGCCCATCGCTCGAATATCCAAAAGCTCATGGCCGGTAAGGAGTCCAAGCTCTCGTTTACCAAGCGCGTCACCGAGCCCGACGATAAGTAGGAGAGAGTCATGAATGTTGCGCTGATTGGCTCAGGCTCCTGGGGAACCGCCGTCGCCGGCCTTGCCGCCGCGCGCGCCGAGCGCGTGACCATGTGGGCCCACAGCGAGCAGACGGCCGCCGGCATTAACGGCGAGCACCGTAACCCCCGCTATCTGGTGGACTACCTGCTGCCGGAAAACGTTGTCGCCACGACGGACTTAGCCCAGGCGTTCGACGGCGCCGAGGCCATCATATTTGCCGTGCCTTCGACGCACCTGCGCGACGTCTGCCACCAGGCGGCGCCGTTCATCGCGGACGAGATGCCGGTTCTGTGCCTCACCAAGGGCATCGAGCCCGAGTCCGGCTTGCTTATGAGCGAGGTCATTGCCAGCGAAATCGGCAACGAGCGGCGCGTGGCTGCCCTCTCGGGCCCCAACCATGCTGAGGAAATCTGCCGTGGCGGACTTTCTGCCGCCGTCATTGCCAGCGAAGATCCGCAGATAGGGGAGACCTTTAAGGACCTGCTCCTGTCCACGGCATTCCGCATCTACCTGTCGCAGGACATGACCGGTGTCGAGGTCTGCGGCGCCATGAAAAACGTCATCGCCATCGTGTGCGGCATCTCCGCCGGCACTGGCGCGGGCGACAACACACTTGCCCTCATCATGACGCGCGGCCTGGCCGAGATCAGCCGCCTGGTGCACGCCCGCGGCGGCCAGGCCATAACCTGCATGGGACTTGCCGGCATGGGTGACCTCATCGCCACCTGTACCTCGGAGCATTCGCGCAACCGCACCTTTGGCTACGAGTTTGCCCACGGCGTGTCGCTCGACGAGTACCAGGCACGCACGCATATGGTGGTCGAGGGTGCCGTCGCCGCCCGTAGCGTCAGCGAGCTCGCCCGTTCACTGGGCGTAGACATTCCGCTCACCTTTGCCGTGGAGCAAACGCTCTACAACGGTGTTACTTTGGATAGGGCGCTCGAAATTCTCACCGACCGCGTCCCATCGCAAGAGTTCTACGGACTCACCGACTAGCGCAGAAAGGCTACTACCATGGGTTCCATCAAAATCGCTCCGTCCGTCCTCTCGGCCGATATGGCCAACCTCAAGGGCGAACTCGACAAGATCGCCGGCGCCGACTACGTGCACTTTGACGTTATGGACGGTCACTTTACCGGCAACCTCACCTTTGGCGTTGACATCCTTAAGGCCGTCAAGCGCTCCACCGATGTACCGGTCGACGCGCACCTCATGGTGTCGAACCCCGACGAGACGGTCGATTGGTACGCAGACGCCGGCGCCGATATGATCACCGTACACTACGAGGCCTCCACGCACCTGCACCGCACGCTCACCCATCTGCAGCAGCGCGGCGTTAAGGCCGGCGTGGTGCTCAACCCCGCCACCCCCGTGTGCGTGCTCGAGAGCATCATCGACGTCGTCGATATGGTGCTGCTCATGAGCGTGAACCCGGGCTTTGGCGGTCAGAGCTTTATCCCGGGCACCATCGCTAAGCTCCACGAGCTCAGGGCCATGTGCGAGCGTCACGGCGTTTCGCCCCTCATCGAGGTCGACGGTGGCATTTCTTCCAAGAACATTGTCGAGGTCGTCAAGGCCGGCGCCAACGTGCTCGTGGCCGGTTCTGCCGTATTTAAGTCCGAAGATCCCGCTGCCGAGGTTGCGCTGCTGCAGAAGCTGGGCAACGAGGCCGCACAGGAGGCATAAACCCTTATGACCGCAGGTCAAAACCGCATACCCGTGAATCTTGACTATGCCGCCTCGACGCCCATGCGCGCCGAGGCGCTCCTTGCGCAGCGCGAGTACGACGACAGCGAGCTTGCCGGCGTCAACCCCAACTCGCTGCATTCGCTCGGCCGCAAGGCTGCCGCGCGTCTGGAGGTTGCACGTCGCGAGATCGCCCGCAGCTTTGGCGCGCGCGTCCGCCCGTCCGAGATTGTACTGACCAACGGCGGCACCGAAGCCAACCAGCTGGCGCTGCTCGGTCTTGCCGAGGGCGCTCGTCAGCGCGATCGCAAGCGCGATCGTGTAATTGTTTCGGCCATCGAGCACGATTCGATTCTGGACAACCTGCCGTTGCTGCGTGCCGCCGGCTTTACCGTCGACCTGGTGCAGCCCTGCCGCATGGGCTACATTGAGCCTGCCACGCTTGTCGAGCTGCTAGGCGACGACGTGGCGCTCGTGAGCATCATGGTTGCCAACAACGAGACCGGCGTGGTGCAGCCCATCCGCGAGCTTGCCGCGGCCACGCATACCGTTGGCGCCCTGTTCCACACCGATGCTATCCAGGGGTATCTGCATATTCCGCTCGATGTCACCGAGCTGGGAGTTGACGCCATGACCGTTGCCGCGCACAAGATCGGTGGCCCCGTGGCATCCGGCGCGCTCTACCTTAAGAACCGCACGCCGCTGCGCCCGCGCATCTTTGGCGGCGGACAGGAAGCCGGACGTCGTGCCGGCACGCAAGACCTGCGAACGCAGCTCGCCTTTGCCGCTGCCGCCTCGTCTCTGACGCCCCATGTGGCTCAGGAGCGCGCGAAGCTGCAAGCCCTTTCCGACAAGCTCTACGCCACGCTTACGGCCCACCAGCGCATTCACGCCACCATGGGCGACTACGCACAGGCCGACCGTCTGCCGGGTATGGTTTCGATCTACATTGACGGCATGGACTCCGAGGAACTCATCATCAAGCTCGACGCCGCCGGCTTTGAGGTGTCGGCAGGCTCGGCATGCTCGAGTGGCAGCATGGACCCGAGCCACGTGCTCAGCGCGATGGGCATCGGCCGCGAACAGGCGCTGGGTGCCTTGCGCATCTCCTTCGATGATCGCGTGAATCCAGGCGATCTGGACGACTTTGCCCAGACGCTGCTCTCGATCGTAGGTGCCGCATGATTGTTGCCGATCTCGCGCGTGCCTTGCTGGCACGCTATCCCAAAGCAAATGCCGAGAGCTGGGATCACGTAGGACTTTCCGTAGGTGACCCTGCCGCCGAGATTACCGGCGTGGCCTGCGCACTCGACGCGACCGAAGCCAACGTGCACCGCGCCCAGGAGGCCGGTGCCAACGTGTTGTTGACGCATCATCCTATCTACATCAAGGCACCCGAGGCGTTTTGCCCGGCGGATGCGTCGCGTCCCCAGTGCAGCGCAGCACTGTTTGAGGCCGCCCGCTGCGGCGTGAGCATTATTTCACTCCATACCAATCTAGACCGCTCGCACGAGGCGCGCGCCTGCCTAAGTGAGCTGCTGGGCGCCGCGCCCGTGAGCTCGCTGGAGCGCAAGGACGACCCCGAGGCCTGCGGACTGGGCGTACTCGCGACCCTCCACGACCCCTGCAGCCTGCACAACCTTGCCGCACGCGCCGCAGCGGCGTTTGGCAGCGACCCGCGCGTGTGGGGCGAGGCCGATCACCCGTGCCGAACCATCGCAATTTTGGGCGGTTCGCTGGGTGACTTTGGCGAACTTGCCATCGCCGCCGCTGCGGATGTCATCGTGACCGGAGAGGCGGGCTATCACGTGGCGCAAGACCTTGCTTTACGCGGGCTGCCGGTGATCCTGCTCGGCCACGATCGCTCCGAGGAGCCGTTCGTGGATATCTTGATGAACTCTGCGGTTGACGCCGGGGTCGACCCCCGTCATGCGATTAAAATACTGAACCCTTGCCAATGGTGGACTGTGACAAAAGGAGAGAACTTATGAGCGCCGGCGCTACGCTACTCAAGCTGCAACAGATCGATTTGGAGCTCGCCCGCAACAAGAGCGAACTTGCCAATATGCCGGAGCTCAAGGAGCTCGCTTCCAAGCGCAAGACCTATGTGAAGCTCAAGTCCGAGATGACCAAGCTCTACGCCCAGCGCAAGGATCTGGACATTGAGCTCGACGATCTCAACACCACCGAGATTCAGACCAACAACGCCATCGAGGCCGCCAAGAAGCGCCACGTGGACGGCTCCGACTACCGCGAGGTTCAGGACCTGGAGAACGAGCTCGCCACCCTGGCCAAGCGCTTGGACAAGATCGAGCACACCCGCAAGGACGTCGTCGTCGCCCATAAGGAAGCGCTTGACCGAGAGGCTCGCGCGCAGGCCATCATCGCCAAGTTCGAGGAGGGTGTGAAGGCCGATACCAAGGCTGCCCGCGCCAAGGCTGCCAATCTGCAGGCTCAGATCGATGCCGCCACCAAGGAGCGCACCGCCCTTGCCGCCACGCTGCCGACCGACGTGCTCACCGATTACGAACGTCTGCTCAAGCAGTTCCGCGGCCTGGCCGTCGAGACCATCAAGGGCAACATCCCCACGGTCTGCCACACCGCGCTGCAGGCATCGTCCATGAGCGACCTCAACCACGACGGTAGCGAGATTACGCACTGCCCGTACTGCCACCGCCTGCTGGTGCTCCCGAGCAAGGAAGCTTAAACGATGGCGGCACCCAACAATTCAATGCAACTTGAGGGAAAAACGATCCTGCTGGGCATTACCGGCGGGATCGCCGCCTATAAGTCGTGCAATATCGTGCGCCTGCTCCAAAAGCGCGGCGCGCACGTCAAGGTCGTCATGAGCGAGCATGCCACTGAGTTTGTGGGGCCGCTCACCTTCCGCGCGCTCACCAATGAGCCGGTCGCGGTTGGGCTATTCGACGACCCGTCTGACCCCATCCACCATATCTCGCTGGCGCAGGAGCCCGACTTGGTGGTCGTGGCGCCCGCGACGGCCAATATCATCGCCAAGATGGCCAACGGCATCGCCGATGACCTCATCTCCACAACGTTGCTTGCGACACCGCGGCCCGTCGTTATCGCGCCGGCCATGAACAATGGCATGTGGAAGGCGTCGGCCACGCAGGCCAATATGGCCACGCTGTGCGAGCGCGGCGTCCACGTGGTGGGACCCGGCAGTGGCTACCTTGCCTGCGGCGACGTGGACACGGGGCGCATGAGCGAACCCGAGGACATCGTCGAGGCCGTCTGCGAGGTGCTCAATCCCGTGCAACAAGACCTGGCGGGCAAGCGCATCGTCATTACCGCCGGCCCCACGCATGAGCCGATTGACCCCGTGCGCTTCATTGGCAACCGTTCTTCGGGCAAGATGGGTATCGCCCTGGCGGGGGAGGCCGCACGTCGCGGTGCCGCCGTCACGCTCGTGCTGGGACCGACATCGCTCGACGTTCCCCACGGCGTGGAGTGCGTGCGCGTGCAGACCGCCGCTGAAATGCTGAAGGCAGCGCTCAGCGCCTTTCAGACGGCCGATGTGGCCATTTGTGCGGCCGCTGTCGCCGACTACACCCCCGTATCCCCTGCGGACCATAAGCTCAAAAAGTCTAACGAACGCTTGGATCGCATCGAGCTCGTCGAGACGGTCGATATCTTGGCCGAGCTCTCGCGCCAAAAGGGCGAGCGGTGCGTGATCGGCTTTGCGGCCGAGACCGATAACGTCCTGGAGTACGCACAGCGAAAGCTCGACCGCAAGGGTTGCGATGCCATTATCGCCAACGATGTCTCACGCGCCGATTCGGGCTTTGGAACCGATACCAACAAGGCCTGGATCGTGAGTAAAGCGGTTACGCAAGAACTTCCCGTTCTAACAAAACCCCAGCTCGCAGATACAATTTTGGACTTGCTTCAAAATTTGTAAAAAAGTTCTTGCACAAGGACAAAGTTTCGGGTTAATATACTCCCTGTTGCAAGCGAGAGCAGAGCAACAAACAAAAGCTTCGGGACGTGGCGCAGCTTGGTAGCGCACTTGACTGGGGGTCAAGGGGTCGCTGGTTCGAATCCAGTCGTCCCGACCAGAAGTTTGCAGGTCAGGCACCTAGTGCCTGACCTTTTTTGTTTTAAGCAATTGCTTAATTTTGTTTAAGCAACAGGGTGCCAAAAATCTACCTGCGCGATAATCGCCTTTTGCGGCTACTTGCGCGTTTTGCACACGCTTGAGCCGATTTATTAACGCGATATGAATCTACATACGCGTAGCTGGTATGCAGCCGAGTACAGGCTGTATTTATCGCGGCGATTAACACAGATATAGCGACTATAACGGACAAGCGTGTCGCTGTATTTATTCCAGTAGTTCACTTGATCGGTGGACAAGTGGGCTGTTGCAACGAAACGCCAAGCAGGATGGGCTCTATACGAGGACGCCGCAGGGTAATGGCGGGGGAGTGCGGCGGGCGCTCTGAGAGCCGCTGTATGACCCCATGTCTCCTCAACTCGATAATTTGTGTTTCAAGCCACGAATCAGTCGAGCAATTGCCAAAAGAAAGGCCCATGCAGGATTGCACGGGCCTTACATCAGATCAAATTTGAGCTAGAAGCACCAAGCGGGGCAGACGCAACACCATCTCGTCGCGGCCTCGGCGAGCGACATATCGCAGTCGAGGTAGACATCGAGGAAATCGTCAGATCCCGCACAGGGGGACCGCGATGGTGGCCACCGCGCCGCCCGAGGGACTGTTGGCGAGCGAGACGGAGCCCCCGTGGGCGCTCGCAGCCTCGGAGGCGGCGTGGAGGCCGAGCCCGTAGTGGCGGCCCCCGTCGCGCAAAGAGCGGGAGGAGTCGTCTGTGAAGAGGCGCTCACAGCCGCGTTCGAGGGCAGCGGGAGAGAAGCCCGGTCCGTCATCGGCCACCTCGATGACGAGGTGTCCGCCCGCGACGTCGCAGGAGACCGCCACGCGCGAGCGCGCGTGCTCGGCGGCGTTGACCACGAGGTTCGCGGCGGCTCGCGCCAGGGCGGTTCGGTCGAGCGGGGCCTCGGGCGCGCCCGCGACAGCGGGGCCCGTGGCCGCGTCGAGCGTCACGCCTCGCGCCCGGGCGATCTGGGCGGCCTCGGCGAGGACCTGTTCGCAGAGCTCGGCCGGCCGCATGGGGGCCCTCTCCGCCCCGCCGGACCCGCGCGAGGCCTCGATGAGCAGGCGCACGTAGCCGTCGAGCCTTTCGACACCGCCGGCTATGTCGCGCGCGGCGGCCGAGAGGTCGCTGTCATTCTCGTCTTCCAGCTCCTCCGCCACGAAGTCGGCGTTGGCGCGCAGCACGGTGAGCGGCGTCTTGAGATCGTGGGCGAGCGACGCCATCTGCTCGCGCTGCCCCCGCTCCGCGGCCCAGCGGGCCTCGAGCGACTCGGCGAGGGAGGCCCGCATGGCGTCCATCGCGGCGAGGACGTCGTTCACCTCACGCACGTTGGTGCTGCCGACCGCGAAGTCGAGCTCCCCCGCGCCAACGCGCCCCGCCGCCTCCGCGAGCGGCGCCATCTTGCGCGAGATCACGCGGCTCGCACGGCGCGCCACGAGCGCGAGCGCGAGCGCGCTTCCCGCAGCGGCGCCGACGAGCATGAGGTTCTGCGGGTTGGGAAGCAGGCTGGCGAGATCGCGCGAGACCCACTGCGGCAGGTACTCGCTGACGAGTGCGCAGGCCCCGCCGCCCTTGAGCGGGAACGCAGCGTAGGTGAGGCCCGAGCCCCCGCCCTCGATCTCCACTGTGCCCGGATCCGCGGCGAGTGCCGTACTGGCCATTTCCGTCGCATCCTCGAGCCGCGTGCCCTCGAGATCTGTCATCAGCACGTATCCGTCCTTGTTCAGGATGAGGTAGCGGTAGGCCGTCGGCACGTCCTGCTGCCCGCAGACGCCGTCGCGTGCCAGGCCCTCCGCGACCTCGCGCGCATTGGCCGGCCCCCAGCTTGCCTCGTAGACGAAGCCCGCGTTGATCGCCACGGAGAGCACCATGAGCGAGGCGAGCCACGCCGTGGCGACCGCCGCGAACGCGTAGGCGAAGTAGCGCGCGATGACGAAGGAGAGCGGCATGCCCCCGCGACCTCGCGCCCCGATCCTCAGAGCTGCCACTTGTACCCCATCCCCCAGACGGTCGCGATCGGATCGGCGCCGGCCTCGGAGAGCTTCCTCCGGGCGCGGCTGACCTGCATGGATATGGCCGCGTCGTCGGCGTCGCTCTCCCAGCCGAGCACCGCCTCGCGTATCTGCGCGCGGCTCATGACCTGCCCGGGGTGGCGCGCGAGGTACTCGCAGATGGCGTACTCGGTGGGCGTGAGCGGCACGGTCTCGCCGCCCACGGCGAGGTCGCGCGCCCCGAGGTCGATCCGCACCTCCCCGAAGGAGAGGGCGTGCGAGCGCGGCCGGCGCTCACGGCGTAGATGGGCCGCGACCTTGGCGCGCAGTTCCGCGGCACCGAAGGGCTTGCGGACGTAGTCGTCGGCGCCCAGGCCGTAGCCGGCCACGGCATCCTCCTCGGCCACGCGCGCGGTCAGGAAGACGATGGGCCCGTCGAAGTCCGGGCGGATCTGCCGCACGAGCTCGAAGCCGTCGAGCCCCGGCATCATGACGTCGCAGAGCACGAGGTCGAAGCGCGAGAGGTCCATCCCCGGGACCGCCGTCGGGTCCGTCGCCCTGACGACCTCATGGCCGTCGCGGCCGAGGACGCGCGCGAGCGCGTCGAGGATAGCCCGTTCATCATCCACTGCCAGTATCCTCGCCATGTTCGACCTCCTGAAACTCTCGTCGGAATTGTACTAGCGCCGCACTCAGCGGTCCAGAGCCCTACGCGCAGCCGCGGGTGCCTCGGCCGCTTCGCACGCGCGGTAGCGCACGCCCGAGCCGCCGCGCGCCTCGATCCCGAGCCAGCCCTCGCCGTCCGACTCCCGCCCGAAGAAGATGAGCTGGAGCTCTCGGACATTGCCCCTGTCGTCCGCAGCGTCCACCAGGTAGACATAGTTTGTCCCCGCCCCGGTGGCGTCGGCGTAGGAGCTCGCGTGGCTGCCGGGCTCGGGCGCGGGCGCCCACATAGCGATCTCAGGGTTGGGCAGCACGCGGTCGGCAATCGAGCGCAGTGCCGACCCCCAGCCGGCGTCGAGCAGGGCATCCCGGTCAGGACGAGCGCTGCGGAGAGGAGGACGAGCATGGAGGCGAGCGGCCTCCTACGCATCTGCCCTCCCGTCCTCGAAGCGACAGAACCAGGCGAGAAGGACGGCGTCGGCTGCCAGGGTGAGCACGAGGCCAGCGAGCGCAGTCGTGAGGAGTGGGCCCGCCGCGCGTGCGGCGTCGATGAAGGCCTCCACCCCGAGCGACCCCAGGCGCGCGGGCCAGGCGAGCGGCACCCAGCTCAGGGGCGTCGCCAGGGCACCGGTGAGCTCGCCGGTCATGAGACCGTGCGCAAGTCCGCCCACTGAGAAGAACGCGAGGAGCATCCCCGCCGCGCCGGCGCCGATGGTGGCGTTGCGGCCGAGGCGCAGGGCCACGCCGAGCCCCAGCGCGTAGAGGGGCAGGCTGCCCAGCACGATGCCCGCCCAGGCGGCCGCAAGCGGAGCGGGCCCGAGCGGCAGGCGCCCGGCGACGGCGAGCACGGCCCCGAAAACGCCGAGCGCCACGGCCAGCGCGCCCGCGCCGAGCGCCGCAAGGGCGAGCAGCTTCGCCGCGACGGCGCGCCCGCGCGAGGGGACCGCCGTGAGGTTGGCGAGGCGCCCGGCAGCGCGCTCCTCGTCCACGGCGAGCCCGCAGACGATGGCGCACATGAGCGGCATGAGGGCGCCGAGGAACTGGGCATAGGCGTCCGCGCCCAGCGCCGGGTCCCATCGGGTTACGGAGAAGTACTCGCCGCAGGCAAGACCGGCTGCCAGGCCGCAGGCGAGGTGCACCGCCGAGAGCGGGGAGCGCGCCAGGCGCAGGGCCTCGGAGAGCAGGGCCCGCGGGAGAGTCATGCGCGGCGTCGGGTCGGAGAGTCGTGTCATGGCCATCACCTCTCCTCGGAGCGCGCGAACCAGGCCGCGCCCGCCGCCGTGAGCGCGGCGAACGCGAGCGCACAGACCGCAAGACCCGCCAGCGTGAGCACGCCGTCCGCCGTGAGCGCCCCGCCGAGCGCCATGTCCGCCGCGAGCGGCTCGCCGCTCGGCAGCACGGGAATGAAGCTCGTGGGGATGACCATGCTCGCCGACGGCGGAAAGAGCTGCGGCAGCGGCATCAGCGACCAGGCGAACCCACCCACGAGCTGCGCGGCGAGCGGGCAGAAGATGCCCGCGAGCATGCCGAGCCTCGCCGTGAGGAAGAGCCCTGCGGGGATCATCCACGCCGCGGTCACCGTGTTGGCGAGCGCGCAGAGGAGCATCGTGAGCGTGCCCGCGGCCGTGAGACCCTGCGAGGAGAACGCCGATCCCGCGAGGTAGATGCCGAAGACCACGAGGTTCGAGAGCGTGCAGAGCGCGAGGCACCAGAGCGCCTTGGCCCACCAGGCGCGCCCGAGCGGGAAGCCCAGGCCCAGAAGCCCCCGCATCCGCGTGCGCGCGTCCGCCCGCGCGACGCACGCCACCACGAGCGAGAGAGACACGGGCAGGAAGAGCGCGTACCAGTAGTTCCACGCGCTGAAGATCTGCACGCCCCGGTAGGGCATCGCGCCGAGCAGCGGCATCGGCAGCGCCATGAGCACGGCCAGGCGAACCGGTGCCGCGTGGCGCGACTTCAGGGCCTCGGCGCGCAGGGCCGCAAGCAGGCCGCCTTTCTCGCCCGTCATGCCGCCACCTCCCCGCGCGCTCGTCGCCCTTCCCGGCAGAAGCTCATGAAGAGTTCCTCGAGGTCCTGCCCGGGACGAAGCGCATCCTCGTAGGCGAGGCGCCCCCCGCAGATGATGCCGATGGTGTCCGCCATCTGCTGCACCTCGGAAAGGATGTGGCTCGAGACGATCACCGTCGTACCCGCCGCCGCGAAGCCGCGGATCTGGTCGCGCAGCTCCTCGATGCCGATGGGGTCGAGGCCGTTGGTGGGCTCGTCGAGCACGAGCAGGCGTGGCCGGGCGATCAGCGCCAGCGCGAGCCCCAGGCGCTGGCGCATACCCATCGAGAAGCGCCCGGCGCGCTTCTTCCCGGTGTCCGCGAGGTCCACGGCGGCGAGCACCTCATCTATGCGGCTCTCGGGAAGGCCCAGCAGCGTGGTGCGCACGCGCAGGTTCTCGCGCGCGGTGAGGTTGGGGTAGAGCGGCGCCTCCTCGATGAGGCTGCCGATTGCGTAGAGGTCCTCGCGGCGCCAGGCGTGCCCGGCAAAGAGGATCTCCCCGGCCGTCGGCCGCAGCATCCCGCAGATCATCTTGAGCGTTGTCGACTTGCCGGCACCGTTGGGGCCGAGCAGCCCGTACACCTCGCCCTCGCGGATATGAAGGCTCACGTCGGCCACGGCGTCCTGCGCCTGGTCGCCGCGGCCGAAGCGCTTGGTGAGCCCGCGCGTCTCGAGCATGTAACCCATGGGTTCGTCCTTTCTCTTCCGGGCGCGCGGGCCGAGTCGCCGTGCCCGAGCGCCTCACCTTTCGGGTTCACCATCCATGGTGGGGCGCGTTTCTAACGAAGCCGTAACGGCCGTTGGGTTCTTTTGGCGCCAACCCTTCTCGACCCGCACATCATGATTAATTTGCTTAAGGCAACAACTTTCCCGATCGATGTAATCACCGAATCAAAACGTGTACGTCAGCCATCAAAGATGCCGAAAAATGTCATATTTGGAGGCTGATGTACACAAATGCAGAATCCCGCACAACCCAGTAGCATCCTCCATATGTCTGGACTCTCTATGCTTACGCTGGATAGACATCGCCGGAACGGGTATAGTAGCGAAAGTTTTGTCGTTAACCAGCGGGGGAGTCCTGTGGGCATCAAAAAGAAGATCAAAAAGGAGCTTATCGGCACTTCCGATTACCCGTCGAATAAGATCTTTACGATCTCCAATTTCATCACCTTTACGCGCCTGATCCTCACCCTGGTATTTCTGTACCTGTTTGTGACGGATAACAACCGCGTCATCGCCATCGTTATCTACGCCGTTGCCGCCTCTACCGACTGGATGGACGGTCAGATCGCCCGCATGACCAAGACGGTCTCGTGGCTCGGCAAGGTCATGGATCCCATCTGCGACCGTGCGCTGCTGTTCACCGGCGTACTTGGGCTGGTGGTCCGCGGAGAGCTGCCCATCTGGGTCTGCGTGCTCATTATTGGCCGCGACATCTATCTGGGCATCGGCACGCTTATCGTGCGTCATTATCACCGTCGCCCCATCGATGTCGTCTTTCCCGGAAAGATTGCCACTGCACTGCTCATGACTGGCTTCTCGCTCATGCTGCTCGGGTTCCCCGTTATTGACGGCCTGCATCTTTTACCTTCAACCCTTACGGCCTTCCCGGGCCTCAACGGAAGCTCGGTGCCCCTCGGCATCTTCTTTGTGTACGGCGGCGTGATCTTCTCCATGCTCACGGCTGTCATCTACTCCATTAAGGGCGGAGCGGCCATTAAACAAGCTCTCACGCATCCCGAGGACGAGGACATCGACTTTCTGAACCCTGAAATCGAAGACTGATTCGTTGGGGTATGATTACGTACGGTTCATTATTTGCGGCACGTCCGCGATAAGTTAGGGGTTGTCATGGACAACATGGTTAACAATATGCCTCACAATGATAAGACTGCTGACGCTACCTGCGTATTCCGCGTGCCTTCAAGCGACGTCACCGTTCCCGACCTCATGGCCAACGTGCGCATCACCGCCCCCGTTCTGTCCATCGTCAAGGGTCCGCAGACTGGTGCCGCCTTTGAGCTCGAGGACGACGTGACCACCATCGGCCGCGATCCTGCGAACGGCATCTTCCTCAATGACATGACCGTTTCGCGTAGCCACGCGCGCATTATTCGCGAGGGCCTCGGCGCTCGCATTGAGGACCTGGGCTCGCTCAATGGCACCTGGGTCGACGGCGCCATTGTCAATGCGGCCCCGCTGCACGATGGTTCTTCCGTCCAGATCGGTACGTTTACGCTCATCTACCACGAGAGCACGCCGGAGCGCATCGAAACCGGTGAGTAGGGCATGGCCGAACGCAACTATCTGAGTATCGGCCAAGTCGTCAACCTTCTTCGAGGCGCATACCCCGATCTTTCGAACTCAAAAATTAGATTTCTAGAAGATGAGGGGCTCATTACCCCTCATCGTACGCCTAAGGGATACCGTCAGTACTCCAAGGAGGACGTTGATCGCCTGGAGGTCATTCTGCACTTGCAGAAGACCCGCTACATGCCGCTCAACGTGATTAAGCAGCGCTTGGAAAACGCCACGGACCTGTCAACGCTCGCCTACGAGGTGGGCTTGCTGTCCGATGTTCCGCTTAAGACGGAGCCCAAGGAGACCAAACAAAAGCTGCATCCCATCGAGACCATTCCCGATATGCTGGGCGTCGAGATCTCGTTTATCCGCTCGCTCGCCGAGAACGACCTCATTCGCATCATCAAGAGTCCGCAGAACCGTGAGCTCGTCGATGGTCGCGATTTTCCGATCATCCGCTACTGCTCCGAGCTGTCACGCTTCCATATCGAGCCGCGCAACCTGCGTCAGTACGTGTCTTCCGCCAACCGCGAATCCTCGATGTTTGAGCAAGTGCTCGTAAGCATGCTCGGCATGGACACCTCCGATGACGAGCGCGACGCCAAGCTCGAGCGTGCGTTTAAGAAGCTTCACGACCTGACGGAGGGTGTGCACACTGCGCTGCTCAAGAACCGCGTTTTTGAGTCGCTCAACGCCGTGGTCGAGGACGCCGACATCGATGCACTCGATGAGGAAATCACTCGCTCCGAGTTCACCAAAGCAAAAAACGAAGAAACTGTCGCGCCGGCTTCGCACGAGGATTCTCTCGTAAAGCCGCTCAAGGTCGTCGCCCCTTCGCAAACCGGCACCGCCACCGCGGGCAAATAACAGCTGCCGCTTATCCGGCAACCCATTGAAAGGTCATGCAATGTACGACTTCGAATCTCAAATCGTCGACATCCCCGACTATCCCGAGCCCGGAGTCATCTTTAAAGACATCACGCCGCTCTTTGGCAATCCCGAGGCGCTCAAAGCCATGACCGATTCCCTCGCCGAGCACTTTGCCGGCAAGGGAATCACCAAGGTCGTGGGTCCCGAGGCCCGCGGCTTTATGGTTGGCGTACCGGTGGCTGTAGCCCTTGGCGCCGGCTTTGTTCCCGCACGTAAACCGGGCAAGCTGCCGCGCGAGACCGTAAGCCAGAGCTACGAGCTCGAGTACGGCACCGATTCAATTGAGATCCATGCCGACGCTATCAGCTCTAAAGATACCGTGTTGATTCTGGACGACTTGGTCGCGACGGGCGGAACCGTCGAGGCAACAGGTAAACTGGTGCGAGATATGGGCGCAAAGCTTATCGGTTACGGTTGTATACTTGAGCTTGCGTTTCTCAACCCGCGCGAGAAGCTCACGCCGTCTGATGACGATGTGGAGCTCTTTAGCCTGGTGACGGTAGACTAGCCGTTACCCTTAGTTACTGGAAAGGAAGCTACATGCGCACAGCAAACACGCACAAAAACATGGCACGCTGCGCTGCTACGGCAACCCTCGCTTGTGTTTTGGGCTTGGGCCTCGTGGCTCCTGCCTACGCCGATACCGCATCCGACCTTGCCGCTGCTCGTACGAAGCTCGAGCAGATCGGTACCCAAACCCAGCAGATTTACGATGAGCTCGCCACGCAGACGCAGGCGCTCGATCAGACTGCCGGCGAGATCACGCAAAAGCAGCAGGAGATCGCCGATGGTCAGGCCAAGCTCTCGACCTATGTCGCCGGCGAGTACAAAACCGGCGGTCTGAGCCTGCTTCAGGTTCTGACGGGTGTCGATGATCTGAGCGATATGCTCAACCGTCTGTTCTACTACGGCAAAGTTTCCGATAAGCAGGCTCAGACCATTCAAGAGGTCAAGGAGCTTAAGCAGCAGCTAACCGATAAACAGGCCGAGCAGGAGAAGAACGTCGCCGCCACGCAAAAGAAGGTCGACGAGCTTAATGCTCAGCAGGCTGAAGCCCAGAACGTCGTAAATTCCCTGGATTCGCAGCTGCAGGCCGAGCTTGCCGCCGAGGCCGAGGCCAATGCCGCGCTGCAGGCCGGCATCAACGCTAGCACCGCCGAGAAGGCCACGGTGAGCAACGAGACTGCCGGTACGACCGAGAACACCAACAATGGCGGCCAGACCAACAATAACAACAACCAGGGCGGCAACACGCCGGCTCCCGCACCGCAGCCTGCCCCCACGCCCGCTCCGGCTCCCACGCCTTCGGCACCGAGTCAGTCTGTTGATGGTGGCTCCGTTGTTTCGCGCGCCTACAGCAAGCTCGGCTATGCGTATTCTTGGGGCGGCATTGGACCGAACAGCTTTGACTGCTCCGGTTTTGTAAGCTATTGCCTCACGGGACGCTACTGCCGTCTGGGCACCACGGTCGACTTCATGGGTTGGACCCGTGTGTCCGATCCGCAACCCGGCGATGTTGTGGTTAACTCCTACCATACCGGCATTTATATCGGTAATGGTCAGATGATCCATGCTTCCGACTACAAAACGGGCGTCATCATCAGCTCCGTTGCCGCCGGCATGAACAACAACTATATCTTCGTGCGTTACTAAGTCATCTTACACAGCGTGTGAATGTGGACCTCGTGGCTTAAAGTCGCGAGGTCTATTCTTTTGTCTCTAATCTTGTACGGCTATCTAGTATTCAAAACTAGATAGCCGTACATTCGGTTTGCAAGATGGCTATAATTGTTGAGGAACAATTAGAAAGGACCCTCTATGAGCTGGGCACTTATCTCCGATTCAAGCTGTAACCTCCGCGATTGGCAACCGACCGCGCCCCATACCACATTTGCATTTGCGCCCCTCAAAATTCGAGTGGGGGAGCGTGAATTCGTCGATGACCTTTCGCTCGATGTACATGAGCTCAACTGCGCTGTTCAGGCGGAGACGAACGCTTCTTCGAGCGCTTGTCCCAGCGTAGGGGAGTGGGTCGAGCTCTTCAAATTGGCAGACAAGACCATCTGCATGCCGATCTCTGAGGGCGTGTCGGGCAGCTACAATGCGGCAGCTACGGCTCGCGATATGGTTCTTGCCGAGGAGCCCGACCGGCAGATTCATCTAGTCAATTCGCGCGCAGCTGGCGGCAAAATGGACCTCATTTTCTTGCTGTTCGACCGCTATCTTGCAAGCAATCCGGATGTCTCATTCAAGGACGCTTGCGCATACTTCGATAGCCTTGAGCAGAACAGCAAAATCCTCTTCAGCTTGTGCAATTACGAAAACCTGGCCAAAGCCGGACGTATCCCTAAGGCAGCCGGCGTCATTGCCAACAAGCTCAATATTCGCATTTTGGGCACGGCGAGTGAAGCCGGTAAAATCGAACTCGTCGGACACACGCGTGGCGAAAAGAAGATGCTCAACAAGATTATCGACACCATGGAAGCCGAAGGTTTTACGGGCGGCGAGGTCGTTATCGACCATGTCGAGAATGAGGCAGGCGCCCAAGCACTTGCCAGCCGAATTGTGGAGCGCTGGCCAGGCTCCAAGACTATCATCATGCCCTGTAACGGGCTAGATTCATACTATGCCGAAATGCATGGGCTCATTATCGGCTACGGCATGGGCGTAGCTTCGGGCAAATAAAGTCCAACCAAGCAAAAATATGGGCGGGACAAACCGACAGATGGCTCTTTGTCCCGCTCGTTTTATACGTCGGCTAGCTATTAAACCCGTTGAACTTGAGATAGCTCATCAAGTAAGCCTTCGAAACAAAGGATGAAACCGCGCTGCGCACAAGCAGCGACTCACGCGTTACCTGATGCGCCGTATCGGGAACCGGCGTCGGCTCGACGGAAAACGCCGAACGAATCGATGCCTCGAGCTGATCAACCACATAGTTGAAGGCCGTCGGGGCATCGTAGCTCAATCGCTGAATGTTAAAGAGTGCCTGCACCGCAGCAATAGGTAGCACCTGCTTAAAGATGCAGATAGCGATCAGACGGGCAATCTGCTCGCGGCCATATTGCTTTTTAACCGGAGCAGGCACCAGGCCGACCTTCACGTAGTTATTGATCATCGATGGCGTAATGACAGGGTGCTCAACGCAAATGGACAGCGGCTCCATCCACAGCGCAACATACTCAATGACCTGGTCGCGGTAGAGCGTCACATTGGGCAACTGGTTATAGCGCGGCAGACTCAACGTATTGAGTTTACGCACGATATCGGACTGAATGAATGCATCGGGTAGCACCGTGGGCTGAATATCCTCGGGCTTAATGCTGGCCGACGAATCGGACATCGGAATAACGTATTTAGCGTGGTTCATAAGAGGCCTCCATTCGTTTTCTATATTGTATTCTAGGTTATCTAGTTTTGCATACCACATAGCCGCCAAGAAAATTGGCGGGACAGTGCACTGATGCTTCGTCCCGCCATTTAGTAAATTGATAACAACCTTACATAAGATATATTATCGTACTTATCCGCGTAGGAAAGCGTATGAGCTGGTTGCCGCTATGGCTCCGTCCGAAACGGCGGTCACAACCTGGCGTAAACGCTTGGAACGGATATCGCCGGCTGCGAATAAGCCGGGCGTACGGGTAGCCATCGAATCGTCGGTGACAATGCCGCCGTCGGGAGCCAGATCGACGAGATGCTCAACCAGCTCGGTATGCGGCTGCGTCCCCGTAAAGACAAAGATGCCAAATGAGCCAGGTTCAAAGGACTCAGTGTGCATTTCACCAGTCGCATTGTCCTTGAACGTAATGGTTGTGGGCATCGCTTCACCAGAAAGCTTAACAATACTAGTTTGGTACCTAACTGAAATGTTGTCCTTTGCAAGCACCTTATTCACAACGCCCTCGGGTGCACGGAACTGATCGCGACGCAGCACGATGGTCACGCTGCTGGCAATGTCGGAAAGGAACAGCGCCTCCTCGCATGCTGAATTGCCGCCTCCGATAACAAAGACCTGCTTGCCGCGGAAGAACATACCGTCACATGTTGCGCAATACGAAACGCCACGACCGCGATACGTGTCCTCGCCAACAAAACCCGCAGGACGCGGTGTGGCGCCCATGCACGCAATGACGCTCTTGGCCGTTGTGTCACCCATATCATGATGGATGGTAAATTGAGCCGCATCGGCATCGTAGTCGACGCCTGTTACCATACTCCATTCAACCTGAGCCCCCAGGCCTTCAGCATGCTGTTGAAACCGCTCACCAAGTTCGGCACCGCTCAGCAGCGGAATGCCAGGATAATTCTCAATCTCGTTGCTCGTGGCAATCTGTCCGCCGGACATGCCCTGCTCAAGAACGGTTGTCGTAAGATTGGCGCGCGCCGCATAAATGGCGGCAGCATAACCCGCGGGACCGCCGCCGATAATCGCAACATCGATTGTCTGATCGGTAATCATGAAGAGTCCTCTCGTCGAAACGTTGTCGTTCTTTGCGCTCATACCCAAATTTACGTGAACGTGACACTCATGCACTACAATGATAAATCCGTGTTACAACGTCGAAGGGGAGTTATCGATGGATCAGACGCAGACGAGCGACGACGCTCCCCTGCTCACGCTTAGCACTCCCCAATCGGAGCAAACCACGCTCCTGGATCAGCAAAAACCTCTCGTGACCATCGTGCACGCCTCGGTTGGCTCGGGCCACAAGGCCGCCGCAAATGCGATTGCGCAGGCATTCGACCTCATCCGCGGCACCAATGGTATCCCCGAGGATGTTGAGATTGAAGTGCTCGATATCCTTGATTTTGGACGTATTAAATTCGACGGCAATAAGACCGCGGCTTCTTTTACGGGAGCCACGCGCCCCATTTACGACCTGACCTGGCGATATACGCTTACGGGACATCTGCTCTGGGGTGGTGGCACGGCATGGTCGAGAATTATGTTCCCCGCCTTCAACGATTATATTCGTAGCCGCAGGCCCATAGCCGTGGTCGCAACGCACATCACAGCAGCCAATGTTGCCGTGGGCGCCCGCGTAATTACGGGTATCGATTATCCGGTCATCTGCGTACCGACCGACTACGAAGTCGAGGGATGGTGGCCCCACAAGGACACCGATTTATTCTGTGTTGCCAACGAATTTATGGCCGAAACGCTGCGTCCGCGCAAGGTGCTCGAGGCAAAGATTCGCATTACCGGCATTCCTATTCGCGCCGGATTCGACACGGATTACGATCGCGAGGAAGAGCTAGCTAAGTTCAACCTCCCCACCGACAAGACCGTCGTGCTGGTAATGGCCGGTGCCAGCTTGCCTCAACCGTACGTTCGCTTTCGCGCGGAGATGGACCGCACCCTCCCCTTCCTACGCAGCTTCGAAGACATGCACTTTGTCTTTTTGCCGGGCAAAGACACCGAATATGCCACCCGCCTCAAAACGCTCTTCGACGCCATGAAGCTCGAAAACGTCACGGTTCTGGACTATGTCGATGATATGGCAGCGCTTATGCACGGCTGCGACCTGGCAATTCTCAAATCGGGCGGACTCACCGTCACCGAATGCCTGTGCGCACACCTGCCGATGATCCTGCTGGGCAAGTCCTATGGCCAGGAAAAGGCCAACACCACCATGCTCACCGGCATGGGCGCCAGCATGCATGTCACCACCGCACGAGAGCTCATCGTTACCCTACGTCACTTGCACGATCATCCCGAATCACTCAAAGCCCTACTCATCAACGGCGAAGTACTACGCCGCCCCCACGCAGCCGAAGACATAGCCATCGCCGCCATGGAGCTCGTAGGCAAACCCCAAAAGCGCAAACGAGCCTTCTGCCGCTTCTACTGGGGCGAAAAACCTGCGCATATCAGGTAGCGTCTTAATGTCCGCTTACCTGCGGGAGGCCCCTATATATCATCCCATGCTCAAACATTCTCGCTTCGCTGCGAAACTGCGCGTGGGACGATATATAGGGGCCTCCCGCAGGTAAGCTGCGTTTACGTACTAGCAGCTATACCAGATTCCCCTCCAGTAGAATCTGCAAAGGGGAACCAGAAAATATAAATACAGTAAGTCGATGCGACAAAGGAGGCGTCCCTTTATCGCATCGACTTACTAGAAAAGTAAATATTGTTTCAAGCGAGTAACCGCCCGCCTGCCTCTCACACATATCGTTCCACGCGCAGTTTCGCAGCGAGCGAAGCGACGCGAGAATGTTTGAGCATGGAATGATATAGGTAAGCCCCGGGCGGGAGGGATACGAGCGCCCTAGGCGATGCCGCTGGAGCCGAAGCCTCCTTTGCCTCGGTCGGTTTCGTCTAGTTCTTCTACTTCTATAAGGTTGACCGTGGGGACTTCTTGGATGACGAGTTGGGCTATGCGGTCGCCTTTATTGATTTGAATGTTAATGGAGGGATTCAGATTGATGAGGATAACCTTGAGTTCTCCTCGGTAGTGGGCGTCGATGAGGCCCGGCGTATTGACTATAGACAGGCCCTGCTTGATGGCCAAGCCGCTGCGGGGCTGGACGAAGCCGGCGTAGCCATCGGGCAGGGCGATGGCCAGCCCCGTAGAGACCAGACGGCGTTCGAAGGGCTTCAGGACGCAGTCCTCGTTGGAGCGCAAATCCAAGCCGGCATCAGTGGGATGGGCGTATTTGGGAAGCTCGACGGTGGGATCGAGACGCTTTATGTTGACGGTAATGTTGGACATGGAATCACCTTAGCTTGTCGAGCTCTTGCAGAAACTCATCGACGTCTTTGAAATCGCGGTAGACCGAGGCAAAGCGGATGTACGCAACCTTGTCGATCTTGGCCAAGCGCTTGAGCACCATGTCACCCAACTCATGGGACGTGACGGCCGTCAGCGTGCGAGAGCGCAGCTCGACCTCGATGTCATCGATAATCTCATTGAGCTTCTTAGTGTCGATATCGCGCTTGATGGTGGCTCGCATCAAGCCGACGAGCAGCTTATTGCGATCGAACCGCTGCTTGGTTCCGTCTGACTTAATGACCTCGATAGGGTCCTCGCATCGCTCGAACGTTGTAAAGCGGTAGTTACACGAGCAACATTCGCGGCGACGCTTAATGGTGTTATTTGACTCCTGCATACGGGAATCAACGACGCGGGTATGTGCCTTGCCGCATTTGGGACAGCGCATGGTACCTCCTCTTAAACGATAACAAGGGTACCATGCGCAGCGCGATAATGATTACGAACGATCAGGAACCTTAAGATGCGCACCGGCGGCGAGCGAACCATGCTCCAGATGATTGACGCTACGGATCATGTCGGAAGTCTCTTGCGTGGAAAGGCCTTCGATTGGATATTCCTCGGCAAGCGACCAAAGAGAATCGCCAGGCTGAACGCGAATGGTCTCGTAGGTAATGTTGGAAACGGACTCGGCATACGCGGCGTGACGAGCGCTAAAGACCGACATAGCGAGGACAAAGAAGAGCGTAAGCGCAACGGCGACGGCGACAATCGTCGGAACCTTCGGGGCAACGCGGGCCGGCGCGACTACAGCCTGCTGATTGCGCGCAGGCTTTACGGTCAAAGGCTGAAAGCCGGAGCGGCCACCCTGAACAACCGTAAAAGTGGGTTCTGCAGGCGTCTCGAGCTTAAGGGCGAGGTTTCCCTGGACCATATTCGTTACGTTCATCATGTTCTCCTCTCGCGTGTTTTGCTGAGAACAGTTTTATCAAGCCGCGCGGACAAAAATGTCTAGCGCGAGAACGAATGTTCGGTTATTATTATCTTCGAACAGTTGTTCCTGTCAAGCAAAATTCGAACATTTGTTTGACATGGGTAGAGAGGATGCCCTGATGGCTCGCAAAATTACCAAGCGTCAGCAGCAAATTTACGACTTCATCAAGGAATATCAGCAGGAGAAGGGTTATCCGCCCAGCGTGCGCGAGATGGCTTCTGCCGTGGGCCTTTCCTCCCCCAGCACCGTGCACGCCCATCTCTCTGCCCTGGAGGCGCGCGGGCTACTCAAGCGCGATGCCACCAAACCGCGCGCCCTGGAACTCTTTAACGAGGATGGTTCCTCTGTCTCAATTTCTAAATCTGACGAGCCCACCGCACCTCGCGGAACGGTCTCGCTACCGCTCGTTGGTCGCGTCGCGGCTGGGATTCCCATTCTGGCCGAGCAGAATATCGAAGACACGTTTACTATCCCGACCGAAATCGCCACTGATCAGGGTTCCTTTATCCTTGAGGTGCATGGGAGCTCAATGATCAATGTCGGCATCTTCAATGGCGATTACATCATCGTCCGTGAACAAAAGAGTGCCATGAACGGCGAAATTGTCGTGGCCATGATTGATGGTTCGGCGACCGTCAAGACGTTCTACAAGGAGCAGGGGCGTGTGCGCTTGCAGCCCGAGAACGACACCATGGAACCTATTTATGCAACGAATCCCGTTATCCTGGGCAAAGTCGTCGGCTTGATGCGCCGGTTCTCGTAATGCAAAAACGCATAACCATATTTGATACCGTCCGCGGGTTTACGATGATTTCTATGGCAGGTTTTCACGCTTGCTATGATCTCGCCTACCTGTACGGCTGGGATATACCCTGGTTTACCCAGTCAGTCTTTCAAGACATCTGGCGCGCCAGCATCAGCTGGGTATTTTTGTTTATCGCCGGTTGGATGTGCACCCTTTCGCGCAACAATATCAAACGTGCCGCCAAATACGCCTTAGCAGCACTCGTTGTCTGGTTGGCAACAACACTTGTCTCAGTCGACGATTCGGTTAATTTTGGCATCATCTACTGCATGGCCGCATGCACCGGCATCGTAGCGTTGACCGATCCCGTCCTTAAGAAGATAGCGGCGAGATGGGGCATGCCCCTATGCCTTATGTTGTTCGCAATCACCTGGAGCATCCCCAAAACGATCTACCCTGTCCCCTACCTAGCGTGGCTGGGATTTCCGAGCCCTGGGTTTATCTCAGGTGATTACTACCCCATCATCCCGTTTATCTTTATGTATCTTGCAGGATACTTCGCCGCACACATAGCGCAGGGAATCGATAAGACCGTCCCTAGCTGGGCCTACGCCAACCCCCTGCCGGCGCTCGCCAGCCTTGGACGTCACGCTCTCCCCTTTTATCTGCTGCATCAGCCCATCATTCTGGGCATTTTGGAGCTCGTCTACTCGGTGCGATAACGCTCGAGCCGCGGTGCAATACGAGCCGGCAACTTCGCCACAATGCGAACGCCGTCCTCGAGATATTCCTCATGCAGAAGGGTTCCCTGCTCATGCACCAGCGTGATGAGAGCGCCCTCACGATACGGGATATCAGCGGAGAGCAACACATCGGTGGCAGCTGCCTCGCGAGCAATCCGGTCGACGAGATCGTCGAGGCCCTCGCCCGTTTGGGCCGAGAACAGAACGGCCTCCGGATAGCGACGACGGAAACTCAATCGATCGACGCTATCGAGAAGATCGATTTTATTGAATACGGTCAGCGTTAAACGCTCTCCGGCGCCGATCTCATCAAGCACGCGGTCGACAGCCTCCAGCTGCCGCTCATAGTCCTCGTCAGACGCATCTACGACTTTGAGAATTAGATCGGCACCCAAAACCTCGGACAGCGTCGATTTAAAGGCATCGACCAGACCATGGGGCAGCTTTTGAATAAAGCCGACGGTATCGGTAATCGTCATGCCGCGACCGCCGGGCAGACGATACGAACGCGTCGTCGGGTCGAGCGTAGCAAACAGCTTGTCCTGCGAAAGTACCGTAGAGCCGGTCAGACGATTGAGTAACGTCGATTTACCGGCATTGGTATAACCGGCTAACGCGACGCGAAACGCCGGTGACTCAATGCGACTCTTGGATTGGACATCGCGACGCTGTTCAACCTGCTTGAGCTCACGACGAAGCGCAGTGATCTTATTACGAATGAGGCGACGGTCGACCTCGAGCTGACTTTCGCCCTGACCAAAACGTGAGCCGATGCCGCCGCGCGTCTGCTCCTTGGCGAGATGGCTCCACATGCCACGCAGGCGAGGCAACAAATATTGAAGCTGTGCCAGCTGTACCTGCAGGCGTCCCTCACGCGTCTGAGCATGCAGGCCAAAGATATCCAGGATCAGTGCTGTACGATCGATAATCTTTACCGGCTCGCCCACGGCTTTCTCCAAATAGGATTGCTGCGAGGGGGTCAGGTCGTCGTCAAAAATAACGACATCGGCATCCATGCGATGCACCAGGCCGCACAGCTCTTCAACCTTACCGGAACCGATAAACGATTTAGGATACGGCTTTACCAAACGCTGCGACAAGCGTGCCACGCACCGGGCACCAGCTGTGTGAGCAAGACGCTCCAGCTCATCAAGCGAGCGATCGAGCGGCCATGCATTGTCGCGCCACTCAACACCAACTAAAATGGCACGCTCGGGCTCGGGTGCCGTGGGAACAAGGGGGAAACGGGCCATTAGGCAGCCTCAATACGATGCAGGATATCCTCAACGACCTCATCGATCGTACATTCATCCATATCAAACCACACGATACGGTCATCGCGCTTAAACCACGAAAGCTGACGCTTGGCATAACGACGCGAACGCATCTTAATGAGTTCGCGAGCCTCATCCATGCTTATCACGCCATTGAAAGCATCGATGATCTCTTTGTAGCCAATTGCCTGCATCGACGTCAGGGCATCTCCCAGCCCCTGGTCCATAAGACCGCGGACCTCATCGACAAGACCCTGCTCAAACATCAGATCGACGCGCAGGTTAATGCGCTCGTAGAGCACCTCGCGATTACGCGTCAGACCAAACCATAGAGCACGATAATGCTCGCGTGGAACACTAAACTGACTTTTTTGCTGTGCATAGGAGACACCATCATCGTGCATTTCGAGCGCACGAATCACACGCCGCACGTTATGGGGATGAATAACAGCAGCAGATTCTGGGTCACGCTCGGCAAGCAGCGCGTGCAGCGCTTCCTCGCCTATACGCTCGGCAAGTTCCTGATACCCCGCACGGCGATCGTCCTCAAGTTCACCCGAGGGAAAGTCCATCTCATCGAGGGCGGCCTTGAGATACAGCCCCGTACCTCCGCAAAAAACCGGCAGGCAATCCGAACCAAGGAGACGTTCAACATGAGCGCGAGCGTCAGCCTGATAAAGCGCAGCAGAATATGCCACACCCGGCTCTACAATGTCGACGAGACGCAGCGGCGCCGTACACTCATCGGGCGCCATCTTTGCGGTACCGATGTCCATGCCGCGATAGATTTGCATCGCATCGCACGACAGCACTTCGGACGAAAGACGGGCTGCCAAACGGTCGGCAACATAGCTCTTACCAACCGCCGTCGGACCGACGATCGCAACGGCGGAAAGACCTGCCCCGGGAGCAACCATTAGCGCGGCTCGCCCACAACGGAGCCGGACAAATACCAGGTCTTGGCAACGTCAACATCAACATCAACGATCTTGCCAACAAGCTGATCGATGCTGTAACCCTCGGGGATAGGCGCATGCACAGTCTGATTCTTGGGACTCTTGCCCAGCAGGACCGCGTCGTTCTTTTTACTCGTTCCCTCAATAAGCGCCGGCACCACAGTATGAAGCTCACCCTGGTTATACTCGTGTGCCGTGGTCTCGATAACCTTAACCAGGCGGTTGAAACGCTCAAGAATCACCTCATGCGGCGTAGGATCGTCAATCTCGGCGGCCGGAGTACCGGCGCGCTTGGAATAGATGAAGGTATAGGCCTGAGCATAGCGGACCGTCTCGGCAAGTGAGAGCGTCTGCTCAAAGTCTTCTTCATTCTCGCCCGGAAAGCCAACGATAATGTCAGTCGAGAGCGCGATATCGGGCATGCGGTTGCGAATGCGATCGACTAGGCCCAGATAGTCCTCGCGTGTATAACGGCGATTCATCTCTTTGAGGATCCGCGTCGAACCTGACTGGACGGCCAAGTGCAGCTGCGGCATAACGGCAGGCGTCTCGGCCATGGCGTCGATGGTCTCGGGCAACAGATCCTTGGGATGCGAAGACGTAAAGAAGATACGCTCCACACCCGTATCGCCCACGGCGCGCAGCAAATCGGCAAAACGCGGCTTGCCAAACAGATCGCGACCATATGAGTTAACGTTTTGGCCCAAAAGTGTGATCTCGCGCACGCCCTGGCGCACCAGACCGGTCACCTCGTCGACAATCTCCTCGAAGGGGCGGCTCTTTTCGCGACCGCGCACGTACGGCACGATGCAGTAGGTGCAGAAATTATTGCAGCCTGTCATGATGGGCACCCAAGCGTGATACTGGGTCTCGCGATGCCACGGCATGCTCATGGCATCCGTATCCTCATGCTCATTGGTACGGATATGACGCTTACCATCAAGGAACGCCTCGGCAATGAGCTCGGCCACATGTGCGATGGAATGCGTGCCAAAAATGACATTGACATTATCGACGTTGGTGAGCAGGCCCTCGCCATCGCGCTGCGCGATACAGCCACCCACGGCAACCACGCGCTTGCCCGAAGGCGAAGGCGGCAGGCTTTTGCAGGAATTGCACTGACCGTACAGGCGAGTATCGGCGGCCTCGCGCACGCAGCATGTCATGAAGACAACAATATCGGCATGCTCGGGATCGAGCGCCATGAGGCAACCATACGAATCGAGCAGACCACTCACGCGCTCGGAGTCGTGCTGATTCATCTGGCAGCCAAAGGTGCGGATAAAGTAGGTTTTACCGGCAAGAATATCGCGTACGGAACGCTGGTCCATGTGCATAAGTCCTAACGATGGGGGGCGAAGCGAGGCAATCAGAAGCTATGCCACAGGCTTAACATCATCCATGACGACGTTATCCATAGCAGCTCGATTGATCTGGTGAACGTAGATAGAAAGGCGGATGGCCGTGCGCGACTCCCCGTTAATGAGAATGTCGGAGAACACAGGCGCGCAGGAAATATCAAAACCGGTTGGAATCAAAAAACCGCGCGCGATAGCCACGGCCTTAATGGCCTGGTTGACCGCACCGGCGCCGACACACTGAATGTTGACGGGTACACCATCCTTGACCATGCCGGCGATAGCGCCGGCAACGGACGCGGGCGATGATTTGCTTGATACCTTCAGGCAATCCATGAAGAAACTCCTGCGATTAAAAGTACGTTTTAACTGCAATAACTGTATCGTACCGAGTGGACTCGGTAAAGGCACTATTCCTCTTTGGCAAGATCAAAGGTCACGGTGATTCGATCACGCGAAACGCGAATCTTTGGGTCGCCGCAAAGGTTGAGATAGTACCGGGCAGCAAGGTCATTAAAGTCGCGCTCCACAGCGCGCGAAAACTGTGCCATGTCATCCTTGGCAATACGTAGCCCACGACGATCCTTTGCAAGATCGACAGGAGCCGGCGCATGCGAGGATGAGTCACGCTCGCGCAGCAGACGCGCAGTCACACCGCGAACGGGCTTAATCTGCCCTGCCAAAATGCGATGGGCCGTACGCTCGGACATCTCAAGACCCAAACCCGAACAGATACGGATAAAGTCCTCGGCATCGGAGGCAAGGCCTAAACGATCGACAACCGGAAGCTCACTCTCGTCATCAATGAACAGGAGACGAGACGTATCGAGCCGACTTGACGCCTGAGCATAAAGGGTCGCGGCAATCTCGGACGGAGAGCCCAGATAGACATCGCAACCACGCAACTCCTCGAGCGCAAACTCACAAGCAGCGCGAATAATATTATGCGGACCGCGAGCACAGACATAACGCCCGTCCTCATCCTTGACGGCTTGGGGCCAGCTGGACTGATCGGCACGCTCACTGAGGCGGTCGGCCGCAACGCTCACCTTAAAGGCTGAGCCAAGATCGACACCGGACGTGACCACGCGGGCCTCGTCGGTGTTCTGCTTGATCGAAAACAATGCCATGCCACGACCGTGAACGCCCCAACGGTCCATCTTCATGCTCTCGAGCTTGGAGGTAACGCGGGCATCGAAGATTCGCTCTTGCATGTCCTGCGGAACGCCCGAACCGTTATCCAGAAAGACAAGCGTGCGGACGCCATCTTCCTTGGTCGTGGCGAGATAGACCTTGTCGGCGCCAGCATCGCGAGCATTACGGAGCATTTCGGTGACGATATCCTCGACATGCTGAATGTCGTGCTTTGCCTGGCGCCGCTCGGCCTCCGAAACGCGGAGGCGGACATACCCCTCGCCAAGGTTCTCCTCGACGCGAAGGTTACCCTCCCCCGACATCGACGCGATAAATGAGATGAGCTCGTTCGCGTCGCTCATGTTATTTAGCGATATCGACAGCGCGGCTCTCGCGAATCACGACGACGCGCACCTGACCGGGATATTCCATCTCTTCCTCGATCTGATGGGCGATATCGTGAGCCAGGACCGTGGACTGGGCATCGGAGATCTTGTCCGGCTGAACCATGACGTGGACCTCGCGACCAGCCTGCATGGCATAGGTACGCTCGACGCCGTCATGGGAGTTGGCGATCTCCTCGAGCTTCTCAAGACGCTTGATGTAGTTCTCGGCAGACTCGCGACGGGCGCCGGGGCGAGAGGCAGAGACAGCATCGGCGGCCTGTACCAGGACATCGAGCACCGTGTTGGGGTCAACATCGGCATGGTGAGCCTCGATAGCATGGACGATAACGGGCTTCTCGCCATAACGGCGGGCAAGCTCGGCGCCGATGACGGCATGCGGGCCCTCGACGTCGTGGTCGATTGCCTTGCCCAGATCGTGCAGCAGGCCGGCGCGTTTGGCAGTCACAACGTCCAGGCCAAGCTCGGAAGCCATCACGCCGCACAGATCAGAGACCTCGAGGGAATGCTGAAGCACGTTCTGGCCAAACGAGGTACGGTAGCGCAGGGCACCAAGGGTCTTGACGATCTCGGGGTGCAGGTCGTGGATGCCAGTATCGAAGGCAGCCTGCTCGCCAGCCTCGCGCACGCGCTGCTGAACCAGGTCGGCAGCCTTGTGATACATCTCCTCGATGCGGGCAGGGTGAATGCGGCCGTCGGCGATGAGGTTCTCGAGGGCGACACGGGCGGTCTCACGACGGACCGGGTCGAAGCTCGAAAGAACGACGGTCTCGGGCGTGTCGTCGATCACGAGGTTGACGCCGGAAACCTGCTCGAATGTCCGGATGTTGCGACCCTCGCGACCGATGATACGGCCCTTGAGGTCATCAGAGGGAATGTGCACGGAGGTAACGGTGACCTCGGCAGTGTGGTCGGCAGCGCAGCGCTGAATCGCCAGGGACAGAATCTCCTGGGCGGTCTTGTGGCACTCGGCGCGAACCTGCTGCTCGGACTCGCGAATGATCGTGGCGGCCTCGTGGGTGACCTCGCCACGAACCTTATCGAGGAGCTCCTTGTGGGCGTCCTCGCGGGTAAGGTCGGCGATACGCTCGAGCTCGGAGGTCTGCTTTGCGCAGAGCTCCTCAAGCTCGCGAGAGCGCTTCTCGACCTGGCCGGCCTGGCTGGACAGCTGATGCTCGCGCTTATCAAGAGCATCGTTGCGGCGATCGAGAGATTCCTCGCGCTGCATCACGCGATTTTCGAGCGTGCGAATCTCGCTCTTACGCTGCTTGTCCTCGGCCTCGGCGGCCTGCTTGTTCTTGATGATCTCTTCCTTAGCCTCGAGCAGAGCCTCTTTTTTGAGGGTCTCGGCCTGACGCTTGGCATCACCGATCAGGGACTCTGCCTGCGCGTGTGCCGACTGAATCTTTTCGTCGGCCTCGTGAAGACTACCCTGCTTGGCGGTGCGCATGTAGGCAATGGCGGCGACGGCACCCAAAACGATGCCAACGAGCGCTGCAATGATAGGCATGCTCACTCCTTTTTATGGATTCGTTACACAACAAAGCGAACCGTCCTTACGAACGGCTCGCGACATTTGAGTAATATGGGCGCAGCTTATGCGGGTCGGATACAGATAAACATATAAACAAACTCATCACAGATGAGCACATATCACAAAGCAAATGACAGTGTTTATCGTACGTTGAACCACAACAACTGTCAAATAAATGGCCCCAGCACGGCGGCTAAAACGCGGTGAACGGCAGGGCCACAAAACACATACGCCTAAACCGCACATTCCTCACGCTCGGCATCGAGACGTGCCTTAACGGCATCGGCGGCGATGTGATACGAGAAGCCCTTGCCCATCAAAAACCGAACCAGTTTTTCGAATCCGCGCGTCTCTGGAACACGCCGCTTGGCGAGCAGGGCTGACGCACGCGCCAAATCGTCTTCGACGGCAAAATAATCCTCGGGATAACCGGGAATGTCATCAAGCACGACATGACGACGCTTGAGCTCGGTCTCGATTTTACGCTGTCCCCAACCGCGCCGCTTGCGTTCCTCGATAAAGTACGAGCAAAAGCGGTTCTCGTCTAAAAAGCGATACTCGGTGGCGCGCTCGACGGCGAAATCGATCGCGGACTGGTGAAAGCCGTAGCGAGCCAGCTTGTCACGGACCTCACCCGTCGCATGGTCGCGGCGCGACAACATCTCGGTCACCATGGTGAGAGCACATTTACGCTCGATGAGCTGAACCGCCTCACGAAAGTTATCCCAATCACAGGGAAGATCAGGGCGGTTTTTGACATACAGGCGCGCGGCCCGCACGGGAATCCAAATGGACCGCTTAAAACCGCCCTCAAGCTCGCAATCGATACGTGCGCAAGGCTTTTTGGACGCATACCCGCTCGAGAACGAGGAGGCCGCCTTCTTATCGGGAAAGACGACCGTGGCCTCGGTCACCGTATACGACATGAGCGTAACCGCTACTCGTCGTCATCATCGAGCATGGCGGAACCATCGATGGCGTAAAGCTCGTCAAACTCCTCAGGCGCAGGCTGATCGGTCAGCTCGACTTCGGACGGAGCATCGTCATCAAACTCAAGCCCGCAGGCAAGGCGGACCTTATGCTCAATCTCGTCAGCGCAATCGGGGTGTTCGCGCAGGAACGCCTTGGCGGCCTCGCGACCGTTGCCGAGCTTGTCCTCGCCATAGGCAAACCAGGAGCCCATCTTCTTGCAGATGCCGCACTCGACAGCCATGTCCAAGATCGAGCCCTCCTTAGAGATGCCCGTACCGTACATGATGTCGAACTCAGCAGAACGGAACGGAGCTGCCACCTTGTTCTTAACGACCTTGGCGCGCACGCGGTTACCGATAACCTCGTCCTTAAGCTTAATGCTGTCGATGCGGCGAATGTCGATACGTACCGAAGAGAAGAACTTAAGGGCGCGGCCGCCCGTCGTGGTCTCGGGGTTGCCGAACATGACGCCGATCTTCTCACGCAGCTGGTTAATGAAGATGCACGTCGTGTTGGACTTGGACAGCGAGCCGGCGAGCTTGCGGAGCGCCTGGCTCATCAGGCGAGCCTGAAGACCGACCGTAGTGTCGCCGATTTCTCCCTCGATCTCGGCACGCGGGGTCAGCGCGGCGACGGAGTCGACAACGATGGCATCGATGGCACCAGAACGCACAAGCATGTCAACGATTTCGAGCGCCTGCTCACCCGTATCGGGCTGGGAAATGAGCACCTCGTCGATATCCACGCCGATGCGCGCGGCATACGTGGGATCGAGCGCGTGCTCGGCATCGATAAATGCCACAACGCCACCCATTGCCTGGGCCTCGGCCAAGATCTCGAGCGAAAGCGTCGTCTTACCGGAGGACTCGGGACCGTAGATCTCGACGATTCGGCCGCGCGGCACACCGCCGATACCCAGAGCGGCATCGAGTGCCAGAGCGCCCGTAGGGATGGCCTCGACCTCGAGCTCGGGGCCACCGTCGCCGTACCTCATGATGGAACCCTGGCCGAATTTCTTCTCTATCTCGGCCTTGGTGGTGGCGATCATCTCATCGCGCTCTTTACCCGTCGTGCGAGCATGAACGGTACGTACGGGACCTGAATTCTTGGCCATGAATAGCCCTCCTCTTAACAACCTGCATCGATAATAAACGAACGGCTGTTCGTGGTCAACCGTTCAGATAAATCATATGCAGGCGGTCTTTCCAAAAACCAACCAAACGCCGACCAAACACTGACCAAATGCTTGACCACAAAGGACCAAATATGAACAAGGCAGGCAAAAATTACGTCTACAACCAGCACAAACGCCAAATGAGCCTAAGGTCCCTATCTCCACAATTAAGGGGCCCGGAGGCCCCTTAAAACACGTCTATTCCATAGAGTTAAGCACAAGGGCAATGCGTCCCAAAGCCTCCGCGACCGCATGGGCACGAACGCACGACCGATCGCCCTCGTAATGACAGCGCGCAGACTCGACAACCGGCGCTCCCCCATCGGCCGCGCGATACGCCCAGCCAATATAGAACGTGCCGGCGGGGTCTTGCTCGGTGCCACCACCGGGCCCAGCGTAGCCCGTTGCGCTCACGGCCACATCGCTCTGATAGAGGTCCAGCGAGCCCGCGGCCATCTCGCGCGCCGTCTGGTGCGACACGGCGCTAAACCGATCGAGCGTCTCCTGCTCAACACCCAGAACACGATGCTTGATCTCATCGCAATAGGTCACCGCACCGCCGCGCAGCACCGCCGAGGCGCCCGGGATATCGGCAATCGTCGAGGCGATCATACCCGCCGTCAGCGACTCAGCCGTAGAAACCGTCACGCCCCGAGCGCTCGCGCGCTCGACAATATCGCGCGCCAGCTCCTCGTTATGTGCGGAAATCTGCTCAAAAGAGTCCGCCATACCCACCAGGACCTAGACCGAAAAGACGATCTTGCGGCAGTTCCAGAAGTACTGGGCGCCCGAGATAACGGTCAGGACAACGGCAACGGCGTACAGGAAGCGCGACACCGAGTAGATGCCGAGCGTCAGCGCCAGCGGGCCAAGGTGCAAGCCGGCCATCGCAAAGACGCACAGGTAACCGCAGATGGAGACCATCGTGGTCGCCGTCTTGTACTTGCCAAGCTTATCGGCGGCAACGACCACGCCGGCGGCACTCGCAACCATGCGCAGGGCGCTTACCAGCAGCTCGCGGAACAAGATGATGAACACGGACCAAACCGACACGGCACCAAAGTCCAAGAATAGCAGCAGGGCCGAGAATACGAGCAGCTTGTCGGCGATGGGGTCCAAGAATTTACCGAAGTCGGTAATCTCGTTGCGCGAGCGCGCCAGGTAGCCGTCAACCTTATCGGTGCACGACAGGATGACGTACAGAATGAAGGCAGCGGCGGCGAGCGGGCCGTCGAAGGTGCTCCAATCTGTACCGGCAACACTCGTGTGAGAAAGCGCCGACACAATCATGAACACCGGGATAAAGACGATGCGAACGCACGTCACGATGTTGGCGGGCGTCCAAACACTCGTCAGTTCCTTATTGCTCTCGTTTGCCACGACGCTCTCCTACTCCACAACATGGCCGATAAGCTCATAGCAGAAGCTATCGGTAAACTCGACCGTCAGAATATCGCCCACAGATGCCTCGCTGGCATCCAGATGCACCGCGCCATCGGAATCAGGCGCCTGGAACCAGGCATGTCCGATCAGCTCGGCGCCGTCTTCGGTCTCTTCGATACCGTCGACAATCACCTGGGCGCGCTCGCCCACATGTGCGGCAGTTGCAGCAAAACCGAGCGACTCGGCCAGGTCCATGGCCTCCTGGGCGCGCTCGAGCTTGACCTCTTCGTCGACCTGGCCCTCCATCTTGGCGGCCAGGCTGCCCTCCTCCTGCGAGTAGGCAAAGACGCTCGTGTAGTCGAAGCCGACGGTGTCCATAAAGTCGATAAGGTCGCGGAACTCGTCGTCGGTCTCGGTCGGGAAGCCGACCATGGCCGTGGAACGGATCACGATGCCGGGGATGCGCTCACGCAGATCGCGGAACAGGTCCTCGAGCTCCTGGCGCGAACCAGAACGGCGCATAGCCTTGAGGATGCGCGCGTCGCAGTGCTGCACGGGGATATCGATATAGGGCAGCACCTCGGGCGTATCACGAATGGTCTCAATGAGCTCGTCAGTCATGCCCTCGGGCTGCAGGTAGAGCACACGGACCCAGACGTTGTGCGGACGCACGGCCTCGGCGACGGCACGCAGCAGCTGCGCCAGATTGCGCGGCGAGCCCTCGGCGACATCCTCGTCAGCAAAGTCGGTGCCCCAAATACCCGTGTCCTGGCCGATCAGCACGATCTCGCGCACACCGCCGGCAACCAGGTCGCGCACCTCGGAGATAATGCTCTCGGCATTGCGCGAATGATAGCGACCGCGAATATACGGGATCATGCAGAAGCTGCAAAAACGATTGCAGCCATCGGAAATCTTGACGTAGGCAACGGCACCCTCGACGGTACGCTTGACCTGAGGGATATAGGCCGCGATCTCACGCTCGACACCCAGCACGCCATCGATGACTGCCACGATGCCGTCTTCCTCGTCGGCCTTCACAAAGGCAGCGACCTCGGGCAGCTCGTCAGGCAGGTCGTCGCCATAGCGCGACGGCACACAGCCGCACATGACGATGGGGCAAGAACGAACGCCGTCCTGCACCTCGTTGGCGAGCTCGAGCGTGGTCTCGATGCTCTCGGACGTTGCGGAGGCGAGGAACGAGCACGTATTGACGATGGCGATATCGGCCTCCTGCGGGTCGAATGCCTCCTCGTAGCCTGCGGCGGTCAAAAGAGAACGCATGCGGTCGGTATCGACCTCGTTCTTGGCGCACCCGAGGGTGATGTAGAGCACGGAGCCCAACGGTGTATCCATGTTGGAGAGCGGTCCTTTCGAATGATATTAGCGGTAGTTGGTGAACTGCAGCGGCTGGCCGTAGTCCTGGTCGCGCAGGAACTGAATCACGGTCTGCAACGCGTCCTTCGAAGCAGAGGAAACACGCAGCTTGTCGGCCTCGATAGTCACCTTGACCTTGAGCTTTTGGTCCTTGATGTCCTTGTTGATCTTCTTGGCGGTCGCCTGGTCGATACCCTCGACGATATGGCCGAGCACGCGCACGGTGCCGCCCGATGCCGCCTGCGGAGCATCCCACGAAACAGCCTTGAGGTCGATGCCGCGCTTGATGAGCTTGGAGCTCAGGACATCGATGATCTGCTTGGAGACAAAGTCGGCCGGGGCGTTGATCGTAAAGAGCTTGTCGCCCTTCGAAAGCTCAATCGTGGCGCCGGAATCCTTCAGGTCATAGCGCTGGGAAATCTCGCGCGTGGTCTGCTGGAAGGCGTTGTCGACCTCTTGCATATTGACCTCGGACACGACGTCGAAGCTGGAATCTTTAGCCATGATGTTTCCTTTCGCGTACGAGCGGCTTAATAGCTATCGTACGAATAGTCGGTAGAATCGGTGGGCGTCTGACCGTCAGTTGCGGCATCGGCGCCATCCGTGGGCTGGGCATCGGTGCCGTCGGTGGTGTCGGCACCATCAGAACTTTCACCATTCTCGGAATCAGTCGTCTCCTTCTTGGGAACGGTGATCGTCACACGCGCCACGCCCGAGGTCTTGGTATCGTAACGGACCTTTTCGCCGTTCTTGGTAACGGTGACATCGGAAGGCTTGGACGTGGTGATCTCGATCGAGGACTCGGGCGTGTACTCCTGCTCAAAGGGGCCAGTCGCCTGGGCGCCATAGACCGACTTTCCGTCGACCTTGACCTCAATCCACGCGGTCTTTCCCTTGGCAACGGAGACCTTGACCTTCGTTGCCTCGTTCTCTTCCTTTTTAGCCGTCGTCTTGGTGGCGTCCGAACCGGTCGACTCATCCGTCGCCTCATCGGTGTCTTCGTCCTCGTCGACCGTTTCGGTCTTCTTAGAAGACTTCTTGGTCGTCGTCTTGGTAGCAGCAGGCGTCTCGGGCGTGGTTTCGGGCGTCGAAGATGCGCAGCCGCGCAGAAGTACCACGATGAGCACGATCAGCAGCAACGCCACGGCACCGATGCCAGCGTAGACGATACGCGGATCGAGCCCGTTGTTTTGAGGAGTACGAGATCCGCCGCGTCCACGACTGGAACTGCTGCGGCCACCTCCCTGAGGCATACGACCACGATTGCTATCGGAACGGCCACGATAGCCACCCTGGCCCTGAAGGCCGCGCTGACCCGAGCGGGGCGCAAGTTCACCGCGGCCTTGATAGCCACGCTGGCCCGCACGCGGAGCCGAAGAGCGCTGGCCATACGGCTGTGGTTGAGAGCGAAGACGCGGCGTCACCTGCGTGGTATCGGCGTCCGCATAGCCACTGCGAGAGCGTCCGGTGGAGATACCACGGTGACCGCGATCGGAATAGCCGCCGTCGCCGTAGCCGGCACGAGGGTCACGCGCCACGCCGCGGGCAGCGGGAAGTGCACGGTCCTCGGGCATCGGCGTACTGCGGAACCGGTCACGCTGCGAGCGAATCTCCTCGCCCGAACCCGTCTCGGTAATATAACCGGCCTGCTGAGGACGCTGTCCATAGCGGGTCGAACGACCGCCCTGAACCATCAGGAAGCGGCCGTTGTCGACCGAGGAACGCGAATTGACGTAGCCGGCGGCGTCCTGAAAACGACCGCCCTGCTGCGACGTCTCGCGCTCATATGCCATCAGATCGTCAAAATAAGCGTTGACGACCTCCCGCGGATTGAGGCCCAAAAAGCGCGCATAGCTCGAAATCATGCCCTGCGCATAGCCGCGCGGAGGCATCGATGCAAAATTGCCATTCTCGAAAAACTCGATGATCTGCGGCCTGATTTTGATGGTGTTGGCGACCTGCTGAATGGAAAGGCCCATTCGGCGACGCTGCTCGAGCAGCATGTCACCAAAGCGTGCAGCCATCAGAATCCTCCAAACTCACGATCTTCACGTGCCATCTCGGCGTCGACGGATTCCAGCGTGGCAAGGCCTTCTTCATCCAGCAGAACCTCGCGCGGCTTGGAACCGTCGGGCGGTCCGACGACACCCTTTTCTTCCAGCATGTCCATAATACGCCCGGCGCGCGCATAGCCAACCTTCAGGCGGCGTTGCAGGCCAGATGTGGAGCCCAGCTGCGATTCCACCACAATATGAGCGGCTTCCCAGATAAGCGGATCGTCGTCCTGAGGCTCGGCAACGCCGGTTCGCACGATGCCGCCGCCACCTGCCATGGACATGGAGGCAGGTGCCACAGCCGACAGGATCTCCTCATGGTAGTCGGGCTCGCTTTGCGACTTAACGAACTCGACAATCTCGTTGATCTCGTCATCCGAAACAAAGCAGCCCTGGATGCGGCGGGGCTTGCCCCAGTCGACCTTTGAGAACAGCATGTCACCCAAGCCGGTGAGCTTTTCGGCACCCATCTGGTCAATGATGACGCGGGAGTCGATGCCCGTTGCGACGTTGAAGGCGATACGGTTGGTAATGTTTGCCTTGATGAGGCCCGTCACCACGTTAGAGCTCGGACGCTGGGTCGCCACGATAAGGTGGATACCGGCGGCACGGCCCAGCTGGGCGATACGCACAATCGAGGCCTCGACGTCCTTGCCGGCGACCATCATCAGGTCCGAAAGCTCGTCGATGATGATGACCAGGTAGGGCATCTTTTGCGGCGGGTTATCGTAATGCTCAAACTCGCCGGCGGCCTGCTTTTCGTTATAGGTCGAGATCTTGCGCACGTTCAGGCGCTCGAAGACCTTCAGGCGGCGCTCCATTTCGGACACCGCCCACTGCAAGGCGCTCGCGGCCTGCTTGGGCTCGGTCACTACGGGCACGTAAAGATGCGGCAGGCCGTTATAGCCTGCGAGCTCGACGCGCTTGGGGTCGACCATGATCAAGCGAACGTCCTCGGGGAGCGCGCGCATGAGCAGGGTCGTGATGATGGAGTTGATCATGACCGACTTACCGGAACCCGTGGTACCGGCGATCAGCAGGTGGGGCATCTTGGCGAGGTCGGCGACGACCGGCGTGCCCTCGGCGTCGCGGCCGATGGCAAGCTCAAGCGGACCGCCCTTAACATAGGGCAGCACGTCGCCCAAGTTGACGTTCTGACGCTTGCGATTGGGGATCTCGATACCCACGAGCGAGGTGCCGGGAATCGGGGCAAAGATACGCACGGACTGAGCAGCAAGCGACAGCGCGATGTCGTCCTCAAGGCTCGAAATCTTGCTCACGCGCTCACCCTCGCCGGGCTGCAGCTTAAAAGTCGTCACCGTGGGGCCGGCAATCCAGCCGACAACGCGAGCGCTACGGCCAAACTCAAGCAGCGTGGACTGCAGCGACTCGGCGGTCTGTTCCAGCTCCTTGTCCGAAGATGCGGCAGAAGCGGACTGAGGGTTTGCATGCAGGATTTCGAGCGGCGGAAGCTTAAGGCCGTCCTCTTCTTCGCCCTCGTTATCCGCGGGGGCATTGTCCGCTCCCCCATCGCTCGAAGTAGACGCCTCGGCAGCGCTCGCAACAGACGCATCGGCAACCTTGGGATGCTTGAGGAAATCAGGAATTTGAGGGGCGGCCGAGACGGGATTCACGGCAAACGGCGGCTCGGACTCGTCGACCTTGTCCGGATCGTCCTCCATCGAAAGCTGGCCGGTCACCTGGCCGCGCCTGGCATGGCGACGCGGCAGCAAGGTCGTCTTGGCAGTCTCGATCGGAGCCTCGTCGTCCTCGTCATCGCCCTCGGTAAGCTGCTCAATCTCGCTCTCGGACCAAGACGGGTCGGGTTCACTCGTATTGAGCTTGGGAGCCGTCTTGCTCTTCTTGGCATGACGGCGCGGCAGCAGCGTCGTCTTGGCGCGCTCGGCCTCCACGGCATCGGACACGTCGACAAACGGATCCTCGTCCTCGTCGTCATCGTCCAAAACCAGGTCATCATCGTTGCCCATCACCGTGGTCACGGCCATATCGGAGCCCTTTTGACGAAGAATGCTCAGGTGCGGACGGGCAACGCCGGGCACCGACAGGGCTTCGTCGTCACCCCACGGACTCGCGTTGACGTCGGCACGACGGCGCTCGGCAAAATCGGCCGCACGGTCGCGGGCAGAGCGCAAAACGCCGCCCACCGAAAAGCCGATGATGACAAAGCCAACGACGGCCAGACCCAATAGGACCACCATTGCGATAGGCTTACCCAGGGCATTCTGCAATGCACTCGCAATAAACGCACCGATGTAGCCACCCGAGGCGGACAGGTTTTGCAGCGTGAACATAAGGTCGCACGAGTCGCTCGTACCCGGCACCATCAGCGAAAGAATGGAGACGACGGCGATAAAGACCACGGCACCGCCCGCAACAGAGCGCACGTTGAGCGGCGAATCCTCGCCTAAAAAGAGCGTGGCGGCAAACAGCAAAATGACAATCGGCAGCACGTAGGCGCCCAGACCAAAGCCCAGGTGGTAGAAACCGGCAACCGCAGCCGTAACGGGTGCGGTCGCCGGCGAAATCACGGCAATGAAGGACGCAATCGCCAAAACGGCAATGACCACGCCGGCGATATCGCGGTTGGCCGAAGGCTCGACCAGGGGCTCAAAATCGTCGAAGTCGGCCTCGTGACCTTTATTGGCACGAAGATGGGAACCGGCACCCTTAGCAGATGCCGGTTGGTTGTTGGCTTTATTGCCTTTGGCGTTTTGTGCAGATCCGCGCGCCAAACTAAACCTCCATGACGACCGGGATGATCATCGGACGAGTGCGCGTACGGCTCCAGATAAAGTTAGAGAGTGAGTCGCGCACGGCCTTGCGAATGGCATCGGAACCGCTGCTCGTAAAGCTGAACTTGCCCTTCTCGATCGTCTTCATGATGGACGCGGAGGCATCCTCAGAGAACTGGTCGTCGATGGCAAACGAGACGCCGCGGCCCGAGAACTCGATGGCCTCGATCTTCTTGTGTTTAAGCGAGACGATGGCAACAGCGGTAACCATACCGTCATTGGCGAGCTTCTGACGATCGCGCAAGACGATGGGGTCGGTATCGCCGATACGAAGGCCGTCGACGTAGACGACGCCGGACTCGACGGGCGTACCGCGCTTGACGATACCGCCGCGCATCTCGAGCGTGTCGCCGTTATCGAGGATAAAGATATGATCGTCCTTGATGCCCATCTTGCGGGCAAGCTGGGCATGGGCGCGCAGATGCACGGCCTCACCGTGAACCGGCATAAAGTACGTGGGCTTGGCCATGGCCATCAGGAGCTTGAGCTCCTCCTGGCTACCGTGGCCCGAGACGTGGACAAGAGCGCGGTTCTTATCCCACACGTCGCAGCCGAGCTTGGCCAGGCTGTTGACGACCTGCTGGACGGCCTTCTCGTTGCCAGGAACGGGAGTTGCCGAGAGGATAACGGTATCGCCCTCGTGGATGGAGAGCGTCTTGTGCTCGCCATTGGCCATGCGGGACAGGGCCGACAGCGGCTCGCCCTGCGAACCAGTGCACATGACGACGATCTTGTCGTCAGGCAGGTTATCAATATCGAAGGCATCGATGATATCGGCATCATCGATGTTGAGATAACCGAGCTCGCGCGCCACGCGGGTGTTCGTGAGCATGGAGCGACCGGTCACAACGACCTTACGGCCGCACTTGCGGGCGGCATCGCAGATCTGCTGCAAACGATGGATGTGGCTCGAGAACGATGCGACGAACACGCGACCCGGGGCGTTCTTGATGGCGTGCAGCAGGTTGGGACCAACCTCGGCCTCGGACTTGGTAAAGCCGGGAACCGTGGCATTGGTGGAGTCGGAAAGCAGCAGGTCGATGCCCTGCTTGGCAAAGCGGCTGATAGCGGCATAGTCGGGCGTGACGCCATCGATGGGCGTCTGGTCGAGCTTAAAGTCGCCGGTGTGCATAACGGTGCCCTGATTGGTGCGGATGAACACGCCCAGAGCGCCGGGGATGGAGTGCGTCATCGAGAAGAAGTCGAGCGAGATGCCGCCGAGGTTGACATGGCTGCCGCCCTTGACCTCGCGGAACTTAGGCGCGCGGATGCGGAACTCGGAGAGCTTGCCCTCGATAAAACCGAGCGTCAGCTTGCTCGAGAAGATGGGCACCTTGTTGTTGAGGTCCTGCAGCAGGTACGGAAGCGAACCGGTGTGGTCCTCGTGGCCGTGAGTGACGATGATACCGCGGAGCTTCTCCTCGTTCTCCAGAACATAGGTGTAGTCGGGAAGCACCAGGTCGATACCGGGCTGGGAGTCATCCGGGAACATGAGGCCGGCGTCGACGAGCACCATGTCGTCGCCGCACTCGAAGACCGTCATGTTCTTGCCGATGCCATCAAGGCCGCCGAGCGGGATGATCTTCAAGGGAGATGATTTTTTAGCTGCCATAGGTGAGTGTTGTTTCCTTTCTTCGAAACGGGTCTGAAACAACCGACGGGGCGCTTCTGGCAAACCGACCGTCGGGAACGTACAAACATGCATCACAGAGTCGATGCAATAACCACAGTATGATACCCATTTGAACCAATACAGACCACCCATGCATTAAAGCCCCATCTGAACTGGTCTATCCCGCCGGTTTCCCGTGGGGCGGGCACTGATGAAGTTTCCTGCTCTACAGTCCTGCTCACGACGGAGGCCACATTAAGTGGCCTCCTGTTCGTGCGGAACTCGCGATAAACTTCATCAGTGCCCGCCCCACGGGAAACCTGCCAATAAGGGACAGGTTTATTTTGGTAGGTTTTATCTTGGGATATGCTGCTGCGTCTATCTACAAATCTGAAATCTGACTACTGAATAGACAGTCTAACAAAATAGCGAGCGGCACTAACCAGCCCTTTTGCTTGCGACCGGGAGGGCCGCATATGAAGTTTATCGCGAGTTCCGTACGCAAAGGAAAGCACTTAATGTGCTTTCCGTCTTGCGCAGGACTGTAGAGCAGGAAACTTCATATGCGGCCCTCCCGGTCGCAAGCAAAAGGGCGACCCCTGTCCGGAGTCGCCCTTGCATGAGCTGCTTATATGCGGCTGTTACTCGGCGTCGTGGTGACGGCGGGGCTTGCGGCCTCCGTTGTCGCCGGGACGGCGAGGACGGTCGCTGCGCTCGGAGCGCTCGCGACGCGGACGCTCACGGCGCTGGAAGTGCTCACCGTCACCCTCGGAGGCACCCTCGGCGCGAGCCGGGGCCTCGGGCTTGTCGAGACGATCGAGCGAAATCTTGCCGCGATCGTCGACCTCGATAACGACGACCTTGACCTCATCGCCCACGTTGAGGACGTCCTCGACCTTCTCCACGCGGCCCTTGGCGACGCGGGAGATGTGCAGCAGGCCGTCCTTACCGGGCAGCAGATTCACGAAGGCGCCGAAGGGCTGAATGGAGACCACGCGACCGGTGTACTCCTCGCCCGGCTCGGGAACCTTGATGATGAGCTTAATGCGCTCGACGGCCTGGTCAACAGACTCGCCAGTGCCGCCGACAAAGACGGTGCCGTCCTCCTGGATGTCGACCGAAGCACCGGTCTCGTCCTGGATGCCGCGGATGACCTTGCCGCCGGAACCGATGACGTCACGGATCTTATCGGTCGGAACCTGGATGGAGACGATACGCGGAGCGGTGCTGCGCGTGGTGTGGCGCGGCTCGGGGATCACATCGAGCATCTTCTGCAGGATGAAGGCGCGGCCCTCCTTGGCCTGCTGCAGGGCGCGGGCCAGGATGTCGAAGGTAAGGCCGGTGGCCTTGTTGTCCATCTGCAGAGCGGTAATGCCCTCGGTGGTGCCGGTGACCTTAAAGTCCATGTCGCCAAGGAAGTCCTCGAGACCCTGGATGTCGGACAGGACCACGGTCTTGCCCTCCTCCTGGATCAGGCCCATGGCGATACCGGAGACCGGGCGTTTAATGGGCACGCCGCCGTCCATAAGGGCGAGCGTGGAGCCGCAGGTCGAAGCCATCGAAGAGGAGCCGTTGGACTCCATGACCTCGGAGACCACGCGGATGGCGTAGGGGAACTCGTTCTCGTCGGGAAGCACCGGAAGCAGAGCGCGCTCGGCCAGGTTGCCGTGGCCGATCTCGCGGCGCTTGGGGCTGCCCATGCGACCGGTCTCGCCGGTGCAGAACGGCGGGAAGTTGTAGTGGTGCATATAGCGCTTGCCCTCGGTGGGCTCGATGGTATCCAGACGCTGGCCCTCGTTGAGCATACCGAGCGACAGGACGGAAAGCACCTGGGTCTGGCCACGCTGGAACAGACCGGAGCCGTGAACGAGCGGCAGGTAGTTATCCTTCACCATGATGGGGCGAATCTCATCGGCGGCACGGCCGTCGACGCGCTCGCCGGTCTCGACGACCATGGTGCGCATAGCTTTCTTCTCGAGCTTCTTGAGCGCCACGGGGATCTCGCGCTCCCAAGCGGCCTGCTCCTCCTCGGTGAACTCGGCACGGATGGACTCCTTCAGAGCCTCGACCTTGCCGATACGGGAGAGCTTGTCGGCGTCGCGAAGGGCGGCTGCCATCTCGTCGTAGTGGGCGAAGATGCGCTCCTGGACCTCCTCGACGGGCTGGTCGAGCGGGTACTCCTTCTTGACGATGGCGCCGTTGACCTGCTCCCACTCGGCGACAAACTCGTCCTGAGCCTGGCAGAAGGCAGCAAGGGCCTCCTGGCCAAACTTCATGGCGGCGAGCATGTCGTCCTCGGAGATCTCCTCGGCGCCGGCCTCGACCATCGAGATGAAGTCGGCAGAGCCGCCCAGCTCCAGGTCCAGATCGGAGTTCTCGCGCTCCTCATAGGTGGGGTTAACGATAAACTCGCCGGTCTCCACGTTGCGGCCGATGCGCACGCAGGCAAGCGGGCCCTCGAAGGGCACGCCGCCGAGCGTCATGGCCAGGGAGGCACCCATGACGTTGATGACGTCGAAGGGGTTGACCTGGTCGGCGACGAGCGAGGTGGCGACAATGTGCACCTCGTTGCGGAAGCCGTCCGGGAAGCTCGGGCGAATCGGACGGTCAATCATGCGCGCGGTGAGCGTGGCCTTCTCGCTGGGACGGCCCTCACGCTTGAGGTAACCACCCGGGATGCGGCCGGCTGCGTACATCTTCTCGTTGAAGTCGACGGTCAGCGGGAAGAAGTCGTAGTTCTTGCGCTCCTTGGAGACAACCACGGTGTCGAGCATCGTGGTGTCGCCCTGCTTGACCAGGCAGGCGCCGGTGGCCTGCTTGGCAAGCTCGCCGGACTCAAAGGTGTAGGTCTTGCCGTACAGCTCAAAGGTCTTGGATACGAGTGTCATTGTTCTCCTTTACCCCACAGGCCCCTTGCCTGTGGGCTTCTCATGTGACGCGGGCCCCCTGCCCCCGCCACGCTTCAGAGCGTGATTGTTCGCGCCCTTACACAAAAAGAGCGCCCCGCTGCGCAGGACGCTCTTAGCATGTACAAATCCTTACTGGATGTTGTCGCGGATGCCCAGAGCCTTGATGAGCTCACGGTACTCGACGATGTCGTTCTTCTTGATGTAGGAGAGAAGACGACGACGACGGCCGACGAGCATGAGCAGGCCACGACGGGTGTGGAAGTCCTTCTGGTGGGACTTCATGTGCTCGGTCAGCTCCTTGATGCGCTCGGACAGGATGGCGACCTGAACCTTGGGGTTGCCGGTGTCGACCGGGGTGTTACCGAACTGGGCAGTCAGCTCAGCCTTGCGCTCTTTGGAAACAGTCATTGTTTCACCTTTCGTTTCTTGTCGCCCGCGGGCGACACTATTCGCCTCGGACTGGGAAGCCGTCGGTGGAGCGAGCATCCAAGGTCGAGGTACCAACAGGTCGGTATGTTACCACAAGCAGACCGCCCATGCGCATCATCACCGACCCAACATGAATTCCAACGCACGGAGGCGCTGGTCGGTGTGCGTCGCAGCCCACACATGCGAAAGCCCGAGCAAGAACGCCGCCGTATGCGGGTCGATTCGCTCGACCATGAGTGCATCGAAGGTCATGGACATGAGGGCGCGCAGCCACTCGACCTCACCGGTCGAAACCAGCTCGGCACCCGGAACGCTCGACGCGCACGAACCGCACATGAGCCCGCCCGCCTGGGGCGAAAAGTACGACAGCATGGGGTCTCCGCACAGCACGCAGGCCGAAAAATCGGGTCGATAGCCCACGTGCGACAGAAGTTTAAAGACAAAGGCCGCCACGAGCAGGTCCATATGTGCCGAGTCGAGCCCACAGCCGACAAGCGTGAGCGCCCGCTGCGTGATGGCAAAGGTAAACGGGTCCTCGGCGTCCTCGAATGAGCACACGCGCGCGACCTCGGCAATCGCGCTTGCGGCGCAGGTCGTCTCGTAATCGGGCGCGGCGCCAACCGGCGCTTCCAAAAGCTCGGCCTGAGAAACAACGTCGAGCGAGCGTCCATGTGCGAGCAGCATATCGACGGTACAGAATAATTCGCAGCGCGCCGCCAAGCGCCCACCGGGTTTGCGGGCCCCCTTTGCCACGGCACGAACCTGACGACCCCGCTCGTCAAGCATCGTCAGAATCAGATCGGTCTCTTTGAGCTTGGTCTTGTCGAGCACGAGCACCTTCGTGCGATATGTCCGGGAGCCTGCCATGCGCGCTGCGCGTCCTTAGTCCTCGGCGTTGTAGCCAAAACGGCGAATCTGAGCCTCGTCGTCGCGCCAACCGGCCTTGACCTTCACGTCCAACTCCAAAAAGACCTGCGTGCCAAAGATGCGCTCAAGATCGCGACGGGCGTCGATACCGATATGCTTGATCATCTCGCCGCCCTTGCCGATGATGATGCCCTTTTGGCCCTCACGCTCGACATAAATGGTGGCGTGCACACGCAGCACCTTCTTGGTCTGCTCGAGCGCATCGCAAATAACGCCAACGGAGTGCGGAATCTCATCACGGGTGCGGCGCAAGACCTTTTCGCGCACAAACTCGGCAACGAGCGTCTCGTCGGAAGCGTCGGTACCCATGTCCTCGGGGAACCAACGCGGACCCTCAGGCAAAAAGTGCGCAACGGTCTCTATAAAGGCATCGACGTTGAAGTTCTTAACCGACGACGTCACAATCTCGTCGTCATATTCCATAAGCTCGTGGGCAGCCTTAAGCTGCTCCATGACCTGTGCGGGGTCGGCCTCATCGGCCTTGGTGAGCACCAGGACCTTCTTGCAACGAGCGCATCTGACACGCTCGGCAACCCAGGCGTCTCCCCTGCCGATGGGCTTGGTGGCATCAATCAAAAACGCGACGACGTCGACATCGTTCAACTCGAACAGTGCGCTCTTGTTGAGCTCGGACCCCAGGCCGTCCTTGGGCTTATGAATACCCGGGGTATCGACAAAGACCAGCTGATAGCCGGGACGGTTGACGACGGCGCGCATGCGACGGCGGGTCGTCTGTGCCACCGGCGAGGTGATGGCGACCTTTTTGCCATAGCAGGCGTTGAGCAGCGTGGACTTGCCGGCGTTGGGGCGTCCGACCAGGGCCACGAAGCCGCTGCGAAAACCGGGCTCCACGTCGCCAAAGCCCATAGGACCGTCGTCCTCGTCGCACAGGGAGTCGAGTTCCTCGTCGCTCATGCCCTCAAACGGGTCGAACTCCTCGGCCTCGTCATCCAAAATCTCATCGATAAGCTGCATATTGTCGGACATGGGAATCCCTTTCTAAATAAAGCCGAGCGCGTGGGCAAATACCAGCACGCCCACAATCGCGGCGGTGATGGAAAGTATGTATACGGAGGCGGCGGCGATGTCCTTCGCACGCTTGGCCAGCGGATGGAGCTCCTGGGTCGCCAGGTCGACGATGGCCTCCATAGCGGTGTTGCACAGCTCGCCGTGAATCACCAGGCCGCAACAGATGATAATCGTGGCCCACTCGGCAATGTCGAGCCCCACGATGCAGCCGGCAATGACGGTACACACGCCCGCAACGAGCATGACCTTAATGTTGCGCTCGGTCTTTACGGCGGTGACGAAGCCCTCCATGGCGTAGGAAAACGACTTTAAGAAGGACGGATGGTCCTTGTTCGATCCGGGAATCATAGACGGCTCCTAGTCGTGGGCGTGGTTGGTGATGGGGCCGACGTGGACTAGCTTAGGGTCCTCGCCGCGCTCGAGCGCCAGATCGCGCAGGATGGCGTCCTCGCGAGCCTCCATGACCTCGGCCTCGTCGTCCTCGATGTGGTCATAGCCCAGCAGGTGCAGCATTCCGTGTACGAGCATCAGACGGCACTCGTCAGCGGGGCTATTGCCAAAACCGGGGGCCTGACGGGCAATAACCTGCGGGGCCAAGATAATATCGCCGAGCTCGAGCGTCTCATCGGCGGGAATGTCATCGTCAAAGGCCGAATCGCACTCAAACGAGAGCACATCGGTGGTGCGGTCGATACCGCGCCACTCGTGGTTGAGCTCGTGCATCTCGTCCTCGTCGACATACGAAAGGGAAATCTCGACTCCACGTTCAACGCCCTCGGCGGCAAGCACAACCTCGCAGATGTGCTCCACCTCCTGCGCGTCGAGCAGCGTATCGAGCTCGGCATCGTTGCTGATCAATACACTCAACGGGACTCCTTTCGGTCGCGCGGGCGCTGCTCGCGCACGTCATCATAAGCTTCATATGCCTCGACGATACGACCCACCAAGGCATGGCGCACCACGTCGGCACGCTCGAGGTGAGAAAATGCGACATCGTCGACACGGCCCAAAATCTGCTCAACGTCGGCAAGACCGCCGCGACGGCCCACCAGATCACGCTGACTCAGGTCGCCGGTAATCACAAACTTGGAGTTAAAGCCCAGGCGCGTCAGGAACATCTTCATCTGCTCGGGCGTGGTATTTTGCGCCTCGTCGAGCACCACGAAGGCATCGCTCAGCGTGCGGCCGCGCATGTAGGCAAGCGGGGCGATCTCGATCACGCCGCGCTCCATAAGCTCATCGGTGCGCTCGCGATCCATCATGTCAAAAAGGGCGTCGTAGAGCGGACGCATGTACGGATCGATCTTTTCCTCGAGGGTGCCGGGCAAAAAGCCCAGGTTCTCCCCCGCCTCGACAACCGGACGCGTCAAGATCAGACGGCCCACCTCGTGGCGCTTGAGCGCGGCAACGGCGAGCGCCATGGCCAGATAAGTCTTACCGGTACCGGCTGGACCCAGGCCAAACGTGATGGTATGCGAGCGGATGGCATCCACATAGCGCTTTTGCCCAAGCGTCTTGGGACGAATGACACGACCGCGGTATGAAAGCAGCACGTCATCGCGAAGCGATGTGGCCTCATGCTCGCCGTCGCGCAAGACGGCCAGGCAACGCGAGACGTCGTCAGCAGACAGGGTACGACCGGCCGCCGCCTCGCAAAAAGCATGTTCGAAAAAGCGAGCCACGAGCTCGACCTCGTCCGGGTCGCCGCTCACGGAGATGCTATCGCCACGGGCGACCACGTGAGCGCGAACCAAGCTCTCGAGCGCACGAAGGACGCCGTCGCCGGCGCCCAAAACACGCGAGGGATCAACTCCCTCGGGAACGGTAAGTCTAATCTTCGAGGCTTCCATGGACCTCCCTGCGCGCATGGACCAAGCCGGAATCATCGACTCCGATGATAGCAACATCGAGCAGGCACGGGGCTGTAAGTCCACAGGTATCGTCAAGACGGGCATGATGGAACGAACCGAGCGTCAGGCTGTCACCATACTCGAGCACGGCACGCTCGACAGTGCCCACGCGACGACGAGCATCGGCAATAGCGAGCTCCTGCGCCGTGTCTCGCATACGGCGGCTGCGCTCGGCCATAACCTCGGGCGGCACCTGGTCGGGCATGTCGGCAGCAAGGGTACCGGGACGCTTGCTATAGCGGAACACGTGCATACGCGAGAAACCCACACGGCGGCACAGCGCCAGCGACTCCTCGAACTCCTCGTCCGTCTCACCAGGAAAACCGACGATGACATCGCACGAAAGAGACGCCTGGGGCAAGTTGGCGCGAATCATACGCACCGTGTCCTCAAAGGCCTCCGCACTATAGGGACGACCCATGCGATGAAGGGTCGCCGTACAGCCGGACTGCACGGGCAGGTGCAAAAACGGGGCGATACGCTGCGGATAGCGCGCCATAACCTTAAGCAGGCGCTCAGAGATATCCATGGGCTCGACCGAGGAAATGCGCACATGCGCAATAGTCGTGCGCTCCATGATGGCCTCGAGCAGCTCATCGATTTCGACATGCTCGTCGGTCGCGCTCTTGCCATCGTAGGCACCCAGGTTCACACCGGTCAGCACCACCTCGGGCACGCCGGCCTCCCGGGCCTCGCGAACTTGCTCAAGCACGGACTCGACGGGCACGGAGCGCTCGGGGCCGCGCGCCTTCCACACAATGCAATAGGTGCAGCGATGGTTGCAGCCGTCCTGGATCTTCACGCCCAGGCGAGAGCGACCGAGCGCATCGACCACCTCGCCATCGCTGCAGGCGGGAACGCTATCGGACTCAACGCCCAGCACCTCGCAGACACGTTCGGCGACATCGATCTTGGACGGCTCGGCGATCACGCGGTCGGAGAGCTCCAGCAGCTCCTCGGGATGCAAATTGACCACGCAACCGGTCACGAGCACATAAGGCTCGTTTGGATGGGCCAGCGCATGACGGACGGCCTTACGGGTCTTGGCCTCGGCCTCGCCCGTAACGGCACAGGTGTTAATGACGATCAGATCGGCATTCTGGGGCTCTACCATAGCAAAGCCCAAGCGCATAAGATCGGCAGTGATACGGTCAGACTCAACCCGGTTGACACGGCAGCCGAGGTTGACGACGGAAATATGGGGTGCGAGCACGCGGGCTCCTTAATCGAGGATATCGTCGAGGGCACTCTTGATACGGTCGGTCACCGACTTCTTACCGGAAGCGACGTCATCGCCCATCTCATCGGCAAAAGCACGGAGCAGCTCGCGCTGCTTATTGGAAAGATTGGTGGGAACGACCACGCGCAGTTGCACGATCAGGCGGCCACGCGAACCGCCACCGCCAATGCGCGGCATGCCGTAATTATTGACGCTCACGGTGTCGCCGTACTGGGCGCCGGCGGGAACCGTCACCTTAACGACCTCGTCGGGCATAATGCCCTCGACCTCGATCTCGCAGCCGAGCGCAGCCTGTGCAATCGAGATATCGCTCACCAGGTACAAGTCGTCACCGTTGCGCTTAAAGCGCTCATGGTCGGCAACGCGCACGTTGACAATCAAGTCGCCCGAAGGCTCGCCGCGAAGGCCGGCCTCGCCAAAGCCGCTCACACGCAGCTGTCGACCGGTCGAAACGCCGGCGGGAATATCGATGTCGATCTTTTCATGCGAAGGCGTGCGACCCTGACCGTCGCAGGTCTCGCAGGGATGGTCGATAACCGTACCCTCGCCATGGCAGTCGGGGCAAGGCGAGGAAGACTGAACCTGGCCCAGGAACGAACGCTGAACCGTCGTGACGTAGCCCGTACCGTGGCAGCGGCCGCACTGCTTTTCCTGTGCGCCCTCTGCCCTACCGGTGCCATTGCAGTCCTCGCAAGGAGCAAGGCGGTCATAGCTGATAGTCTTTTTGCAGCCGAGCGCCGCCTCCTCGAGCGTCACCGAAAGCGAGATGGCCATGTCACGACCGCGACGACGCTCGCGACGGCCGCGGGCACCACCGCCGGCGCCGCCGCCAAAGAACGACGAGAAAAGGTCGTCCATGCCCATGCCGCCAAAGATGTCGTTAATGTCGACATAGCCAGAGCCACCGGGGCCGTCAGGAGAGCCAAAGCGATCGTAGTTTGCACGCTTCTGCTCATCGGAAAGAACGGAATATGCCTCGTTGAGCTCTTTGAACTTGGCCTCGGCCTCGGGGTCGTCCGAAACGTCCGGGTGTACGGTACGGGCCTTCTTTAGAAACGCGCGCTTAATCGTCCGCGCGTCGGCATCCTTTTCGACGCCAAGTACCTCGTAGTAATCCCTATTTTCCGACACGACCGAATCCTTCCGACTTTCATTATTGTCACAGTGCGTCCTATACCCAAGCTGGGGCGGCCGCAAACAGAGGGTTTGATGTTAGTACATTCCGTACGGCGAAAGCATGGCACGCTGCGAGCAGCTCGCAAACCAAACCGACACGAGTGCAAACATAAATCCGTTGGCAAAACCGTTGGCAAACTGCATCGCGCCGCGTTTCCACCACAGCAGGCTGCGATGAAGCACGCCGTCCGAGAGCACCATGAACAGGCCCATGGCAAACGGAATAAAGCACATCATGGCAAAGGCCGAGAACACGCCCGAGATGGCCGACAGCACCAAAAACGGCGCCACGATGCCCATCAGGTAAAAACCGGTACGGGCCTTGCCTTCCAGGCGCTCGGCCTCGACATGGGCACGGCCGACCAGGTCGCCGCCCGCGGCACCGTTGGTGCCGGCGTGACCCATGCCGCCAATACGAACCTCGTCGCCATCGTGCGTGCCGGCAGGAAACTCAATCGTCTGCTCGGAGGTCACGCGGGTTCGACCGCTGCCACCGCAATCGGGACAGGGGTCGGCGACGACCTTACCGGAACCGCCGCACTCGGGGCAGACCGACTGGAACGTGCCGGCGCCAAACAGGAAGGACAGGTCGACATCGATGTGGCCGCGACCGCCGCAGCTCGGGCAGGTATGCGCATGCTCGGACGAGACGGAGCCCGAGCCGCCACAGTGACCACAGGTATCAAAACGCGTATAGCGGACGGTCTTACGGGCACCGCCCTTGGCCTCCTTGGCGTCGAGCTTGATGTCGACGACCACGTTGGCGCCGTTCTCGGGATTGTAGGCAGCCTGCCCACGACGCTGCTGGCCCCAGGCGCCACCAAAGGGGAAGCCGCCCTCAAAGGGATTGCCATAACCCGTGCTGCCGGCGTAGCCGCCACCATAGGGCGAAGCCGTAGGAGCACCGGCAAAGGGACTGCCCGAGCGCATGGCGTCATAGCGAGCACGCTTCTGCTCGTCCGAAAGCACGGCGTAGGCCTCGGAAACCTCTTTGAACTTTTCCTCGGCATCCGGCTCTTTATTGACGTCCGGATGGAGCTTGCGGGCCTTTTGCTGGAAAGCCTTTTGTATATCACGCGAGGTGGCGTCCTTGGAGACGCCCAGGATCTCGTAGTAATCTTTTTCGTTCATCGTCGCCATGCGCGGCAACCTCCTGCTCACAGCAGCGTATATAATGCGGTCATTCTACCCGAGCGGCCTAAGCTAGACCCCAAAACAGCTCGAACAGCACATTTCCATCGAGCCAACCCAAGTGGGTGGGAGCCAGACGGGCGCGAGTGCGACCTTCGATAACATCTTTCGATGTAACGCGCCCCGCATGCCCTTTAGCATCATCGGACACCCAGGAGGCAAGGCCCAACTCGAGCGCGCGGTCGCAAGCCGCCGCCAGCTCGTCCTCGGGGATAATGTTTGCCGAGCGAACCAACAGGTCAGACCCAACGCCGCGCGTCATGCGACAGGCGAGCATCAAATCCTCGGCTGCTGCCTCGCGCTGCGACAGACACTCGGCATCAAACGTCGTCGCAGCATCGTCGCGCTGTACCAGACGCACGCGATACGCGTCGCCTCGAGCAAGTGCGCCGCAAAACAGCCCGGCCAAGCGAGCGAAGTCCCCAGCATCGAGCATGCCGGCGGCAGAGCGGCCCAGACCCAGGTAACCCTGTCCGGTCCAGTAGGCAATGTTATGGGCGCATTCATGGCCGTCGAGCGCGTAGCTCGCCACCTCATACGGGTGATAGCCGGCGGCACCCAGGAGCTCGCGCGCCACGTCCATGCAGGCGGCCTGAAAATCCTCGTCGGGCTCGAGCGACTCGTCACGGCACACCATGCGGTAAAGCGGCGTGCCCTCCTCGAGCGTGAGCGGATAGACCGACACATGGTGCGGGGCCGCCTCAAGCACGCCATCGAGCGTATGCTGCCAGCTCGCCATAGTCTGTCCGGGAAGCCCGCACATAAGGTCGCACGACACATCGAGCCCAACATCCTTCACCGTCGCGATAGCCGCAAGTGCCCGATTAGCATCGTGAATGCGGCCAATAGCAGCCAGCTCGGTATTGTCGAGGGTTTGCACGCCCAGAGAGATGCGCGTGACACCCGCCTCGGCAAGCGCGGTGGCGAGCTCAGCGGTCAGGGACTCAGGATTGGCTTCGCAAGTAAATTCAACGGGTTTGCACCACATGGAGATACGCCGGGCAAGTTCCACCAGGCGCTCCCCTGCCAGCGATGGCGTGCCGCCGCCAGTATAGACCGTGCGGACCTGCGCAAGCGCCCCGGCGTCGCCAAAGGAATCGAGGCGCGCATACAACTGCTCAAAATAGGAATCGAGCGCGGCATCCAAATCACACGAAGCAAAGCTGCGCGAGTCGAAGTCGCAGTAGCGGCACTTTTGGGCACAGAACGGCACGTGCACGTACAGCGCGGTAACGGCCACCCTTAAGCCTCCAGCGGATGAGGGGGCACCGATTCGCCGGCGGCAAGGGCAGCCTCGCAGGCCACCACATCATGCTCGATCTCATCGACCAGCGCCATAAACTCCTCATACGTGGAGCAGCGCACCACATGGGCACGCCAAGCGGCGGCATGGGGCATGCCTTTTAAGTACCAGCTTGCGTACGTACGGGCACGCGACATGAGCGGCAGGAGCTCATGCGTCAGCGTTAGGTGCTCACGCAGGGCGTCCAGGCGCTCGACAGAGCTGCGCGCCGGCACCGGTGTGCCATCGAGCGCAAGAGCGCGAGCATCGCCAAACACCCACGGGTTCCCGTAGATGCCGCGCGCGATAAACACCGCGCTGGCACCCGAGTTTCGCAGATGCACCGCGGCATCCTCGGCGGTGAACACATCACCCGAACCGATCACGGGAATCTCAACGGCATCTGCGACCTCATCGACGACCGACCAATCGGCCTGGCCGGTGTAGAGCTGCGTGGCGCAACGACCATGCACGGCGACTGCGGCAGCCCCTGCGCCCTCAAGCATCTGGGCAAATGTCGCGGCATTGCGGTCCTCGGCATAAAAGCCTTTGCGAATCTTGACGGTCACGGGCACGTGCGCCGCGCCCACCGTGGCCTCGACGATCTTCTCCGCCAGGTCGGGCGTGCGCATGAGCGCCGAGCCCTCGCCCTTGGTAACAACCTTGCGGGCGGGGCATGCCATATTGATATCGATGAGCGACAGGCGATCGCCAACGCGCTCCTCGACGGCAGCGACGGCGCTCGCAAACTGATCGGGCTTGGAGCCGAAGAGTTGCACGCAAATCTGCTGCTCCTCGTCGGCCGGTAGCACCAGGCGCCAGGTCTTGTTGCTGGCATAGGCAAGGCCCGCCACGCTCACCATCTCGCTGTAGGCAAGGTTGGCACCGCGACGGCGGCACATGATGCGGTAGGCAGGGTCGGTCACGCCCGCCATGGGAGCCATAAGGAACGGCTGCTCGGCATAGGCGCCCAGCAGCCGCTTGCTGTATTCAGAAAGCGCCATAGACCTACTCGTCCACCTTGAGGATCGCCATAAAGGCCTCCTGCGGGACCTCGACCGATCCGATGGCCTTCATGCGCTTCTTGCCCTCTTTCTGCTTCTCGAGCAGCTTGCGCTTACGCGAGATATCGCCGCCGTAGCACTTAGCAAGCACGTCCTTGCGACGCGCCTTGACGGTGGAGCGGGCAATGATCTTATTGCCGATAGCACCCTGGATGGGCACCTCGAACAGCTGACGCGGGATGATCTCCTTAAGCTTGTCGCACAGGCCACGGGCCAGGCCATAGGCCTTGTCCTTGTGGACGATAAACGACAGCGCGTCCACCTCATCGCCCGAAAGCAAGATATCGAGCTTAACGAGCTCGGAGGGACGGTACTCGTTGAACTCGTAGTCGAGCGAGGCATAGCCCTTGGTACGACTCTTGAGCTGGTCAAAGAAGTCCAGGATGAGCTCGGCGAGCGGCATGTCAAAGCGCATCTCGACCGATTTGCTCGTCAGGTGGATCATATCGGTTGTGACGCCGCGGTGCTCAATGGCGAGCTGCATGACGGCACCCGTGTACTCAGGCGGGCAGATGATCTTTGCCTTGAGGTAGGGTTCCTCGATACGATCGATGCGTGTGGCCTCGGGAAGGTCCTGCGGACTGCGGACATCGATCATTTCGCCGTCGGTCTTGTAGACGTGATAGTCGACCGAGGGACTCGTGGCAATGAGGTCCAGGTTGAACTCGCGCTCCAGGCGTTCCTTGACGACTTCCATGTGCAGCAGGCCCAGGAAGCCCACGCGGAAGCCAAAGCCGAGCGCCACCGAGGTCTCGGGCTCCCACACCAACGACGGGTCGTTGACGTGCAGCTTATCGAGGGCGTCGCGCAGATTCTCGTAGTCCTTGTTGTCGATCGGGAACAGGCCCGTGTAGACCATGGGCTTGGCCTCGCGGTAGCCCGGAAGCGGCTCGGGGCAGGGGTTCGACGCCCACGTAAGGGTATCGCCCACGCGAACGGCCTCGGGATCCTTCAAGCCCGTGACCACATATCCGACCTCGCCGACCGTCAGCGCGTCGACCGGAGTCTCGGCAGGACGCTTGACGCCCACGCCGTCGACCAAAAAGTCGCCCTTGGCTTGCATCATAAGCAGGGTATCGCCCTTTTTGATGGAACCATCGAAGACGCGCACCGTAGCCACCACACCGCGATACTCGTCAAAGTACGAATCCAAAATGAGCGCTTTGAGCGGAGCGTTTGCATCGCCCTTAGGCGGCGAAATCAAAAAGACAATGGACTCCAGCAGATCGTGAATGCCCTCGCCGGTCTTGCCCGAGACGCACACAGCATCATCGGCAGGGATCGCCAGGTCATCCTCGATCTCGGTCTTAACCTCATCGGGATGGGCCGAGGGCAGGTCGATCTTGTTGATGGCCGGCACAATGTCCAGATTGGCGTTCATGGCGAGCGTCGCGTTGGAAACGGTCTGCGCCTCGACGCCCTGCGTGGCGTCGACAACGAGTACCGCGCCCTCACAGGCTGCCAGCGAGCGCGAGACCTCATAGGTAAAGTCAACGTGGCCCGGCGTATCGATCAGATTGAACTGATACGTCTCACCATCGTCGGCGTCATAGGAAACGCGGACGGCATTGGACTTGATCGTAATGCCGCGCTCGCGCTCGATATCCATGGTGTCGAGCAGCTGCGACTCCATGTCGCGTTCGTCGACGGTATGGGTGAGCTCGAGGATGCGGTCGCTGATCGTGGACTTGCCATGGTCGATATGCGCAACGATCGAGAAGTTGCGGATGTGGGAAATGTCAATTGAAGTATTCATGCGGACTATCTTACCCGAGCGGTACAAAAAATGGAGCCTGTTCCATAAAACAGGCTCCATTTATGCGCGTAATCTGTGTGGTGTGAAATTTACAACTTAGGCGTTGATGCTGTTCACGAGCTTGGCAAGACCGGACTTGCGGTTGGAAGCCTGGTTCTTGTGGATAACATGCTTGGCGGCAGCCATGTCGAGACGCTTGGTGACGGTCTTGAGGGCAGCCTGGGCCTTCTCGGCGTCGCCCTCGGCGACGGCGGACTGGACGTGCTTGGTCAGCGTCTTGAGCTCGGACTTGACAGCCTTGTTACGCATGCGAGCTGCCTCATTGGTGCGGATACGCTTCTTCTGAGACTTGATGTTTGCCACTTCTGGAGTTCCTTTCGAGTTCCTTGCAAAAAATGTATGACACCTCTGAGACACGGTGAGGTCATGCAAGCGCCTACTATAGCACGCTCCCCCTCAAAGGGATAGAACGAATTTGTCAAATAGGCAGGTATCATCACGATTTTCTCAAGATGTTCGTAATCCAGAGCAAAAGCGCCGTCTGAGAATCGGCCGAACCCTTGAGCGCGAGCTCCACATCAACGGCACCCTCGAGCGCTGCGACGAGCTCTGCCATCGAAAAGCGACGTGCCCAGGTCAGGTGATTCTTGACCTGCCAGGACTGGAGCTTGAGCGTTGCGGCCAGCTCGCGACCCTGCCCACGCGCGTCGAGCGCCTTGGCGACGATAAGCTCGCGAATGCGACCGCACAGCAATGTGTAAGTCCACACGTAGCTCTTGGAGGGCAGGAGCTTAAAGAGCTCGAGCGAACGCCGCATATCGCGAGCCGAGACGGCGTTGAGGAAGTCCCAGGGTTGAACCTCGGCCGTACGTACAATCCAGCGCTCAACGTCGGCAAGCTCAATCTGGGGTGCCTCGACCATCTGGGCAAGCTTAGCCAAGTCGTTATCGAGCATGCGCGTGTTTTCGCCCGAACGCGAGACGAGTTCCTCGGCGGCCGCCGTCGAGATCGACTTGCCGTGCTGCGTCGCCATCTGCTGCACACGGCGCGGTAGCTCCCAGCGCTTGGTGCCGGAGCAATCGATCACGGCCTTCTTGTCGATTTTGGCGATCGCCTTATACAGGCGCGTGTTCTTGGCAAGCGAGTCGGCGATGATGAGGCAGACCGTTGTGGGGCTGGGACTCGCCAGATACTCAACGAGCGGCTCCGAGACCGCCTTGGCGAGCTTTGAGCAGCCATCAAGGATTACTAAGCGAAACTCGCTGCCCATCGGAAAGGTGTTAAGCGATCCGATAATAGACTCGATATCGGGGTCCTTGGTCATATCGCGCTCGTCGAGGTTGAACTCGACCATACCCGACTTTTCCAGACGCGCTTTCATACGCGAGACGGCGTGATCGCGCTTGACTCCGTCGGTACCGACGATCAGATATGCCGGCAGCAGACCGGTTTCGGACATTGCACTCCCCTCCCGCAGGCCTTCGCATTCGTTCCGTGCCATTCTAGCCCAGGGGCCCACCACACGCCAACGACGTCGTCACGGTCTCTGGCATCGCATCGCAAAGCCATTCACAGTCGGCGTGACGGTAATGTCGCCGTGTTCGATGGTGCACGTGAACACGCCGCCCGCTTCCTTAACGGCATCGATGCAGGCATCGGACGGATGGCCGTATCGATTCCCCTCGCCCGCGCTCGCGAGGGAAAGCTCGGGCTTCAGGACGCCCAGCAACTCGCCATCGACTGAAACCTTGGAGCCGTGATGCCCAAGTTTAAGGACATCGATATCCCCCACCTCCTGCGCGAATTCCCGTTCTTGGTCGAGCTCGGCATCACCGGTGAGGAGCATACGAAGGCCCTTGCCTTCCTGAACATAAGAAAGCAGCAGGACGAGCGAATCCTCATTTCCCTCGCCATCCACGGACTCGAATGGCCACATCACGCGGGCGCAAAATGAGCCGATATCGACCGTATCCCCACGGCGCACCTGCCGATACTCCACGCCAGGTCGGTTCAATACCTCGGCAGGGGCATCCTCCAGCGCATCCGCCGCCACGGCAATCGTTCCGACCGAAAACTGTTCGAGCACGGCAGGCAGACCACCCCAGTGGTCCTCATCCCAATGCGTCACAAAGACGGCATCGATATGGTGCACGTTATTGCGAACCAACGCCGCCACCACACGCTCGTCGAGCCCACAGTCGACGAGCGCTACTGTGCCGCCCTGGCGGATAAGAATCGCATCGGCCTGGCCCACATCGAGCACCGTCACCGAAGGCGGAGCAAATCGATCCCAATAGACGTACGGAATCGCAGCCAAGAGCACCAGGCATGCAAGCCCCACCGCCATAGGACGTACACGGGGACGCGGCCACCAGACCAGCAGAACCGCCAGCAAACACGGCACTAGGTAAATCCACATGCTATCGGGCGGCACGCCCACGGATGCACCCGGCATGGCGGCAAACAGCTGCTCGAAGAACAGCGCGCAACGGGCGGCAATCATGGGCACAACGAGAGCCCAAGTCCGCAACGGTCCCACGAGCGAAAAGGGAGCCAGCACGATCGACACAGCGAGCAGAACGCTCACCACCGGACCGATGACCGCATTTGCCAACGGAGCAATGAGCGAGAATGTACCGAAGGCAGGAATGGTAATGGGAAGTGTCGCCAGTTGCGAGCACAGCGTGACGGAAAGCACGCTGGCAACGCCCGATGGCACACCTAGCTCACCCAACGCGTAGGTCGCATAGGGACAAAAACACAGAATGGCTAAGACGCTGGCGCATGAAAGCTGAAAGCCCATCTCGAACAGCACCGTCGGCCGCAGTAGCACAAAGATGGACATGGTTACGAAGAGCGCCGAAAGGCCGTGCCGACGACGCCCCGCGCCGTTTACGACAAGCGTCACGAACACCATGCAGCACGCGCGCACGGCCGAGGGAGACGCGCCCGTAAAGGCAGCGTAGCCCACAAGCGTTATCGCCAATATCGCCCGCTGAAGACCACGTGAGCACCGAGTCTTTTGCAATACACCCTCGATTACAAACCCCACGATAGCCAAATGGCTGCCCGAGACTGCGATAAGATGCGCCGTTCCCGTCACCGAAAACCAGTCGCCCGCCGGCTGGGCGCGCAGCTCGGCCGAACGACCGCAGACGACACCGGCTATGAGCGCACGCGCCGGGTCGGTCGCAGGCGCGATGGACGCAAGCAGCCCATTTCGCAGCCGAAGCAGCGGCCTCGGAGAACCCTCATCGACCGACACAATCCGAACGGCTTTGACCTTACGCACCTCGCCTCGGAGCACACGCGATCGTCCATACGCATCGTTCTCAAAACGTGAAACGCGACCGATAACACGCACGTGCGCCCCGACCTTGAGCTCACGATCACACGATAGGCGAACCGTTGCCAAGTTCTTACCGTCCGAGCGTGCCCCGCAGGTATAGGAATACACGTCGTCGTTTATGGATGGATCGCCCTGCACGACAAACTCGAGGCCGCTTGCCGCTCGACCGTCGAGTGCCTTCGAGGCGCTGAGCACACCCACAGCCCACCACGCCGAGACGACCGCTCCCGCCACGAGACCGGCGGACGCGGCATACAGCCACCGCTTCAAAGGGGCAAGCCGCGCACAAGAGTGAGCCAGCACAACGAAAACCGCTGCCGCAACGGGAATGGCCCATAGCGGCCCGACCGCCGTCGCCCGCTCCCTCAGCAGCGCATCAGCGGCTATGCTGAGCACCAAGGCGCAGCTCACGCACATGCCGGCACACAGGGCCATCGTCCACGGAATCAGGGGTCGCGGAGGCATCACGTGCTCGCGCTCGGTCGCGCTCATACGCAGATGCAATCTTTGATTTTGGCAAGCTTCTTCTCGCCGATTCCCGACACACGCATCAGATCGTCAACCGAGGCGAAAGCACCGTTCTTTGTCCGCTCATCGATAATCGACTGGGCCATAGAGGGGCCGATGCCCGAAAGCGTCTGCAGCTCTTCTGCGCTTGCCGTATTGATGTTTACTAGGCCTGTTGCGCCACTAACGCCCGACGATGCGGAAGTCCCACCATCAACACCGGCTTCCGCAATGGACGCCTGCTGCTCCCCTACCGTTGGAACGTGAATTTTTTGTCCATCAGTGACCTTGGATGCACGATTAAGCCCCGTAACGTCTGCTTCGGGCGCCAGCCCGCCGGCGGCATCAATCGCCTGAGCCACCCGCGCCCCGTCTTTGAGGCGATATACACCGGGTGACACCACGGCGCCATCAACATCGACATAGACCTCTGCCGCGGCAGACGCCTTAGGCGAAGAGCCTTCGGATGTCTTTCCGCTCGAAGCATCGCCGGACCCCGGCTCCACTAACGTGCCCGAACCATCAGTGCGCTCAAACGACACACCGCCGGCACCGCCGCCAAGGTTCGCCATCGCCAGCCCACTCGCCATCGCAATGACGACCAGTATCGCCATCACCACTGCCTTATGACCGAGCAGTTTGCCCGCCCAGCGGTCCATCTTTTTGACTCGTTCGTGTTGTTCGCGCTGCGCCATAGCAAAACCTCCCAACACCATCGTGTCAGGAAAGGAGCTCCACAACAGCCAAGCCCCAAAACCGGTTTTTGCGGTCAAACCAAAAACCGACCAAAACCTTGCACAAATCTGTCCATTTATTCAGGCACACGTCAGCAAATGAACGCTTAGCCGCAAAATGCCCAGATAGCAAAAGACCGACGATGCAGGCGCATCGTCGGTCTATGCACAAATTTACTCGTAATCTTGGTAAATCTCACGCGGAGCAAGCTCCGAATGTTTGCGTTTTAAGGTCTTAGGGGCCTTATACGTGTTGCTCTCGAAGTCGATGTACTCGGTCTGCTTGAGCAGGCGCTCGATCATCTCCTCATGATCGAACAACTCCCAGGCCTCATGCACGGCATCGAGTTTAGCGTGCGTCTCGGGTCGGCGCGGCATAAACAGCGTGCAGCAGTCGGGAGCGGCCTCAGTCGAGATATCGAACGTACCGATCTCCTCAGCACGCGCGATGATCTCCTGCTTGTCCGAACCGATGAGAGGACGGAACACGGGGATCTTCACGGCCTCGTTGACGGCCATGATGTTCTCAAGCGTTTGGGAGGCAACCTGCCCAAGCGATTCGCCCGTAACGATGGCCTTGGCGCCCTCGATGTGCGCAATGCGCTCAGCAACCGAATACATAATGCGACGATACATGATCACACGCAGGTTGCTGGGGCAGGTGACCGAAATCTCACGCTGGCAGTCGCCAAACGGCACCACGTACAGGCGGCCGATCTGGACACCCGGCTCAAGCGCACGGATGATATCCTGCACCAAATACTCACTCGTATCGGGCGTCTGCGGACGACCGGAGAAATGTACCGGCACGCAAACCGCGCCGCGGCGCGCGAGCATCCAGGTCGCCACCGGAGAATCGATACCCGAGGACAGCAGCGTCACGACCTTGCCGGCAGAACCCACCGGCAGACCGCCCACGCCGCGCTCGGAGCGTGCGTACACGTAAACGCTACCCTGGACCACCAGTACGTGCACCATTGCATCGGGGTCGTGCATTTGAACCTTTTTATCGGGGAAGGCCTCACACAGTACCTCGCCCACCTGACGATTGATATCGATCGAGGTGAGCTCATAGTCAGTATTGGAGCGCTTGGCGTGCACCTTAAACGAATCGAAGGAACCAAACTCGCGCAGCGCCTTCACGGCGGCGGCGCAGTACTCCTGCGGGTCGCGGTTGGTGTGATACGCCAAAGACACACGAGCAACGCCGGGGACGGTGCGGATGACACGCGCCGCCTCGTCGGCCTGATGCTCGTTAAAGGTCACGAGGATATAACCGGAAATTCGAGACACGGCGTTCACGGAAAAGGCGGCCAAGGCCGCCTTAATGTTATCCATGAGGATATGCTCAAAATGTGCGCGGTTCTTGCCCTTCAGTCCAACCTCGTGATAGTGGACTAGGCAGACGCGAGCCGCCATTTAGGCTTCAGCAACCTTGTGGCCGAGCGCCTTCTCGTAACGGGCCTCGTCGTAAGAGATGTCGCCGTCGACAATCTCGTCCATAGCCATCGAGATGGTATCGGCACCGGAAAGCCCGATGGTGATGTCATCGACATCCTGGACGGCAAGCACGCGGTTGTGCTGGCCACGCAGCATGCTATTGATGTCGCAGGCGCGCTTGGAGGCAAGCGAAGCGAGCAGGAAGCGGTTATGATCGGTCTTCTCCAGAAGATCGTCAATGCAAGGCTTTACAACGGACACGGACCTCAGATCCTTTCATGCATATCGAGAACGCGAACGAGCTCATCGGTCGCGCGGTCGAGATCGTCATTCACCACGACGTCGTCGTAGCGGTCGGCAAGGGCAAGCTCGTCGGCGGCGTTTGCCATACGCAGCTCAATCGTCTCGGGCGTCTCGGTACCGCGACCGACTAGACGCTCGCGGAGTACCTCAAGCGAAGGCGGCTTGATAAAGATCAGCACGGCCTCGGGGAAACGCTCCTTCACCTGCAGGGCGCCCTGGACATCGATCTCCAAAATCAGAGATGCGCCAGAGGCGAGCTTGGATGTGACCTCGCTCACCAACGTGCCGTAGCAGTTACCGTGGACCTCGGCCCACTCAACAAACTCACCGTTTGCCACGCGGCGGTCGAACTCCTCGCGCGTCAGAAAAAAGTAGTTGACGCCGTCGACCTCACCTTTGCGTGGTGCTCGCGTGGTAGCCGAAACCGTCAGACCCAGGTTCGAGCGGCGCTCGCGCACACGAGTGACGAGCGTACCCTTGCCTGCGCCTGACGGTCCAGAAATCACAAAGAGCTTGGAATCCTGAGCGCTCACTTATTTGGTCAGCTGCTCGAGGAGCTGCTCGCGCTGACGGACGCCGAGGCCCTGGACGCGACGAGTAGCGGAGATACCGAGCTCCTCCATGATCTTGGCGGCCTTGGCCTTGCCATAACCGGGGAGAGACTCGATGAGGGTGGAAACCTTCATGCGGGAAGCGATGGGGTCATCGGAGTTGAGCACGGACTCGAGGGACTTCTCGCCCTTCTTGATCTGCTCGCGAAGCTCAGCGCGGGCGTGACGTGCGGCAGCAGCCTTCTCAAGAGCCTGCTTGCGCTGCTCGTCGGTAAGCTGAGGGAGTGCCATTCGTACCTCCAAATAGTTGGGTTATATCTGATTCAATAATTGGCATTTTAGCACGTAGAACGTACAAAATGCCTAATCGCGGCTCCATAGGTTAGACGATACCCGCAAAAAGTGCAATATACTGCGCCCAAAGTTAAGCCCCTGACCTGCGATTCCACACAAAGGATGGGAAAGTTTACGCAGGCACAGGGGCTATTTTGTGCTAATGAGACCCAAAAGTGGTGACTTAGGGGAATCTTTTACGCGACGTTTTCGACCAGCTCGGCGACGATGGCGTCAAAGGCGGCAACCGGATCGTCGGCACCGGTGATGGGACGGCCCACCACAATGTGGCTTGCGCCACGCTCGATAGCCTGGGAAGGCGTCGCCACGCGGGACTGGTCGCCAAGGGCGGCACCCACCGGACGCACACCCGGAGTCACGATCAGGGCATCAGGACCCAGCAGCTCACGCATGTCGTGAGCCTCCATCGGTGAGCACACGATGCCATCGATGCCGTTGGCCTGAGCAAGCTTTGCCAAGCGGGCGGCCTCCTCGGCCACGGGCGACTCGACGCCGATCTCGCTCAAGGCATCCTGATTCATGCTCGTGAGCACGGTGATGGCGACGAGCTTGGCGCGGTCCTCACGCGCCTCCTCGGCACCCTCGCGGCAGGCAGCGAGCATAGCACCCGAGCCCAGGCCGTGGACCGAAAGCAGGTCGGCACCGGCAAGCGAGGCCGAGCGGGCAGCGCCGCGCACCTGATGCGGAATGTCATGGAACTTAAGGTCGAGGAAGACCTTAAAGTCAAGGTCCTTAAAGGTCTTGACGATCTGGGGACCCTCAGCGTAATAGAGCGTCATGCCGACCTTGAGCCAGGCGGCATGGCCCGAAAGCTCGTGGGCGAGCTCGAGCGCGCGCTCACGGTCGCAGTCGAGGGCGACGATAACACGGTCGCGGGCATCATTCTCTAGCATTCGAAAGCACCCACCAGCTCGTTGATGTCCTTTACGCCCTGGGACTCGGCCCAGGCCTCGAGCTCATGCGCGATCTTAAGCGAAGCACACGGATCGACGAAGTTGGCCATGCCGACCGACACGCAGGTGGCGCCGGCCAGGATAAACTCAGCCGCATCCTCGCCAGTCATGACACCGCCGACACCGTTGATGGGGATATCGACGGCCTGGGCAACCTCCCAGACCATGCGCACGGCGATGTGGTGGCACAGCGGGCCCGAAAGGCCGCCCTTGGGCTTGGCCACGCGGGACTTGCGGGTATGAACGTCGATGGCCATGCCCTGGATGGAGTTGATGACCGAAAGGCCGTCGGCGCCGGCGGCCTCGAGAGCCTTGGCAATCTCGGCAACGTTGACCGGAGCCATCTTTACGAACAGCGGCTTATCGGTCACCTTGCGGCAGGCAGCCATAACGGAAGAGGCGCCCTCGGGCGTTGATCCCATGGCGGCACCGCCGGCGGCAATATTAGGGCAGCTCACGTTGATCTCGTAGCCGGCAGCCCAGGGGCACAGCTCGACATACATCTCGAGTGCGCGGACAAACTCGTCAACGGAGTGGCCGGCAACCTGACAGATGACCTGGCAGCCGTCCTTGGACAGCTGTTCGAGCCAAGGACCGGACTCACGGGCAAAGGCGGCCACGCCGGGGTTCTGAAGGCCCACGGAGTTGATCATGCCGCCCGGGATCTCGGCCATGCGAGGCGCGGGATTGCCGGGCCAGGGCTCGGCAGCGCAACCCTTGGTGGTGATGGCGCCCAGCTGGGAAACATCAAAGAAGTTCTGGAACTGCCAACCGTAGCCAAAGGTACCGGCTGCGGTGTTGATGGGGTTCTGCATCTTGACGCCGCCGAAATCGACGGCCATGTTCACGGTACCCACTAGAAGACCACCACCTTGGAAGCATCGAACACGGGGCCGCACATACAAGCACCCTTCATACCGTCAACCGTCTCGACATTGCAGGTGTTGCAGGCGCCAAAGCCACAGCTCATCATGCGCTCGAGCGACACCTCGCAGTACACACCGGCCTCGGCGGCAGCGGCGGCGACCTTCTTCATCATGACGGCGGGGCCGCAGCTGGCGACGTAGTCGTAGCCGCCCTCTCCAAGCAGCTCGGCTGCCGGATCGGTGCAAAAACCGTGCGTGCCGAGCGAACCGTCGTCGGTGCACACGTTAACCGTGGCGCCCAGCGCACGGAACTCATCGACACCCACGACTTTGGAAGCGGTGCCAAAGCCCAGGCACACGTCCACATCAACACCCTGCTCGGCAAGCATGCCGGCAAGACACAGCACAGGCGGAACGCCGATGCCACCGGCGACGAGCAGTGCCTTCCTGGTGCCCTCGGGTACCATCCAGCCACGGCCACCGGGGCCCAACAGGTTAGAGGTGGAGCCAGGGCCCATCTGGGACAAACGGCGGGTATCGTCGCCCACGGCGGCGTACCACAGCTCGACGGTGCCGGCCTCGGCGTCGGCGCGGTAGAAACTCAAGGGCACACGAAGCAGAGAAGACGCATCGCCGGGGACGGCGATGTTCACAAACTGACCGGGCTTGAGCGCACTTGCAAGCTTGGGGGCCGAGATGACGAGCGAGAAGATGCCGTCGGCGATCTCCCGGTTCGAGACGACCTCGAAGTCGTGCATGCGTGCAGTGGAAGGTGTGGGCATAGACGCTCCAATCCCCCATGCGGTTGCATGGTCTAAACGAACAGAAAGCGCGGCACCGCAAGGGCGCCGCGCACAAAAGCGATAAGGCTATGCTAGCAGATGCAGCCGTCGGCGAGCGTCTGCTTGCCACCGACAAATACATCGGTGGCACGACCGGTGAGCGTGCGGCCGGCAAAACCGGAGTTCTCGGCGCGCGACTCGTAACCGTCCTCGCCAACCGTCCAGGTTGCGGAGGGGTCGAACACGGTCAGGTCGGCGACAGAGCCCGCCTTGACCTGAACCTGATCGAGGCCCAGAATCTCACGCGGCTTGATGGCCATGAGCTCGACCATGCGGCTCACGCTCATCTTGCCCGTGTTGACCAGCTCAGTGAGCACGAGCGACAGCGAAGTCTCGAGGCCAATCATTCCAAAGGGCGCGAGCTCGAACTCGCGGGCCTTCTCCCACGGGGTGTGGGGAGCGTGGTCGGTAACGATAGCGTCGACGGTACCGTCGATAACACCCTGACGGATGGCCTCGGCATCCTCGTCGGTGCGCAGCGGCGGATTGACCTTGAGCGAGGTGTTGTAGGTCTCGTCCAGGTCGTTCTCGGTCAGGAACATGTGGTGCGGGGTGGCCTCGCAGGTCACCTGGACACCGGCAGCCTTACCGGCACGCACGAGCTCCAGGCCATGAGCGGTGGAGATGTGCTGGATGTGCAGCTTGGCACCGGTCAGCTTGGCAATCTCGATGTCGCGGGCAATCTGAAGCTCCTCGCCGGCGGCCGGCCAACCCTCGAGGGCCAGACGGGTCGAGACCTTGCCCTCGTTGATCTGGCCGTGACCGACCAGATCCTCGTCCTGGCAGTGGCTCATAAAGACCTTGCCGAACATCTTGCCGTAGTCCATGCAGCGACGGAGCATGCCCGCACCCTGCACGCCGCGACCGTCATCGGTGAAGGCGACGGCGCCGTGGGCGACCATATCGCCCATCTCGGACATAGCCTCGCCCTTAAGGCCGCGAGTCATAGCACCAGAAGGATAGACGCGGCAGTGGCCGACCTCGGCAGCGCGGGACTTGACGAACTCAACGACGGTTCCGTTATCGGTAACGGGGTCGGTGTTGGGCATGGCGCACACGCCGGTGAAGCCGCCCTTGGCAGCAGCGCGGGTGCCGCTCTCGATGTCCTCTTTGACCTCGTAGCCAGGCTCGCGAAGGTGAACGTGCATATCCACCAGGCCGGGGACGAGGTACTTGCCGGAAAGGTCGCGGACCTCGGCTCCCTCGACGGCGAGATTCTCGCCGACCTCGGCGATCTTATCGCCGTCAATCAGGACGTCAACGACACCGTCAAGCTCGACGGACGGGTCGACGACGTGGGCATTCTTAAGAAGCAAGGCCATTATCGGCACCTCCAAGCAGCAGATACAGGATAGCCATACGCACGCAGATACCGGCGTAGACCTGCTCCAGGATGACGGAGCGTTGCGGGTGGTCGGCCATATAGGAGTCGAACTCGACGCCGCGGTTGATGGGGCCCGGGTGACAGATGATCGCGTCGGGCTTCATGAGCTTCTCGCGGTCCTTGGTCAGACCGAAGAGCTTGTGGTACTCGCGAATGGTCGGGAACGGGGCACCCTCGAGGCGCTCCTGCTGCACGCGCAGCATATAGACGACGTCCAGCTCGGGCAGGACGGAATCGAGGTCGCTCGTCACGTGGTCGCAGCCCAGAACCTCGGGCGCCGGCGGCAGCAGCGTGCCGGGGGCGACGGCGTAGGTCTCGCAGCCCATAATCTTAAGGGCAGGGATCAGCGAGCCGCAGACGCGGGAGTGCGCGATATCGCCGACGACGGCGACCTTCAGACCGTGGAAGTCACCCTTGTGCTCCCAGATGGTGTACAGGTCGAGCAGGGCCTGCGTGGGATGGTTGTGCTTGCCGTCGCCGGCGCAGATAACGCTCGCGGGCGAGTTCTGCGTGACGATGTAGGGAGCACCGGCGTGCTTATCGCGCACGACGATGCAGTCGATCTTGTAGGCGTTGAGGGTCTCGACGGTGTCGACGAGGCTCTCACCCTTGACCGTGGAGGTCGAGGAGCCGCCAAAGTTGAGGCTGTCGGCCGAAAGACGCTTCTCGGCGAGTTCGAAGGAGCTGCGGGTGCGCGTCGAGGGCTCGTTGAACATGTTGACGATGGTCTTGCCCTTGAGCGTGGGGACCTTCTTGATCGCACGCTCGTTGACCTCGGAGAACGCCTTGGCGGTCTCGAGGATGAGCTTGATGTCCTCTTCGGAGTACTCGGTAATGTCGATCAGGTGCTTATGGTTGAACGCCACGGTACTACTCACCTCCCAGCGGCGCGGAGCCCACGTGGGAACCCGGCGCGACGTCGTTAATCTCGACAGCGGTGCGGCCGTCTACTTCCTTCATATATAGGTGCACGTTCTCCTCATGCGACGAGGGAACGTTCTTGCCGACAAAGTCCGGCGAGATGGGGAGCTCACGGTGACCGCGGTCAACGAGAACTGCCAGCTCGATGCGGCTCGGACGGCCCAGGTCCATAACGGCGTCCAGAGCGGCGCGGATAGTACGGCCCGTATACAGGATGTCGTCCACCAGCACGACGCGCTTGCCGTCGACGCTGAAGGGAATGTTGGTAGCGTGGATCGCGGGAGCGAAATTGGTCGCATAGTCATCGCGGTAGAAGCTGATGTCCAGGCTGCCGAGCGGAACGTCGACGCCCTCGATCTCCTTGATCTCCTCGGCGAGCTTCTTTGCCAGAAGGTCGCCGCGCGTGACGATGCCGACCAGAGCGAGGTCTTCACAGCCCTCGTTGCGCTCGAGGATCTCGTGCGCGATGCGGGTCATCGCTCGATTGACGGCGGTCTCGTCCATGATGACCGCCTTGGGGGAAGTCGTGCCCATCGATCTCCTTCCTCACATGTCTTGACTGCTGACACAGTCAAAAAAATAGATGCCCGACCGCTTAAAGCGGACCAGACACCCACAGGAAGGGCTGCTCTTTGGCAGCTATGTAATTCCATGTGGGTATCTCGTACCCCTTTAATGGTCAAGGGATAGTGTAGCCAACCTCGAGCTTAATTGCGAGCATAAATACAGAACAATCCGTAAACGGAGCCCAATGCTCCATAAACCTATATATATTTGTGGGACGAGCTTGAAAACGCACGCACGAGCTGGCATAATCCCCTCTGCTGCACGCAAATCGGATCTACGTCCAGGGCCGTGGCGTGAGCACTATCGCCAAAAGAGGAATATCTCTGTGTAGATTACGCACAGGGAGCTGCTTCTGTGCTATAGTTCAGGCTTGTTTGTTAACGCGACATGTTCGTTTGTCGCCCAAGGAGGGTCAGTTATGTCCAAAGTTTGCGAAGTTTGCGGTAAGCACCCCGTTGCCGGTCGCTCCATCAGCCACTCTCACCGCGTCACCAACCGTAAGTTCCGCCCCAACATCCAGCGCGTTTACGTCGTCGTCGATGGTCACCGTCGCAAGATGAACGTTTGCTCCACCTGCCTCAAGTCCGGCAAGGTTGCGCGCTCCTAAATAAGGTCTTACCAACAAGTACCTCGGACTCTCCGGGTCAAAGACCTCGCGTTCATATAGAACTTACCAAAGGCGTCCTCCCCCACGGAGGGCGCCTTTTTGCACTCATTGGGGACAGACTTACATGAGTGTTTACAGATGTCAAAGGAATCATAGCCCAGCTGATATGCCTTGAAGCTTGACCAGCGGTACGCATCGAGCGAGTCGAGCGCGCCTTTCACAGGATTGAGATGGATATAATCGAGCAACTGGACCGCCTGCGTGTCCGACTCGACCGCGACCCGCGAATAGCGATTGTCAAACAGGTGCCCCGTTCTCCCCGTTTTCCCATTGAAATACTCATATAAGTCTGTCCCCAATGAGTGGGACGATGCGGCAAACGGGAAGTTAAAAGTTATAGTTGAAGCGTTTCAGTTAATTGAAGCGTTTTAGTGTGCCTTTTACGGGAATCTTACCGTTTACCGAATTATTTCTTGCTATCATGCTAGACGTAGGGTAAATCTCCGATCGCAAGGAGACACAAATGGTGAAAAAGTCACCGGAAAACACTACTCCCGCAATTGTGGACAACGTAGAGGCGCTTGAGGCTAAGCTCGCTCAGATGCGAGAGGCCCAGGCGCTTTTTGCTACGTACACGCAGGAGCAGGTCGACAAGATCTTCTATGAGGCCGCCATGGCCGCCAACAAGGCTCGTATCCCGTTGGCGAAGATGGCCATCGAGGAGACCGGCCGCGGCGTTCTTGAGGACAAGGTCATCAAGAACCACTACGCCGCAGAGTACATCTACAACGCTTACAAGAACACCAAGACCTGTGGTGTCCTGGAGCGCGACGAGGCTTATGGCATCACCAAGATCGCCGAGCCCATCGGTATCGTGGGCGCCGTCATCCCGACGACCAACCCCACCTCCACTGCGATCTTCAAGACGCTGATCAGCCTGAAGACCCGCAACGCCATCATCATCTCCCCGCACCCGGCTGCCGCCAAGTGCACCATCGCCGCCGCCAAGCTCGTGCTTGACGCCGCCGTCAAGGCCGGCGCCCCCGAGGGTATCATCGGCTGGGTCGATGTCCCCTCCATCGAGCTGACCAACATGGTCATGCGCGACGTCGACATCATCCTCGCCACCGGTGGCCCGGGCATGGTCAAGGCCGCCTACTCCTCGGGCAAGCCCGCCCTAGGCGTTGGCGCCGGTAACACCCCGGTCGTCATCGACGACACCGCCGACGTGCTGCTCGCCGTCAACTCCATCATCCACTCCAAGACCTTCGACAACGGCATGATCTGCGCTTCCGAGCAGTCCGTGACCGTCATCGACACCATCTATGACCAGGTTAAGGCCGAGTTCCAGAAGCGCGGCTGCTACTTCGTCAAGCAGGGTGCCGAGATGGAGGCACTGCGTGCCGCCATGTTCAAGAACGGCGCTCTCGACCACCGCATCCCCGGCATGGCTGCCGCCAAGATCGCCGAGCTCGCAGGCATCGAGGTTCCCGCCAAGACCAAGATCCTGATCGCCGAGGTCACCTCCACCGACCCCGCCAAGGAGGAGTTCTCCCACGAGAAGCTCTCCCCGGTCCTGGCCATGTACCACGCCAAGGACTTCCAGGAGGCCGTCGACAAGGCCGAGCACCTGGTGCTCGCCGGTGGCCCGGGCCACACCGCCTCTCTGTACGTGCACCCCGCCCAGGCCGAGAAGATCAGCCTGTTCGAGCACGTCATGAAGGCCTGCCGTATCGTCATCAATACCCCGTCCTCGCACGGCGGCATCGGTGACCTGTACAACTTTGGCATGAAGCCGTCTCTGACCCTGGGCTGCGGCTCCTGGGGCGGCAACTCCGTCTCCGAGAACGTTGGGGTGAAGCACTTGATCAACGTTAAGACTGTGGCCGAGCGCCGTGAGAACATGCTGTGGTTCCGCGCTCCCGAGAAGGTCTACTTCAAGAAGGGTTCCACGCCCGTCGCCCTCGACGAGCTCGGTACCGTCATGGGCAAGAAGCGTGCCTTCATCGTCACCGACCAGTTCCTCTTCAAGAATGGCAACACCCGCGCCATCGAGGCCAAGCTCGACGAGATGGGCATCGCCCACGACTGCTTCTACGACGTCGAGCCCGATCCGTCGCTGCAGTGCGCACGTCGCGGCGCCAAACAGATGGCTCTCTTTGAGCCGGACGTCATCATCGCCGTCGGCGGTGGCTCCGCTATGGACGCCGGCAAGATCATGTGGATGATGTACGAGCACCCCGAGTGCAAGTTTGAGGACATGGCCATGGACTTCATGGACATCCGCAAGCGTATCTTCACTTTCCCCGAGATGGGCAAGAAGGCCTACTTCGTCGCCGTCCCGACCTCTTCGGGTACCGGCTCCGAGTGCACGCCGTTCGCCATCATCACCGACAAGGAGACCGGCATCAAGTGGCCGCTCGCCGACTACGCGCTGCTCCCCAACATGGCTATCGTCGACGCCGACAACTGCATGACCGCCCCGCGCGGCCTGACCGCTGCCTCCGGCATCGACGTCATGACCCACGCCATCGAGTCCTACGTCTCCATCATGGCTTCCGACTACACCAAGGGCCTCTCCGAGCGCGCTGCTAAGCTCGTCTTCGAGAACCTGCCCTCCAGCTTCACGAACGGCGCCAAGGACCCGCACGCCCGCGAGGAGATGCACAACGCCTCCTGCATGGCCGGCATGGCCTTCGCCAACGCCTTCCTGGGCCTCAACCACTCCATGGCCCACAAGCTCGGCGCTTTCCATCACCTGCCCCACGGCCTCGCAAACGCCGTCATCCTGACCCGCGTCATGCGCTACAACGCCGCCGAGGCTCCCGTCAAGATGGGCACGTTCTCCCAGTATCCTTACCCCAACGCGCTGCACAACTACGCCGAGATGGCCAAGTACTGCGGCATCGAGGGCAAGGACGACAAGGAGGTCTTCGAGAACTTCATCACGAAGCTCGAGGAGCTCAAGGACTTCATCGGCGTCAAGAAGACCATCGCCGACTACGGTGTTGACGAGCAGTACTTCCTCGACACCCTCGACGAGATGACCGAGCAGGCATTCAACGACCAGTGCACCGGCGCAAACCCGCGCTACCCGCTCATGAGCGAGATCAAGGAGCTCTACCTGGACGCCTACTACGGCCGCGAGCCTCAGGACTACGCCGTCTGCTAGTTTTAGCACGGTTTTTAACGGCGGGGGTGCACGGGTGTTTCACACATCCCCGCCGTCGCTTCTATCGCATCGTTGAAAGGATGCAACCATGCTGCTACCCGATTCCAAGACCGAGCTCGTCCGCCGTGGCAACAAGGTCGTTTACGACCTGGGCGACAAGATCGTCAAGGTCTTTAACGAGACCAAGCCTGTCTCCGACGTGTTCAACGAGGCTTTGAATCTTGCCCGCATCAATGAGTGCGGCATCCGCAGCCCCAAGGCTCTCGAGGTTTCCCAGCTCGAGAACGCCAACGGCTGGGCGCTCGTGACCGAGAAGGTTCCGGGCACCACCCTTGCCGAGAAGATGACTGCTGAGCCCCAGCGCTTTGGTGAGTATCTCGAGATGTTCGTCGACCTCCAGATCGAGATCCACGGCTATACCTCCCCGCTGCTCAACCGTCAGCGCGACAAGTTCGCCCGCATGATCGACAGCCTTGATCAGCTCAATGCCACCACGCGCTACAACCTTCAGGAGCGTCTGGACGGCATGACCAAGGAGTTCAAGGTCTGCCACGGCGACTTCAACCCCTCCAACGTCATCGTCGGCGACGACGGCCAGCTCTATGTGTGCGACTGGGCACACGCCACCCAGGGCTCCCCTGCTGCCGACGTTGCCACCACCTACCTGCTCTTCGCCCTCAACAGCAAGGATCAGGCCGAGGCCTACCTGGAGCTCTACTGCGACCGCGCCGATATGCCCATGCAGGTCGTGCGTCAGTGGACGAGCATCGTCGCCGCTTCCGAGCTCGCTCGTAAGCGCAACGTGAACGATGAGTTCCTGAAGAACTGGATCGACGTCGTCGATTATCAGTAATATCTGAGCGATTTATTTCGCATCGGAGGCACAAGAAAACCCCGCAGCTCATATAGGCTGTGGGGTTTTCTTTACCCATCGAGTTTATTCCAACAAAATAGACTGCTCCGCATCTCATCCTAAGAGAGATACGGAGCAGCCCCGCAATTACATCTAATAGCAGAAACGTCGATTAACGGCGGGCCGCCTTAACAAGCTCGGCAATCTTGGCGACGACCTCGTCGATCGCCACGTCCTCACGCTCGCCCGTGGCACGGTCCTTGAGCTCCACAGTACCATTCTTGAGGCCACGCTTGCCAAGCACGACCTGATACGGGAAGCCCATGAGGTCGTTATCGGCAAACTTAAAGCCAGGACGCTCGTCACGGTCATCGACGACAACCTCGATACCCTCGGCGCACAGGCCCTCGACGATTTGGTCGCAAACGTTAGCGCACTCCTCCTTCTTGGGATCGAGCGGAATCACCGCGACCTCGTACGGGGCAACGGAGACCGGCCAGACGATGCCGTGTTCGTCGTTGTGCTGCTCCACGACGGCAGCAAGCGAGCGGGACACACCAACGCCGTAGCAACCCATGATAAGCGGCTTCTCCTTGCCGTCCTCGTCCATAAAGGTGGCGCCCATGGCCTCGGAATACTTGGTACCCAGCTGGAAGACCTGCGAGACCTCGATGCCGCGAGCAGCAGAGAGCGGCTTGCCGCAGTGCGGGCAGGGATCGCCGGCAACGACGGTTACCAGGTCGGCCCACTCGTCGACGGTAAAGTCGCGCTCGGGGCAGGCACCGGTAAAGTGATAATCGACCTCGTTGGCACCGCAGGCCCACTGCTTGGACTCGCGCAGGCTCTCGTCGCACACCAGGCGAATGCCCTCGGGCAGGTTAACCGGTCCGATAAAGCCCTTATGCAGACCGTAGGTCTGGAGCTCCTCATCAGTCATCATGCGATAGCCCTTGCCAAAGACATGCTCGGCCTTGCAATCGTTGAGCTCGTGGTCGCCCGGAACAATGGCCACGACGGGCTTGCCCTCGGCGTCGAGGAGTGCCAGAGACTTGCGCGTGCCGTTCTCGGGGAAGCCGAAGAACTTTGCAACGGCCTCGATGGTGCCCATGCCCGGAGTCTCGACCTTGGTAAGCGTACCGTCGCCAGGACCCTCGGTCACAACGACCTTGGTGCTTGCGGCCTCATCGTCGGCAGCGAAGCCGCAATCGTCGCAGTAGACGAGCGAAGCCTCGCCAGCGTCGGCCAAAGCCATGTACTCGACGGAGGTATCGCCACCGATCTCGCCGGAGTCGGCGACAACGGGCAGAGCCTTGATGTAGCAGCGCTCGCAAATGTTGGCATAGGCCTGCTTCATCTTGTCGTACTCCTCCTGCAGGCTCTCCTGCGTAGCAGAGAAGCTGTAGGCGTCCTTCATGATGAACTCGCGACCGCGCATCAGGCCAAAACGGGGACGGAACTCGTCGCGGAACTTATCCTGGATGTGATAGAGGTTCACTGGCAGCTGCTTGTAGGAACGCAACTCATTGCGCACCAGGGCAGTCACGGTCTCCTCGTGCGTGGGTCCGAGCACAAACTCGCGGCCGTGGCGGTCATCAAAGCGCACAAGCTCCTTGCCATAGGCATCGATACGGCCGGACTCACGCCACAGCTCGGCATCGACCATGATGGGCATCATGAGCTCCTGAGCACCGGCGGCATCCATCTCGTCGCGCACGATGTTCTCGATCTTGCGGATCGAGCGCCAAGCGAGCGGCAGATAGGAATACAGGCCGGCGGCCTCCTTGCGGATCATGCCAGCGCGAAGCAGCAGACGGTGGCTCGCTAGCTCGGCATCCGCCGGATCCTCTTTGAGCGTCGGCGCATAGAGCTTAGACATATACATTGCTCGGGTCATTTATTTCTCCTCAATAAGTTTGTCGACCTCGGCCATAAGCGCGTCGACAATTTGATCCTCAGCTACTTTACCAATGATCTGGCCATGCGAAAAGAGCAGACCCTGACCACGTCCGCAGGCAACACCCAGGTCGGCGTCAGATGCCTCTCCGGGGCCGTTGACCGCACATCCCATCACGGCGATCGAAAGCGGCGCGGAATAGTTCTTAAGCCGCTCGGTGACCTCCTCGGCGATGGGAATCAGGTTAACCTGGCAGCGGGCGCACGTGGGGCACGAGACAATCTCGGGACCACGGCGACGCAGGCCCAGCGACTGTAGAATTCCCCAGGCGACCGGCGGCTCCTCAACCGGATCGGCCGTGAGCGACACACGCATGGTGTCACCGATGCCTTCGGAAAGCAAGATACCCAAGCCTACAGAGCTCTTGATGGTGCCCTGAAGCTTGGTCCCCGCCTCCGTCACGCCCAGGTGGAGCGGAACATGCGGTATCTCGCGCGACAGGGCGCGATAGGTATCAAGTGTCGTCTGTACGCTATGGGCCTTGGCGGATAGCACGATGTTGGTAAACCCACGGTCCTCAAAGTGCCGCACAAAGCGTTCGCTCGACATCACGAGCTTTTCGGGCTGCGTGAGGTCGTCGCGCTCGGTAATATCTTGCTCAAGCGAGCCCGCGTTCACGCCAATGCGAATCGCGCAGCCCGCGGAACCCGCGGCATCGATGACGGCATCGACCTTAGCCCAATCGCCGATATTGCCGGGGTTGATGCGCAGCTTAGAGGCACCAGCCTCGACAGCGCCAATGGCAAGCTTATGGTTAAAATGGATATCGGCGACGATTGGCACCGGAGACTCGGCACAAATCGTGCGAAAGCCCTCGAGCGCAGCCTCGGTAGGCACGCTCACGCGCACGATATCGCAGCCAGCCTGCGCCAACGCGCACACTTGCGCAAGCGTTGCCTGGGCATCAGCAGTATCGGTGCAGGTCATAGACTGAACCACGACCGGAGCGCCACCACCGATCTGCACGCCGCCCACATGCACGGGGCGCGTCAACTCGCGAGGCAAAGGATGGGATAAAGACAATCCAAACACTCCCCTACAGAATAAATCGAAGGATGTCGGAACGAAGCATATAGACAAACAGCAGTGCAAAGAGCGCGATGCCGACATAGCTGACGATTGTCTGCACTTTGAGCGGCAGCTCGCGGCCCGCAATCTTTTGAATGATCTCGATGACCAGCTTGCCGCCATCGAGTGGTGGGATGGGCAGCAGGTTCATAAAGCCAAGCGAGAACGAAATGAGGGCGGCAAAGGAAAGGAACGTGGCAGGGCCGGCAGCAGCGGCCTGTGAGGACATAACGCTAATACCCACGATCGAAGAAGACTGATCGAGAATCTCCATCGTATGCTGCGGCTGGAGCAGGCGCATCACGCCATCCGCTGTCTGCACGACATAGGAGAACGACAGGCGAGCCGACGTGATGGGGTCTAAACGGACCACCTGCGTAGAGGCATACACACCTAGGCGCTCGTCCTCTTTGAGCGCAACCGTGGTCGAATGCTGCTTGCCGTCACGCTCGTACTCGATGGCGATATCGTCCTTACCGGCAGCCTTGCCGATGGCATCGTAGACATCCATCCAAGTGGAACATGAGACACCGTCAACCGAAAGGACCGCGTCACCGCCCTCGATACCCGCCTTGGCGGCAATAGACCCATCGTCAACCTGACCGATCACGTTGGTATCCATCGGCACGGTGACACCCGCAATGGAATAGATGCTCATAAGGAGCAAAAAACCCGTCAAGATATTGACGATAATGCCCGCGAGCAGCATAAAGGCGCGCTTGAGAAAGCCTTGGCCAAGATAGGTGTGCGAGCGCTCTTGCGCAAGGAACTCGGCCTCGCCGCACGGCAGCTCCCACACATCGCCCTCGGCAGTCGCATGTTCGCGATCGAAACGGCGACCATCAAAGGTGGTATAGCCTGCCTTGTCTCGCGGCAACGTCTGATATTTGGTGGGATAGTAGCTCGGCGAGGGCTTCTCCCCTTCCTCATACCAGGGCGCGATGGAGCCCCAGCCCAGCAAAAGGGCGCATGCCTCGAGCACATCCTCCTCGGAAAGCTCGAGCTCGACAGCAAGGTCGGCCACGGTCACGCGACCATGACGATAGATAGCCGCGAGCACGCGGTCGGCGCACGAAACATCGGTCGGATCCATACCGCAGATGGCAGCGTAGCCACCCAGCAGCAGCGGGGTCACGCCAAACTTGGTTCCAATGCGACGCGACGTGTAATGGATGTCAAAGCGGCACGGCAGACCCAAAAAGAACTCGGTCACACGGACGCCGCAGGCACGCGCCGCCAAAAAGTGGCCGCCCTCGTGCAAAAACACGAGGACGGAAAGCATCAGCAGGCCCCAAAAGACCGATGAGAGAACGCTCAGAACAGTATCCATAAAACGAAAAAGCAATCCTTATGGGTTAGGAACGGGTTGCGGCGAGCACCTGCGCAGCCTTTTCACGCGCCCACGCATCGATGTCGCGAAGCTGCTCAAACGAATCGACCACCTGCATATCGTGGGCGTCCATGCAGGATTCCACAATGCGATCGATATCGGTAAAGCTGCAGCCATCGTGCAGGAAGGCATCGACGGCGACCTCGTTGGCGGCATTGAGCACGCACGGCATGGTGCCACCCGTCTTGCCGGCACGCTCGGCCAGTGCCAGACAGCGGAAGGTATCCATGTCGGCAGCATCAAACGTGAGCTGCCCCAGCTCGCGGAAATCGATACGAGGCGCCGGAGTATCCCAACGCTCGGGATACGAGAACGCGAACTGGATGGGAATACGCATGTCGGATGCACCGAGATGCGCCATCACGGAGCCGTCGGCGAACTCGACCATAGAGTGAATCTTGGACTGACGCTGCACGACCACGTTAATGAAATCGAGGTCGCAGTTAAACAGATGCATGGCCTCAATGCGCTCCAGGCCCTTGTTCATGAGGGTGGCGGAGTCAATGGTGATCTTGGCACCCATGGCCCACGTGGGATGCGCGAGGGCATCGGCACGCGTCACGCGATCGAGCTCGTCGCGCGTGCGGCCAAAGAACGGACCGCCCGAGCAGGTGAGCCAAATGCAGTGGGCCTCGCGCGGGTTCTCCCCCAGATAGCACTGGTAGATGGCGGAATGCTCAGAGTCGACCGGAATAAGCTGGCCCGGTTGCGCCAACGGCATAAGCAAGTCGCCACCGACGACGAGGGACTCCTTGTTGGCAAGGGCAAGGCGCTTATTCGAGGTCAAGACCGCATGGCTCGCCTCGAGACCGGCGGCGCCCACAATAGCGACGAGCACGCAGTCGACATCGTCGCGACGCGCGAGCTCGCAAACCGCCTGCGCGCCAACGCCGAGCTGTGTGCCCTCGGGCAACTCCTGCAGCACGGCGTCATCGCCATGAGCGACATCGGCAACGGCAACCGCCGGAACCGAGAACTCGCGGGCAGCGGCAACGAGCTCCGAGGTGCTGGAATTAACGGACAGCGCCGTCACCTGCAGGCGATCGGCATGCTGGCGGCACACATCGAGCGCCTGGGTGCCGATAGAGCCCGTACAACCCAGGATGGCAACGCGAAGGCGTCCATCGGGGCCATACGTCGTCTGGAAGGACATTACAGCACGCCTCCGATCATCAGCAACAGCTGTGCGGTGATGCAACCGAAGATAAGCGAATCGCTACGATCGAGCATTCCGCCGTGGCCCGGGATAAGGTTGCCGGAATCCTTGACGCCCACACCGCGCTTGATGCGCGACTCGATAAGGTCGCCGATAACGCCCAGAATGGACACGACCACGCCGCATAGCAGCGCATAGGGCAGGCTGAGCTTGTAGAAGTGCGTCGCCCACAGGATGAGCCAAATCAAAACCGAGCCCAAGATGCCGCCGGCAAACCCCTCCCAGCTCTTTTTGGGGGAGATCTTGGGAACCATCTTGTGCTTGCCGATACGGCTGCCCACGATGTAGGCAAACGAATCGGAGACCCAAAGGGACGCGCAAACGCCCACTGAAAGGAGGGCGCCGGCAAAACCGGGCACGGCATCGCGCAGCAGCACGATAGCCGACAGCATAAAGCCAGTGTAGATGGGACCCATGAGCGTCACGGCCACATCAGAGATGCGGGTACGCGGCGACCAGACATACCAAATGCCCACAGCGAGCATCAAGGCAAAAAGCAGGGCATTCAGCAACATCGAATCGCCCAACGCCGACAGCGGAAAGAGTACGGCGGCAGCGATACCCATGCGTTCGTTAGCCATCTTGCCATCGAGCCTTGTCATACGGAAAAACTCATAGCAGCACAGACCGCTCATGACAGAAACAAAGATGGCCGTGGGCACGATACCCAAAACCAGGCACAGGATAAAGACAACGGCGTAGACGATACCGGCGGCGGCACGGGTAATAAAGCCCGCCAGCCACGAACCGGTGCCGCTCTTCGCTGCAGGCGCTCCCGCAGTGGCAGCCTTGCGCGCAGGCGCCGCGGAAACTGGCGTCTTGGGAGCAGATGCCTTGGGACGATCGGACACGATTAAGCCTCCTCGGTCTTGCTCAGTCCACCAAACCTACGGTCACGGCCCTGATAGGCCAAAATGGCGTCGACAAGGCCCCAACGATCAAAGTCGGGCCAATAGGTATCGGTGACGTAGAATTCGGAATAAGCCACCTGCCACAGCAGATAGTTCGAAAGGCGCAGCTCACCAGAGGTGCGAATCACAAGTTCGGGATCGGGAAGACCGGCGGTATAGAGGTGGGAAGCCACCATGTCGTCATCAATTGCGGCAGGATCGATCTTACCGGCGGCAGCGTCGGATGCGATCTGACGGACAGCGCGGGTAATCTCGGCACGCGCGCCGTAGTTGACGGCAAGCGCCAGCGTCATACCGGTGTGATCGGCGCACTCGGCAAGACCGCGCTCAAAAACGTCGCGAGTCTTCTTGGGCAGCGCGGAAATGTCACCCAAAAAGACTACGCGCACATTTTCGCGCTTCAGAAGCGGCAGCTCGTCGATAAACGTCTTGGCAAACAGGTGCATCAGAACGTTGACTTCGTGCTGCGGTCGATTCCAGTTTTCGGTCGAAAATGCATAGGCCGAAAGCACGTCGACGCCCAGGCGCACGCAGGCGGTAATGATCTCGCGCAGCGAGACGATACCCGCCTTGTGGCCCTCGGTGCGTGCAAGACCGCGCGACGTGGCCCAACGACCGTTGCCGTCCATGATGCACGAGATATGGTGCGGAATGTTATTGAGGTCAAGGTCGGAAAAACCGACGCCCGCAGGGGCGTCGGCAAAGTACTCGACCAGTTTATGCTCGTCGTATTGCACCTTAGATCTCCATGACCTCGGCTTCTTTTTCCTTCAGAAGCTCCTCGACCTTGGCGACATATTCATCGGTATGCTTCTGGACCTTGGCCTGCTCGCGACGTACGTCGTCCTCGGTGAGCTCCTCATCGCGCTCGAGCTTGTTGTTGAAGTCGCGACGGATGTTACGGATAGACACCTTGGCCTGCTCGGCGTACTCGCGGCACTCCTTGACGAGCTCGCGACGGCGCTCCTCAGTGGGAGCCGGGAACGGAAGACGAACGACGGTGCCATCGGAGTTGGGGGTAATACCCAGATCGGAAGCGCCGATGGCCTTGACGATAGCATTGATGAGCGCCTTATCCCACGGCTCGATGAGCAGCATGTGAGCCTCGGGGGTCTTGACGGCGGCAACCTGCGTGACCGGCGTGGGGACACCGTAATAATCGACGGTGATGTCGGACAGAATGTTGGCGTTGGCACGACCGGTACGGACCTTGGAGAAGTTATGCTTGAGGGACTCGAGCGACTTGTCCATATGGGCGGTGATGTTCTCTGCCATGCTTAATCCTCCTGATAGACGAGCGTGCCGACGGGCTCACCCGCGAGCGCGCGCTTGACGGTGTCCTCGCCATCGATGTTGAGGACCAAAATAGGCATACGGTTATCCTGGCACAGGGCCGTAGCCGTGGAATCCATAACCTGCAGACCGCGAACGAGAACCTCGTGATAGGTAATCTTGTCAAAACGGACGGCATCGGCGCACTTGACGGGATCCTTGTCGTAGATGCCGTCAACCTTGGTGGCTTTAATCAGAATCTCGGCGCCGATCTCGCACGCACGAAGAGCCGCGGCGGTGTCGGTCGTAAAGTACGGATTGCCCGAACCGGCGGCAAAAATAACGACGTTGCCCTTGGAAAGGTGGTTGATGGCGCGACGGCGAATATAGGGCTCGCAGATCTCGTTCATCTGGATAGCGCTCATCACACGGCAGGGAACGTCGTTATGCTCGAAAGCATCCTGCAGGGCGAGCGCGTTCATAACGGTCGCGAGCATGCCCATGTAGTCGGCCTGGGCACGCTCCATGCCACCGGCAGCGCCTGCCATGCCGCGGAAAATATTGCCGCCGCCGACAACGACGCCGACCTCATGGCCAACGGCGAGCAGCTCCTTGACCTGCTTGGCAAGATGATCGGTAACCTTGGGGTCGATGCCATATTGGCCGTCGCCCATCAGCGCTTCGCCGGAAAGCTTAAGAAGCACTCGTTTATATCGGATGTCGGACAAAGCGATCCTCCTTTAATTAGACTCTCAATATGATATCAAAGGCTCTGATAAGAGCCATGAAAAAGCAGGCTGTGAGTAAAACCCACAGCCTGCTCATTACCAGCTACAAGAGCTTATTTACTCGCCACGGACCAGACGGTCAAAGGCAACGACGGTAATGGTGTCGCCGAGCTCCTTGGAGACCTGCTCAGCGTACTTCTTGATGGTGAGGGAGCTGTCCTTGATGAACTCCTGCTCGGTGAGCACGGACTGCTTGTAGAACTTCTCCAGACGGCCAACAGCCATCTTCTCCTGGATAGCCTCGGGCTTGCCGGACTCGGCAGCCTGGGCCATGTAGATCTGCTTCTCGTGCTCGACGGTCTCGGCCGGAACCTGATCGCGGGTAGCGCAGATCGGGGCGACGGCGGCAACCTGAAGGGCAACGTCGTGAGCGAAGGTCTTGAAGGACTCAGCCTGAGCGGTCTCGGCCTTCTCGAAGGCGAACTCGACGAGGACGCCGATCTTACCACCCATGTGGATGTAAGAAGCGAGCGCGCCGTTCTCGGCCTTGCGGGCAGCGAAGCGGGAGATCTTCATGTTCTCGCCCATGATGTGAATCATCTCGGTGAGCTCGGAGGAAACGGTCTCCTCGCCCATCGGCTTCTCGAGCAGAGCGTCGACGTCAGCAGGCTCGGTGGTAGCGACAACCTCAGCGACCTTAGAAGCAAAGCCGGTGAACTTGGCGTTGGAGCCAACGAAGTCGGTCTCGCAGGAGAGCTCGAGCAGAGCACCGGTCTTGCCATCCTCGGAGACGAACGCGGCGACAGCGCCCTCGTTGGTCTCACGGCCAGCCTTCTTGGCAGCCTTGGCAAGACCGTTCTTACGCAGAACGTCGACAGCGGCGTCCATGTCGCCGTCAGCCTCGACGAGAGCCTTCTTGCACTCCATCATCGGGGAGTCGGTCATCTCGCGGAGCTGCTTGACCATAGCGGCGGTAATCTGGGCCATTGTGGTTCCTTTCAAAGAGATGAAAAAGAATTAACTAAGACTGATTTACTCGGCCTTGGGCTCAGCGGCCATCTCGGCCTCGGAGACCTGCTCCTTGCCGGAGCCAGCGAGGCAGGCGTCAGCCATGAGCTCGCACATAAGGGTGACAGCAGAGATAGCGTCATCGTTGCAGGGGATGCCGTACTCGACCTCGTCGGGATCGGAGTTGGTGTCGATCAGAGCGACGACGGGGATGTTCAGGCGCTGAGCCTCCTTGATGGCGTTCTCCTCGCGCTTGGTGTCGATGACGAAGAGAGCCTGGGGCAGACCCTTCATGTCGCGGGCACCACCGAGGTTGGTCTGGAGCTTGGTGAGCTCCTTGCCGAGCACAGCCTGCTCCTTCTTGGGGAGCACTGCCATGCGGCCGTCCTCGACCATGGCCTCGAGCTCCTCCATGCGGTTGATGCGGGAGCGGATGGTGACGAAGTTGGTCAGCATACCGCCGAGCCAACGCTGGTTGATGTAAGGCATGTTGGCGCGCTCAGCAGCGTTCTTGACGGCCTCCTGAGCCTGCTTCTTGGTGCCGACGAACAGCACATTGCCGCCCTTGGCGACGTTCTTGACGAAGGTGTAGGCCTGATCGGCGTCGAGGATGGTCTGCTTGAGGTCGAGGATGTAGATACCGTTGCGCTCACCGAAGATGAACGGCTTCATCTTGGGGTTCCAGCGACGGGTCTGGTGACCGAAGTGGCAGCCGGCCTCGAGCAGGGTGCGGATATTAATCTTGGTAGCCATGTTAAACCTCCTGTGGTTTGCCTCCGCGCGGGGTCATCCTCCAAAACCAACCCGGACATGTGCTACCAAAGCCCGGGCACCACGGTATGAAGTAGCCGCGCGTGCGTGATAAAAACCTGTTGCCGTGAAGCAACCCGATGAATGATAGCAGGAATGCATCTTCCTGCCAACCCGCAATCAAAACCACACACCTGAGCGCGGCGCGGGACGTCCCAGCCACTATTCGCCGCGGGGATGGGCTTGAGCCACAGCCCGCTTAAGCCGATCGGGTGTGAGATGCGTGTAGATCTGCGTCGTGGACAGGCTCGCATGGCCCAGCAGCTCTTGAACCGAGCGCAGGTCCGCACCGCCCTCGAGCAAGTCGGTCGCAAAGGTATGGCGCATCGCATGCGGGGCGATGTCGGCAGGCATGCCGGCGAGCGTCGCCAGCGTATGAAACCGCCGCCTGAGCATGGCGGCACTCATGCGATTACCGCGCGCCGATATAAGCAGCGGATGCGGCCCGGTAACGGGGTCACGACGCTTTGCCTGAGCGAGCAACTCCGGCCTCCCCTCCTCAATATAGAGACGCGTCGCCTCGAGCGCACGACGATACAGAGGGACGATACGTTCTTTGCTCCCCTTGCCCCACAGGCGCAGCGTGCGTTCGGACCACGCAATGGACTCCACATTGAGTGCTGCGAGCTCAGAGATACGGGCGCCCGAGGCATAGAGCAGCTCGAGCATCGCCGCATCGCGCAGTCCCGCGGGTGTTGAGGTATCAGGCGTCTTGAGCAGCGCCTCGACCTGCTTGGTCGTAAGGACGCCCGGCAGGTCACGCGGCAGCTTGGGCGATGCGATCGCCGAGACTGCATCGCCCTCCACGACCCCCTCGGCAGCCATCCATCGATAGAGCGATCGGATAGCCGACAGATGCGCCGCAAGCGTTCGGGGAGCCACCTGCTCACGCGAAAGCTCGGCAAGATAGCGACGAATGGTGCGCACGTCGGCAGCGAAAGCATCGATATCCTCGCGCTCGCACCAGGCAGCAAAGCGCTCCAGCCTCGAGCCATAGGCCGTCACCGTATTGGGAGAAAGCCCCTCGACACGTGCGATATAGGCGATAAACGAGTCGACGGTGTCGTACAGGTCAAAGGCTATGACCGGTCGCCTCCAAACAGATCAGGACGAGTGGCCAGATAGGCATCAAGGGCCTCGAGCGCACGGTCCGCATAGGCCTGGTAGCGGTCGCGCTTGCTGCGGCGCTTACCATCCTCGAGTGGCGGCACCAGGCCAAAGTTGACATGCATAGGCTGATAGCCCACCGTGGCCGGATCGGTAGCATAGCCCACGAGCGCGCCCAAAGCACCAACGCGCGGCAACTCGACGCCCGCGACACCGATAGCCTCGGCATAGGTGTTGAGCGCCGCGAGCAGACCGGTCGCCACGGCTTCCATGTACCCCTCGGTGCCGGTGATCTGACCGGCCAGGCGCACGCCGGTACCGGGCACGGCAAAGGTGCCATCGAGCACGTGCGGGGCGTCGACAAAGGTATTGCGGTGCATGACACCGTAGCGGAAGAACTCAGCGTTCTCCAGGCCCGGCACCATATGGAAGACGCGCTTCTGCTCGCCAAAGGTCAAGTTGGTCTGGAAGCCCACCAGGTTATAGGCGGTCTTCTCCTTATTCTCGGCACGCAGCTGAATCGCCGCCCAGGGACGACGACCGGTTCGCGGATCGGTGAGGCCGACGGGCTTCATGGCGCCAAAGCGAATGGCGTCCTTGCCGGTGCGCGCAACTTCCTCGGCAGGCTGGCAGGCCTGGAACAGATCGCCGCCCTCAAAGTCCTTGAGCACCACGCGGTCGGCCGTGGTAAGCGCCTCGATAAAGGCCTCGTACTCCTCCTTGTTGAGCGGAGCGTTGAGATAGTCGCCGCTCCCCTGCTCCTCGTAGCGCGACTGCGAGAACAGCACGTCCATATCGAGCGTGGAGGCATCGACGATCGGCGCCGCGGCATCGAAGAACGCAAGGGCGTTGCCACCGACGAGCTTCATGACCTCTTCGCTCAGCGCCGGCGAGCACAAGGGGCCGGCGGCAATGACCACGTGACCTTCGGGAATCTGCGTGACCTCGCCGTGAATGATCTCGATATTGGGACGGGCGGCAACCTCGGCCTCGACAAGCTCGGAAAACTTGACGCGGTCGACCGCCAGGGCACCGCCGGCGGGAACAGCCGCGCGATGGGCGCAATCGAGCAGGACTGAACCCATGCGCTCAAGCTCGGCCTTCAGCAAACCAGCCGCGGAATCCGGACGGGTCGACTTAAACGAATTGGAGCAGACGAGCTCTGCCAAGTGATCGGTATGGTGAGCCGGGGAGCTCACCTGGGGGCGCATCTCGCACAGCTTAACGGCAAAACCGCGGTCTGCCAGCTGGATCGCGCATTCCGAACCCGCCAGACCGCCACCGATAACCGTCACCTGATCAAACAGCATCTGCAAACACCTTTCTAATTGACATGTTTTCCATTGTGACCGAAGGGTGTCTGGGCGTGAAGGGCAAACTTGGAGGGCGCATACCTTCCATCCATCATGCGCTCGATAAGACCCTCGAGCTCAAGCGAACCCAGGAGCTTAAGTACGCCGACGGCATCGAGCGAGACGAGCGCCGCAATGTCGTCGACCTTGAGCGGAGAGGCGATGAGCGCATGCATCACGGTCTGCTGTGTTGGATCCAGGTCGGCAATGCCGGGAGCATCGGGGCGCGAGTAGCGCAGGGTGCCGTAGATGCGTGAGATAGCCATCTCGATAGATTCCTCGTCGATGATGCAGCAAGCACCGTTCGCAATGAGGTAATTCGTGCCACGCGACTCGGGCGATAGGATCGACCCCGGCACGACAAGAAGTTCGCGCCCCAAATCCATAGCAGCCTCGGCTGTAGAAAACGTCCCGGAAGGCATACCCGCCTCGGAAACAAAGAGGGCTTGCGACAGGGCCGCGATCACGCGATTGCGGCGCGGAAAGGCAAACTTGCGCGGACCCATGCCCCACGGAGAGATCGACACGACCGCGCCACCCGTATCGAGCGTGCGCATAATAAGCCCCGCGCTCGAGCGCGGATAGACCACGTCGGCGCCCGTCCCCAGCACCACGACGTGTTTGCCGCCGGAATTGACCGCAGCCCAACCCGAGGCCTGGTCACAACCGACCGCGCCGCCCGAAACTACCGTCACGCCCGCCTCGACCGCAACCTTTGCCGCAAGCTCTGCCACGGCAAGACCATACGGCGAGGCCTTGCGCGCGCCGATGATGGAGAGCGCGGGCGTCGAAAGCACCTCGGGGTTGCCGCGCACATAGAGCGTCTGGGGTACATCAGAAAGCTCCAAAACGGTCTCGGGATACAACGCATCACCTGGATGCAGCTCGTAGATCCCCTCGGCCATCATTGGTCCCTCCTTCCCTGGTACATCGCTGCCTCGAGCACGTGGTCCTGCGTCACTTGCTCGCTCTCGGCGACGTCGGCGATGGTACGCGCGATACGCACCAGTCGCACGATGCCGCGACCCGTGAGATGTGTGCGCTTCGACAGGCCGAGCACACACTTCTCCGCCGCATCATCGAGCTCAAAGGTCGAAACGACGCCGTCAATGGACCGTGTCTCGTCATCCTCGGCCTCGGCATCCGCATCGTCCATACGGGATTCGCGCCAGGCGCGAAAAGCGCGACCGCGCACAACGTAGTCACGTAACTCGGCAGACGACATACCCTCCGCACCCTCGATAATCACTTGGGGGTCGGGACGGGTCACATCGATCATCATGTCGATACGGTCGGCCAAAGGACCGCGCAGTTTAGACCGATAGCGCTCGACCATCGCCGCTGAGCAGCGACACGGTACCTCGCGATCGCCCAAAAAACCGCAGGGGCAGGGATTGCTCGCAGCCAGCAGCTGAAAGCGCGACGGGAAGGTAAAGGCCCCGTCGACGCGCACGATCCTCACATAGCCGCGTTCGATGGGCTGACGCAGCGTCTGCAGCACACCCGTGGGAAACTCAGCAAGCTCGTCCAAAAAGAGCACGCCGCCATGAGCAAGGCTGATCTCACCTGGGTGCACCGGGCGCCCACCACCGATAAGACCTGCGGTCGAAATACTATGATGGGGACTGCGGAAGGGCCGGTGCCCCGCCAACAAGCCATCAATGTTCTCACCCAAAACCGAATGGATGCACAGCGCCTCCTGTTGATCCTCAACGGAAAGCTCGGGCAGGATGCCGGTCATACGACGCGCGAGCATCGTCTTGCCCGATCCCGGGGACCCGATCATAAGCAAACCGAGCTCACCCGCTGCCGCCAGCGCCATGCCGCGCTTGGCGACCTCCTGCCCCAGTACGTCGGCATAGTCGAGTTCGGGCTCAAAGGTCGCCTCGAGCACTTCAGAATCCAAGTAGTGCCGCGCGGCATCGCCCATGCCATGGGCAAGCTGAGACAAATGATCGATGAATCCGCAATCCACGCCCGCGAGCGGCACATGCTGATCGGACCTGCCGGCGATAAAGGACAGCCCCATATCACGCGCCAATAGCTGAAACGCCACCTCGCCCTTGACGGGAAGCACCGTACCGTCCAAGCCGAGCTCGCCGGCGATAAGGCAGCGATCGAGGTTGTCACGGGGAATCTGCCCATCGGCCGCCAGAACCGCGATGGCGATGGGCAGATCAAAGCCGCTACCGGTCTTGCGAATATCGCCGGGCGCTAGGTTGACCGTAATGCCCGAGCGTGGGATCTCGAACCCGGCGGAGCGCATCGCGCAGCGAATACGACCGCGTGACTCCATCACCTCCATACTCGGAATGCCGAGCATTTGGATGCCCGGAACACCACCGGCAAGCGAGACCTCGACCGTGACGTGAATCGCCTCGACGCCACGGATGCAGGCCGCGTGAACGGCAAACGTCTCGAACGCCATCACGACACCTGCCAATCGAACGCGTTGTACTGATGCTCGATCTCGGCGATATGCCTGCCACGAATGGTGACGCCCACGGCATCGAAGCGAATCGCCTTGAGCGGATAATGCTCCATGAGATAGCAACTTGCGATGCGGCGGTAGCGGCGTTGCTTTTGGGCGTCCACGGCCTCCTCGGGAAAGACCCGCGTGCTGCAATCCAGTGCGACGCGTCTGGTCTTGACCTCGGCCATCACCACGACATCGTCGAGCTCATCGAGCAGCACCAGATCGGCCTCGCCCTCGGTGCAACGATAACCCTGCTCCAGCAAGGTGTAGCCGCGCTCGTTAAAGTAATCGATTGCGATAAGCTCGCCCAGCATGCCCAGCTCGCGGGGACTGAGTCCCTTGATAAACTCGGGCGTCATCGCCCCGCAGTCGAGCTCGCCGTTTTCCCAACGCTCCTTGAGCTGCTGCGTCTTGCTCTTTTTGCTTGCGGCACTCATGGGGTCTCCTTTCCCGCACGCTGCATTGCCCCGATGATGAGGGCACCTTTCATGCGGGTAAGTACCGGAAGCAAACCAAAAGCTGACCAAATGCCGTCAAAAAATGGGCCGTACGCAGCAATGGTGTTGCATACGGCCCGCTACCAGCAGGTTTATAAAACCCCTGAGGTCCCTGTCTCCACAATTGACCTAGAAAAGGCGCTCAGTCTGCAGAAAGTTTCCGCAAAAGCTCACGCGGTGCAGTGGACAAAGTCCATGTTTGCGAATGGCCTCGATATGCTCGGGGCTTGCATAGCCCTTCGACTCGGCCAGATGGTACTCGGGATACTCGGCGTCGTACTCGACCATCATCTCGTCACGCGTGACCTTGGCCATGATGGACGCTGCGGCGATGCAGGCGATTTTGGCATCGCCCTTCACCACATCGCGCTCGTTAGGAACGGCGCCCAAGGGGTTGCCATCCATGAGGACGCAGTCAGGTTCAAGTCCCGTATCGGCCACGGCGCCCGCAACGGCGGTACGGATAGCACGGGCCATGCCCATTTCATCGATATCCTTCGGCGCGATATGGCAAAAACCGATTGCCGTCGCCACCTCGGCAATCTTCACCGAGAGCAACTCGCGGCGCGCGGGCGTGAGCTTTTTGGAATCGTTGATACCCCAGACGCGCGGCTCCATAGGAAGACAGACGGCGCATACCGTCAAAGGGCCGGCCACCGATCCGCGACCTACCTCGTCGACACCAACGACCACCCCATCGCCGCCAAGCTCATGCATAAGCTCGTACATGTCATTGACGCGCTCGCGCTCGGCAAGCTCTTTGTCATGGCGTTTGAGGGCGCGTTCACAAGCCTTGATCACCTGCTGGCGCGGGTCCTCGCGATAATGCTCCACGAGGGCGGGGATCTCCTCAAACGTGGCGCTCGCCAGCTCGCCGGCAACCTGCGATGCCGAAACCGAGCTCGTCATGTTGGCCATACCAGGCCCTCCTTGCATGCAAATCAGATAAAAAGAAGGGCCACCCGAAGGTGACCCTTGTGTCCAAACGAGTGGACAGACGCTGCGATCTTCTTAGCGCTTCTCGGGGATGCGAGCAGCCTTGCCCACCTTGTCGCGGAGGTAGTACAGCTTGGCGCGACGGACGCGACCATGACGAACGACCTCGAGCTTGGCGATCTTGGGGCTGTGAAGCGGGAAGGTACGCTCAACACCGACACCGAAGGACATCTTGCGGACGGTGAAGGTCTCGCGGGCACCGGCGCCGGCCATGCGGATGACGTCGCCCTGGAAGACCTGGATGCGCTCGCGGTCGCCTTCCTTAATGCGGTAGTGAACCTTGACGTTGTCGGCGACGCGAACCTGAGGAATGTCCTCGCGGATCTGCTGACGCTCGATTGCGCGGATGTAATCCATGTGCAATTCCTTACTCTTCTAGAGGTGCCGTACCACCTTGGCCGGCACGTAGTTGAACAAACGTATTCGAGTATACACGCGCGGGTTTCTGCTGCAAGAACATTTTTTTACGCAGACAAAAAGACAAAACCCGCACATGATAACCGCCCGTCTCACGAATGAGACGGGCGGCATGAAGGGGGCTACGCTAGGCGTCTAAACCCAAAACGTTAGGCGGAACGCTTGGCCTCGAGCTTGGCCTGAGCGGCAGCCAGGCGCGCGAGGGGCACGCGATAGGGCGAGCAGGACACGTAGTCCACGTCGGCCACGTTAAACAGGCCCTTGATGGACTTGGGGTCGCCGCCGTGCTCGCCGCACACGCCAAAGTGCATGTCGGGATTGGTAGCGCGGCCCTTCTCGACGGCCAAGCGCACGAGCTCCAGCACCGCCGTGTCGATGGTCTCGAAGGGATTGTCCTTCAGGATCTTCTTGTGCAGGTACAGCGGGATGAACTTGGCCTCGGCGTCATCGCGCGAGAAGCCAAAGGTCGTCTGGGTGAGGTCGTTGGTGCCAAAGCAGAAGAAGTCGGCATGATGGGCGATCTCGTCAGCGACCATGCAGGCACGCGGCAGCTCGAGCATCGTGCCCACGGGAATATTGAGCTCGACGCCTTCCTCGGCGGAAACCTCGGCGATCACGCGCTCGATAACCTCGCGGGTCTGGACATGCTCGGCCGTGATGGAAACGAGCGGAACCATGATCTCGGGGCGCGGGTCGACACCCTCCTTGATAAGGCGGGCAGCAGCCGTGGCGACGGCGCGAACCTGCATGAGCGGCAGATCGCCAAAGACGACGGACAGGCGCACGCCGCGCAAGCCCAGCATGGGGTTGGACTCGACCATGCCGTCGATACGACGCAGGCGGGCGCGCAGGGCAGTGAGCTCCTCCTCGGGAGCGCCGGCGGCCTCCTTCTTGGTGATGGCGACCTCGAGCTCGCGAGGATTATCCAGGAACTCATGAAGCGGCGGATCGAGCAGGCGGACGACCACATCGCGACCGGACATGGTCTTGAACATCGCCAGGAAGTCCTCGGTCTGAACCTTGAGCAGGTCGGCCAGGGCCTGCTGCTTCACGGCCTCATCATCGGACAGGATAAAGCTCTGGATGATGTTCTTGCGGTCGCCCAGGAACATATGCTCGGTGCGGCACAGGCCGATGGCCTCGGCGCCAAACTCGAGCGCGAGCGCGGCATCCTCGGGGTTGTCGGCGTTGACGCGCACGTGGTTGGCGTGGCCGCAGGTCTCGTCCAAGCGAATCTCGTCGGCCCAGGACAGGATGGTGTCCAGGTCGCCGGTGAGCTCGGCCGAAACCAGGTCGACGGCGCCGTCGACGACGATGCCCTGGGTACCGTCGATGGAGATGACATCACCCTCGCGCAGCACGCGGTCGCTGCCCTCGATGTGCACGACCTTCTCGGCAGCGTCGATATGGAAGCGCTCGACACCGCAGACGCAGGGCGTACCCATGCCGCGGGCGATAACGGCGGCATGGCTCGTCTTGCCGCCATGGCTGGTCAGGATGCCCTCGGCGGCGACCATACCCTTCAGGTCATCGGGGTTGGTCTCCCAACGAACCAGAATGACCTTGTGACCCTCGTTGGCGCGCGCGACGGCGTCGTCACTCGAGAACACGACCTCGCCCACGGCGGCACCGGGGCTGGCGTTAAGGCCGCTGGCCAGGGCCTCGTACTTCTTGGAGGCGTCGAACTGCGGGTGCAGGAGCTGATCGAGCTGCGCGGGATCGATGCGGCTCACGGCCTCCTCGCGGGTGATGAGGCCCTCCTCGACCATCTCGATAGCGATGCGCAGCGCGGCGGTAGCGGTGCGCTTGCCCACGCGAGTCTGAAGCATCCAAAGTTTACCCTGCTCGATGGTGAATTCGATATCGCACATGTCGCGATAGTGATCCTCGAGCGTCAGGAACACGCGCTCGAGCTCCTCACCTGCAGACTCGAGGCCCGGGGTAGTCTTGAGGTCGGCGATGGGCTCGGTGTTACGGATGCCGGCGACGACGTCCTCGCCCTGGGCGTTGACCAGAAAGTCGCCGTAGAACTCCTTGGTGCCGTCGGCCGGGTTGCGCGTAAAGGCGACGCCGGTCGCAGAGGTCTCCCCCTTGTTGCCAAAGGCCATGGCCTGGACGTTGACGGCAGTACCGAGCTCGTCGGAAATGCCGTGCTGCATGCGGTAGATGCAGGCGCGCTCGTTCATCCAGCTGCCAAAGACGGCCTGGATGGCAAGGCGCAGCTGAAGCTCAGGATCGTACGGGAAGACGGGCTTGCCGTCGGCGACCTCGAGCTCGGGATACAGGACGGCCTCGACGTTCTCGGAGAAGATGCCCTTAAAGGTCTCGACGAGCTCCTGCAGATCCTCGGCCGAAAGCTCGGAATCGACACGAACGCCAGCGACCAGGCGGGCCTGGGTCAGGGCGTTCTCGAATTGATCGGCATCGACGCCCATGACGACGTTGGAGAACATCTGGATAAAGCGACGGTAGCTGTCCCAGGCAAAGCGCGGGTTCTGCGTCTGCGCGATAAGGCCCTGGACGGAATCGTCGTTGAGGCCCAGGTTGAGGACCGTGTCCATCATGCCGGGCATAGAGAACGGAGCGCCCGAGCGAACCGACACGAGCAGCGGATCGGAGGCATCGCCGAGTTTCTTGCCGCAACGGGCCTCGAGGTCCGCCTCGGCGGCAACGATCTCATCGAGTGCGCCTTCGGGCCAGACGTTGCCGGCACCGGAGTACTCGACACAGGTCTGGCAGGTAATGGTAAAGCCACCGGGAACCGGCAGGCCGATACGGCTCATCTCGGCAAGGTTAGCGCCCTTGCCACCAAGCACGAAGTTCATGGATTTGTCGCCCTCAGTGACACAGGTGCCCTGGGCGTCGGTTCCAAAACGGTAAACCCTCTTGCAATCGCTCACGATACTTCCCCTTCCATGCACTTACGCGCACGACCGTGGTAACGAATCGACCCGCCGAATGCGAGCCGTGAGGGTACTATACGGCGGGTTTTGGGCGGGCTTGCGCAGAGGGCGCGGGGGTTGGTAAACGTGGTAAATATGGCGGTAAACGGTAGGTAAAGTTGGTTACCTTATGAAGATACCAATGCAAGATGCTTGCAGGTCAAATGCTAGTTTATTGCTAAATCGCTTTACCAATATCGTGCATTATTTTTAGGTAGTCTTTTAGAGACGGGCATTTTTAGCTACCCCAATAAGCTAGCTTTGCTGGGCTCGGCGGGCGGCGCGGCGGGCACGGGCATCTTGGATTTCCTCCAAGTGGCTAATGATCTCGGCAGCGCTTTCCTCGATGGCTTTGCCGTCGGTACGCACTACAAAGCAGCCCAGGCGTTTCATGAGCGCGCGGGCTTCCTCAAGCTCGCCGCGCACGCTCTCGGGCTCGGCATAGGAGCCGGCAACGGCACGAGCGTAGTCATCGCCCAAGCGGCTATCGCGAATTTCGGAAATCACATCGACGGTCGAAATCAGGCCGAACAGGCGCATCGGGTCAACCTCGTAAATCGACTTGGGCGGCACCATGCCATGCGCCAGTGGGACATTGGCGACCTTGTAGCCCTGATAGGCTAAATACATCGACAGCGGCGTCTTGGATGTACGCGACACACCCAGCAGTACGATATCGGCACCCGACAGATCGTCACAACCACGACCGTCATCGTGCTCAACGAAATACTCCATGGCCTCGATACGATGGAAATAGCGGTCATCGGTCTTGTGAATCACGCCCGCAACGCCCTTGGGCGGCACACCGATGAGCGACGACAGTACGGCGAGCGTCGGGCCGATCAGGTCGACCGAACGGATATGCAGCATGCCCAAGTAGTCGAGCACGCGAGCACGAAGGGCAGGGTCGACGATGGTATGGAACACGGCGATATCGCGATGGTCGGCATCGACGCGCGGCCCCACAAATGACTTGACCTGCTCCACGGAGGTCACCTTAGGCAGGCGCAAAACGCGAAAAGCCCCTTCATCAAATTGCCCGGACGCCGCAAGCACCACCTCACAAGCGGTATCGCCGAGCGAGTCGGAGATAACGATAACGGTGGGACGAGCGGTGACCGGGCAATCCATGCGGGGCTCCTTTTGCGCTTATGCGCAGGCTGGCTTACTTTTTGCGGGCAAGCTCACCGATGTTGGCGATGCCGGAGAAAACGGCCTCGAAGCGGTTGAGTAGCTTAAGGCGATTATCGCGAAGCTGCTCGTCCTTGTCCATGACCATAACCTCGTCGAAGAAACGGTCGATGGGCGCGCGCAGGGCGGCGAGGGCGGCAAATGCGGCCGGGTAGTCCTCGGCAGCAAGGGCGGCATCGACAGAGGTCTGAGCAGCCTCGGAGGCGTCGGCGAGCGCGAGCTCGACCTCGCCCATCAGGCTGCGGTCATACTCCGCACCCAGCTCGGGCTTGGAGATGTGCGCGGCGCGAGCATAGGCGGTCGCCAGGTTGTCGAACGTCTCAGCGTCGTTCTTGCGGGCCTCGTCGAGGGCGGCGCAGCGGGCGAAGAAGACGGACGGGGCGATGATGTGCACCGCGGAGACGGCGGCGACGGTATCGGCCGGAATCTTTTCGTCGCGGGCCATGCTCACCAGGCGGCCATGGAAGAAGTCACGAACCTGCTGGGCGACCTCGGCGGCGTCGAACTCAATGCCCTGCTCACTGTAGAGCTCGAGGGCGAAGTCGATGAGCGACGTGGGGTCGATCGGCAGGCGGTCGCGCAGGATGTTGATGATGCCGATAGCGGCACGACGCAGCGCGTAGGGGTCCGAAGAGCCGGTCGGGGGCTCGCCGATGGCAAAGATACCGGCGATGGTATCGAGCTTGTCGGCGCAGGCCACGATGCAGCCAGCGGTGCCCTCGGGCAGCTCGTCACCGGCAAAGCGAGGACGATAGTGATCGCGAATAGCATGGGCGACCTCGTCGTTCTCCCCCATCGCGGTGGCGTAGTAACCGCCCATCACGCCCTGCTGGCTCGTGAATTCGACGACGGCGTTGGATACCAGGTCGGCCTTGCACAGGTGCGCGGCGCGAGCAGCGTCGGCGGCAAGATGGGCACCCAGGTGAGCCTCGCGGGCAATAGCGAGCGCGAGCTGCTCAATACGCTCGGACTTGGCGAGCACGCTACCGAGTTTCTCCTGGAAGGCAACCTTGGCCAGACGCTCACGGAACTCGTCGAGGGAGATCTTCAGGTCCTCCTCGTAGAAGAACTTGGCATCGTCCAGACGTGCGCGCACGACGCGCTCGTTGCCGTCGATCACGCGCTCGGCATTCTCGGGCTTGCTGTTGGAAACGACCACGAACTCACGCGTGAGCTTGCCCTCGCCGTCATAGATCGGGAAGTAGCGCTGGTTGGTGAGCATGGACTCGCAGATAATCTCGTGCGGGACCTTGAGGAACTCCTCGTCGAAAGTACCGACGAGCACCGTCGGCCACTCGCAGAGGTTAATGACCTCCTCAAAGACCTTCTTGGGCGTATCGACATGGCAGCCGGGGCGAGCGGCCTCGACCTCGGAGATACCGGCAAGGATGGCCTCGCGACGGCGCTCGGCAGAAAGCACGCCGGCGTCCTCGAGTACCTGCTCGTAGGCGGCGGGGCTGGCGACAACGTGGTCACCGGGGCCGAGCACGCGATGGCCGCGCGTGGTGTTGCCGCTCGTCACGTCGGCAAACGACACGGGCACAACATCCTCGCCCAGAAGGCAGCAAATCCAGCGGACCGGACGCACGAACGTCGCGTGCTCGTGGCCCCAGCGCTGGGAGCGGTAGTTGGGCCACTGCAGGCCGGCAATGGTCTTCTCGCACAGGGCCGTCAGGATCGGGGTTGCCGGTGCGGAGGGAATGTTCTTCTCGGCAAAGACATACTCGCGACCGTCGGTATCCTCACGACGGACCAGGTCCTCGGCAGCCACACCGCACTTGCGGGCGAAGCCCTGGGCGGCCTTGGTGGCGTTACCGTCAGCGTCGAAGGCGATGTTTGCCGCGGGGCCACGCTTGACCTCGTGAACCTCATCGGTCGCGGTGGCAACGTCGGCAACGAGCGCAGCCAGGCGACGCGGGCTCGAGATCACGCGGACCTCGCCATGGGCCAGACCGGCCTCGTCGAGACCCTTGGCGATCATGGTACCAAGCTGCTTGACGGCATTGTTCAGCGGTGCAGAGGGCATTTCCTCCGTACCGATCTCAAACAGGAAATCCTTAGCGTCTGCCATGGCTTACGCCACCTCGCCTTCCTGGTCGGCATTCTCGTTGACTCCGGCGACCTCGGCCATGTAGGCCTCGCAGCACGCCTTGGCGACGGCGCGGACGCGCAGGATGTAGTTGGCACGCTCGACCGCGGACAGGGCGCCGCGGGCATCGAGCAGGTTGAAGGCGTGGCTGCACTTCATGACACAGTCGTACGCCGGCAACGGCAGCTTGCGATCCAGGCAGGAATGGCACTCGGCCTCGTAGTCGTCAAACTTCTGACGCATCATCTCGACGTTGGCGACCTCAAAGTTATAGGCACTGAATTCGCGCTCGTTCTCGAGGAACACGTCGCCGTAGGTCATGGGCGTGCCATCGGGCAGGTAGCTCCACACCAGATCGTAGACCGAGTTGACGCCCTGGGCGTACATGGCGATACGCTCCAGGCCATAGGTAATCTCGACGGGCACGGGGTCGACCTCGATACCGCCCACCTGCTGGAAGTACGTAAACTGCGTGACCTCCATGCCGTTGAGCCAGACCTCCCAGCCAAGGCCCCAGGCGCCCAGGGTCGGGCTCTCCCAGTCGTCCTCGACAAAGCGGACGTCATGGTCGTTGGGGTCCAGGCCAATGGCAGCAAGAGACCCCAGGTAAAGCTCCTGAGCATTAACCGGAGAGGGCTTAATGAGCACCTGGAACTGATAGTAGTGCTGCATGCGGTTAGGGTTCTCGCCGTAGCGGCCGTCGGCGGGACGGCGGCAGGGCTGCGCATAGCAGGTGCGCCATTCGGCGGGACCGAGCGAGCGCAGCGTGGTCGCGGTATGGAAGGTACCGGCACCGACCTCGGAGTCATAGGGCTGCATAATGACGCAGCCCTGCTCGCCCCAGTACTGCTGGAGGCGCAGGATGATGTCTTGGAAGGAAAGCGATGAAGCGTTCATGCCTCTAATATCCCCTCGTCGAAACGATTACACGGTTAGGTACTGTACTATAGCGGTTTTTAGTCGATAGCGCCGATGCGGTTGAGCGGCCAGTAGCGCACAAGCGCCACAGCGATCAAATCAGAGCGATCGACGGGACCAAAGTAGCGCGAGTCGGCAGAGTTTTCGCGGTTGTCGCCCATCACCCACACGCACCCGTCGGGAACGGTGTAGGGATAACTCACCTGGGCGCCAGGCGCTTGGACCGAAAGCGGCCAGCTCATGCCCGTCGTATAGTCCTCATCGAGCGCTTGGCCGTCAACGACCACCTTGCCGTCCTGCAGGTCGACCGTCTGGCCGGCCGTGGCAATAACACGCTTGACAAGAACATCATGCTCGGAAGTGACATCGGGGTTGTGGAACACCACGATATCACCCTGTTTGACGGGCTGACCGAGCTCGAGGCTCACCTTTTGTGCCAGGATCTGGTCGCCAATCTCGATCGTGTCCTCCATGGAGCCGGTGGGTACCACAAAGGGCTCGACCACAAAGGTGCGGATCAGGAAGGTGGCCACGAGCGCGATCGCGATGACCGCGACCCACTCAAAAGCGCCCCTCAACGCGGAATGCTGCGATGGAACCATTCTCACTCCTCGCTCTGCGAATACGAAGCGTCCAGAATCTCCTGCGCGTATGCGCGCTCCTGGGGCGTAAGCCGCGCAGTCTCGATCAGGTCGGGACGCCAGCGGCAGGTGCGCTCGATGGCGTTCTTGCGGCGCCAAGCGTCAACTTTTGCGTGATCGCCACTCACGAGCACAGGAGGCACGCCCTCGCCGTTGAACTCGGCGGGACGGGTGTACTGCGCATGCTCGAGCAGGCCTCCGTCCTCGGCGGTCGAGAACGACTCGTCGACGTTGCTCATCTCGTCACCAAGGGCGCCGGGAATCAGTCGTACGACGGCATCGGCAACGACCATAGCGGGAAGCTCGCCGCCCGTGAGCACATAGTCGCCGATCGACAGGCGCTCATCGGCATACGCATACGCACGCTCGTCGACACCTTCGTAACGGCTGCACACAAACAGCAGGCGCTCGCTTTTGAGCAGGCGCTCGGCCACATGCTGTGTAAAGGGCTCGCCACAGGGGGTAAAAAACACCACGGTGGGCTTAGGACCCTCGGAGCTAATAGCCTCGATGGCCTCGGCAATAGGCTCGACCTTCATGAGCATGCCCTGCCCGCCGCCGTACGGCTCGTCATCGACGGTACGATGGCGGTCGTGCGTCCAGTCGCGCAGGTTATACGCCTTAAAATCAAAAAGGCCGGCCTTGCGGGCGCGGCCCAAAATCGATGTGGACATGACGGGCTCAAACATCTCGGGAAAGACCGAAAGGGTCTCAATCAGCATGTTGTCCTCCCTACTTGTCCATATCGATCAGGCCGTCCATAACGTGGACGGAAATTGTTCCTGTGTCGGGAAGATCGGGCACAACCTGCTCGATCACGGGAATCAGTACCTCGCCGTACCGATCACCCTCGACAACCCAAACATCGTTAGCGGGCGTCGACATGATCTCGACGATCGTGCCGAGTGAACCGAAGCGCTCGTCGACCACCTCGCGACCCATCAGGTCGGTATAGGCGGCGTCGAGTGAATCGAGCTCAAAATCGTCACGATTTGCCAACACATAGCATCCCGTGATGCCCTCGGCGGCCGTCAAGTCGTCAATGCCCTCAAACGAGACCAGATCGCCATCGCCCGTATCGGTGACGGACACGACCGTGCAAAAGCGGTCGCGCTTGAGCGCCGGCGGCGTCAGGGCGACGCGCATACCCGGCTCTAATACAGAAGGAAGCCCCCGCAGCGGCTGCGCGAGGACCTCCCCCTTCCTTCCGTGCGGCTTGACCACACGGGCGATGTTTTTGTACTGGGACCTCAAGGTCCTAGCCCAGAACCTCTACCTCGACAGCAGTGTCGAGGCGAGCGGCCAGTGCACGGGCGAGCGTGCGAATGGCCTTGATGGTACGGCCACGACGGCCGATGACCTTAGCGACGTCACCCTCGGCGACAGAAACCTCGATCGTAGAGGCGTCGTCACCATCGATGACCTCAAGGCTCACGGAATCCGGGTCGTCGACGATCTGAACAACGAGATATTCGACGAGATCGGCGATGCGATCTGAGAGCATTGCCTCACCCTCGAGCTGTGCAGCGTCAACCTCAGGCACGATTTACTCCTCGGCGCCCTCAGCGGCCTCAGCGGCAGCCTTAGCGGCCTCGGCCTCTTTGGCGAGCTGCTTCTTGGACTTCTTGACGACGGTCTCGGTCTTCTCGCCCTCGTTGGCGGCCTTGACCAGAGCGGCGACGGCGTCGGTGAGCTGAGCGCCCTTGGACTGCCAGTCGGCGATCTTCTCGAGGTCGAGGTTGATGGTCTTGGGGGCGGTCATCGGGTTGTAGCGGCCAACCTCCTCGATGATACGACCGTCACGCGGGGCGCGGGAATCGGCGACGACGACACGGTAGTACGGACGCTTCTTAGCGCCGTGACGAGCAAGGCGAATCTTGACTGCCAAAGGAAACTCCTCCAACCAAGCAGCTTTAGGCTGCAACTACAAACAAACAGTTGAACATAATACGCCATCGACGCGGGCAGGTGAAGTCCGTGAGACCAACTTCTTCGGTGTAGTCGAGGGCAAATCCATATCTTAGACAAGAATTCGGGATTTGCAAGCACATACACGCACCCCACATGAGCTGCGCGGTATACTCATGACATGGAAAGACGCGAACATACATACGGTTATGAGGATGCCATGGGCGTCACGCCGCCCCCCTGGACGGGTCCGGCGGTGGGCCTCATGGACCTCGATGCGTTTTTTGCGAGCGTGGAGATGCTCGACCACCCCGAGTGGCGCGGAAAGCCGCTCATCGTGGGCGGAGACGCCGATTCGCGTGGCGTCGTGTCCACGTGTTCGTATGAGGCACGTCGCTTTGGCGTGCACTCTGCCATGGCCTCGGCCGAGGCGCGGCGCTTGTGCCCGCAAGCCATTTGGACGCACGGGCACTTTGATCGCTACCGCGAGGTGAGCGCGCAGGTCATGGCAATTCTTGCCGAGGAGACGCCGCGCGTTGAGCGCGTATCCATCGACGAAGCCTTTATCGATATCACACCGGGTCGCTTTGCGCCCGAAGACCCGCTACTGGTTGCGCGGCGCATCAGCGATCGCGTGGCAGCGCTGGGAGTGACCTGCTCCATTGGCGTGGGCTGCAACAAGACGGTCGCAAAGATCGCAAGCGAGCGTGATAAGCCGTTTGGGCTGACCATCGTGCGCCCCGGGACGGAACAGCGCTTTTTGGCCGCGCTACCAGTGTCTGCCATGAGCGGCATCGGGCGCTCGGCCGAGGAACGACTGCGCCGCATGCGCATCTACACCCTCGGCGAGCTATCACGCGCGCCGGAATCCACCTTGGCCTCTATTTTTGGCGTCAACGGCGAACGCATGCGCCAGCGTGCGCTGGGACTCGAAATCTCCGAAGTCACAAGTCTCGATGAAGAGCGTGAGGTTAAATCGGTGAGCAATGAGCGCACCTTTGCGAAAGATTTGACTGAGCGCGGGGACATCGAAGCGGCGATTGCGCTGCTGGGTGAGTCGGTTGGACGCCGCCTGCGCCGTCAGGGACTGACGGGCGCCACGGTGACGCTCAAGCTCAAGTATTCGTATGGCAGCGGGCGTACGGCACAGCGCCGGCTGCCTCATCCGACCGACGATGAGAACATCTTCGTGGCGGTTGCGCTCGAACTGCTCGACAACATCTGGCAGGAAGGCATGCATGTTCGCTTAGCGGGCATCGGCATGAGCGACTTCGACCACCAAGGCGGCATCCAGACCGACCTGTTCTGCGAAGTCGACGACCGCGGAGCCCAATCCAGCGACCGCCGCGACCTCTCGGTCGCTATCGACGCCGTCCGAGACAAGTTCGGCGACACCGCCCTATCCTTCGGCCGCCAATCCCGCTTCAACGATTAACCGCCTTTAGGCAAAAAGAAAGCCGGGCAGGTGCGGAAAACCGCAACTGCCCGGCGAAATGCGCGAAGCTAGCTAAAAATCCCCGTATCAAATGAGCTACTAGAGGAGATTGAGGGGGAGCTGGGGGGCGTCACCCCAGAGCTTTTCTAGGCGGTAGAAGTCGCGGGCTTCGGGAGTGAAGACGTGGACGACAACCGAGCCGTAGTCCATGAGCATCCAGGTCTTCTGCTCGCGGCCCTCGATGGAGAACGGATGCTCGCCGCAAGCCTCGGCGACCTTCTCCTCGATCTCGTCGACGATCGAATCGACCTGGCGGTTGTTGGTACCGGTGGCAAGCACAAAGAAGTCGCACACGTCGGAAAGCTCGGTCAGGTCGAGCACCTGCACGTCCTCGCCCTTCTTGTCGTAGGCGGCCTGCGCGGCGGCGCGGGCGACATCCTCGGCGGCGACACCGCTCGCGGACAGCGAGGCGGCGGTGCGGTCGGACGTGGCAACGAAACTCTTGTGCTCCACATCCTTAAGAATCTGCTCGTCAGTCATGGTCTCGTCGGCCATGGAATACCTCTTTCTAGACACACCCGAGCTAGCGCAGCTGGGCGTAATGGTTGTAAATCGTAATAGCCGTGGGATAAAGATAGCGCCCGGACTGGATCACATAGACCAGACCCTGCGCAAAACAGGAGAAGAACAACTCGTCAAGCGTCGACTCCCCCACCATCTTGCGCAGCGCATGGGCATAGTCGCCGTGACGGTTGGGCTCGATGGCATCTGCCACAAAGACCACCATATCGAGCGGCGTCATGTCGCAGGCACCCACGGTGTGACGGTCGACAGCTTGGAAAACAGCCGGCGACAGCTCGGGAAAAAGCTGCGGAAGCTCATAGGCGGCAACAGGGCCATGCAAAAGCGGCGTCGCGGCGGAAGGAGAGCCGGCAACCTTGATGCCATAGTGAAGCGCGCGGGCCACGAGCTCGTCATCGGAAAGAACCTTGTCCCAGTCGTGAATTAAGCCGGCGGCAGCCGCATCAAAGCGGTCAACGCCGTAGACCTCGGCCAGATGAAGTGCGGTCTCGGCAACACCCAGCGAATGCACATAGCGCTTGCGCTTATCTTTCATGCGAACATCGAGCAGCTCTTGAATGCGCTTGAGCAGCGCGCGCTCATCGCCCTCAAACTGATCCTCTACCGACAACGTAGCCCCCATCACTCAAAATCTTCTTGACCCAGATCGACATACAAACTGCGCTTGCGAATGTAGCCGAGCACAGACTCGCTCGTAAGATAGCGCACGCTCATGCCGCGGGCAACTCGCTTACGAATGTTCGTCGAGCTGATCGCCAGCGCCGGAATCTGAATATAGCGCACATCGAACGGCAGCCCCGACTCTTTGATTCGGGCACGCGCCGTATCGATATCAAAACCCGGTCGCGTCGCCGCAATAAAGGTAGCAAGCTCAGCAATTCGCTCGGCATCATGCCAGGTCACAATATCGATAATCGCGTCGGCGCCCGTAATAAAGTAGAGCTTTACCTGCGGCGGGTAAAAGTCGCGAAGGGCATGAAGCGTATCGGCCGTATAGGTTACGCCCGGACGGTCAATCTCGAACCGGCTCGCCAAAAAGGCCGGGTTCGCGGCGGTGGCGAGGACCGTCATGGCATAACGGTCCTCGGCAGGCGTCACCGGCTTGTCAAGCTTAAAGGCGGGAGAGCCCGCCGGCATAAAGAGCACAGCGTCCAAGTCGAGCGACTCGCGCGCCTGCTCGGCAGTCACCAGGTGCCCGTAATGAATCGGGTCGAATGTGCCGCCCATAATGCCAAGCCGAAACTCCTTACCCTCTTTTATGGGAAGCTCGGGCAATCCGATTCCACCGCGCAGCGACATGGCTTACTCGCCCTCCGGGGTCTCAACAACGTCGACTTCGGTAGTGCCTTCGGAGCCTTCAATGGCATCAACCACGTCCGCGTCCTCGGCCGCTACGTCAATAACCTCAACGCCAGCGTCCTCGAGCTCCTCGTACTCCGAGAAGTCCTCAGCGCCCTCAAAGTCAAAGGCACGCTGGCAAATGCGGACCCCGTCGCCCGCACGGCAACCGGCCTTCTCGAGCGCGTCGTCAACTCCCATACGAGCAAACTTATGCTGCAGGTAGATGACGGCTTCCTCGTTTTCCCAATCGGTCTGGATGACCATGCGCTCAATCGCGCGACCAACCACACGGAAGGCACCGGGCTCTTCCTGGACAATGCGGAAACGCTTCTCGCGCTGCAGACGGCGGCGCTCCCACTCCTCGTCGCGAAGATCGACTGGCTCATCAGAGACCGCCAGCTCGGCTCGCAGCTTAGCCACCTGCTCGCCCACGGCAAGCATCAGCGTATTGAGGCCGGCACCCGTCACGGCGGACACGGCAAAGAACATATGCCCGTCGTCGAGCGCCGCACGCTTAAGGTCGGCAATCTTGTCGGCCGTGCCCGGCGCATCGCACTTGTTAGCGACGACGATCTGCGGACGCTCCGAAAGCTCGGCGCCATACTGCTCGAGCTCACGGTTGATGATGCGGTAATCCTCAACCGGGTCGCGATCCTCAAAACCGCCCGTCATGTCGACGACATGCATGATCAGCGCCGTACGCTCGATGTGGCGCAGGAACTGGTGGCCCAGGCCCTTGCCCTCGCTCGCGCCCTCGATCAAACCAGGAACGTCGGCAACGACGTAAGAATACTCACCGGCACGCACCATGCCGAGGTTCGGCACGAGCGTGGTAAACGGATAGTCGGCGATCTTGGGACGGGCGGCACTCATGCGCGCGATGAGCGAAGACTTACCCACCGAGGGAAAGCCCACGAGCGCAGCATCGGCCATAAGCTTCATCTCGAGCTCAATCCAATGCTCCTCGGCCGGTTCGCCCAGCTGAGCGAACGCGGGCGCGCGGCGCACCGACGTCACAAAGTGCGTGTTGCCCAGGCCACCGGCACCGCCGGGCGCCACAACAACGCGCTCGCCATCATGCACCAGATCGGCAATCTCGAACATCGGGGTCTGCGTCTCGGGGTCGAGCTCGCGCACCACGGTACCCATGGGAACCTTAAGAATAAGGTCCTCGCCGCTCTTACCGTTACGACGGGCACCCTGCCCGTGCGTGCCGCGTTCGGCGCGGAAGTGATGCTTAAAGCGGTAATCGATCAACGAAGACAGCTGAGCATCGGCCTGGATGACGACATTGCCGCCACGACCGCCGTCGCCGCCATCGGGGCCGCCCTTGGGGACAAATGCCTCGCGCCTAAACGACATGCATCCGGCTCCGCCGTCGCCGCCGCACACGTTAATGCGGCTGATATCGGTGAACTGTGACAACAGAATCGCCTCCTACAAAAAGAGGGAGACCCTTGAATCCTAAAACTCAAGTGCCTCCCACATATGTGCTCTATGAAGGGTGAATTACGCGTTCGCGAGCGGGCGTACGCTGACCCTGTGCTTGATACCCTTGTGGAACTCAACGGTACCGTCGACCAGCGCGAACAGCGTGTCGTCCTTGCCACGGCCAACGTTCTCACCCGGGTGGATGTGAGTGCCGTGCTGACGGACGAGAATCGTGCCCGTGGTTACCGTCTGGCCGGCATAGCGCTTCGTGCCAAGGCGCTGACCGCGGGAGTCACGGCCATTACGGGAGGAACCGAGTCCTTTTTTGTGTGCCATTGTGTATACCTACTCTTTCGTTACGAGTGTAATCTACTCGGCGACGGGAGCCTCGGCAACAGCCTCGGCCTCTGCCTTGACAGCCTTCTTGGCGCGGGACGTAGCCTGGACCTTCACGATCTTCAGCTTGGTGAGCTGCTGACGGTGACCCTTCAGACGACGATAGCGCTTACGCTTGTGGAACTTGAAGACCAGCTGCTTCTCGCCCTTGAACTGCTCAACGATCTGAGCGGTAACCTTGGCCTTGGCCAGCTTGTCGGGATCGGTGACGATCTTCTTACCATCGTTGAGGAAGATGACCGGCAGGGTGACCTTGTCGCCCTCATTGCCCTCGATCTTCTCGACGGTGATGACATCGTCGGTGGCGACCTTGTACTGCTTGCCGCCCGTGTTAACGATTGCGTACATGTTTACTTGCCCTTCATGCATCAGTTAGTGCAACAGCCGAATATAGTAGCAGGCGAAAATACCCCCGTCAACGAGTATGTGGAGCAAATCCACAAGTTCGCACAGGTATGGGGCTGACGAGTCGGCCCTCGTCGTCCTCGCATGCTTGATTCTGACGCTCGACATCGTAGGAGCAGATGGTCACGAGGTCTTGCATACCGGTGGAAACAATAGGTGCATCCACGCCCGGGGTCAAGCCCTGCAACAAAACATCAACTGCAGAAAGCAAAATTTCCGGACGCATGGAGCCCTCGTTATCGGCATGGGTGTCGAGCATGAGCACTAAATGGTCCGGGCGCTCCCCCGCCGTGAGCTCATAGCCCACGAGCGTGTGATCCAAATCCAAGCGCTTGCTCTTTTTGCCGCGCGCGTAGTCGATGCCATGGTCCGTGCGCAACGTGTCGATCGCACGACGCACCTCGTCGGCGCTTACGGGCGCCTCGGGATCCAAGTGCAGGTCGATGCGATACGACAGACGCGTGAGTTGCGCCGTCAACGCCGGCGTGCGCACGTCGATATACGCCGCCTCGATGGGCGCCAGATCGGTCGGAGACGCCGCAGCCAGACGCCCAAACGCCTCGTCGAGCGCCACAAACTCGGTCATAAACAGGTCATACCACTCGCAGGTCGACGACGTACCCACCGGTAGCGCCGAAGAGAAGCCCACGCGCATGTGCGGAGAGAAGCCCTGCGTGACGGCATAGGGAAGTCCCGCACGGCGCACGATGCGCTCAATGGTATGGATTACTTCGAGATGGCCCAGGTACTTAAGGCGATCGCGCTTGCCATAGCGAACACGAAGCCTAAAGAGCGTGGGGTTGTCGGTCAGGCGCTCACTCATGCGCGATCACCCATCAATACATTCTTGACGTGGAGCGTGGGGCAGATTCCGCAGCCGGTGCACGACGTGCGGGTGCAGTCGGGAGTCGTGACACCCTCGAGCGAGCGACGGTACTCGCGCTCGAGGAAGCCGCGCGTGCAGCCGGGGCTCACGTGCTCCCACGGCAGGCGCCAGTCCAACTCGTAGGGCAGGTGCACGAGCTCATTGAGGTCGATGCCGTTTTTGGCAGCAGCCTCCTTCCAGTTATCGAGCGAGAAATGCTCTACCCAGGCGTCAAAGCGAGAGCCAGCGCGCCAAGCATCGATGATGACGGGCGTCATGTCACGCCCGGCGCGGGACAGCGCGGCCTCGATGAGCGAGGTCTCGGCATCGTGGTAATGCACGCGGACGGCACGGTTGCGAACGCTCGTGATAAGCAGCTTCTGGCGACGCTTGACGTCGTCGTAGTCGAGCTGCGGGCACCACTGGAACGGCGTGGCAGCCTTGGGGATAAACACCGAAACCGAGATGGACACCGAGATCGAGCCGCGACGAGCCTTGGGCACCACGGAACGACCGAGCTCCAGCACGTGATCGGCCAGATTGGCGATGGCCACGATGTCCTCGTCGCGCTCGCCGGGAAGGCCCATCATAAAGTAGAGCTTCATGCGGTTCCAGCCGGCCTCGAAGGCCGCCTTGGCCGCACGGTCCAGGTCCTCCTCGGTCACGTTCTTGTTAATGATGTCGCGCATGCGCTGGCTGCCGGCCTCGGGTGCGAACGTCAGGCCGCCCTTCTTTTCGCCGGCGACCGACTCGGCCATATCCACGCCAAATGAATCCAGGCGCTGCGACGGAATAGACACGCGAATACCCGTATCCTCCAGGCGACGGTTGAGCCTGCCGAGCACGTCACGAATGCAGGAGTGGTCGGTCGTGGAGAGCGAGGTCAGCGACACCTCGTCATAGCCGGTCTTTTCCAGACCCTGAATCACCGACGAGACGATCTGGTCGGCCGAGCGCTCGCGCACCGGGCGATACGTCATGCCGGCCTGACAAAAACGACAGCCGCGGGCGCAGCCGCGCAGGATCTCGATAGACAGGCGGTCGTGAACCAGCTGCGCATAGGGCACGCACGACTGCGACAGCGGATTCGTGGCGCCGAAATCCTCGACGACGCGTTTGTAGACCACGGTCGGCGCATCCTTGCCCTCGCGCGGCACGGTGTAGCCATGCGGCGAGCAGGGCTCGTCGTGACGAACCTCATAGAGCGACGGCACGTAGTTGCCGGCAATGGATGCAAGCTGCTCAACAATCTGCGCGCGCGGGACTCCTTCGTCGCGCAGGCGGCGATGCAGCTGGCAGGTCTCGAGCAGCGATTCCTCGCCCTCGCCGATGAGGATGGCATCAAAAAAGGCCGCGTACGGCTCGGGGTTGTACACCGAGGGGCCGCCGGCGATGATGATGGGGTCGTCTTCACCTCGGTCGGCCGCTAACAGCGGAATGCCAGCGAGGTCGAGTGCCTCAAGGAAGTTCGTCACCGCCATCTCGTGCGGCACATGCAGACCGACGATATCAAACGAAGCGACGGGGGCGGCACCCTCGAGCGACAGCAGCGGAATACCCGCCTCGCGCATGGCGTCACCCATATCGGGCCACGGCACATAGCCACGCTCGCAGGAGATGCCCTCGGCCTGGTTAAGGATGTTGTAGAGGATGGCGATACCCTGGTTGGGCAGACCGACCTCGTACACATCCGGGTAGATCAGGCAGCAACGGTAGTCGGCATCGGCCTTTGAAAGCGTGCCCCACTCGTGATCGATATAGCGACTCGGCTTTTCGACCTTGGCGAGCAGCGGCTCAATTAAATGAAAACAGTCTTGATACGGAACGCGCAACGGAAAACCCCTAAGCAGCGAGATCGGATGCGTCCTCGTAGGACGCCATAGGACGGGTAGCGCCCGCGACCGTGGTCACCAGATCGCGAACGCGGGAGAACGTGGCAGTGACCACCTCGTTGGCACGGCTGTAGTCGACATCGCGCTCGTAGAGCGAAACGAGCGCACGGCCCATGCCATAGGTGCCCGCGGCGGCAGTAAGCGCCTTGACGGCAAACCCAATATGCGGCGTCTGCTTGACGAGCGCGCGGGTGAACGCGCGGATCACAAGACCGCCGGCAAGCACGCCCGCGACCTCGTAGCCGCGCTCAGGCTTAATGCCGCGTCCAAAGACGGCAGCGAGCTCAAAGAGCATGCCCACCTGCGCCAGCGCCATCACGGGATAATCGGCGCCCGGCAAAAACACCAGCGCACCGGTCGCCATATTGGTGAGCGCGCACGAGGTGATGATACGATTGGCCGCCGCGATGCGCATGAAGGCAAAGTTCGCCGCAAAAGCCGTTTCCTTGTCGGTGCGATCGAGAATCCAGCGGGCAAGCGTCTCGAGCAGATACGTCTTATCGGTTGCCGCTACCACGCCGAGCATAGGCGTGGACTCCTCGATAAACGGCACCTCCACAGCAGACTCGGCAAGCACGCACACGGGCGCGCCGGCGATCACGAGCTCCTGCACGGCACTCTCCAAGCGGTCGGAGCCGCACGAGAGCACCAGTACCACATCGGTATCGGTCTTTGGAGCAATTCGCTCCTCCCCCAGACGCTCGACGCGCACAATGCCCGAGGTCGTCTGCGGTACAAAGGCGTCACGCACCGTCTCGGCCAGAAAGCGCGAGGCGGACGAATCCAAATAGACCGAGACGCGCACCGGCGTATCGGAATCCTTCTTAACGGACGCGCCCATCTTAAAAGCGCGGGTCAGCTTATCTACGGGAATTTTCATAGCAAACCCCTCCAGCGGTTACGCGGCGCCCGAACGATGCCGCCATATGGATTGTACGATACCCACCGTCAGCAGCTGAATCATCATCGAAGACGAACCGAAGCTAATAAACGGTAGCGGAATACCGGTAATCGGCATCATGCCGATGCACATGCCGATGTTTTCGAAGGTCTGGAACGCCCACATGCCAACGATGCCCACACACGATAGGCGCAAGAACAGCGACTCACACTTAAAGGCGACGCGAATCGTCGAAAAGATCAGCAGCACGTAGAGGCACAGGAGCAAAAAGGAACCGCAAAAGCCAAAGGTCTCGGACAGGAAGGCGAAGACGAAGTCGGTGTGGAACTCGGGCAGAAAGCCGCCGGCCGACTGCGTCGCATGGCCCAAACCCTTACCAAAGAAGCCGCCCGAGCCAACGGCGATAAGCGACTGCTGCAGGTTGTAGGCATCGTCCGAATCGGCATTATCGGGGTCGATAAAGACCGTCAGACGGTTCATCTGATACTGCTTGATGAGCACATCGTGGCCGAGCAACGAATCAAAGACCGAATCGAGCGCCAGGACGAGGGCCACCAGGCCCACGAGCAGGGCCAGGGTCGACAGCACCCATTCGCGGCGTGCACCGCTCATGCAGATGACGATGGCGCCCGAGACCAGCACGACCAGGCCCGAGCCCAGGTCGCCCATGGCGACGACGGCCAAAAACGGAATGGACAGCATGCCGCAGAGCTTGACGTAGTCGCGAACGGTATCGATGCGGCCGTTATACTGCGAGCCAAGCGTGGCGATAAAGAAGATGGTGATGAGCTTGGCAAGCTCAACCGGCTGGAATGTCAAGCCGATACCGGGAATCTTGATCCAGCCCGTCATGCCCAGACCGCCCGTATAGGACAGGCCCGGAATCTTGGGCGAGAAGATCACAATAAGGTCAATGACGAGCAGCGCCGTCGAGAAGTTAGAGATGCCGCGCAGATCGGTACGCCAGACGAGCACCGCAAGCACCGCGCCAATGCCAATGCCCAGCAGGTGGCGCGAGAATGAGGCGTCGGCCTTAAACTGTGACGCCGACCAAATAATGATGGCGCCATAGGCAACGAGCGCGACGGTAGCCAGCAGCACACCGATATGCACCTTTTGGCGAAACGTACCGCGCGAGGCCGAAAGTTGCTTGTTGACGCGGTCCAGGCTGCTGCGAGAGCCGGTCTTGGTTGAACGGAACAGATCCGCCGGAGAAAAATCCATCGCAACCTCCTATCGAACCGAAGAATCGCCCGAGGCCGAAGAGGTATCGGGCTCGTCATAAATCGCGCCGAGCACGTCGCGCACGACATGCATCGCGGTATCTGAGCCACCGCCGCCCTGCTCCAGGACAGTAGCGATGACATACTTGGGATCATCGGCCGGCGCATAGGCGCAGAACCACGCGTATTCGTCCTCGCCGCTTTTCTCGCCCGTGCCCGACTTGCCGTATACCTGCGGCGTCAGGGTGCCAAAGTGAGCCGCCAGGGACGTCGATGCCGTGTAAATCACGTCGTGCATGCCGTTGCGAACAAGAGCCAAATCCGAATCGCTGTTGATCTTGGCCTCCAGGCGCTTCTTCTTGCCTTTGCCGTTGTACTTATAGGCATCGCCGTCGCCATCGCGCGACACGGCAGACAAAAACACGTGAGGCACGTACTGCTTACCGCCGTTGGCAAGGCCCATGTAGGCGCATGCCATCTGCAAAGGCGTCACCAAAATGTCGCCCTGGCCGATGGCAATGTTGGTCATATCGCCGGCATTCCACTTGCGGTCCTCGGCAGAGGCGTCGGTAAAGTACGACTCTTTCCACTCGGCATCGGGAATACGGCCCGCGCCCTCACTCGGCAAATCGATACCGCAGGTCTTGCCTAGGCCCCAGCGACGAAAGACCTCCTGCAGGCCCTCGGAATGTTGCTCGTCATAAAAGAACGCCTTGCCCATATCGTAGAAGACGGGGTCGCACGAGTTGGCAATACCCGACTGCAGCGTCATGGTGCCGTGTCCAGACGTCAGCCAGCAGCGCTTGCCCCAAGCCTTGCCCAAGCCCGTCCAATAGCCCGTGCAGTTGGTTGTCTGCGTTGAAGTGTAGGTTCCAAACTCAAGACCGGCCAGTGCCGAGAGCGGCTTGATGGTCGAGGCCGACATGTACTGTCCGCTAATGGCGCGGTTGAGCAGCGGGTGCGAACCCTTGTCATCATTGAGCTCGGTCCACACGTCATTTGAGACGCCGCCGATAAAGACGGACGGATCGAACTTGGGCTCGCTCGCCATGCCCAGGATCTCACCATTGTTGGGATCGAGGCACACCACAGCGCCGTTGCCGGCATTGCTGTAGCCGGTGGTCTTGGCAAGCTCGATGGCGCTCGCCAGCGCCGTCTCACAGGCCTGTTGGATCTTAAGGTCGAGCGTGAGCTTAATGTCGGAGCCGGCCTTGGCGGGCACGGCGCCGGCCTGACCGGTCACATTGCCCGAGGCATCGACCTTGACGGTCTGCTCGCCACGAATACCCTGCAGCAGGTTTTCGTAGTAGCTCTCAACACCCGCCTGGCCCACGATATCGCCCGACTGGTACGTAATCCGGCCAGCAGAAGCATCATCGTCGCCAGAGGTTTTCTTATTCTGGGCCTCAAGCTGCTCGGAGGTAATGGTGCCGGTATAGCCCAAAATGTGACAGGCCGTCTCGCCGTACGGGTACTGGCGCTCGGTACGCTCAGCAATCTTGACGCCCGGGAACTCGCCGGCGTGCTCCTGAATATAGGCAACCGTGGAGCGACGGACGTCCGTCGCGATGGTATGGAGGCTCTGGGCGCCCTCGGAATTGTCCTGAATATTGCGCAGAACCGCCACGTAGGGCATACCGAGCACGTTGGCAAGATGGCGAACCAGAACCTCATCCTCGGCAAGGTCGCGGTAGGCCACGACAGCAAGTGAGGGACGGTTCTGGACAAGTGCCACGCCATTGCGGTCGAGGATGCGGCCGCGCACAGCGGGTGTGGTAACGGTGCGCGTCTGATTGCTATTAGCCTGCTTTTCGTAATAGTCCGACGAGACCATCTGCATGCCCCACAGCTTGACGGCAAGCGCCGCGAACATCGCGCCCACACCCGTGGTGAGGATGGAGAAGCGGCCCTTAAAGGCGGTCGCCGCGGTATTGCCCTCGCCCTCGGTGGCGCGCGGGGCCGTTCCATGCTGCGTATCGTAGGTAAAACGAGAATCGCCGCGACGCATGATGACCAGTGCGACCACGATGGCCACAACCAGCACGATACCGGCGATAATAACCGTCATCTGGGAAGACATCTACGAGCCTCCCCTATTTGAGCTTACGGGTCTTGGGCTTAAAGCGCATGCCCGTCTGGCGTCCGCCACGTGCGGAGAATCCATAACCGGACTGCGGCACGACGCCGGACATCAAAAACGGAATGGCAACCAGACCCGTCAGGATCGAAGACGGCAGCGCATGGCCGAAGATCGCCACGACAAAGCTCGTCTCCATACCCATAAACAGCAAGATGATGCTGTAGATCACATTAATGACGAGCGCGAAGGCGCCCACAGTGATGCCGCGCGCACTCGGGGTACCGCTCGTTTGACCGGCAGCGCTGTGCACCAGGGCAAAAGAACCCACGGTCAGCAGGAGCGACATAACTCCCACCGGCACGGCAGCGGACAGGTCATAAAACAAGCCGCTGCAAAAACCGCACACGACGGCACGGGTCGGGTCGCCCGAGAACACGCTTAGGCACACCAGGATAATCATGAAGTTGACGCGACCGCCCGCAATGGAGATCTGCGGTGCCAGGCCTGCCTGCAGCAGCACGCACACGATGGCGGCGATTACAAACGTGCGGGAGCTCATCCCCTGCTCGTGTAGATCCATGGACATGCCCCCTATTCGCTCGAGCCGGAATCGGTCGTCTCGGACGTGTCGGAACCGTCATCCGAGCTCTCGTCCTTCGTCTTGGTCGCAGCATCGCGCGACGTTCCCTGCGGCGTGCTATTAGCGGTGCTCACGTCCTCATCCGAGGCCGACTGTTCGTCGGTCAGCGAGGTGATGACCAGCACTTCCTCGTTGTTCTCGGCCGTCGTCTGGGCGCGTACCACAATGGTGTAGTACACGTCGTTTGCCGATTTCTCAACCGACGAGACGGTGCCGAGCGGAAGGCCCTTGGGGAACACACCGCCAATGCCCGAGGTCACGATGATGTCGCCAACCTTAACATCGGAGTCGACGCTCACGTACTCAAGACGCAGCGTGCCGTCAGCCTGACCCTGCAGCATACCCTGGGCGCGCGTGTCCTGCACCATGGCGGATACGCCGGAGTTCTCGTCGCCAATCAGGCGCACGGTAGAGGTCTTGGCCGATACCTCGATAATCTGGCCGATAACACCGGCAGAACTCGTCACGGGCATGTTGATGGCAAGGCCGTCGGCAGAGCCCTTGTCGATGGTAACGGTCGAGGTCCAGGCATCGCCGGAGGCACCAACGATACGAGCAGCGGTCGATTTGAGGTTATAGGTCGACTGCAGGCCGACCAGCCCCTCCAGACGCTCGGCGGTCTTTTGAGCCTCGGAGAGCTCAGCAACCTTAGAGGTCAGTTCCTCGTTTTGCTTCTTAAGCTCGTCAAGCGTGTCCTGCGACGCCGTAAGGTTAGAGAACACGTTACCGATCGCATTGAAGGGAGCCGCCACAGCCGAGCCCACAAAGCGCACCGGCGAGGTAATCGTCGTCACGCCCGAGCGCACGGCATGAATCGGTCCTGCCTCGCCCTCACGAATATAAAACGTGAGCAGCAACACCGAAATCAGGCTGAAAACAATCAACGGGCGCATACCCGTTGATCGTCGCTTGGTATTCAGATTTGTGGAGAAACCCGAAGATCGTGCCAAATGGAATCCACCTTTTGGAAATTAAGCATTGGTCTGGACGAAGCCGCCATCAAACGCATTGGCCTCGAGCACGCGGGCACAGCCGTTAACAACGTTATCGAGCGCCGTAGGGCTAACATTGACCGAAACGCCGGTCTCATCGCGCAGGCGCACGTCGAGACCGCGCAGCAGCGCGCCGCCACCAGTCAGCAAAATGCCGTAGTACATAAGGTCCGAGGCAAGATCGGGAGGCGTAGCGTCGAGTGCGTCCTTGACGGCCTTGGCCATCTCGTCGAGCGGCTTGTTGAGTGCGCGACGAATCTCCTCGCTCTCGATGCGCACGGTCTTGGGCAGACCGGTGATCACGTCGCGGCCGTTGACCTCGACGTCGAGCTCATCCTTGAGCGGCACGGCGGAGCCGACCTTGATCTTGATGTCCTCTGCCGTACGCTCGCCGATGGCCAGGTTGTAGGCATCGCGAACGTGCGTGAGGATGGCCTGATCGAACTCGTCACCGGCAATACGAATGGACTGCGAAACGACGATGCCGCCCATAGCGATAACGGCAACCTCGGTGGTACCGCCGCCGATGTCGATGACCATGGAGCCGGTGGGTTCCTCGACGGGCAGGTCGGCGCCGATAGCAGCTGCCATAGGCTCTTCGATCAGATAGGCCTGGCGGGCGCCGGCCTGGATCGTGGCCTCAAAGACAGCGCGCTTCTCGACCGACGTGACACCGGAGGGAACGCAGACGACAACACGCGGACGCGGAGTCCACGGATAGCGCTTCTCGGACGCCTTGTCGATAAAGTAGCGAAGCATGGCCTCGGTAACATCGAAGTCGGCGATGACGCCGTCCTTCAGGGGACGAACGGCCACGATGTTGCCGGGCGTACGGCCGAGCATGCGCTTTGCCTCGATACCGACCGCCAGGATGCGCTCGTCGTTCTTGTCGATGGCAACAACAGAGGGCTCGCGAATAACGATGCCCTTGCCGCGCACGGAGACAAGCGTATTTGCGGTGCCGAGGTCGATGGCAAGATCGCCCGCATAGCTACCGAAGAACATATCCATCAAAGAAAACAACGCAACTCCTGATGTGTTGGATGATTGCTGGAAAACTACTAGCTCATAATACTAGCGCAAGCCCGGCACCTCACTTGCGGTGAAGCGCCGGGCAAAGCTAAATCCCATAAGGTCACTACTGGTTGTCAGCAGCCGAGAAATCCATATCGAGCGAAGAAACGGCCCAGCCGATATGGTTGTCGGAGCGCACGAATTTGACGGTGTACTCCTGCACGCCGCCCTTGGACAGCGATGCCTTCACCTTGGCGGTCGTCTCGGTCATGGACTGATCCATGCCCTCGACGGACACGGTGGCACCCTGCGGAATCGAGGAGATGATCATCGACTTAGCGTCCTCGGACAGGCTCGAGGCCAGGCAAGACTCGGCCTTTGCGGCGTCACCGTCGCCGGCAGCCTGGAACAGATCGGTAACGACAGACTCCTGAGACGGGAAGCCAAAGCCGCGCGTGTAGGCAAAGCCCAGACCGCCCGCGGCGATCAAAATGAGCAGAAGCAGTACGATGAAGACTTTGAGACCCGTATGGCGATGGCGACGACGGACCTTGGCCTGCTTGCGATCCTGACGGTCCTGCTGGACCATCTCGGACTCGGACAGCGTAAAGAAGCCGGTGTCCGAGGGATCAGGCATAAACTGACCGGTCGCGCCCGTAGGATCGAGCGGATCGACGGCAGGAGCGTCCATCGCGGGCGCCGGAGCCGTGGCCATAGCCGTCTGGGCAGACAGCGCGGCAAGCGAATCCTGCACGCGGGCAAGCTCATCGGCCTGCTCGGAGGTGAGCTGGTAGATGCCATCGGCAGTAGCGGCATTAAAGGCGTCGAGTGCGTCGGAGGGACGGCCGGCGGCAGAAAGCGCCTGACCCATGCCGGCGTTGAGCGCACGCGTGTCGTCGCGGGGGCCGGCAAAGTCGATAGCCGTGCGATAAGTCTCCACGGCATCCGCCGGACGGCCGAGCTTAATGAAGCAACGACCGAGCTCGCCGAGCGCGGCGGCAGGAGCCGGATTGGCGCCGTCGATGGCAGCCTGACGGAAGGCGGTTCCCGCGTTGGCATAGTCGCCCGACTGGAACAGCGCATTGCCCAGGCCCAGATAGGCCTTGAACGGCGTGGCATAGGAAGCATCCTGCGTAGCAGCTGAGAACGCCTGGGCGGCCGTCGTGTAGTCGCCCACGGCGGCGAGCGCCTTGCCGCGGTTGGTGAGCAGCGCGCCGCGCTTGCCGTAGGTGCCGTCGTTGAGGGCGGCGGCATAGGCCTCGGCGGCCTCGGCATACATGCCCAGGTGCATCAAGGCGTTGCCACGAAGGTGATCGGCCTCGCCCATAATCTCATCGGGAGTCTTTGCCGCCCCAAGCATCTGGGCTGCAGCAGAAAAATCACCCGCGCGGTAAGCGGCGCGGCCCTGTTGGATCAGCTGGCTATTCAAGAAAGTCCCCTTTACTCGTGAACAATCTCGACATGGACGATCTCGTCGCCGGCACGCAGCTGCGAAATCACATCGAGACCCTCGACCGTGGTACCAAAGACGGTGTAACCAGAATCGAGGTTATGCTGGGCACCCAGGCAGAAGTAGAACTGCGAACCCGCGGAATCGGGATCCATGGAGCGTGCCATGGCAAGGGCGCCATCGACATGGCTGTTGCGCGGATTGGTGGCAAACTCGCCCTTGATGCAGTAGCCGGGGCCACCGGTACCGGGCATGCCGTCGGGGCCCTCAAGACCGGCGGCGACGTCGGCGCCGGACATGTCGCGGGTATTGGGGTCGCCACCTTGGATAACAAAACCGGGCACATAGCGATGGAACTTAAGGCCATCATAGAAGCCCATCGTGGAAAGCTCGCAGAAGTTCGCGACATGAATGGGAGCGCCCTCGCCGTCAAACTTGACCTTGATGGTACCCTTCGACGTCTCGATTACGGCGCACTCGTCGCCGACAAGCTGATACTCGGGCGTGTAGAGCTCTTTCTTAAAACCAAACATGTGGTTCCTTCCTCGTGCGTTTAAAGCATATTTGTACGAATTGTAGCAATAAGCACGGGCTTACATCAATTGCGCACGTAGGTTATGCCGACTATGGCGAACTAATTTTAGGAACGCTGCTGCGGCTTCCAGGAACCCACATTGGCATCGTACTGGTTCAGCGCGCTGTTGCCACCCTGCGCGATGGGCGCCAGGATCTCGCTTTGGTGGGAACTCATCGACTCGCCATCGGGAATGGCCAGCGAGATATCCCAGCTCTGGCAGATCACGTCAACGCGCTCATACATCCACTCGGCAAGCTGCTTTAAGTGGGCGATGTCATCCGCATAGACCGTATCGTCCTGGTACTTAAGGTTGTTGAGCTCATCTTGCGTCTTTTTGATCTGGTCGCGCAGGGCGTAGGCACTCTGCGACAGCTCCTGACGGGTGGACAGCGGCGTTCGGAGATAGCCGTTGTTAAAGGAATCGATGACCTCGCCGATCTGGTCTTCGTCAGCGTAGGACACGATGGTCTGATACAGACCGTCGAGCCTGGTATAGAGCTGATCATCGGTGAGCACGGTTTCTTCCTGGACCACCTCGGCAGAATCGCCCTGCTTGGTATCGTCCTCAGTCGCCTCGCCCTTTTGGCGCGTGGGGAAGGTGGTTTGTGCAGCTTGGCCAAACTGGTCGTAGAAGCCGGGCATAACACCCATGGGATCGGTCGTCACGAACCAATAGGCACCGCCGCAAACGACGGCAAGGACCGCGATGACGATAAGCGGCTTGGGAATATGACGCTTGTGCTTGTGATAGGCGTCCTCGTCGGGGTGCACCTTGCGCTTGGGTTTTTGAGCATCGTCATGCAGGGAAACGGGCATGGGAATATCGACCTTGGGGATACCGAAATCCTTATCGAAAGCCGGCAGCACGCAGGTCTCATTGGGGTCGGCGGCGTCCGAAAGCACCGCAGCGGCAGAGGCCGGCGCATGCGGCACCTCGGTATCGATCTGCTCTTGCGTTAGGCGCGGAAAGCCCGCCGTGCGGCCCGCTGCCAGGTCGGATGCGGCCGCGTCCTCGGAGAGGATACCCGGAGCGGGGCGTCCGCATTTGGGGCACGTACGATCATGCGGAGAAAGACGGGCACCGCAGCCCTCACAGAACACGAATTCGGTGTGCTCGGGACCATCGCCCGGACCCACATAGGCGTTGCAGTAGGGGCAGAACGAGGCGCCGTCCTCGATGGTCTTAAGGCAATGCGGACAGATCACGGCATCCTCTTTTCGAAGCAATTCAAACAATCGAGGTTAGAGCATAACATCGCCAAGGCCCCACAGGAGCAAGGCACCAATTCAACATCGCCAGGGCGCGTAGTTACTTCTTCTTTTTGCTCGGCATCGAGACTTTGATGCCTTGGGCGGACTTGGTTACGCGGGAGCGCTTGACTCCGGTACTCTTCTTTTTCTTGGGCTGGGCCTGGGCCACGCCCTCGAGTGCGCGGGCCTCGGCCTCACGAACGGTGCGAGCTTCGCGGCGCTGCGCCATGTCGGCGGCGACGCGCTTGGCAAAACGCTCCGCCGTCGAACCCGTCGAGCTCACCTTGCCGCCACCGCGACCCAAGCGGACGCGCACACCGCGGCCAAAACCAGTTGCGGCATGACGACGACGCGGCTTGAGCGAATCCATCATCGTGGCGAGCTTAAAGAACACCGAGCAGGTGATGACCACGATGACAGCCAAGATAACCATCTGGCCCATCGACAGGTTGGCAATAGACAGCAGCTCTGGGAATCCGATAACGCCCACCAGGATGCCGGCGACTACAAACACAAAGAGCACCACACGTAAGGGCGTGAGAGGCTGCGAGATGCGCCAGATCAGGCTGACGCTCGCCGCGCACGACGTAAGCAGGCACATCGTAGACAGCGTAAGCTGGCTAAAGCCAAACACGCGCGCCACAAAGATATCGAGCGCCGCAGCCAAAATGACCGCAATCGACGCCGGCAGTGCCCGCTTGAGCACGTTCGTCAGGAACGACCCCTTCACGCGAGCATTGTTGGGCTCCAAGCCCAACACAAAGCCCGGCGCGCCGATGCAGAAGAAGTTGATGAGCGTCATCTGGATGGGCTCGAAGGGGTACGGCGGCAGCGCGATGCACAGCGCCGCCAGGCCCATCGAGAACAGCGTCTTGGTCAGGAACAGCGAGGCCGAACGCTGCAGGTTGTTGATGGAGCGACGGCCCTCGGCCACCACGGCGGGCATCGAGGCAAAGTCGTTGTCAACGAGTACGATCTCGGCCACGTTGCGCGCGGCATCGGAGCCGGCTGCCATGGCCACGGAGCAGTCGGCCTCCTTGAGCGCCAGCACGTCGTTGACGCCGTCGCCCGTCATGGCCACGGTGTGCTCGCGGCGCTTGAGCGCTTGCACGAGCTCGCGCTTCTGCTGCGGGGTCACACGACCAAAGACATGGTAGCGGTCCACTGCGGCATCGAGCTTGGCCGGCGTATCGAGCGTCGTGGCGTCCACATAAGCGTCCGCCCCCGGCACGCCCACCACACGCGCGATCGACGACACCGTACGCGGGTCGTCTCCACTGATCACATTGAGGGTCACGCCCTGCTCGTTAAAGTAGCCGATGGTCTCGGCCGCCGAGGTACGGATCTCGTCGCGTATGGTCACAAAGCCCACGGGCTCGGCCTCGCCCACCATATCGCCATCGGGCGTAAAGCCGTCAACGCGCGCCACCACGAGCACGCGGCAGGTATCGGCAAGCTCGGCGACACGGTTCTCGACCTGGGCAAACGCACGATCAGAGAGCACAAACTGCGCCGCACCCATCACATATGAGCCCTGTGCAAACGACGCGCCGCTCCACTTTTTGGAAGACGAGAACGGAATGACCGACAGCGGCTCGGACACCTCGACCGGACGGTCGGCGTAATAGTTGAGCAGCGCCTGACAGGTCTCGTTGGCATCGGCCGAGGTCGCACGTGCGACGTTAGCCAGCGCAAAATCGAGCACCGTGGTATCGACGGGAACGGCGGCGTCGCCCTCCCCCGCACCCATACCCTCGACCGGCAGCGGATAGGTACCCTCGACCTCCATGCGGCCCGACGTGATGGTGCCCGTCTTGTCCAGGCACAGCACGTCGACGCGCGCGAGCGTCTCAATGCAGTAGAGCTGCTGCGCGAGTACCTTGCGGCGGGCCAGGCGCACCGTGGCGATGGCGAGCACCGACGAGGTCAGCAGCACCAGGCCTTGCGGGATCATGCCCAGCAGGGCGCCCACCGTGGACAGCAGCGCCGACGAAGGCACATGACCAGCCAACAGCTCGGAGAAGCACCACGAAAGCGCGCTATTGCCTGGGGTTCCCGCGGCATCCCACAGCTCGCTCACGCTCGAGGCAAACAACGCCAAACCGAGCGGGATCATGATGATGCTCGCAAAGCGCACGATGGCGTTAAGCGCGTTCATGATCTCGGAATTGACCTTTTTGACGTACTTGGCCTCGTTATTAATTTTGGCCACGTAGTTGTCGGCGCCGACATGGATCACGCGGGCGCGCAGCAGACCCGAGTCGATAAAGCTGCCGCTCATGAGCTCGGAACCGGGCTGTTTCTTAATAAGATCGCTCTCGCCCGTCAGCAGGCTCTCGTTCACGAGCGCCTCGCCCGAAACCACCACGGCGTCAGCGGGGATCTGGTCGCCGCGCCCCAGGCGGATGATGTCGTCGAGCACGATCTGGTCCAGGTCGAGCTCCACCTCGGAGCCGTCGCGCACCGCGATGGCCTTCTTGGAGGTCAGCAGCGTGAGCTTATCGACCATCTTCTTGGAACGCATGGACTGAATGACGCCAATAGCGGTATTGAGGAACACCACGAACAGGAACGTCAGATTCTTAAACGAACCGGTCAAAATGACCAGGAACGCAAAGATCACGTTGATCAAATTGAACAGCGTGCAGAGGTTCTCGATGATGAGCTCTTTGACCGACTTGGTCTTGAGCTCCATGTTGCGGTTGATCTTACCGGCGGCGATGCGCTCCTCGACCTCGGCGGTCGAGAGTCCGCGCTCGATATCCGTTGCTGCCATACCACGTCCCATCACGTCGCGTCGGTATAAGAAAAACCGCCCGGACCATGCGAGGTTCGGACGGTCTCACGTTCGATGGTGCCCCATGTTGGATTCGAACCAACGGCCTTCTGCTCCGGAGGCAGACGCTCTAATCCCCTGAGCTAATAGGGCCAACGTTTTGCATTATACCCAAGTGCACCACGGGCTATCAAAATAAAAGAAAAAGCTTTGCAATTCCGAGGAAGACGCGGCTCAACGGCCCACTTTAGAAGGCAAAAGCGAGTCAGATAGTATAAACTCTCATGCACCATATGTACACGGCTCGCAATGCGGGCCGTTTTTGCAAGGGTTATCCATCGAGGTGAGAGGCACACCATGATTGCAATTTTAAAAGAGAGCGCCAGCGACGAGGCCGTCAGCCATATCGTCAGCTGGATTGAGAAAAAGGGCCTGAAGACCGATGTCTCGCGCGGCGAGAATGAGACGATCATCGGCCTGGTGGGCGATACGACCAAGATCGACCCGTTCCTGCTCGAGTCCATGGATGTCGTCGAGCGCGTGCAGCGCGTCTCCGAGCCGTTCAAGCGCGCCAACCGCAAGTTCCACCCCGAGGACTCCGTCATCGACTGCGGCCACGGCGTCAAGATCGGCGGCGACCAGTTCCAGGTCATCGCCGGCCCGTGCTCCGTCGAGGGCGAGAACCTCATCCGCATCGCCCGCCGCGTGAAGGCAGCCGGCGCCACGATGCTGCGCGGCGGCGCCTACAAGCCCCGCACTTCCCCGTACGCCTACCAGGGCATGGGCCCCGCCGGTCTGGACCTGCTGTGCGAGGCATCCGCCGAGCTCGACATGCCGATCGTCACCGAGATCATGGACCCGCGCGACGTGCAGGTCTTCCTCGACAAGAAGATTGACGTCATGCAGATCGGCGCCCGCAACGCCCAGAATTTCCCCCTGCTCAAGGAGGTCGGCAAGACGCAGACCCCGGTTCTGCTCAAGCGCGGCATGTCCGGCACCGTCGACGAGCTGCTCATGGCTGCCGAGTACATCATGAGCGAGGGCAACGACAACGTCATCCTGTGTGAGCGCGGTATCCGCACCTTCGAGACCCGCACCCGCAACACCTTCGACCTCAACGCCGTGCCGGTGCTCCACCACCTGTCGCACCTGCCCGTCGTTGCCGACCCCAGCCACGCCACCGGCTACACCCGCTACGTTGAGCCTATGGCGCTCGCGGCGACCGCCTGCGGCGCCAACGGTCTGGAGATCGAGGTCCACGACGACCCGAGCCATGCTTGGTCCGACGGCGCTCAGGCCCTCACCCCCGACCAGTTCGACGACACCATGCGCCGCATCCGCGCCATCCGCGAGGTCGTCTGCCAAGAGACCGTTCAGGAGTAGCCCATGGGCACGGTGAGAAACGCACGCGTTAACCAGGGTGGCCCCAAGTGCGCCGGCATCGTGGGCCTGGGCCTCATCGGCGGCAGTTTTGCCCGCGGCTATGCGCAGGCGGGCGTCCGTGTGCTGGCCTGGGACCCCGATGACGACGTCATGACGGCCGCCAGCATGGGCACCGTTGCCGGCGAGCTCAACGACGAGACGCTCGGCGAATGCGACATCATCGTCCTGGCATGCTACCCCGAGGCCTGCATCGAGTGGCTCGAGGCGCACGCCCAGGCACTCGCCGACGCCACCGACACCGAGGCCATCATGGGCCCCGTGGTGATCGACACCGTAGGCGTCAAGGGCATCGTGTGCGAGCGCGCCTTTGAGCTTGCCCGCGAGCACGGTTTTTACTTTGTGGGCGCGCACCCCATGGCGGGCACGCAGTTCTCGGGCTACGCGCATTCCCGCGCCGACCTGTTCCAGGACGCACCGCTCGTGCTTGTACCGCCCGCAGTGGACGACGCACTCAAGCTGGAGCTTTTGGGCCAGGTGCGCGAGATGGTACGTCCCCTGGGCTTTGGCAAGTTCAGCGTAACGAGCGCCGCCGAGCACGACCGCGTCATCGCCTTTACGAGCCAGCTCGCGCACGTCGTCTCCAACGCCTATGTTAAGAGCCCGACCGCTCAGGTCCACCACGGCTTTTCGGCCGGCAGCTACCGCGACCTCACCCGCGTGGCACACCTCAATCCTCAGATGTGGTCCGAGCTCATGATCGACGACGCCGATGCGCTCGCCTTCGAGATCGACCATCTGATCGAATCGCTTGGCGCCTACAGCCGTGCGCTCAAGGACCGCGACCAGCGCTATCTGGAGAATCTCCTTGCCGAGGGCGACCGCATTAAGCGCGCACTCGACGACGAGGCCTCCCACTAGACAACCCATCACGCCAGGTCGAAAGGACCGAAGCTTATGGCGATTACCATCGATATCGACACTGCACGCCCCTACCAGGTGCATGTTGGCACGTTTTTGCTGGAGCAGGCGGGACCGCTCGTGCGTGCCACTGCCGGCGGCACCAAGGCCGTCATCGTGACGGACACCAACGTGGGCCCGCTCTACCAGATGCCCGTTAAGCAGAGCCTGGAGGCGTCAGGCTACGAGGTGAGCATCTGCACCTTCGAGGCCGGCGAGGCCCATAAGCGCGCCGAAACCTATGTTGCCATTTTGGAGTTTGTGGCCGAGCATGAGCTTTCGCGCTCCGACGTGATCGTGGCACTCGGCGGCGGCGTCGTGGGCGACGTGGCGGGCTTTGTGGCCGCCACCTACATGCGCGGCTGCAAGTTTGTGCAGATCCCCACGAGCCTGCTCGCCATGGTGGATTCGTCGGTGGGCGGCAAGACCGCCATAGACCTGGCTGCCGGCAAGAACCTGGCCGGCGCCTTTTGGCAGCCGAGCGTGGTTATTGCCGACGTGGGGTGCCTGGCCACCCTCACGCCCGAGCAGTTCGCCGACGGCTGCGGCGAGGTCGTCAAGCACGCCGTAATCGCCGACCCGGAGCTTTTCGCCGAGCTGGAGAAGACCCCGCTCACGCTGGAGCTGCTCAACCAGGACGTGGCTCGCGTGGCGCTTATCATTGCCCGCAATATCGACATCAAGCGCGCCGTGGTCGTCGCCGACGAGCGCGAAACCAACCAGCGCAAGCTCCTCAATTTTGGACACAGCGCCGGGCACGCCGTCGAGGCCTGCGAGCACTTTGAGCTCGGACACGGCAACTGCGTTTCAATCGGCATGGGCATCATCACGCGCGCCGCGGCCCTGCACGGCATTTGCGATGCTGCACTGCCCGATCGTATTGAGGAACTCTGCGCCCGCCATGGCCTCAAGACCCGCTGCGACCTAGATGCCGATACCGTCTTTGCCGAGGCGCTCCACGACAAGAAGCGCGCGGGTGACACCATCGATCTAGTGATTCCGCACGGCATTGGCCGCTGCAGCATCGACCGCACACCGCTTTCCACTTTCCACGAACTCATTGCCGAGGGCCTCGGCCAGAAGGGAGACGCATCCGCATGCTAGCCCGCATCACCCCGTCCCCGCTCAAGGGCACCGTTCCCGCCATCGCGTCCAAGTCGATGGCGCATCGCCTGATCATCTGCGCTGCGCTTGCCAACGGCGAGACACACGTCACCTGCAACACCACCTGCGCCGACATCGAGGCTACGGTGCGCTGCCTTACGGCCCTGGGTGCTCGCATCGAGACCGTCGAGGACGGCTTCCAGGTCCACCCCACCATGAAGAGTGTTGAGTTTGGCCTGCTCAAGGCCCTTGCCGGCAGCACGCTTGACTGCGGTGAAAGTGGATCCACGCTCCGCTTTATGTTGCCCGTCGCCTGCGCGCTGGGCGCAGAAGCAACTTTTGTGGGTCAGGGGCGCTTGGGCGCCCGCCCGCTCTCCCCGCTCTCGGACGAGATCATCGCCGCCGGCTGCGACCTACAGGGTCTGGGCGGTTTTCCGCTCAAGACGAGCGGCCGCATGCGCCCGGGCACCTTTGTGCTTCCGGGCAACGTGAGCTCGCAGTACATCTCGGGCCTGCTGCTGGCAGCCCCGCTGCTGGCCCAGCCCTCCTGCGTGCAGGTAACCGGCCTCATCGAGAGCCGCCCCTACATCAACCTGACGATACAGGCCATGAAGGCCTTTGGCGTCGAGGTCAACGTCGAGCGCATTCCGGCCAAGGACGGCCAGCCCGAGGTCACGAACTTCCGCGTGAGCAGTGGCTCGTACCGCACGCCCGGCAGCGTGGCCGTCGAGGGCGACTGGTCCAACGCCGCCTTTTGGCTGTGCGCCGGCGCCATCGGTACCGACCCAATCACCGTCGAGGGCGTGTCGCTAAGCTCCGCACAGGGCGACCGTAACGTGCTTGCCGCGCTTTCGCGCTTTGGCGCCCGCATCGTGCGCTCCACCAACGCCGCCACCGTGCAGTCCGACAAGCTCGCCGGCTTTGAGATGAGTGCCCACGACATTCCGGACCTGGTGCCCGTCATCTCGGCCGTGGCCTCGCTGGCACAGGGCCGCACCTTTATCCGCGATTGTGCCCGTCTGCGCATCAAGGAATCCGACCGCTTGGTCACCACCACCCGCGAGCTCACCGCGCTGGGCGCGCAGGTGCGCATTGCCGGCGACGACCTCATCATCAAGGGCGTCGACGCCTTTACCGGCGGCGAGGTCGATTCGCACAACGACCATCGCATCGCCATGATGGCCGCTATCGCCGCGAGCCGCGCCACCGGCGAGGTCGTGATCCACGGTGCCGAGGCCGTCAACAAGTCCTATCCCGATTTCTTCGACCACTACCGCCTGCTGGGCGGCAAGGTCACACTCGAGGAGGAATAGCATGTCCTCGACCTTTGGCAACGTCTTGCACTTAAGCATCTTCGGCCAGTCGCACTCCCCCGCCATCGGCTGCTCCCTCGATGGCATCCCGGCGGGCATCGCTGTTGACCAGGAGCGGCTGCAGGCCTTCCTTGACCGTCGTGCCCCCGGTCGCGACGAGACCGCGACCAAACGCCGCGAGGCCGACGCCGCCCACATCATCGCCGGTGTGGTCGATGGACATACCACGGGAGCACCCATCGCCGCGATTATCGAGAACACCAACACGCGCTCAAAGGACTATTCCGAGCTGCGCCGCAAGCCCCGCCCCGGACACGCGGATTTTCCGGCGCGCGTGAAGTATCACAACATGCACGATGTCGCTGGTGGCGGGCATTTCTCCGGCCGCCTGACGGCACCCCTGTGTATCGCCGGCGGCATTGCGCTGCAGGCACTCGAGGCCCGCGGCATTAACGTGATGGCGCACGTCGCGCAGATCGGCGGCATCTCCGACCTGCCGATGGACGATATGGTCTATCGCGAGGCCGACCGCAAGGCGATCCTAACGAACGATCTTCCTTGCATTGACGCCGCCGCAGCCGGCCGCATGCGTGAGGAGATCCTAGCCGCGCGCGACGAACTCGACAGCATCGGCGGCATCGTGGAGTGCGGCATTTACGGGCTTCCCGCAGGCATCGGCGACCCCATGTTCGACGGCATCGAGAACCGCATCGCGCAGATCGCGTTTGGCATTCCCGCCGTAAAGGGCGTGGAGTTTGGCATGGGCTTTGCCGTGGCCGCCATGCGCGGCAGCGAGAACAATGATCCGTATCGCATCGATGCCGAGACCGGCGAGATCGAGGTCGAGTCCAACAACGCCGGCGGCATCCTGGGCGGTATTTCGACCGGCGCGCCCGTCATGTGGCGCATGGCCGTAAAGCCGACGCCCTCCATTGGCCGCGAGCAGCAGACGGTGGACATGGACGCTATGGAAAATGCCGAGCTCTCGGTCCACGGCCGCCACGATCCCTGCATCGTCCCCCGAGCTGTCCCCGTAGCCGAGGCAGCCGCCGCCCTTGCCATCTGGGACGCCCTCCTCGAAGACGCCGCCCAGCGCTAACTACCCACCCCTCAACATCCCCCGACACGTGAAAGGGGTCTCCATGGACCTTGCTGACATCCGCCAGGCCATCGATGGCATCGACACCACGCTCCTCAACAGCTTTGTCGAGCGCATGGACATTGCCACCGAGGTCGCCAAGTCAAAAATCGAGATGGGCAAGGCCGTCTTTGACCCCGCCCGAGAGCGCTCCAAACTCAACAACCTCGCCAGCCGCGCACCCGAGCGCTACGAGGCCCAGACCATCACCCTGTTCCGTCTCCTCATGAGCATGAGCAAGGCCGAGCAGCAGCGCTACATCAACGAACTCAAGGGCATCACCGTCTCGCAAAAGGTCCACGCCACGGCTGCAGCCTCCGACGCGCCCTTCCCTCAAACGGCCACCGTTGCCTGCCAGGGAGTGGAAGGCGCCTATAGCCAGATCGCCGCGTGCAAGCTCTTCGACGTGCCCGACATCGCGTTTTTCGAGACCTTCGAAGGCGTTATGCGCGCCGTGCGCGACGGCTTCTGCGAGTTTGGCGTACTGCCCATCGAGAACTCCACCGCCGGCTCGGTCAACGCCGTCTACGACCTGCTCGCCCAGTTCGACTTTCACATCGTGCGCTCGCTGCGCCTCAAGATCGACCACAACCTGCTCGTCAAGCCCGGCACCAAGCTCCAGGACGTGCACGAGGTCTACAGCCATGGCCAAGCCATTGCCCAGTGCGCCAGTTTTATCGAGGCGCACGACCTGCACGCCATCAAGTACCCCAACACGGCCATGTCGGCCGAGATGGTCGCCAGCTCCGAGCGCACCGATGTTGCTGCCATCGCATCGCGCAGCTGCGCGGCACTCTATGGCCTGGAGGTGCTGGAACCCAACATCCAGGACTCGGACAACAACTACACGCGCTTTGTCGTCATCAGCCGCGAGCCGCGCGTCTACCCCGGCGCCAACCGCACCTCACTCATGATCACCACGGCCAACGAGCCGGGTGCCCTCTATCGCGTACTCGAGCGCTTCTACGCACTCAATATCAACCTCATCAAGCTCGAGAGCCGCCCCATCTCCGGTCGCGACTTTGAGTTTATGTTCTACTTTGACCTGGACTGCCCCTTTGGCAGCAAGGCTCTCGACGACCTGCTCGATTCCATCGACGACGTGTGCGAGAGCTTTACCTACTTTGGCAGCTACACGGAGGTGCTCTAGATGACCGATACCGCCGCAACCCGCCCCTACGGCGTGCTGGGCCGCGTGCTGGGCCACAGCTACACCCCGACCATCTACAAAGAGCTCGCTGGGCTCGAGTACGTGCGATTTGAGCGCGAGCCCGAGGACCTCGCGGCCTTTATGACGGGCGACGAGTGGGAGGGCACCAACGTGACTATCCCCTACAAGCGCGCCGTCATGGAGTACCTGGACGAGCTGAGCCCGCTCGCCGAGCGCATGGGCAACGTCAACACCATCACGCGCCTGGCCGACGGACGTCTGCGCGGCGACAACACCGACTACTTCGGCTTTCGGTGCCTGGTCGAGGAGCTGGGGGTTGATGTTGCCGGCAAGAAGGCCCTCGTGCTCGGAGCCACCGGCGGCGCTGGCACCACGGCAAGTATGGTGCTGGGAGACCTGGGCGCCATCGTTGTGCCCGTGGGTCGCACGAGCGAGGTCAACTACGGCAATATCGCACAGCAGTCCGACGCCGCGCTGCTCGTCAACTGCACGCCTGCCGGCATGTTCCCCCACTGCCCCGACGCCCCTTGCACGCTCGAAGGACTCGATGCACTCGAAGGCGTTATCGACATCGTCTACAACCCCGCTCGCACGGGACTCATGCTCGAGGCCGAGCGCCGCGGCATCCCTTGCATCGGCGGCCTGCTGATGCTCGTGGCCCAAGCGGCACAGGCCGTCGAGCGCTATGCCGGCCAGGTCACCCCGCGCGAGCGCATTCTGGACGTAACGGAGCGCCTGTCACGCCGCGAGCAGAACATCGCGCTGATCGGTATGCCGGGTTCGGGCAAGACCCGCGTGGGTGAGCAGATTGCCCTGCTCACAGGTCGCGAGCACATCGATCTGGACCGCGCCCTCGAGGAGCGCCTGGGCATGCCCTGCGCCGACTTTATCGTCGAGCGCAGCGAGGCGGCCTTCCGCGAACAGGAGACGACGGCGCTGGCCGACATCTCCAAGCGCAGCGGCCTGGTGCTCTCCACCGGTGGCGGCGTGGTCACGCGCGACGAGAACTATCCGCTGCTGCACCAGAACAGCCAGATCGTGATGCTCAACCGCAAGCTCGACGAGCTCGCCCACAAGGGCCGCCCCATCACCGCCCGCGACGGTATCGACAAGCTCGCCGAGCAGCGCATGCCGCGCTACTGCGCTTGGGCCGACTACATCATCGACTCACGCGACTGCGCCGCCAACACCGCCCAAGCCCTCCTCGACACCCTCCCACCCGCTCTCTAACCAAAACCACCACAAAGGGGACAGGCACCTTTGTGGTGGTTTTCCAACCGCAAAGGAAGCAACCATGAAAGCACTCGTCATCAACGGCCCCAACCTCAACATGCTCGGCATTCGCGAGCCGGGCATCTATGGCAGCGACAACTACGACCGCTTAGTGCAAATCTGCCAGGAAGCGGGCGCTGCACAGGGCTTCGACGAGGTCGAGGTCTTCCAGTCTAACCACGAGGGCAGCATCGTCGACAAGATCCAGGAGGCATACGGCAAGGTCGACGGCATCGTCATCAACCCGGCGGCCTACACGCACAAGAGCGTCGCGATCCTCGACGCGCTCAAAGCCGTCGCCATCCCCACCGTGGAGGTCCACATCAGCGCCGTGGAGACCCGCGAGGACTTCCGCCAGGTGAGCTATGCACGCCTGGCCTGCTTCGCCACCATCACCGGTGAGGGCCTCCAGGGGTATGCGCACGCTCTGGAGCTGCTGAGGGAGTATCTCGAAAAGTAGCCTCGCGAATCAATTCATTAACACCGATTCACACGAACAAAACTCCGGCGCCGGCAGCAGCGACCTCGCTGCTGCCGGCATTTTATTACTGGCATATAATCGTTGCAGTCACACAACGTCTGGAGACGCGCATGTTAAGCATCCATCTGGGAGATTATCCCGGTTCCATCTACGATACCGAAACCTATTTTAGGAACTCATACTTGGACTCATGGTTCGAAGACCCTATGGCCGCACAAATCATTAAAAGCGTGGACGGATCAGAGCTCATCGGTCCCCACAACATCGTAAGCAAACAACTAGGCTCAATCACTCCACTCGAACTGTCCGGCGGCGTCAAGACGCTGCTGTTAGTACGCAATCTCCCAAATATGGTGTTCAACGCATCTACCTGCGGAGACAACTGTGCCCGCTGGCTACTCAAAATCGGCAAAGAGCAGGATGTGCTGGTGACCCTTTACCACATCATGAAGTTCCCCTGGAAGAACTTTGAAATCCGCATTGAAAACGATGACCGCATCGTCAGAAACATGCAGGAGTTTGTCGGCGCCACGAATGACTTTTTGGATGTTGATGAGTAATGAAGGGAACGCATACCGTTGTCGTAGAGCGTGCAAAGGTCAAATACACACTCACCTTTAAACGCAACATTTCCTTCATTCGCGGTAACAGCGGCACGGGCAAAACGACGCTCATCTCGATGATTCGCGACTACAACGACCGAGGACCGGAAAGCGGCGTTACACTCAGCTGCGATGCGCCATGCGAAACGCTTTCCGGCAGACGCTGGGAGCGCGAGCTGTCGATCATCGAAGATTCGATCGTCTTTCTAGATGAGGGCAACGAGTTTATCTACTCAAAGGACTTCGCCAAAGCCATCAACGGATCGTCCAACTATTTTGTTCTGATATCTCGTCGCGACGCCAACGAACTCCCCTACAGCGTCGACGAGATCCTAAAGCTAGTCAACACCACAAGCAAGACAATTAATGGCCGCAAGAGCGACAGACGCTTCTACTCGGTGACTAAACCGCTATATGACCACACGGCAAGCATGCTGTATCAGGACCTTAACGTAGGGTTCGACAATCCTGACGCCGTAATTGTCGAGGATAGCAAGTCTGGCTATCAATTCTATAGCACCCTTTGCAACCGACTGGGAATCCCCTGCTATACCGCCACCGGCGTAGCGAACCTAAAACGAACGATTCACGAATGTCCCGAGCAAAACATCCTTGCCATAGGAGACGGCGCAGCGTTTGGTCCCTACATCGAAAAGGTGCTCGGACAGCGCGTTTACAAGAACGTTCGCTTGTTCCTCCCTGAATCATTTGAGTGGACGCTTTTGCGATCTGGCCTCATCCCCAACAACGACATTCCAAAAATCCTCAAGGACCCTTCGAGCTATATCGAAAGCCGCGACTACCTGAGCTGGGAGCGGTTCTTCACCGACGTATTGATCAAGTACTCTGCAGACACTCGCTACGTCTACAGAAAGGCACGGCTCAACGAGCAGTACCTAAAGCCGCAGGCGATGGATGCAGTTGCGAGCGTCTTGCCCGAGTGTCTGAAGGCATAATGGCAGTGGGGAGGACCAACTTGGTCCTCCCCACTGCCATGGAAACCCAGCACACGCAATAGCTGCCGGCAAGAGCGGCAACTGTCGCAACCACAAACCCATCCACGCGGCGGCTCGAAAGCTCAAGCCCACTCAGCGCGGCAAGGACAAGCCAAGTGACACCGGCTCCAATAAACAGCAGGGGCTTGCTCACGCTCGGCTCGAGCCCCCCTTGGCGCGCCGTATAGCCAATCCACATCAGCAGCACAACAGCAGCTCGCGCCACGGCTTCGGCCTAAACGTATACCCGGCAAGAATAAAGAACACCTGCATGTGAAAAAAGCCCAGACCACCAAGCGGCCCGGGCTTAATAAACGATGGTGCTCCATGGCGGATTCGAACCGTCGACCTTGGGATTAGAAGTCCCCTGCTCTATCCAACTGAGCTAATGGAGCAAATAACAGCACGCCCAAGCAAGCGCAAGCCTGTCAGGCGCAAGTAATTATAACCTAGTTGAACTGCTCACGGTACGCCTTGCAGACCTTATCGACCGGGCCGTCCATGCGAAGGTCACCCTTCTCAATCCAAACGGCACGCTGGCAGATGCGCTCAACCTGCTCCATGGAGTGCGAAACAAACAGAACCGTCACGTCGCCGCTCTGGATAAAGTGCTGGATACGGGCCTCGCACTTCTGCTGGAAGAACACATCACCGACGGAAAGTGTCTCGTCAACGATCAGGATGTCAGGCTCAGTGATCGTTGCGATTGCAAAGGCAATGCGCGCAACCATGCCCGAGGAGAAATTCTTAAGCGGCATGTCGACAAAGTTCTGAAGCTCAGCGAACTCAATAATGCCGTCAAAGTTGGCATCGATGAACTCCTTGGTATAGCCGAGCAGGGCACCGTTCAGATAGATGTTCTCGCGGGCGGTCAACTCGGGGTCAAAGCCGGCACCAAGCTCAATCAGCGGCGCGATGTTACCGTGCACCTTAACGCTGCCTTCGCTAGGCTCAAGCACGCCAGCGATAATCTTGAGCATCGTGGACTTGCCGGAGCCATTGGTGCCGACCAGGCCCACGACCTCGCCACGATGAATATCGAACGAAATATGCTTGAGCGCCCTAAACTCCTCAAAGAACAGCTCGTGCTTGGCAAGCTTGATGAAGTACTCCTTGAGGTTGGTCAGCGACTCGGACGCCATGTTAAAGATCATGGTGACGTCGTCGACCTCGACAGCCAGAGGCTGCTCGCTGTAATCAACAACAGATTCAGTCATCACAGCACTCCTTAGATGTAGAGGATAAACTTGCGCTCGGACTTATGGAACACGGTGTAGCCAATGACAAGCGCAAGGACCGCCCAAGCGACGCACATACCAAACGTCAAAAGCGAGGGCGTGGTCTGGAACAAGAAGATATCGCGCATAAACTGCAGGTAGTTATACATGGGGTTCGCATACATCAAGATACGCACGAGATGCGGCATTTGCGCAATATAGTCAGTCGTCCAGAAGATGGGCGTAATATAAGTCCACGCCGTAATGACGACGCTCCACAGATGCATAACGTCGCGGAAAAAGACCGTAAGGGCAGAGAGCATCATGCCCAGGCCCATGCAGAAGCACATAAGCAGCAGCAGGCAAACCGGCAGCAGAATCAAATGCCAAGAAGGCATAACGCGGAACCACAGCATAACGATGGCGACGGCGACCAGCGAGAAGGTAAAGTTGACCAGCGAGAAGAGCACCTTCTGCACCGGGAAGACCCAGCGGTGCACCTTAACCTTCTTGAGCAGAGGGGCAGCACCCACGATCGACGTCAGGGCCTGGTTCGTAGACTCGGACATGACGGCAAAGGTAACGTTACCCACGATCAAGTACAGCGGGTACATCTCGGGCGTCATTGAGCCATTGCGGCCCTGGCCAAAAATCGTCGAGAACACGATGGCCATGACGATCATCATCAGCAGCGGGTTGAGCACCGACCATGCGACGCCCAGAACGCTACGGCGATACTTGATCTTAAAATCCTTGGTAACCAGCTGACGAAGGATAAACGCGTCCTTCTCAAATTCGTTCTTAGCAAACGTCGCAGGCAGACTGCGAGCTTCTTGTTGCTTTGTCTGATCCGACACGGATGCAACTCCTTTACTCGTAATCGTTGACAAACGAACAGTATAGACCCGACGGCCATGCAAACGATTCGCGCAACAAAACTGGAGAACTAACCCACATCTTAGGATGCCAAGCCCAAACGGCTATACTTTCAAGGATTGAATGTATAAGGAGCATTGAGTGAATTCTGAATCCATCGCCGTCATCATCCCCTGCTACAACGAAGCCCTCACGATCGGCAAAGTCATCGACGACTTTCACCGCGAGCTTCCGCAAGCGACGGTCTATGTCTATGACAACAACTCGTCGGACGACACCTCACGCATCGCCACCGAGCACGGCGCCACGGTCCGCTTTGAACCCCGTCAGGGAAAGGGCAACGTGTGCCGTCAGATGTTTCGCGACATCGACGCCGATTGCTACCTGATGGTCGACGGAGACGACACCTACCCCGCCGAGGCGGCCAAAGCCCTCTGCGAGCCCATCCTTAACGGCACAGCCGACATGACCGTAGGCGACCGCCTTTCCAACGGCACCTACGCCGAGGAAAACAAGCGTGCTTTCCACGGCTTTGGCAACAATCTGGTCCGCGCCATGATCAAGTGGATCTATGGCTACAGCTTCGATGATGTCATGACCGGCTACCGCGCCATGAGCCGCCCGTTCGTCAAAACCTTCCCCGTGCTTTCCGAGGGCTTCCAGATCGAAACCGAGCTCTCGATCCACGCCGTCGACCACCGCTGGCGCATCAAAGATGTACCCATCGAGTACCGCGACCGTCCGGAAGGCTCCGAGTCCAAGCTTAATACCGTCAGCGACGGCATTAAGGTCGTTGCGATGATCGGCACGCTGTTCAAGGACTACCGCCCTCTGAAGTTCTTCAGCCTGGTTGCGCTTCTGTTTGCGGTGATCGGCCTCGCCCTGGGCATGCCCATCGTTGTCGAGTATTTCCAGACCGGCCTCGTTCCGCGCTTCCCCACCGCCATGCTCGCCGCGTCGTTTATGTTCCTGTGCGGTCTGAGCCTTGCAACCGGATTCATCCTGGATTCCGTGGCAAAGGTCGAAAAAAAGCAGTGGGAGGTCAACGTATACAGCAAATACACCTACGACGACCAGCCCGACCACCCTACTTCCAAGCCAAGCAAGAGGTAAACCACCATGCCGCTCATCTCCATCGTCGTGCCGTGCTACAACGAGCAGGAATCACTTCCGATCTTTCTCAAAGAGCTCGATGGCGTCGTTCGCATCATGACCCAGCAAGATCCCGGCATTTCCTTTGAAGCCGTCCTCATCGACGATGGTTCGGCAGACAAAACGCTCGCCGTCATGAAGGCAGAAGCCGCGGCGGCGCATCCACACGCCATCCGTTGGCACTCTTTCTCGCGCAACTTTGGCAAGGAGGCGGCACTACTCGCCGGACTCCAGCACGCAAAGGGCGGCTATGTCGCCACCATGGATGCCGACATGCAGGACCCGCCCTCGCTCCTGCCGCAGATGTACGAGATCTTGCAGACCGAAGACTACGACAACGTCGCAACGCGCAGGACCACCCGCGAAGGCGAGCCTCCCATCAGGTCGTTCTGTGCCCGTATGTTCTACAAGATCATCAACCGCATTTCCAAGGCCGACATCGTCGACGGAGCACGCGATTTTAGGCTCATGAAGCGGCCTATGGTCAACGCCATCATCTCCATGGGCGAATACAACCGATTCTCCAAAGGCATTTACGGCTGGGTGGGCTTCAAAACCAAATGGCTCCCCTACGTAAACGTCAACCGCGTGGCCGGCGAGACCAAATGGAGCTTTTGGTCGCTGCTCCTCTATTCCATCGACGGCATCGTCGCGTTTTCCACGGCGCCGCTCTCCCTCGCCGCCCTCACAGGTATCGTCTTCTGCCTCATCGCTATTCTGGGATTCGTCGTCATCCTAGTAAAGACGCTTGTCTGGGGCGACCCCGTCGGCGGATGGCCGTCGCTCGCCTGCCTCATAACGCTGTTTGGCGGCATGCAGCTTCTGTGCCTGGGAATCATAGGTGAATACTTGGCAAAAGCCTACTTGGAAACCAAGCGACGTCCCATCTATATCATTCGAGAATCCAACGAGGAATCTGATGACACGGCCCAATAACAGCACGCTCAAGAATGTGGCGTTCTACGCCGCCTGCTTCGCATTTTCCGTCGCACTCTTTGTCGCACTTGCAGCGGCGGGACATGTCTATCCCTTTGGCGACAACTCGTTTCTCACCAACGATCTCAAATACCAATACATCGACTTCTTCGCGTGGTTTCGCCGCGTCCTTTTAGGCGAGGCAAACCTTCGCTATTCCTTCTCACAGGGACTCGGCATGAACACATGGGGGCTCTATAGCTACTACCTCGGCAGCCCCTTCAACCTGCTCTGCGTGCTGTTTCCCGCAGACAAGCTGACGCTCTTCGTGCTTGTTATCTCCGCGCTCAAACTGGGCTGCATCCACATCAGCGGCGCTTGGTATGTGCAAAAGCGCTTTGACCTACCCAAGCCCGCAGCATTCCTGCTTTCCCTCTCGTTCACGTTTTGTAGCTGGACCATCAGCAACCTGCGCAACCCGCTCTGGATCGATTGCCTCATCATGCTGCCCATCTGCGCCTACGGATGCCACGAGCTCATCCGCAAGCAGCGCATGATCCGCCTCGTCATCGCAACGGCGCTCAATGTCATGTTCTGCTGGTATACGGCCTACATTAGCATCCTGTTCCTCTGCATCTTCGTACTGGTTGAATTTGTCGATTATGTTGCAGAAGAAGGATTTAGCTGGAAGCTCATGCTCGATCGGGCCCTGCGATTCGCCGGGGCTATCGCGCTCGGACTGCTTCTGTCCGCTTGGACCTTTTTGCCGACCATCCTTGCCATGTCCAAGGGCGGTCCCGTTCTAGCACTCGGCCCCCTACTTAAAACCAACCTCAAGTCGCTCATCAGGGGCTTTCTTCCCTGCATGTGGGTAAGCAACGAAAGCACACCTCAGTTCTATTGCGGCATCATCATGATGCTGCTTGCGGTGAGCCTGCTGGTTAACCGCACGGTTTCAATCAAGACGCGCATCGCAACACACGTCGTCACGATAATCCTGGTTGCAAGCTCCGTTTTGAGCCCGCTCGAGTACATCTGGTGCGGCATGCGCGTTCCCAACGGCTTCTACTCGCGCACGGCTTTTTTGCTGAGCTTCTTTACGCTGTGGGCTGCGGGCTATACCCTGCAGATCCTCAAGGATCAACCTAAATTGCGCCAAGCCTATCGCCCCGCCGTCATCTTGCCACTCCTGGCGCTCACCGCTATTGAACTGTTTGCCAACGCTCATGTAGTATGGAACCAGCTCTACGCGGGCTATTCCGAAAATACCAACAGGGCCTATGTAGCCACCGCAACCAACACGATCGCTACCACTACAGAACGGGATTCAGCTCCGTTCTACCGCATCGATCGTACAACCACACGAGCCGATAGTGCCGCTCTAAACGAAGGCCTGGCACTAGGGTATAACCAGCTATCTTCTTATTCGTCCGCCAATAACCCGCAGGCAATTGCATTGCTCAACTCCCTTGGTTACAGCAGCGTCGGCGAATTCTCGACCCGTTATGCCGAGCCCATTCTTGCCGTCGATGCCCTACTGGGAGTCAAGTATGCCATTCCCGAGAACGCGCCTGCGGGATACGTTTCGACCAAGACGAATCAGGTCGACTCCACAAGCGCGGTGTACGAGAACCCCTATGCGCTCAGCATTGGCGTTGCAGCCTCAAGCGATATCCAAAACAGCACGCTGAAAAACGAGAACCCCTTCGAAAAGCAGAACGACCTCTACAGCAAAATCCTAGGCCGCGAGGTCAAGCTCTATACCAAGATCGAGGCCACGAGCACGGAGAATAGCGATAGCTTAAAGCAATGGAGCGTTACTGTACCGGCAAGCTCCATCGGGTATCTCTACATCAACAAAGATACGACTGCCGGCAGTTATTGGCCCGTCACCCTTACCATCGACCAGCGAACGATCGAAAACGAGGCCTGGAGATTCGGCAATAATATCCGCCAGATTGCGGATGCATCGGACGCCCCGAGCCAGCATACGGTGTCAATCGGAGTCGCGGAGGGCTATACAGACATGCCCCAAGACAATGAGCCGGTCTTTTACGCCCTCGATCTGGACGTTTTCGAGCAGATTATTAACGAGCTTAAGACGAGCGAATTTGTTCCGACAGTTTTTGAGGACGGAAGAATCGAAGGCGAGTATACCGCCAAGGAAGACGGCAACCTGCTGCTGAGCGTTCCGTACGATGAGGGCTGGAACGTAACGGTAAACGGAACCGCCGCAGAACTAACGCCCGCCGCCGATAAGGGCCTGTCGTCCCTGAACGTGCAGAAAGGCGCGAATAGGATCGTGATGACCTACAAGACTCCGGGTGCCCTTGCGGGGCTTGCAGTGAGTCTGGCGACCACCGTCGCCCTTGTTGCAGCGGGGCTATACGCCAGGCATAAGAAAAGCCGCCGTTAACAAGCGGCGGCTTTTACTCTCGAAAAGTTAATAGCGGCTAGAGCATCTTGAGGTACTCCCCCAGCTCTTCCTCCCAGTCGGGCATGTGGAACCCGACCGACTCGAGCCCGGACAGGTCGAGTGCGGAGTGGACCGGGCGCGGTGCGACGGGGCCCTCGGCGCTCGCGTAGTAGTCGGCGGTCGATACCGGCACGACCTTCTCGCCGTTGCCGTTGGCGGCCTCGAAGACGGCGCGTGCGATGTCCGCCCAGGACTTCACCGCGCCGGATCCGGTGCAGTCGTAGGTGCCGTAGGGGGCGTGCGTCCCCAGCACGTGGAAGATGGCCTTTGCCATGTCGCGCGTGAAGGTCAGGCGGCCCAGCTGGTCGTCGACCACGGTGACCTGCTCGAGCTTGTCGTCCGGGTCGGCGACGCGGTCTGAGAGTGCCTTCATGGTCTTCACGAAGTTGTGCCCCTCGCCGATGACCCAGCTGGAGCGCATGATGTAGTGGTGCGGGCACCCGGCCACGGCGATGTCGCCGGCGGCCTTGGTCTGGCCGTAGACGGACAGCGGGGAGAACGGCTCGTCCTCCGTGTGGACCTCGGCGGTGCCGTCGAAGACGTAGTCGGAGGATACGTGGACCAGGGTGATGCCGTACCCGGCGCAGGTGCGTGCGAGAAGGGCGGGCCCCGTCGCGTTGGCCTTCCAGGCGGTCACGCGGCCCTCGGGGGTCTCGGCCCTGTCGACTGCCGTGTAGGCGCCGCAGTTGATGACCGTGCCGTAGAGCGACCAGTCGTACTGCGAATAGGCGTCCGGGTCGGACATGTCGAAGGTGTCGATGTCGCAGAAGTCGAAGTCCTTCGCCACGCCGCGCTCCTCGGCGAGCGCGCGCACCGCATGGCCCAGCTGGCCGTTGCAGCCGGTGACGAGGGTGCGCTTCGGCGCCATCGGGACGACGTCCTTGAGCATCGGGTGGTTGAGGTCGGCCTCGGAGACGGTGGCCTCATCGAGCGGGATCGGCCACTCGATGGCGAGCTCGGGGTCGGCGAGGTTCACGAAGGTGTAGGTCTTCTTGAGCTCCAGCGACCAGTGGGCGTCCACCAGGTAGGTGTAGGCGGTGCCGTCCTCGAGCGCCTGGAAGCTGTTGCCCACGCCGCGCGGGACGTAGATGGCCCTGGACGGGTCGAGCGTGCAGGTGAACACCTTCCCGTAGGTGGCGCTGCCCTCGCGCAGGTCGACCCATGCGCCGAAGACCGAGCCGCGGGCCACGGAGATGAACTTGTCCCAGGGCTCCGCGTGGATGCCGCGGGTGACGCCGCGGCTGTCGTTGTAGGAGATGTTGTTCTGGACGACCTTGAGATCGGGGATGCCGAGCGCGCACATCTTGGCGCGCTGCCAGTTCTCCTTGAACCAGCCGCGCGAGTCGCCGTGGACGGCCAGGTCGACGACCTTGAGGCCCTCGATGCCGGTCTCCGCGACCTTCAGGTCCTTCTCGAATTCGATGTCAGCCATGTGGTTAATTCCAATCGTGTTGCGGGCGCCCCTCGCGGTGCCGCAGGATCATCCCCATGCCCTGCGGCACCGCGAGGGGCGCTCGAAAAGGTAAACGTCCGGGAATCCGGGCCTACTGCCCCTGCGCCCTGTAACGGGCCTCGGTGGCCTCCTTGGCCGGTCGCCACCAGGACTCGTTCTCCACGTACCAGCCGATGGTCTGCTTCAGGCCCTCGGCGAAGTCGGTGTGGGCCGGCCTCCAGCCCAGCTCGCGCTGGAGCTTCGTGCTGTCGATGGCGTAGCGGCGGTCGTGGCCGGGGCGGTCGGCGACCCAGTCGAAGTCCTCGGGGTCGCGCCCCATGGCCTCCAGGATCATGCGCAGGACCGTGATGTTGTCCCTCTCGCCGTCCGCTCCGATGAGGTAGGTCTCCCCCGTGCGGCCCTTGGTCAGGATGTCCCAGACGGCCGAGGAGTGGTCCTCGGTGTGGATCCAGTCGCGGACGTTCTCGCCGCGGCCGTAGAGCTTGGGGCGGACTCCGTCGATGATGTTGGTGATCTGCCTGGGGATGAACTTCTCCACGTGCTGGTAGGGGCCGTAGTTGTTGGAGCAGTTGGAGATCGTTGTCCGTAGGCCGTAGGTGCGGGTCCATGCGCGCACGAGCATGTCGGAGCTGGCCTTGGTGCTCGAGTACGGGCTGCTCGGGTGGTACGGCGTCTCCTCGGTGAACTTGGCCGGGTCGTCGAGCGCCAGGTCGCCGTAGACCTCGTCGGTGGAGACGTGGTGGTAGCGGACGCCGTGCTTGCGGACGGCCTCCAGCAGGCGGAAGGTGCCCTCGACGTTGGTGCGGAGGAACGGCTCGGGGTCGGCGATGGAGTTGTCGTTGTGGCTCTCGGCGGCGTAGTGCACGATGGCGTCGTGGCCCGGGACGACCCTATCGAGCAGAGCGGCGTCGCAGATGTCGCCCACGACGAGCTCCACGCGGTCGGAGGGCAGACCGGCGATGTTCTCGGGGTTGCCGGCGTAGGTCAGCTTGTCCAGGACGGTCACGTGCACGTCGGGGTGGTTGTTGACCACGTAGTGCACGAAGTTGCTGCCGATGAAGCCGCAGCCGCCCGTGACGATGATGTTGTGGGGTTCAAAAATCTCAGACATGAAAATCCAATCTGAAGCATGTATAGCTTCTTTAGTATGCCGCAGGAAGTGACGCCGCGACACTATTCAACAAAACTATCGGACATTTCGGCATGCGATAAGAGCCATAACCTTCGCAGAATTACCTCCTGTACAAAACGCCTCCGGAATGCAGTCTTTGTCGTAGTGAAAAACCGAATCCCCAGTTATTTCACGTAAGTAATGTCCTGTTTTGGCGCCGACCGGGAAATAGCATAACGATGATTCCCGCGATCTTGATAAACAGGGACGAAAGAATGGTATTTTCCGCTCGTCTTAATCTTGTAAATCTCATCCACGCTATACGGAAGATTGGGGAAATCAGCCCTTGAGATCAGCACGAAATAATTCGAGGAATACAGCACATGATGGGCAAACTCATCAGAATGGATCTCTTTTAAGCCCTCATCGACAAATACAATCGAGTCATGAACGGACGAAAGCTGGTTTCGCCAATCATAATCGGTCAGGGCGACACAGGGACAATCGCATTGCAAGGAAACGCCCGACTGCTCGCCCGTTCGCATGTAGTCTGCGACCATGTCAAACAGTGTCGTCTTACCCGTGCCGCTATCGCCACGCACAATAGTGATGTTCCGCTTGATGGTAAATGTGTACTTGGTTCCCCTGCGGCGGGAAATCTTAACGAGATGCGAACCGTTCATAAGCAGTACCTACAGATACGGAATCGACTCGTGAATCAATTCGGCCATGTTGTGAACGATTCGGCCGCTATTCACGACTTTAATTTTAAAATCCTCGCGACCAAAGTCCATCACATGATAGAGATTCACAACAAGTTTGCGGTCTTTCGCCATGTCGAGAATCCACTTGGCACAGTTGTCACCACAGGTAGAAGCGTTAAAAATTTGCTTACGATCAAATCTCATAAGCAGCAGCGTTTTCACGCCACCAGAAAGCTGGAGTGGGGAGATGGATCCAAGCACAGGGCTTTCGATGACGTTTTCGGAAACAACATCCGATCGATCAACATCTTTAATTATCGAGACTGCATAGGGATCCGTAATCCAAGAAGACCGGTAAGAGTTTTTGAAATATGTCGCTGTGTTGTAAATCGCTTCTGGCATATCGCCAAAGTAGACGCTTAACACATCCACTCCCAATCATATTGTCTTTATGGTCAACGTAATCATAACGAAAGGGGCCACCAGATAAACGGTGACCCCTAAAAGAAAACAAGCTTGCGCTAGTACTCGCGCGGGCTGTTGACGATCTCGCCGGCGGCGACCTTCTTCAGGTGCTGGCCGTAGACCGACTTGCCGTAGGCCGCGGCCGCCTCCTCCAGCTCGGCGGTCGTGATCCAGCCGTTCTCCCAGGCGATCTCCTCGGGGACCGAGACCGGCAGGTCCTGGGAGTGCTCCACGGCGCGGACGAACTCCGCGGCCTCGTGCAGGCTCTCCATGGTGCCGGTGTCGAGCCACGCGTAGCCGCGGCCGAGGGTGACCACGGACAGCGTCCCCTCCTCCAGGTACATCTGGTTGAGCGTCGTGATCTCCAGCTCGCCACGGGCGGAGGGCTCGACCTCGTGCGCCTTGGCGGCCACGTCGCCCGGGTAGAAGTACAGGCCGGTGACGGCGTAGGAGCTCTTGGGGCACTCGGGCTTCTCCTCGATGGAGACGGCCCTCCCCTGCGCATCGAACTCCACGACCCCGAAGCGCTCGGGGTCGTCCACGTGGTAGCCGAAGACCGTGGCCCTCCCCGACTCGGCGTTCTGTACGGCGCGCGTCAGGTGGCGCGACAGGCCGTTGCCGTAGAAGATGTTGTCGCCGAGCACCAGGGCGCACGGCTCGCCGGCGATGAACTCCTCGCCGATGGTGAACGCCTGCGCCAGGCCGTCCGGCGAGGGCTGCTCGGCGTAGGTGAGGTTCACGCCGTAGCGCGAGCCGTCCCCGAGCAGGCGCTCGAAGTTGGGCAGGTCCGTCGGCGTGGAGATGACCAGGATGTCCCGGATGCCAGCCAGCATGAGGGTGGACAGCGGGTAGTAGATCATGGGCTTGTCGTAGACCGGCAGCAGCTGCTTGGAGGTCACGAGCGTGAGCGGGTACAGGCGGGTGCCGGACCCGCCGGCGAGGATGATGCCTTTCATATAATCCGTCCTCTGTAATCGAAAATAGTTATAAATCAAGCGGTTAGTAAGAGTTTGATATTCTTTAAGTTAAACCTTCTCAATATTAACGAAAGAAGCAATTGATGAACAACCGCAAGGACACAACCCGTAGAGACGACATAACGAACGTGAGGGCCCTTGCAATATTCCTTGTAGTCCTAGGCCACAGCATTATTCTGTATTCAAGTGCGTGGGGATATTATCCAACTGAACAAAAATCAATTCTGTTGGATAATCTCAAATTCTTAATTAACGGAATCCAGATGCCCTTGTTCTTTTCGTTATCTGGCTTTTGTTTTTTATGGAGCTGGAATCGATCAAGCGATTTTATAAATCAGGTCATTAAAAAAGCTCAACGCTTAATTATCCCCTATATCATGATTGGAATATGTTGGCTCTTCCCCATCAGGATGCTCGTTAAGTATCCCTATTACAATGGCCTAACTGTACCGCACATCATCTTTAAATCAATTCTGTTGGGCGAAGACAACGGTCACCTTTGGTTTCTCCCGACTCTTTTTTTCATTACAGCAGCCACGTCGTGCATCTTTCAAATACTCGAAAAGAGCCCTCTAACAAGTTTTAAGGTTCCGATAGTTTTCGGCGCTTCAATTTATCTTTACCATTTTGGAATACCATCAGCGAACAGATATATCAATTTGGCAGAAGCAAATGCAATATGGTTTGCGCTTGGCCTAACAATCCACTACTTGGAAGCAAACAAATGGTTCGAGAGCTATAAAAGGCGTAAAAGCATATCAATAGTCCTAATACTATTATTCCTTGTAAACTTACTAAAACAAGTGGTGCCCCCCATTGCTTCCACCGCCCTTACTTGCATGGCGCTTGCATCAATTTATTGTGTCATCCCCCAAAAGGCAAACCTACTAACCGAAAAGATTAGCAAAAACAGTATGGGAATATATCTTTTTCATTCTCCACTGGTTTACATTTCTTTTACCTACTGGCCCAACATAGCCCCAATGGCGATGGCAGCAATTAACCTGATTGGATTTGGATCAGTCGCCTATATGTTGACGAATCTAATTCGAGCCACAAATATGGGTTGGATAATCGGAGAAACGCCAAAGGCACCACACGATAAGAAATAGGGAAAGCAATAGCCAAGGAATACAGCTAATTAAACTGTTTCTTCCATTTATCGATGCTCGTCCAGGGAAGATTAATCTCAGTTTTAACGGGATGGTTTACCCAATCAGCTAATTTATGGAGATAGCCGTCCTCGCGTTCAAGAACGGGAAGTCCCGTGTCTTCACCGATTTGGCGGGCTCGATTATCAATTGCAATAATTAGAGAGCGATGTCCTCCATTTAAACAGCGGATGCCCGCATGGAGACGCGTCCCCACATAATCAAACTCCTCGGTTTCAATTACACGATTAAGCTCTTCGGTATTGGGGCCTATGACATTAAATTGCTTCAGATCGACTATTTGATCAAGACACCAATCAACATCATGGCTTCCTTGAATCCAAATCGTTACCTTTTCGTATTCCGACGACAGCAATTCCAGCATCTTACGGTCACGTTCCGCATCGAAACAATAATCGGTAATTGACGTAACAACGTTTTTAGAACGCTTAGAGGATATCTCGAGTTGCCTAGATGGGGTTAACGACCACATGGTCGGACATGCGGTATTAAGAACATTCTCTATGCCAATAGAGTTAAGCCTCTTCTTAGTCATTTCATCTCGAACACTATGAAGATATTCATCGGATAGCAAGGTTTTATAGAACTTCTTTGTATAGGCGTCGATAGCATCGTCCACCCCAATATCAGACATGCCCACGCCGAACAAAACAACATTTCTATTATTGCCCAACCGCTTGGCAAGCGCCCATTGCTGCTGATCAGCCATATGCGTATACAGAATATTGGTGCCGCACAACAGCTTTACGTATTCAGGATACATTTCAAGCTCTTTGGAATAATAGTGCGTTGCCACATGGGGCAACGCACCGCCAAAGATTTGATCCGCGATACAGCCACAGGCATCCATGATCACATGGTCACCAGAGTTCTCGCTTCCCATAGCCGTATCCAAAAGGAGATAGCGTTCTTGCTTAACACCATCGGATTTTTCATCGTGCCTGCACGATGTCGCAGAGGCTTTAAGTAGCTGAGTCCATTGGTTAAAGCGCGCCATTAGTTTCTCCGAAATAAACGTTTGAGTAGAGCAACGTGACCGCCTTCGACGCCCGTCGAAGCAGAAGGCTGAAACGGTTCACAATAATCATCAGATAGGTTAAAAACGGCAGACACGCTGCATGCGCCACTTTCAACCGAACGAACAACAGGATGAGCGTTGCGAGAAGGCGAAAGACAGACTAGTTGGCTTAGCTCGGCGACACAAAGCGGATTCTTGCCGTCTTCCGCAAAAGAGTATATATGAATGCGAAGATAGGCCTCTTCATCATCATTTAAAAACAGCGGAACATGCCCCGCAAAAAGACCGTCCCTAGATTCAAGACTAATCCAGCGAATATCAGACTGATCAAGGGCACACCAAACTGCCGCGCGAACATCCACAGGCATCAAAGACGACTCAAAACGCACAGTCAAATCAACAGAAGAAGCTTGAATGAGCGTTTGAGACATGGCAGACGATCGCAATCGAGCATCAGCGAGATGATCGCTGAGCAAGAAGACCTTACTTAGTTCTTCGGTTTTTAGCACATTCCCGAAGGCGGACTTCCCGCTAACCAAGGATGGCTCTTCATTCAGATAACGTGTAAAGGCCTCGAAGAACATTTCATTTTCACGCTCAATCGACGTGCAGCTAAATCGATTAGGCGAATCGCATTTTGAGCATGAAAGAGCCTCAAGAATAGAAGAAGCAATGCCGCAAGCAGAGGGCTCAGCGAGGTGGATGGTGCCCTCCGGAAAGTCGAGTAGATTATTCTCACGGTTTATTTCAATTACCGAAAGCTTCGATGCAAGCATTTCGAAAGGCAGGCGAGAGGGATTAGTCACGCTCAACGATACGCCGGCAACACACTTGGCATAAAGCGAGGCGCATTCATCAGCGGTCAAGATGCCGAGGCTGCGTACACGTGGATCACGAATGGGAGGCATTGCGTCTTCGCCGTATAAATATACGACAACTGCATCGTCGAGCTTGAGAAGCAATTTAATTGCATCAAGCAACATGCCAGACAAACGCCGATCCTTATTGGATTGATAAATAGCACAGATGGCATACTCTCTGCTTAGATTTTGTTCCTGCGCAGTATATATATCGCTAACGCCAAAATCACAATATGGGACTTCATGCGAATAATAGGGTTCAACTTTTTTAGAAAGCCATCTGCCTATTGTTATGGGGTTTAGTTCATAACGATAACTTGCTTCGGCATTTAAATACATCTCCCCCATCGGATAGAACCAAGGTTCAAAATCCTGAATGAAGTAGAACTTATGGGTGCACTTCTGCATAGATGCAAAGTGCGCCGTATTCCAAGCGGTGGCGATTACTGCAAAAAAATCCTCGGACACACTCGGAGCCACACGAACTTCTTTAGGCGAATAACCAAACCAATCCTTTATTTCGGTCTGAACTCTATGAGCACTTTTGTATGCTTCACAGCCCGGCATAATGTAAAAGTAGTTCTCATATCCGCGAGAATCTAGAAAGGAAGCCTTGCTGCAGATGGTTCGAAAGCCGCCAGAGCCCTTTGCCGGCGGAGATATTATCCAGGCAATTTGTTTCATTTAAAGCACTCAAATCGCTTCGTAGTCAAAAGGATCGAACTTATATAACGCTGCGCGCTTGGGATCTCGAGAAAAGTTAACGGAGAACCATGGATCTCCCTCAGAGAAACGCTCGGACCAGTTATGCAACAATCGTGCCTTATCCTCAAAATGCTTATGAGAGCGAGATTTACTATCAAGGGATTTGTCAACACATGCCATATGGTAGAGACATGCCTCTGGTGTATAGATCACTTTTAACCCAGCTTGAGAAGACTTGAAGCAAATATCAACATCCGAATAGTCAAGAAGATACGACTCATCAAAACCACCCAGACGATTAAAATGTTCGCGTGAAATAGCTAAACAGACACCACTCACCGCCGATACATCCCTTACGGTCAATGGCATATAGATATAGCCAGGAGAAGAGCGATGAATGCCTTGCGACAGGTTGACGATTGATTCTCCAACATAAGACAGGCCTGCCTGCTGCACAATGCCGTCAAGATCGCACGTCATTGTTCCAACGACGCCAACATCCTCTCGTTGAGAAAAACCGACGAGAGTCTTTAGCCACGAGGAGTCTAGTGCCTGAATATCGTCATGAATAAAGACGAGTTGCTCGCCACGCGCGGCGAAAGCACCGGCATTTCTCCACACAGATATATTAAAGGGGTCATCAAGCGCGTGAACGATATAGCGGCAACGAAGTCCAGAGCTCGATTGCTTAACAGCAGCTTCCGCTTCCTGCGAGCACACGAAAACGACTTCAAGATCATCAAAATCGGTGTCATTGATTGAAGATACAAGAGTCGAAAGAACCGAAGAATTGCCGCGGGTGGTAACGATTAATGAACAGGACTCAGATGAAGGAACATCATAAATGGGGCTATAACGAAAAGCACGATTATGAGAATTGACCACAGTCGCCTTGATACCGCATCTATCAAGGTGCTCCTGAACAGCTTTTATTCCAGCGAGGGTTGCATAGGGTTTACTATCGGAATTACCCGCAGTCGAATTCTCGCTTATTCTCCAGTGATACAAGATTTTAGGAACGTGATGGATCGTCCCATCAAGTTCGGCAATCTTCAGCACCATGGCATGGTCCTGGGCGCCATCCAACTCGCTGTTAGAAAGGTCAATTCTGTCTAAACATGCCCTCTTAATAGTAAGAAGGTGGCAAATATAATTATTGTCTCGAGCCATATCAAGACTAAAATCCGGCTTAAAAGTAGGATGAGCCAAGGACCCATCAGGCAATAGCTTATCTTCATCACAGTAGAGAAGATTAATATCCGAATTTTGATTTAGAGCGTGTGCATACTCAAACAAGATATTCGGTTCGAGAACATCATCATGATCGAAAAAGCAAAGGTAGTCTCCCTTGGCCATCTTGATTCCGACATTGGTGTTCTCAGTGATACCTAGATTGCCCTCAAGATCAGTCACTTTAATTCTAGAGTCTGCAGTCACGTACTCGGAAACCAAGTCGCTAAGTCCATCGTAATCTGGCGTAGAGTTAACCAGGATGAGTTCCCAATTCGAATACGTCTGAGCAATCACAGAATCAGCCATATCCCTGAAGAAATTCAAGGGAGTCTTATATAGAGGAACGATGATTGAAAACAAGGGCTGGTATGCAAGTCTTATTTGTGCTTGTGCCCGCGAATCGGATCCAGTCAATCTGCGCCCAGAAAACCAGGACAAATAACGGGGTTGATCGAATGCACACGCATGATTCCGATCAGCCTCATCCAAAAGCTCTTTAAGCATATCTTTCTTTAGATTGATAAACGTATCTAGATGACCAGAAGCCCTGTGTATGCAAATGCACAGGCTATCCCCGACCTCAGGAATATGAAGAGAGAAATTTATTAGACCAGGATTCGCATCGGCTATTAATTTATTAAATAACAAAGATTCCCCAACAACGCAGGCTTCTTCATTAAAAGCGACAATACGATCACCCTCAAGGTAATCAGTACCCGAAAGAACACCTCTAACGATTACGCCATCAACGCAGGGAATAAAGCTCTCAATTTGGATAGAAGCGAGCGCATGCACGCCAGAACGGTCAATATTGCGAAATTGTCCACAATGCTCCGCGCGCAGCAAGCCGTTAACTTTCGACTCAATCGAAAACTTGCCAGGATTGATGCGGCGCTGGTAAATTACATTATCTCCGCTAAAGAAAGACAGCGATTGGTCGACACCAAAATCGGCAAGAACAGCAACAAATTCAGTCTCTGAAATAGGAATGATTCTTGCGGGCAGAATTTGCCCATTAGGTGATTGCGACTCAACAGCATCAGGAAAAACGGATGCGGCTTCATACAGTAGATATAGCTTGCCGTCGCCACGGCAATTTAGCTTATTGTTAAATTCGGTATTAAAAACTATGCCCATATCAGCAACACTTTCCAACAACTAAAACAAACTCGCAAATCGTAGCCAAAGTAAACGGGAATACGAGGCATATCAATATGAATCGTTTGCTGTCCCCAAAGACCAAGCGACTTTGGTTAAGGATAAACGATAGGCACGGAACCAGAAGTGGCAAAAGGTAACGACTCTGGCAACCATTAACTGTCCCCAATCCAACGGGAGTAAAAGACACATAAAGTGCAGTTGCCACCAAAGTCACCGTAAACAAAAACACAAATGAGGCCCATAGAAATTGTGCGAGACCAATATGATTAACGCTAATCGAATCGGCCGAAAAAAGCCCAAACAACAATAGGCAAACAGCTGGAAGCACCTGAACCAACCCACGGATTGCATTTACAGAAATCTGAGCAGCAAGCGATCCAAGGTATGCAAAGTTCAATGCATATCCAGAAGAGGTTATCGGATTTAAATAATAAGTTGAAAAATAATTGGCGAGTATTTCCGCGTAGCGCAATGGATCGGCGAGAATGAAAGCGATTTGCTGACCAGAGTTAACATCGGAGCCGCCTCGCATATCGCCAACGTTAGATCCGCCGGCCGTTGAAAACAAGAACGGAAGCGCAAATGAGGCAAAAGCAATCAAGCCCAAAACAAACACGGCGGCATAGTAATGAACTCGTTGCTTCGAGCCCGCAAAACGATTACGCGGAACCATAAAGAAAAGACCGATTATCGGAAAATACACAGCTTTGACTGCGAGTCCTAAAAAGGTAAATAAAAATGCGAGTGCTATATTGCGAACTGTAAATTCATTTAAATCACCCCATGCATACCTCAAAAAATAAGCAAAACCGAGAATGATAAACGAAATGAGCCATGCATCATATGAGAAACATGACGCAAGAAAGATCGAAGTTGGCAGCATTCCCACAAAAGCAAATAGTCCCTTTTTTGAGGGCGTAACCTTGATTGCAATGGCAATTGCAAGACAGTAACTAAATAAATTGCAAATCCGAGCGAATTGAATCATAGAAGAAAAATCGAAATGCAGAAGGCGAGCGAGCCAAAGGCCAATTGCCGATGGAATATACCCAATGCTGCTAAGCGTATAAACGAATTCTTCATGCTTGTTAACTTGCACATGACCAGAAGCGATATCAGATCTATAGGAGCCATTCAACTGCCTAGCATGCTCAAGAATTTCCGCTCGATCAAAATGGGAAAGAGAGGGCTCTTCATAGCCCTGTGCACGACGGACCGCTTCGTCAGTAAAGTTAATATCCGAATCAGTTTTTTGAGTTTCAAATAAATAAGATGTCGAAAGGGCATTGGAATAGTGAATTTGATCATCCCATGAAATACCCGTCGTTATCGGAGTGCTCACCACAAGGAAAACACCAATTGAGAATGCAGCGATAAAGAAAGCAACAGGAAGGGCAGAATTTCTCTTTCGAATGCCCGAGCAAGCCGTGAAAACCGAAGTTATGATTACCAGCAGGAAATAAACAACAGCATTAATGAACCCATTCACGAATGCAATCGTAGAGCAGCCAAAAACAATAAAGAATGCGATAATCAGCAGGGAAACGTAATCGGTAGCCTTGACCCTCGCCGAAGCAGAATGGAACAACGCTTTCAGAGAAAAGCCGCTTTGGAATAAATAGAGTATTGCGCAATAGGAAATCAGAAAAAAGAATATGAGCCGCTTTTTATTCCAGTCAGCAATATTCGAGAAATGAGAAGCCGGCGAGCCAAGAACGGTGCAGCCCTCCCAGATGACCGCCACAGCAAATGCCGTAAGCAACAGGACTAATAATTGAGCGCAGCGACCAGAACAGTTGCCACGCTTTTTTTCATCATCTGAGGAAAGGAAGATATAATATGATTGCCAAATGGCAACATCTACAACGACGCAATAGAGCGCTAAAACGAACAGCTGTGAGACAGAGTGGTTCACATAAAAGTGCTTCATGCACAGAAGCTCGACAATAAAGAGAAGAGCAACGAAGACGGCTTTCATTATTTGCTTTTGGTTTACGCATCGAGACAACACGGGGCTAATTCACCTTTATCCAAATCAAGCTGCAAGGGCCCTCGAAGAATCGTTCCCAGTCATCTGGATGACAAGTATGGGCACCAAGCACTGTTCACAACTGTTGAAAGAAATATAAGTAGAGACATTCCCATCCGGATGATTTATACGCCAAAGCGAAACGCATAGCCTACTTTTCCTTCTCCCTACTTAACGCAACAGCCTGAACAAGCGAGTTCAAACGCTCTTCCTGTCGAGAGAGGCGAAGAGAATTGCAGAAATCACGGACCACAAGAACGGCAATAACGTAAAGGAACACGAAGTTAGAAGCCGACAGGAAACCAAATAGACTTGAAAGCCACATTGCAACTTGTGGAAAAACGCCCAAAATTACAAAACTGACGCTGAATAGCAGCCAAAACAGAGAATCCAAAACTTGCATTTGGGATTTTTTTAATTTGCGCAATACGAACACGAATACCAAAACAGCGCAAACGAGAAGCAAAATACGAAGAGAGACCGGCAAATGGATCACCTAAACCACTGAACGACAAGGAGCGTAACGAAAACACGAACCATATACTGCATAGACCTAACAGGGTTAAGATAGCTCTCGCCACCTTGACGCTCGCGCATCTTAACCTGTACCTCTGAAATAGAATACCCTTGCTTCAAAAAGAGAGCGAGAGATTCTGGTTCCGGATTTAAGGTATTGTCGTAATAGTATTTCGTAAGAATATCCCGCCCAAATAGCCTAAATCCAGACGTGGGGTCACTGATCCTCTTGCCTGTCAGAATCTTTATTAGCACCGTAATCATACGCGAGCCGATCATGCGAAGCGTCTTGTCTTTGCGCACGCTTACAAACCTAGAGCCAATGACAATATCTGATCCATCAGATTGAGCCCTATCAACAAGGACCTTTATATATTCCGGACAATGCTGGCCGTCAGCATCAAACTGAACCATATAGTCATATCCATGATCAACCGCATAACGCGCAGCCGTCTGAAACCCAACGGTCAAACCACAGTTAATGGGCATATCAATGATGTCACAACCAAGATCCTTGCAGATAGCTAGCGTTCGATCTCGAGACCCATCATTGATAACAACAAAATCAAACTCAGGTGCAATTTGCCTGAGCTCGCATATCGTCTTTTCTATGCATTCCTCCTCATTATAAGCAGGAATAGCGATAAGAGTTTTAGGTGTCATATACACATAAACCGATCTCTAGTTTTTCTCATTATTATAGCGAGAGATATACAAATGGTTAAATAGACACAACGAATGGTGCACCCTTGATTATCAACCCTTGATTATCAACTTCATCCGAACACCTCCCACATTCATCCGCACATGTGCGGATGAATGTGGGAACCCGATACCCTGAGGGCCGAACCGGTTGGCCCCGGGGACTCGAAGGACGGCATGTCCGGAAAGAAGAAAAAGGGTTCCGAGAAGGCGACCCCGAGTATCTACGGCAGGCGCTCACCAGACACGAAAGGGACACGGTCCAGAAGATGCTGGAGCTGGACGCCCGCGCGCCTCCAGGGCGATGCTCGGCGGCGATGCGGAGGCGCTGCTAGACGCCTACAGCCTGGAGGACGTGCCCATCGGAAGACTCGACCTGACGCCGAGCCTCATCGAGAGGGCACGCGCAGAGAGGCGCGACGCCCCGCTGGCCTAGCCCAAAGGCAAAACGGAAGGGGCGGACCGACCGTCCGGCTGAGTCTGTTGATGTTCACTAAGAAGTGGTCCGAGTGATCACTGGGAAATAAGCACCGTG
>CAJLDK010000003.1:0-200965 GCA_905205405.1 uncultured Collinsella sp.
GGTGCGGGAACGACCTATTTGCTCAATGTGTTCGGCTGAGATCGGAAATCAACCAGGGGAAACGCTCCAGAAATACGCCCGGGACAAGTTAACGCGACAACCACGTTCTCCGTCCACGCCAAAGTGATGCGCTTTTCGCGCAAAGCGCGAAACAGCAACCGGGACATGTCTCCCCAACAACCACGTCCTCCGCCCACGCCGACCTCAAGGCCGTAAACGCAGGAAGTCCGAGGACGTTCCGGAGAGAAACCCCCGTCACGCCCCCGGATTCCCGGTGGGAGTTCTAGACCTTGTCGGCCTTAGTACATACCGCCGCCCTGCTGACCAGCGGTGGCAGCAGCGATAGCGTCCTCAAGCTGAGTGTTTTTGGGGACATCGGAGACGGTAGCCTCGGTGATGAGGATCAGGCTGGCGACAGAAGCAGCGTTCTGCAGGGTGACGCGGCTGACCTTGACGGGGTCGAGGACGCCCATCTCGATCATGTCGCCCCACTCGCCGTTGGCAGAGTTGAGACCCTGGCCAGCAGGCAGCTCGGCAACCTTGTCGACCACGACAGCGCCCTCAAAGCCAGCGTTCTTGGCGATGGTGGCGACCGGAGCGGTCAAAGCCTTCTTGACGATATCGACGCCGATCTTCTCCTCGGGGTCGTCGATCTCGACAGCGTCGAGTGCAGGAGCAGCGTCCATGAAGGCGACGCCGCCGCCGGCGACGATGCCCTCCTCGACAGCAGCGCGGGTAGCCTGCAGGGCATCCTCGACGCGGTGCTTGATCTCCTTGAGCTCGGACTCGGTAGCAGCGCCGACCTTGATGACGGCAACGCCACCGGAGAGCTTGGCCAGGCGCTCCTGGAGCTTCTCACGGTCGAAGTCAGAGGTGGTGTTCTCCATCTCGCCCTTAATCTGAGCGATACGGGCGTCAATGGCCTCCTTGGAGCCAGCGCCGCCGACGACAACGGTGTTGTCCTTGGAAATGGTGACGGACTTAGCGGTGCCGAGCATATCGGCGGTGATGTCAGCGACCTTCACGCCCAGCTCGTCCAGAGCAGCCTGACCACCGGTGAGGACGGCGATGTCCTCGAGGATGCGCTTGCGGCGATCGCCGTAGCCCGGGGCCTTGACGGCGCAGACGTTGAGAGCGCCACGGATCTTGTTGAGGACGAGGGTCGGCAGAGCCTCGCCGTCGATGTCCTCAGCGATGATGAGCAGGCCACGGCCGGCGCGCTGGACAGCCTCGAGAACAGGCATGATGTCCTGAACGCTGGAGATCTTCTGGTCGGTGATGAGGATGTACGGATCCTTCATCACGGCCTCCATGCGGTCGTTGTCCGTGACAAAGTAAGCGGAAACATAGCCCTTGTCGAACTGCATGCCCTCGACAGTGTCGATGGTGATGTCGAACGTCTGGGAATCCTCGACGGTGATGACGCCGTCCTTGCCCACGACCTCCATGGCCTCGGCGATCTTCTCGCCGACCTCGGGGTCACCAGCGGAGATGGTGCCGACAGAAGCGATCTGCTCCTTGGTCTCGACCGGCTTGGCCTGCTTCTTCATCTCGGCGACGGCGGCGTTGACGGCCTTGTCGATGCCGCGACGGATAGCCAGCGGGTTGGCGCCGGCGGCGACGTTGCGCAGACCGTCGTTGACGATAGCCTGAGCGAGCAGGGTTGCGGTGGTGGTGCCGTCACCCACGGTGTCGTTGGTCTTGGTGGCGACCTCCTTCACCAGCTGAGCGCCCATGTTCTCGATGTTGTCCTCGAGCTCAATCTCCTTAGCGACGGAAACGCCGTCGTTGGTGATGGTCGGGGCACCGAACGTGCGCTGCAGCGCAACGTAGCGGCCCTTGGGGCCCATGGTGACGGTAACGGCGTCGGCCAGAGTGTTGACGCCCTTGGCGAGCTTGGCGCGGGCATCGGTGTTGAACGTAATGTTCTTTGCCATGGTAGGTAATCCTCCAAAAGAAATGTGACTCGCGTCGCCGCTTCCGAGTCCTATGCGGCGGGCGCGTTCAAAGACGAATCAGAGATTCTGACGAGACTAGGCCTCGACGACGGCGTAGATGTCGTCGGCGCGCATCAGCAGATACTTCTCGCCGTCGACCTTGACCTCGTTGCCGCCGAACTTACCGTAGATGACAACGTCGCCGACCTGAACGTCCATAGGGATGCGCTCACCCTTGTCGTTGACCTTACCGGCGCCAACGGCAACGATGGTGCCGCGCTGCGGCTTCTCCTGAGCGTTGCTGGCGATATACAGACCAGAAGCGGTCTTCTGCTCGGCCTCGTCGGGCTTGACCAGGACGCGATCTGCAAGCGGCTTCAAAGACGACATGCTTGTTTCCTCCTTTGTGGGCCGCGCGGTCATGCCGCGCGGGTTAACCCTTTTTGTTTGCGTACGCGTTGAATGGTACCCACGAATGGCGGGTTATACAACACGGAGTCAAAAAATCTTATTTTTTGGCACTTAGATTTTCTGAATGCCGGGGGATAACTTAGCAGTGGCTCCCGTGTGGCTCCGGAGGGGCGGGGCATAAGGTTTCCTGCTCGGGCAGTCCTGCTCGCACGAAGGCCACATTAAGTGGCCTTCGGCTCGTGCGGAACTCGCGATAAACCTTATGCCCCGCCCCTCCGGAGCCACACGGGAGCCAGGTTAACTAATTCGGGCCCGGCATTCAGAAAAGTCAGTACAGCAAAATGGCGATGCGGATGGTGCGAACAAGAAAGGGGCACGTTGCTGAAACGCGCCCCTTGTGGGTGGGGTATGGGGCTAGCGCTCGTAGATTAAGTTACCTGCCAGGTAGGTGGCTTGGACTTTGGTGGCTTGGAGTTCTTGGGGGTCGATGGTGAGCAGGTTTTGGTCCAGGACTACCAGGTCGGCGTATTTGCCGGGCTCTAGGCTGCCGAGGTTTTGCTCGTCGCCCGCTGCGTACGCGCTGCCAAGCGTGTAGTTGCGCAGGGCCGTTGCCGCGTCGATACGCTCGCTCGGCAGCCAGCCGCCCTCGGGCCAGTGGCTGCGGGGATCTTGGCGCGTGATAGCCGTGTAGAGCACGTTCAAGCTGGTAACGGCCGTGATGGGGCTGTCGGTACCGAAAGCTTGACGGATACCGCGCTGCTGATAAGTTGCGAACGGCCACATGATGCGGCTGCGTTCCAGGCCCAGGTCGCGCTCCGGGCCACCCGGGTCGAGCGTGATGTGGCAAGGCTGGCTCGAGGCAATGACGTTGAGCTTGCGCAGACGATCGATGTCCTGAGGCAGCAGATTCTCCAGGTGCTCAAGCGTATTGTGGCCGTGCTGGGGCAAGCCGTAGAGCTCTGCCGCCTCCTCAAAGATATCGAGTGCGGCATGGATGGCACCGTCGCCGATAACGTGGATGCGCACGGTATGGTCACGCTCGGCTGCCGCCAAAACCAACTTGCGCATACGCTCGACAGGGACCGTCAGGCGGCCCTGGTCGCCCGGGAAGCGCGGGTTGGTATAGGGCTCAGTGAGGTATGCGGTATGCTCACTCGACACGCCGTCGAAGAACTGTTTAAAGCCTGGCGCCGAGAGCAGCGCGTTGTTCGCGTAGCGGGTCTGGAGTTCTTCCAAGCGCGACTGGTCATCCAGCAGCGTGGGAAACAGATGGGCGCGGATGCCCAGCTTGCCGGAGGCCTGCAGCTTGTCGTAAACATCGTCGCGAATAAAGTCGCAGCCCGGCATGGGCATGAGCGACATATCGCAGATTGAGGTGATGCCTTGCTCGGCCATACGCTTCATCTGGTCGGCGTAAGCGCTCGCGATGCGGTCCTCGCCCAGCCACTCCAGGCAGCGCGGCAGCAGCTGCATAGCAGCCGCCTCGTGGGCGATACCCGTAAGCTCGCCATTTGCATCTTTGTCGTAACTGCCACCCGCCGGAGGCTCGCTGTCGCGCGTAACGCCGAGCGCCTCGAGTGCGCGGCTGTTGAGCCACAGCGTGTGCCCGTCGCCCGAGTACATAACGCAGGGACGATCGGGAAATGCCGCATCGAGGGAGGCCTTGGTAGGGTGCTCGGGCGGATCCCAGCGGTAATCGCGCCAACCCTGGGTCACGACCCAGGCGTCATCTGGCAAGCCTTTGGAAAACTCGAGCGCATGCTGCACCAATGCTGCCTCGGACGCGCCCATATCCATGAGCATGTACGGCGAGGAGCCAACCGAAGTATGGAAGAAATGCAGGTGCGCATCGTGGAAACCGGGGCAGACAAACTGCTCGCCGTAGTCGATAACCGGCGTGGCGGCAGGCGCGGCGGCAATCACGTCATCGGGCGCACCGACTGCGACGATACGGTCGCCTGCGATGGCAATCGCCAGCTCGCGGGCGGTATCGATGCCGTCTTGCGCGGTAAAGACGTTCTTGGAGCGGATAATCCGATCGATATGTTGCATGGGCATCCCCATCTCTGGCAGGAAATTCAACACCCCCGAGTGTACTCCCCCGCCCTTGTAACAAAACCCCAAGCGGCAAACGGCAACTTTACCAGCCCTAGCGGCAGGTGGCATACTGGAGAGAGCCTGTACGATTTTGCGATCAACCCAGCAAGGAGCAAATCGACCATGACGAAGACCAAGGCACAGCAGATTATGGCGGCGACCGAGGCTCGCGCGGCTGACGACGTCACCGCAGCCATCAAAGATATCGCTACCGAGTTTGAACCCTATATCATCAAGCAGCGCCGGCACTTCCATAAGCACCCGGAGCTGAGCCTTGCCGAGGAGCGCACGACCTCCGACATCGCCAACCAGCTCGACGCCATGAATATCCCCTACGAGCGTCCGCTCAAGACCGGCTTGGTGGCAACGCTTCGCGGTACCGCGTCGGATGCCTACCACGAGGACGGCACGCCGCGCCGCCGCATCCTGCTGCGCGCGGATATCGACGCCCTGCCCGTCACCGAGCAGACCGGCGAGGAGTTTGCCAGCGTCAACGAGGGCTGCATGCACGCCTGCGGCCACGACTGCCACATCGCCATGATGCTCGGCACGCTGCAAATCCTGCGCCATATGACCGACGACATCCACGGCGAAGTCCGCATCGTCTTCCAGCCCAGCGAGGAAAACGGCCAGGGCGCCAAGCTCATGATCGGCACGGGCGTGCTCGACGGCGTCGATGGCGCCTACGCCGCGCACATCTGGAGTGAGGTCGACGCCGGCACCGTGAGCTGTGAGCCCGGACCGCGCATGGCCAATACCGACTGGTTCCGCATCGACGTCCGCGGCACCTCGTGCCACGGCGCCATGCCCCAGCGCGGTCACGACGCCGTTATGGTTGCCGCCGAGATCGTCAACGCTCTGCAGACCATCGTTTCGCGCGAGATCAGTCCCTACGAGCCGGCCGTCATTACCGTCGGCGAGCTGCACGGCGGCACCGCGCGCAACGTTATCGCCGGCACGGCCTACCTCGCCGGCACGGTGCGCACCTACGGAGATTCGACCCACGAGGAAATGCCGGAGCTCATGCGCCGCATCGTGGAGCATACCGCGGCCGCCTTGGGCGCCGAGGCAGAGCTCACCGACTACACCATCGCCAATTACAAGGTCGAAAACGATGCCGCCTCGAGCGAGCGCTGCCGCCAGGCAGTAATCAAATGCCTGGGCCCCACCGGCCAAGGCCATTATCGCGGCACACTCTCGGGTGAGGATTTTTCGGAGTACCTGCGCCGCGTACCGGGCGTGCTCGCCTTTGTTGGCACGCGCAACCCCCAGATTGGCGCCACGTACGCCCAACATTCTTGCTTCTACAAGATTGACGAGTCGGTACTGGCCAAGGGCTCCATGGTGGCCGCCCAATATGCCATCGACTTTTTGGCCGAGCCCACACAAGAAGAGCTCGACGGCCCCACGATTGCCGCGGTCGCCGAGACCAATCCCGACCTGGCAGCCAAACTGCGCTCTGCCAAGGCCACGGCCGCCGAGGCCCGCGACGCCATGCACGATGCCCGCACCGCCCGACACGCCGCAATCAAGGGCATCCACGACGCTCGCGCCGCCGCCCGCCGCGAGGAGAAGCACGACGAGTAGTCGATCCACGACCATCTCGCAGTCATAGCCGCATCGCGATATCAAAGCGGGGGCGGACGCTTCGGCACGTCCGCCCCCGCTTATTTGTCAAGCGCTATTTCTACCGTTTCTACCCCGTCCCCAAATGGCAGGTGGCAGGGTTACTCGTCCTGCGGGTCCTCGTCGGAGCTTGGCGCAGGCTCGGGCTCAGGTGCAGGCTCGGGCTCCGGTTCCGGCATGGGCGCGGGCTCGGGCTCAGGCACGGGCGCGGGCTCAGGCTCAGGCTCAGGCTCAGGCTCAGGCACGGGCTCGGGCTCGGGCTCGGGCGCAGGCGCCGGCGCCGCAGCGGAATCGGATACGGGCGCTGCGTCGGCGCTAAAACCAGCCGGAGCAGACTTCTTCTCAAACGGCAGCACAAAAGTCAGGACGTCGTCCTTGTCCTCGTCGGCCCACTCGCTTGCGTAGCGCGCAACCCAATAGCCAACGGCACGGTGCTTGAGCATCTTGCCAAAGACCGTGAGGAATACCGTGACAAACGCCGTCAGCACTAAGAACAATACGAGCGTGATGCCACCGCCGGTAACAAGCGCCTCAATAGCCGTAGGACGGTAGTAGTAGCTATACATACCGACAGAGGCAATGGTGCCAAAGACGAACGTCAGGATCCAGGTGACAACGTTGGCGACCAGGCCCGTCAAAAACTCGGGAAGGAACGAAGCGCAGAACAGCTTGGTCTTATTGTTCTTAAAGGCCGCCCAGACCTTATCGAGCGAAAACGCGCTCTCGACGCGGCCGGTCACCGCAAAGTGCATCACGGCGATGTCGGCGAACATGGTAAAGAAGACGCCCAGGACCGCCGCGGCAATCATAGCCAGAACAAACAGGCCCAGCGAACCGATCAGCGCGGCCTCGAGCGCATAAGAGCCGTAATATGAATACGAACCCGCGGCACCAATTACCACGCTCTCCACCAGCGAAAGCGCCACACCGATAACGGGAATGGCAGCGATAACCTTGAGCACGCCCGAGATAACACCCGAAAAGACGCCCAGACCAAACGACGTGGAGCGCATCAGCGGACGATCCATGCCGTCATCGACCTTAAGCGACAGGTCGCGGCCCCATTCGATGCCAAAGCCAGAACCGCATGCGCTTGCCACACAGGCAGCCAAAAAGCCGATGGCAGCCGCGATACCGCCGATAACGGGAATGAACAGCACGAGCACTGACACGACACAGATGAGCGCCGGCAAAAAGGCGATCTGGCACACGCGCTGCAACACGCCCGGCGTCTTGGTCATGTCCTCAAACGCCTGAGCCACACAGCCCTTGGACGCATTCGCCACGGGCGGTTGCGGAACAAACTGCTGGGGCTGACCCTGAGGGGCAGAGGCTGCGGCACCGGCATTAGGAGCACCGCACGCGCCACAGAACTTGTCGTTGTCGCCCATGGGGGCACCACACTGCGAACAGAACATCGAAATCATCCCTTCGTATCATGAGCGAATCATCTGGATCGCAAACGATGTCTTTGGCATCATTATCACCCAATGTGGGGACAAATGCTCCAACATGACGTATTTGCAACGCGCAGGGCGCTATTCGATTGTTTGATGAGTTCGACCGCGTTAGTTCGTTCCGCGGAAACCCTTGCCGACGATCTCGGAGCTGTCGACAATCGTGATAAAGGCACCCGGATCGATCTCGCGCGCGTAGCGACGCAGTTGCACGGCCTCGCGACGACTCAGCACGCTCATGATCACCGTCACGCACTTGCCCGAGAAAGCACCATAGCCGCGGCTGATAGTCGCCGTACGGTTGAGATGCTTGACGATAAACTCCTCGACCTTAAGGGGCTCGGAACAAATGACCGTGCAGACTTTGCGCAGGTGAATGCTCTCGATGGCCTTGTCGACCACAAGCGTCTTGGCAAACAGGCCAAGCACGCAATACAGACCGACGCGCGGGCCGTACAAGAAGGCCGCGATGGTCACGATGCCGATATCGACCAACAGCAGGGCGCGGCCAATCTCGAGCGTCGTGCGACGTTTGAGGATCATGGCGAGAATGTCCGTGCCGCCCGTCGAGGCACCAATATCAAAGACGATGGCGCTGCCGAGCGCCGGCAGAATCACGGCAAAGCACAGGTCGAGCCACATATCGCCCGTCATCGAGACATCGGTCGGAATAAAGAGCTCAAACAGCGAAACATAGGCGGACAGCGCAAACGAGGCGAAGACGCTCCACAGGATTGCCTTGCGCTCCAAAAAGATAAAGCCCAAAACGACGAGAACCGCGTTGATAATCCACATAAAGACGCCGACGGGCAGGGTCGGGAACAGCGTGGACAGAATGACCGACACGCCCGAGGTGCCGCCAAAAGCAAAGTGATTAGGGGTTTTAAACGCAACGATGGCAAAGGCCGTGAGGATCAGGCCCAGATTGAGCTCGGCAAAAAAGCGCGGAAAACCTGGCTCCTGGCTGCGCTTGCGACCAGCGCGCTCGCCCCGCTCGATAACATCGCGATCGACCACGCGCTCCATCGGCACTACGGGAGGACGATGCACCTCCTCGGCAGCACGCGACGCCGCCTCTGCCGCAGCGGCCTCAATTGCCCATGCCTTGCTTTCTGTTTCGTGCTCGTCGGCCATTACGGCAACCCCTCGTTAACAATTTGGAAACAATGCGCCCATTAGAGTAACGCGGAACGTGGGGATTGCAACCCTTAGTTAGACGAGCGGTATGACTATATCGGGAGCGTGCAAAAACGACCGGCCACGCTTTTGCTTGCGCGGTCGGCCGTTTAATGTTTTCGCAGATAAAACCTGCCAAAACAAACCTGTCCCCTTTTGGAAGGTTATTCGTGCTGGCTGGTGCGGTGCTCGTACTCCTCGGGGGTGATGACATCCTCGATGCGCAGGTTGACGCCCGCCACCTCAAGGCCAGTCATCGCGGCAAGGCGCTCGGTGACACGTGCCTTGACATCGTCGAAGATCGCGGGCGCATAGGCGCCGTACTCGATGATGACGGAGATGTTGACGACCACGCGATTGTCATCGGTGACCTCGACCGTCACGCCCTTGGTCAGATTCTCGGCACCAAACTGCTCCTGCACAAAGTGCATGAGGTTACCCTTCATGCCCAGAACGTGCGGAACCTCGCGAGTGGCCATGGCAACGATCTTCTCGATCACGCCGTTGGAATAGGTCAGCGAGTCCTCGGACTCGTCTGCTTCCTCGTCGTCCTCATCCGTATCGGACTCGGCCTCGACGAGCGCCTCGTCCTCGAGCGTTACGTCCTCGGCCTCGGCGGCGACGGTCTCGTCTGCCTCGAGCTCGGTATCGGCTACATCGACCTTCGTATTAAAAGCCATGGTTCCTCCTTATGCCTGCCGCGGATGCGACAGTCGAATACATATTAGCGGCCGCTAAACAGACGGCCGAAGAAGTTGACGATCCCGTTCTCGCCGTCGCGAATTTGGCCGATCACAGCGCCGATCAGCACGAAGAATGCAATGACGAGCGTGTCCCACAGGCCCAACGTGAGCACCAACACGGCGAGGATAAAGCCGGCGACGGCGCCGAGCGTGGTGTTGGGATGACGCACAGCATAGCTCCAGACGGCAGCGCCCGTACCCTTGATGAGACCCATAGCCTCGTCAAAATCCGCGGCTGCCGCGTCTTGTAACTCGGTTGCCTCTGCTTTGGAATCAACAGGTTCGCTCGCCGACGTGGCGCTCTGGTCAATCGTCAGGCGCGGCGTACGAGCGGTCTTATCTTGATTGGTATCACTCACCGGAAACCTCCACGGTCTGGACGGTAGTCTTGGACGGCAAAAAACGGACGCGCGCGGTCGTACCCGGCGCGCCGAGCATGGTATCGCAGGCTTCTTCGATGCGCTGCTGCATCGCGGTAGCCAGAGATGCCACGTCCTTATCGTCAAGCGCGATAGCCTCGACCTTAAAACGGACGTGCGAATCGTCGGGGCCTTGGACGCGAGCCTCGACATGCTCGACCATCACGCGTTCGTCGCGCTCGGCAGCAACCCTGGCGCACGAAGAAAGCGCCGCAAGGGTAACCTCGATATTGCGCTCCCCCGCCGGATGCACGCAGGACGGTTCGCGACGGGCGAACATCAGGCGGAAAAAGCTCAGCAGTACGCCGATCGCCACGACGCCGGCGCACGCCGTCACGACGATGCGCGGCATGGGGTCGCGCATCAGCAGCATAAAGCGATACGTATACGGCCCCCAAAACTGGCAGACAAGCGTACCCAGTGCCACGATGGTGGCGGCAAGATACACGATCGCTAGGGCTCGTTTGAGTACGCGCACGCGGCGCTCCCTTCAAATCTCGGCTCTCGAAATGCAGAACGGTTCGCATCATTATAAAAGAGCCGGGTCCGGTGCTCTACGCACGCGGATCCGGCTCATCTATTCCACGAGGCTTGCATGCTCGCTTCATTATGCCCAGATATGCACGGCTCAATCCGTGCTGGCGCTACTCCTCCTCGAGGGCAGCGATGACCTCGTCGGTCATGTCCATGGTGCTGTAGACGTCCTGGACGTCGTCGAGCTCCTCAAGACGGTCGATGAGGCGCTGGACCTTCTTGGCGTCGGCGCCGGAAACCTCGGTCGGGGTGGTCGGGACCATGGTGGTCTCGGAGCCCTTGACCTGGACACCCTGCTCCTCGAGCGCCTTGGAGACAGCCATGACCTCGTTGGCAGCAGTCCAGACGATCCACTCCTCGCCGGCATCCTCGTAGTCCTCGCCGCCGGCCTCGGCGATAGCCATCATGAACTCATCCTCGTCACCGGCAGCACCGTTGGCGATCATGGTCTCCTTCTTGGCGTTCTCATCCAGGATCTCCTTGGCGACGACGATCTGGCCCTTGCGCTCAAACTGGAAGGCGACGGAGCCGGAGGTGCCCAGGTTGCCACCAGCGTGGGAGAAGGCGGAACGGACATCAGCGGCGGTACGGTTGCGGTTGTCGGTCAGGCAGTCGACGTAGACGGCGACACCGGCGGGACCGTAGCCCTCGTACACGATGTTCTCGTAGACGGCGGCATCGGCACCCGAACCAAATGCCTTGTCGATAGCGGACTTGATCTTGTCCTTAGGCATGGACTGAGCCTTGGCCTTGGCAACGGCAGCGGCGAGGCTGGCGTTGTTCTCGGGCAGCGGGTCACCGCCGAGACGGGCAGCAACGGTGATGTTGCGGCTGAGCTTGGAGAAGAGGGCGGAACGCTTGGCGTCCTGCGCGCCCTTACGATGCTTGGTTGTGGCCCACTTAGAGTGTCCGGACATACGTGTCTCCTATCGGTTTCGACCTAAAGCCCAGCGCAGATGCTCGGGCAATATAAACAAACGTCGTTATGATATACCTACTGGTCTGCAAGATAAACCCCAAAATGAAGGCGTCGTGATGATGGCCCCTTTGGTGCAGCAAAGAAACCTGACCCCAATGCACCAGGTTAGGACCAGAGGAAGTCACTGCGGGTGACGGTGGCGCCGATGGCGAAGGGCATGCAGGCGATGACCGGATACAGGTAGCGCATGTAGGTCGAGCCGTTGCACGGACCAATCAGGCACACGGCGAGCACGCCCAACAGCGGCGCCCAGATCGCCAGCGCACGCCATGAATGACGACGCAGCAGGTAGACCACCACGGCGATCATAATCCACACATAGGTGGCCGAGCTCATGGTGAGCGAAATAAACGGGATGCGCTGCACCGCCACACGGTACAGATTGATCAGGTGGTCGCACCAGCGCACCACGTTGCTGTCAACCGGATGGAAATCGAAGTACTTGAGGTTGTCGGGACGCGCCATGATCTCGGCACTACGCGCCGTGCTGTAGACCCAGGCATCGCGCGCGCTCGGATAAAAGTAGCCGTAATAGTTATTGATGAGCGCCGAGATATAGCACTCGGGATCCTTTTTGAACATCTGCGCCCAGACCTCAAAATAGGCCTTGATGTCCTCCTGCGAGGCGTACTCGTTAAAGCAGTTCTTGACGGCATCCGACTTATCCGGGTTGTAACGGCGGCCCAGATTCTCGTACTTGAGCACCCGGTCGATCACGGCGCGCTCCTCATCGGTCACCAAGCCGTCGCAAGGAGCCTCCACGATGGCGCCGTCCTCCTTTACCGTGGGGTTGACGCCCGAGTTGAGGCCGTCGTGCTTTTGGACGAAACGAGCCGTCTGTTGGAACGGAATCGAGAGGATTTCGCGCTTGGAACCAGGCGTGATGTCGTGCGCCGGCATAAAGACCTTGGTGAAGTACATATTAGAGGCAAGGCAGAGTGCGAGCACCGCGAGGACGCCAACCCAGCGGAAGCGCGGCGTGGCGCATGAGACCGCGGTGCCCGTCTGCTTAGCCGCACGACGGGCGACATGTACATCCCATGCGCAAAACGCCGCCGCAATCACGCAGGCCGCCAACGGAAAGACCAGACCGCCATTGCGCAAAAACGTGGAACCCATGGCAGCCAGCGCAAGCAACAGCCAGTCGTGGCGCGCAAAGAGCACGGGCCTCTGTTCGCCCGCACGCTCGGCATTGGCATCACGACGGGGCAAGCCACATGCCACGAGCTTGACGGTCTGTACCAGCAGCGCCAAAAACGCGTCGGCAAAGAGCACGTCTTTGGTGAGCAACGCCGCGTAGTTAGAGAACATCGGCATAAACGCAAAGAACAGCAGGATCGTACCGCGAACCGGCAGGCTCACGCCCAGTTTGCGCAGCGACGAAATGGAATAGGCCATGCAGGCAGCCGTGATGACAAATTGAGCGCAGGTATAGATGATGAGGCCCGCGTTAGCGCTGTTGAACAGCGAAAGCCCCAGTTGAACGCACGAGCCGATAATGGCCGTGTGCACTACGGGATGATGCCCGTTGAGCAGCACGCTGGGGTTGAGCAGGCGCAGGTAGTCGCTCGTGCCATTGGGATAGTTGAACCACTGGCGAATCTGCGCACCCGTATCTCCCATAAAAAGGCCGGGCAGCGAAGCGATGAGCGTGGGCGCCCAGGCGATCATAAGCATCAGGAAGGGCCCGGCAAAGGGATGGACCGAGAGCACGGCGTGAGCCACACGCCATATGCGGCCAAAGTGCGCCTCGGAAAACGGGATGCGCCGAGAGCTCAGCCAATCCAGGCACTCAAAAGCCAGATAGAAGGCCACAATCGCTAGGAGCATCCAGCCCGCGCCGCCAATCCAGGCGCAGATGATGCGGGCCTTGTCGCCAAGAACAATCTCGGCCGAGTCGGTGAGGTCGTAGCTGCGGCCGAACACCATGCAGATGGCGAAAAACAGCGACGGCAGAATAATCGATGGGCGCCAGGTGTCGCCACGGCCAAAGAATACGTAGCGAAACGGCAGCGTGAGCAGGCAGGCAAGCGCAAGCAGCATGACCGCGTCGGTATGGCCGGCAAACGAGAGGAGCACCTCGTAGCACACGTACAGCATGCCAGAGGCTTTGGGGTCAATCGCCAAGACTGCGTTGCTCGACACCGGGGCGGGATCGATGGAAAACGCCGTGGTCGCCAACAACGCGAGCAGAAATGCGATGAGCGTCTGCTTGGCGGGGTAGCGCTTAAACCAGACGATGCGGGCAGCGTCGCGCGCAGCCGTTGTGGAGAGATCGGAATCCTTCACAGTCCGAAAGCCTTTCTAGAAACCTGCCAAAAAGGGACAGGTTTATTTTGGCAGGTTTTATCTGGGGAAACGTTACGGTTCTGTCATCGTTGCCCAGCAAACCACCACAAAGGTGCCTGTCCCCTTTGTGGTGGTTAGGCGTCGAGGTAGATGCGCTGGGGTTGGTTGCGGCGACGAGCAAAGATGATGAGCGCCAGGCCCGCGATTACGAGCGGCAGGCTCAGCAGCTGACCCATCGTGATGACGCCGCCCAGCAGATAGCCCAGCTGGGCGTCGGGCACGCGCACGAACTCGACGAGGAAGCGGACGATGCCGTAACCCATCACGAACGCGCCCATAAACGTGCCCTGGGGCAGCAGCGGCTTTTTGCGGCTGAGCACCTGCAGGATGCAGAAGAGCACGATGCCCTCAAGAAATGCCTCGTAGAGCTGGGAGGGGTGACGCGGCATATCGCCCGCGGTGCCACCGAAGACCACGCCCCATGGCAGATCGGTCGGCTTGCCCCACAGCTCACCGTTGACAAAGTTGGCACAACGGCCCAGGCACAAGGCCAGCGGCGCGCCTATGACGGCAAGGTCTGCCAGAGTCCATGCGTCGAGCTTATACATGCGGCACACAATGATGCCGCCGATAATGCCGCCCACCAAACCACCATGGAAGCTCATGCCGCCCTCGTTGGTGGCAAAGATCTCGAGCGGATGTGCCCAGTAGTAGCCGTCGCCGTAAAAGATGACGTAGAACAGGCGGGCGCCGATGATAAGGCCAAAGACCACACCGACCACGACGCTCGTCAGGTCGTCAATCGTGATGTTAAAGCCCCAGCGACGCTGCGTGCGATACATGACGACCGCCGTGAGCAGAGCTCCGACCACATAGGCCAGACCATACCAGTAAATCGTGATGGGCCCCGCCGAAATCGCGACGGGATCAAGCATATGGTAGAAGTCGTTGAGCATGCCGACCCTCCTACTCCCTACATACAAATGCGGCCGCGGGCCTTGCGCTCGCAGCCGCATATTTGGGCGTAACGTCTATGCGGAGTATGCCGTCCGCAGCTTTCGCATCTTAGAACGGCGCGTACTCGTCGTACAGGTCGTCGGTCTCGCCGGAGGCATTGACCTGCTCGACACGGGTAACGCCGGGCACATGCTCCTTCAGGATGCGCTCAATACCCATGGACAGGGTCAGCGAGCTCATGGGGCAGCCGGCGCAAGCGCCCTGCAGCTCCAGCTTGACGACACCCTCGTCGTCGACGCCCACATACTCCATATCGCCGCCGTCAGCCTGCAGGTTGGGGCGGATCTCCTCAAGAACCTTCTTAAGCAGCTCTTCGTTAACAGCCACAGGGGCTCCTTTCTCACAATAACGCGGGCGCGCCCGCGGACAGGGGCTATGTTACTACAGCCATGTACCCGCTCACGAGCCATCCATGCGCGCGGACACGACTTTCACGAGCAGCCAATTTGGGACGGGGCTCTTTTGGCTGCCTTTTGTTGCCAGCTGGCGTTGCCACGCGCTACTGCTGAGCCTGCCCCTCGGTGCCGATGTGAACATCGACGATAACCTGGCGGTAGCTGATGCCGCAGGAGTCGAGGATGCGGCGGCTGATGCGTCCGTCATCGGTGTCGGCGTACTTGTTGTCCAGGTAGACAACCTCGCCCACGCCCACCTGCGCCAAAATCTTGGCGCAGTCGTGGCACGGGAACAGCGTGACGTAGACCGTGGAACCCTCAAGATCTTTGAGCGAGCCACGGTAGTTGAGCACGGCGTTTGCCTCGGCATGCACCACGTAGTTGTGCTTGTCCTGCAACGGGTCGTCGCTCGTGCCCCACGGGAAAAAGTCGTCGTTGAGCGCCGAGGGCGTACCGTTGTAGCCCACCGAAAGGATGCGGTGGTTGGTGCTGGCGATGCACGCGCCCACCTGCGTGTTGGGGTCCTTGCTGCGGCGCTGTGCGGCGATGGCCACGCTCATAAAGAACTCGTCCCAGCTAATGACGTCCAGGCGCTTGCCTGACGAAGTTTGATGAAGATCGTCCGACATGGCAGACACCTCCGTAATCGCAATAGTTTGACCCATTGTAGCAGGTGAAAGGTGGGGGGCGTTTGTCCCACCGGCGCCCTCACTTTTACACGCGGCGGGGCTTTTGGTTGATGCGGTAGAGCTCGGCGAGTCCCCGCAGCGTCAGCGCGTCGTCTACCGTCAGGCTGTGGCCGACCAGCGACGCGAGCGCCTCGGCATCGTCGCCGGTAATGACGATGGGCACGTCGCCCTCCCCCGCGGCCTTGGTCGCGCGCATCTCGGCGAGCACCATGTCGAGCATGCCGTCGATGCGGGCCACCTCGCCCAGAACCACGCCCGAACGCATGGCCTCGCGCGTGTTGTGGCCGATCACATGCGTGGGTGCCGAGGGCTCGACCTGCGGCAGACGCGCCGCAGCAGCCGAAAGCGAGCGGGCGCCAAGCGCCAGACCCGGCGCGATGACGCCGCCCACAAAGGTGCCGCGCGCGTCGATGACCTCGATATTGGTCGTGGTACCCAAGTCGATCACGATGCAGGGAGAGCCGTAGACGGCGCGTGCCGCCACGGCGTCGGCGATGCGGTCGGGACCGATCTCTGCTGGATCGTCGTAGTGTACGGGCATACCGGTCTTGAGACCCGGCCCCACGGTGAGCACGCGCCCCGTGCAGGTGCGAGAAAGCGCCGTCTTCCACGGGCGCTCGAGCGCCGGCACCACGCAGCTCAGCACGGCAGCCGTGGGCACAAGCGCGCCCGGCATGCCCGCATCGGCTGCCAGTGCACCCATGACCTGCGCGAGCCTCATGCGCGCCTCGTCGGCTGTGATGCTCGACGGCGTGGTGATCTCGCACGTCGCGAGCGGGCATTCCCGTGCCGCGGCTGAATCCTCGGCAAACAGGCCAAAGCGAATGAACGTGTTGCCCACGTCGACCGTCAATATATATGCACACCCATTAAGCATCGTCGGCGCTCCTTTCGTCTGCCCAGCAGTATATCCCGATGATTGTTCTGGGACGGGGCCAGCTAAAAAAAGCCCCGTCCCAAATGAACTGCCTTGCGGCTATACTGGTGCGCGGTCGTTTGCGAGCTCACGCGGCGGCCCTTGGTAACCCGACTTCCCGCGCCGTATCCGTAACGGCGCTCCCGGGGGAAGCGGATATACGCAAAGGAGTTTTATATGAGCAATCCCTCGAACCGCGCTTCGATGCGCGGGCAACTCACGCTGCGCGGCGTCGTCATCGGCGTCCTTGGCTGCGTGATCATCACGGCAAGCTCGGCCTACACCGCCCTCAAGATGGGCGCACTCCCCTGGCCAATCGTCTTCGCTGCCGTCATCTCGCTGTTCTTCCTTAAGCTCATGGGCAACGCCAGCCTCAACGAGGCAAACGTCACCCACACCATCATGTCCGCAGGCGCCATGGTCGCCGGCGGTCTGGCGTTTACCATCCCGGGCGCCTGGATGCTGGGCTATGCCGACCAGATTAGCTGGCTCGACATGTTTATCGTGGCACTCGCCGGCACTATCCTGGGTCTGCTGGCCACCGCGCTCATCCACCGTCACTTTATCGTGGACGCCGCGCTTGAGTTCCCCACCGGCAACGCCGCAGCTCAGACCTTGCGCGCGACCGAGGCTGGCGGCAAGACCGGCAAGCAGCTCTTTGGTTCCATGGCCATCGCCGGCATCTATAGCGTGCTGCGCGACGCTCTGGGCATTGTGCCCAGCATGCTGTGCACGCTCAACATCCCCGGCGTGACCTTTGGCATCTACAACTCGCCCATGCTGCTCTCCGTCGGCTTCCTCGTGGGCTTCGCCCCGGTCGCCTTCTGGTTTGCCGGCGCCCTGCTGGGCAACTTTGGCATCATCGTGGGCGGCACCGCTGCCGGTCTGTTCGACGTTGTGACTGCGCAGGGCATCGTCAAGTCCCTGGGCATGGGCCTCATGATGGGCTTTGGCGTCGCCGTCGTCCTCAAGGACATCCTGCCGCAGGTCGCCGGTATCGTCCGCGGTCTTGCCGCCGACAGCTCCGCCGACACCGACGAGCAGTCGCTCATCTCGGGCTCCCTTAAGCTCGACGCCGGCATCATCGGCCTGGGCGCCGCCGCCATCGCCGTGATCGTCGCCATCGCGCTCGACCTTGGCCCCGTCCCGGCCGTCATCGTCACGCTGTTCACCTTTGTCACCACCATCATGAGCGCGCAGAGCTGCGGCCAGACGGGCATCGACCCCATGGAGATCTTCGGCCTCATCGTCATGCTCATCGTGGCTGCCTTCGCACAGATCGCCCAGGTCAAGCTGTTCTTTATCGCCGGCATCGTGGCCGTGGCATGCGGCCTTGCGGGCGACGTCATGAACGACTTTAAGGCCGGCGCCGTGCTGGGCACCAATCCGCGTGCGCAGTGGATCGGCCAGGCCATCGGCGGCATCGTGGGCGCCCTGGTCGCCGCTGCCGTCATGGTCGCGCTCGTCACCGCCTATGGTCCGGATGCTTTCGGCCCCGACAAGAGCTTTGTGGCCGCGCAGGCAAGCGTCGTCGCCACCATGGTCTCGGGCATCCCGAGCGTGCCGTGGTTCGCAGGCGGCTTTATCGCCGGCATCGTCATGTACTGGCTCGGCATTCCGGCCATGATGATCGGCCTAGGCGTGTACCTGCCGTTCTACATGTCGCTCACGGCCTTCTTGGGCTCCTGCGTCAAGCTCGCCTACGACAAGTGGTCCGCCCACCGCGACGCCACCGCTGGTCTTTCTGACGAGGAGAGGGCTGCCAAGGACGCCGCCTTCCAGGAACAGGGCCTGGTTGTCGCCAGCGGCCTGCTCGGCGGCGAGTCCATCGTCGGCGTTATCCTGGCGTTTGTCTCCGTGGGCTTAAGCCTGCTGGGCTAAGCTGAGCAGCTGCTCGACGGCAACCATATTGCCTACGACTTGCCCGGTCGGTAGCTTTTGCGGCTGCCGACCGGGCTTTTTATACCAACGCAAAGAAAGGCCGGCGCGCTGCATTTAACAGCGCGCCGGCCTTATCGTTTGGCTAACGAGACGGTCCTGTTATGAATTGAAGTTCGTTGCAGAAACTACGCTCGAAACGCTACATCTGCTTGCGACGACGATCGCCGAGCGTCACACCCGCGGCAACGAGCGTAATGCCGCCGATGACGAAGACCTCACCTGCAAGCGCGGAGGTATCGCCCGTCTGAGCAAGTGCACCGTCCGTGGCCTTCTTCTTGGCGACAGGAGCCTTTGCGGCAGCCTGCGCAACCTGAGGCTTGGCCTGCGGCTCAGCCTTGGGATGATACTTGTCGTACTCGGCCTGCGCGGCAGCCAGGGCATCCTTGGCATCGCCAAGCTCGGCAAGCGCGGCGGCATAGGCGTCGTTGGCATCGGACAGCTTGGCATCGGCATCGCTCAGAGCAGCCTTGAGACCAGCGGCGGCATCGACGGCAGCCTTATAGCGAGCGTAGGCAGCGTTCAGCTTAACCAGCTTCTCGTTGCCCGTCGTGCCCGCGGCAAGGGATGCCTTATGGTCGACAGCCTCAAGATCGGCCTTGAGTGCCTCATCGCTGGCAAGCTCGGCCTTGGCCTTGACGATCTCGAAGTTCGCATCGACGACGGCTTCGTTGGCGGCCTCGAGCTGCTTCTGGGCATCGGCGACACCGGCGACGGCAGCGTCATAGGCGGCCTTGGCGTCGTCGACCGCCTTCTGGGCACCGGCGAAGCGCTCGAAGGCCTTGTTTGCGGTGGCAAGCTCGTCCTCGGCGGCCTTGGCCTTCGCCTGTGCGTCGGACAGGGTCTGCGTCTTGGCGGCAACTGCCTGCTTGGCGCCCGAAAGAGCGGTCGCGGCGTGCACATCTGCGGCCTGAGCCTTGTCAACGCCAGCCTGGGCAGTGTCGTCGGCCTTCTTGGCATCGTTAAGCGTGCCCTGCTTGTTCGCAAGATCCGTCTTGGCGGCATCGCACTTGGCGGCAAGGTCCTTGACCGAAGCGGTAGCGTTGTCATACGCCTCGTTGGCCTGATCGGACTTTACCTTGGCGGCGTCGCGGGCGCTGCGAGCCTTCGCCTTGTGAGCAGCGGCATCGGCTGCCTTCGTCTTGCTGTCAGCAAGCGTGGCGTTTGCCTTATCGAGAGCTGCCTGGGCAGTAGCGGCCTCGCTCTTGGCGGCGTCGAGCTTGGTCTTGGGCGTCTTGACGTCGATACCCTTGAGTTTGGCTTCGGCGGCGTCGTATGCCGTCTTCGCGGCGGCGGTGCCGGACTTGGCCTTCTCGTACTCGCCCTTGGCGGTGTTCATGTTCGTGTCGGCCGCGGTATAGGCATCGCGAGCGCTTTCTTGCTTATCCAATGCGTTAGAATAAGCCGTTCCAGCAGTCCCGAAGTTCTTCTGTGCTTCTGCCAACTTATTCTGAAGCTGCTTCAGCTGCTCCTTCTGCTCCTGAGTGCCGCCTGCATTGTAGGCGGAATCGATGTAGTCGGTGACGAGCTTCTTGAACTCGGAGACAGTGAAGTCCTTCTGCCCCGTGCTTCCACTATAGTCGAAAATGGTTACCTCGGAATCGGTGTTCTTACCGCTACCGGTTGCGATGCCGATAGCCTTCGCGCCGGCATCGATGATGTTGAGATAGTGTCCGCACTCATGGTAGATGCTGTTGTAGTGCTGGTAGATATAGTAGGAATCATATCGATGGCTTCCAAGTGCATCGCCATACTGCGCGACGTACTTATCGAATGCCTCCTTCTCCTGTGTGTAGAGGCCGGTGTAGGGCCAACCGAGGGTATCCTCGGTTTCGCCTCCGGTGTATGCTCCGCCGCCGCCTGCAAGGTTCTCACCTTGATCGAAATAGCAGTTCGAGTGTCCCCAGATGTTCGATGAATATGATGTATTAAGTGCGGCTGCCGCAGTCATGCGGAGGCTGACACTGAGTTCCGACTGACCGTTCGCCTTGCGGAGGTTGTTCTGGGTATCGAGGTAAGTCAGGGCGTTGCGCATCTGCTCCAAGGAAAGCGGATTTGTGTCGCGAGACATGTCCTGATCGACGTACTTGTCATACCAGTCCTGTTTATCCGTCGTCCCCATGAGCATCGACGCGGCAGTACTTGCATTCGACTTCTGCGTGGCTGTGAACTGGCTGCCGCCGATGATGTAGTTCATGAAGCCGAACATACCCTGACTGATGACATTCTGGTCTACGGTCATGTTCGACTTGAGGTCGGCAATCTGCTGGTTAAGCTTCTCGACCTCGGCGTTTGCGGCGTCGTATGCATTGTGCGCGTCGGTTACTTCAGCACGAGCCTGATCGAACTCGTTGCTCTTCTGCTGACGAACCTCGACGAGTCGATCGTACTCCGCCTTCTTGTCTGCTTCGGTCTGCTGCGCCTTCTCGTATGCGGCCTTGGCGGCGTCGCGCTCGCTGGCGGCGGCGTTGTACTCCTTGTTTGCCGCATCGTATGCAGACTGGGCAGATGTCACAGCAGCGTTGGCGGCGTTGGCCTTCTCCTGCGCGGCAGCGACGGCAGCCTGGGCGGCCTGCAGATTTGTCTGTGCGGTGGCGTCGGCATCCGTCGCGGCATTGAGCTCCGCCTGCGCGGTCTTGAGCTCACCAGCAGCAGCTTTCTTGGCGGCCTCAAGCGCACTCAGGTCAACACCCGTACCCGAGACGGCAGCATCGAGCGCGGCCTGCGCCTGGTTGAACTTCTGCTGGGCGTTATCGCGCGCGGTGGTTGCAGCTGCGAGAGCAGCGGCAGTCTCCTGCTTCTTGGCCTGGGCAGTCGTCAAAGCTGCCTCGGTATTCTGCTTTTCCTGCTGGGCGCTGGCCTCGGCAGCCTTGGCCTGGTCCAGATTGTCCTGTGCAGTAGTAACGGCCTTATTGGCGTCATCGAGCTTTGCCTGCGCGTCCTCGACGGCCTTCTTGGCGGCCTCGTACTCGTCCATACCCATGGCCTCGAGCTTGGCCTGCGCATCGTCGAGGGCCTTCTTGGCCTCATCCTGCTTTGCCTTGGCGTCCTTGAGCGCCTGGGTCTTATCCTCGACACTCTTGTTGGCCTGATCGAGCTGATCGTTCAGGTCGCCCAGCTTCTTCTGCTGCTGCTCGGTCTTTTCGACGGCGGCTTTGAGCTCGTCAATCTTCTCCTGGAGCGCGGCGACTTCTGCTGCGTTCTGCTCGATTTCGTTGTCGCTCACAGCCTGCGAGGCCTGATTCTTTTGCTGCTGCGCCTGCTTTTGAGACTGGCCCGCCGCGTCGGCCTTCTTCTGGGCGGCATCGTAGACGGCCTGAGCGTCCTTGAGCTGCTTTGCCGACTCCTCGGCCAGCTGGGCAGCCGTCTTTACGACCGCTTGGTTACCGGCGGCAACGGTGTTCTCTACAGAACTACCCCCCCCCCTGAACAGAATCGCCGTTATCGGTTGACGGTGCAGCAATTGCCGCCAGCGGCGACATAAGCGGCTGAGCAATGAGGCCCGCCGTCAAAACGGTTGCGACGGCGCGGTTGGCAACGCCCTTGACGTTGACGGCCTTGGCCCGAGGCTCAAAGTGTTGTGGACTGTAGTTTGCCATGGCTTTCTCCCTTTGACACGGATGTATCCATACGCTTCAAAATGTAGGAGCTGATTTTTGAATTCTGTTGCGCAACATTGGTCACCAGCGGATTTTTTGAAATTCGCGCTCTCGTGCTTCACAATTTCGTCACATATGTAGGAGCTGGCGCATCATATTCTTGCGGGATCGAATTGAGCCTGTGATTTGCATTTGCTCCCGCGTCATCCGCCCTATCGGATTCCGCATCCAACAGACACCCCGCCCGCCACGGTGTAGAGTTAAGACAACGGGCACGTTGCGCGGACCGCGCTGGAACGAGGTGGACATGGAACTCGACAAACAACAGATCAAGCGACTGCGCGAGCGTCATCATCGTCGTCACGGCATCCGCCCCGCTCATAGCGAAGCCATGGAAAACGTCACCCGCTTCCTAAAGCGCGCATTCAATATTCGCGAGGGTCGCGCGCCCTACCACGTGATCCGCAAGCGTTTTGTAAACGGGGCGCGTCTGACTGGCTCCCACCTATGCATCCTGATCATCGCCATGTTGATCGCGAGCATCGGCCTCGATATCGACTCGGACATCGCCATCGTGGGCGCCATGCTCATCTGCCCGCTCATGGGCTCGGTTCTTGCCATGGCATACGGCATCGCCACGCTCGACCGCGAGATTACCGTCGAAGCCGTCGCCGGCCTTGCGCTGCAAATGGCCTTTTGCCTGGTCACGTCCACGTTGTACTTTAAGCTCTCGCCCCTTGGCGCCACCACAGCCGCCATTATCGACAACTCGACGCCCACCGTGTGGGACCTCGCTGTCGCGCTCGCCGGTGGCTTTGCGGGCGGGCTGGGCAACTCACGCGACCAGGAGCCCGCAACGCTCATCGCCGGTGTGGCCGTAGCGACCGCGCTGATGCCGCCCCTGTGCGCGGCGGGCTACGGCATCGCCATCGCAAGCGGATCGCTGTTTCTCTCGGCGCTCTACGAGTTTGGCATCAACGTGATCTTTATCGCACTGGCTGCCGAAGCCGTGCTGCTTCTTTTGCGCGTACCGCTCAAGCGCGACCTGAACGGCGACGGCATCGTGACCGCCGAGGAAAACGCCGAGGTCGACGAGCTATCGCGCAAGGTGCGCCGCCGCATTATTGTGGGCACGGTAATCTTTGCCATCCCCTGCATTGTTATGACGGCGGGGTCTATTGGCTCGGCGCAGGCCGGCGTGCAGGACGGCTACGGCGTCACCGAAACCACGCGCGAGCTTGCGGCGGTGCTGCCGGGCTTTAAGGATTACACCGTCGCCGTCGAGACCTCGGCCACCGAGGGCGACGAGGAGGGCCTTGTCAAGCGCCAGACTGTCGCCCACGTGACGACAGGCGAGGCGCTCGGGGCGCACGACCGCCGCGTTGCCCGCAAGCTCATCGACCTCAACGTGCCCGAACTCGATCGCGTGGAGTTCGATGTGAAGTGATGCCGGCGCGGGATGAATGCTCGCACGGACGCAAGTTACGACAAGGCGCAGACGCGATACGGACACGAGCAAATTGCGGGGTGCAGTTCACACCCGAGCCCCGCTCGCTGTTTTATTGCCGTGAATCAGACGTCCGCATCGACATCGCCAGACTCCACCGTAAACGCCGGATCGGTGCTCACAAGATAAAATCGGGTCACTTTGCTATCTCTAAATAGATAGAGCTGGCCCTGCTCGCGTCGGCGTGACATATACGCCACGTGGACCGTACCAAATTCTTCGCCGTTTTCCTTCTTTAATATCAGGATGTTGGGGTCATCCGTACGCTTAAACTGCCCGTCTGTGCAGATTCCGTCTTGGTCGACCAGCTGCCATCGACAGTTGTCCTCCTCAAGAAAAGCCAGGGTTTCCCGACTCGTTTTGTCATCCCGATAGAAACCATCAATGGCAAACCCTTCGGAAGCGCATTCCTGGATATAGGACGTTTCTCGACTTATAGCAAACAGCCCCGTAGCGCCCAGGAGTACAGCCAGGCAGACCACTGCAAGGGTTATCGAAATAGCACGGCGACCCATGTTAGCCCAACCGATAGCTGTTTAACGGAGCGCGAAACATACCTGGAACCTCCGATATCAGGGGGAACGTCACCTATGGCCTGCCGGCAATCATATGTTTCCAACATCAAACCATATGGCTGCCACTCACGGAGGGGGCATCGGCGAACGGCGTGTTTTCATACTCTATTGGTCAAACCTAAGCGCAGCGCTACAACTTGTACTTGTACACGCGATAGATGTACTTCTCGGCTTCCATCTCGTAGGTGGCGATGGGCAGTCCGCAGCGGTCGTACTCGGTGAAGGTCTTGGCCTGGCCCGATGCCACGAGCATGCTGTTCGAATTGCCGACGCGCTGCGCACTGCTGACGTAGCCCGAGAACGGCACCGCGATCTGGTCCTCGAGCTCATAGGTACGTGCGGTCTCGTCCACCGCGAACACGCGCCCAAACGAATGCGTGCCCTTGCTGTAATCAGTCACTACCGCGGCGCCCAGCTGGCCCCAGTCGAACTTGGGATAGCTTTCTGCCGCACCAAAGTTGTTGTCGTATAGCAGCACCTGGTAGCGACCAATCGTGGTCGTCTCGTCATTTGGCAGATAGGTCAAACTGTGCTGGCCTGCGTTGAGCGAAAAATCGCCTTGGGCCCGCAGCAACTTGTCCTCAAAGCCCGGACCGGCCCAAAAATCGGGCAAGCCCACGGAAGGCTGTAGCAAGGTCATTTGCGCAACATATGTCCAGCAAAAACGGGTGGTAGCCGGTACGGCTACCACCCGTTTGTCCCATATCTAGCCCATAGCAGGCCAGTTACTTCTTAATGCCGCGTCCCAGACGCTCGGCGACCGATGCCACGGCTTCCTCGTTGGCAGGTCCGCAACTCACGCAGCCATCGTGGGCACGCATCTGGCCGGTGACCTCGTCCATCGCAAGCGGTGCCACCTTCTCGAGCTTAAAGCCCTTGCCGGCGCGCATGTTCTCCTTGGCCACGCTGATCATGAGCTTAATGCGGTTGAGCTGGTTGACCTCGGATGCGCCGGGGTCGTAGTCCACCGCGACGATGTTGCTTTCGGGGTGCTGGCGGCGCAGCTCCTTGATCACAGCCTTACCTACCACGTGGTTGGGCAGGCACGCGAAGGGCTGCGTGCAGATAATGTTGGGTGCACCATGGTCAATCAGGTCGAGCATCTCGGCCGTGAGCAGCCAGCCTTCGCCCATGTTGTTGCACACCGAAAGCACCGTACGGGCCTTGTCGGCCATGGTGCCGATGCGCTCGGGCGCCTCAAAGCGGCGGGACTTCTCGAGCATCTCCTCCACCGGCGTACGCATCCAGTCCACGAGCTTAATAAGCGCTTGCATGCCCGCGCGCGTAGTGGCAGAGCTTCCCAGCTCGTCCTTCTGCAGCTCGGCGTTGCTCATGGAGTACAGGAAGAAGTCGAGCAGACCCGGCACCACGGCCTCGCAGCCCTCGCGCTCGATAACGTCGACCACGTGGTTGTTGGCCGTGGGATGGAACTTGACCAAGATCTCACCGACCACGCCCACGCGCGGCTTAGTACCCTCGCCCACGAGCGGCATAGTGTCGAACGCGCGGATGGCCTCGCGGCACAACTTGGTGTAGTTGTGACGGTTAAACTTGGGTGCCAGCTTGCGGGCACGCGCCATGTACTCCTCGTAGAGCGCGTTGGCGGCACCGGGCGTGGCCTCGTACGGGCGGCAGCGGTAGAGCATCTGCATCATCACATCACCAAAGAGCACCGCGTAGACTGCCTGCTTAAGCAGCGCCGGCGTCAGCTTGAAGCCGGGGTTGTCCTCGCCCAGCGCCACGGCCGAAAGCGAGATCACGGGGATCTCGAGGTGACCGCTCTCGCGCAGGGCCTTGCGAATGAGGGCGATGTAGTTGGTGGCACGGCAGCCGCCGCCGGTCTGGCTGATGACCACGGCGGTCTTGGACAGGTCGTACCGACCGCTCTCGATCGCTTCCATAATCTGGCCCGTCACCAGAATCGACGGATAGCAGATGTCATTGTTCACGTAGCGCAGACCCGCCTCGACGGCATCGTGATCGGTCGAGGGCAGCAGCTCAAGGTTGTAGCCGGCACCGCGGAACACTTCTTTGACCAGGTCAAAGTGGATCGGCGCCATCTGCGGGCACAGAATGGTGTACCCCTCGTCGCGCATCTGCTCGGTAAAGGGCACCTTGGCCCATGCGGTCGAGGTGCTCTCACGCTGCGCCTCGAACGTGTACTTGCGGCTCGCAAACGCGGGAGCATCCGTGGAGGGCGCCACCGGCGCGGCATCGCCCTGCTCGTAGGCCTCGCCCGCGGCCGTGGCCTCGGCCAAGCGCTCGGCCTCCTGGTCCTTAAGCGCGGCCATGAGCGAGCGGATGCGGATGCGCGCGGCACCCAGGTTCGAAACCTCGTCGATCTTGAGCACGGTGTAAATCTTGCCGCTGGCCTCCAGGATCTCCTGCACCTGATCGGTGGTCAGAGCGTCCAGGCCGCAGCCGAAGGAATTGAGCTGGATCAGGTCCAGATCGTTGCGCATGGTCACAAAACGGGCGACGGCGTAGAGGCGGCTGTGGTACATCCACTGGTCGACGACGCGGATGGGGCGCTCGGGCTTCACCAGGTGCGCAAGCGAATCCTCGGTAAAGACCGCAAAGCCAAAGCTCGAGATAAGTTCGGGCAGGGCGTGGTTGATCTCGGGGTCGTTGTGGTAGGGGCGGCCGGCGAGCACAATGCCATGGCCACCGTGGTCCTCGACCCACTTAAGGGCCTCCTCGCCCATGGTCTGGATGTCCTCGTGGAAACGCGCGTCGGCCTCAAAGGCGGCGTTGACGGCGGCATCGACCTCGGAGCGCGTGATCTTGGGTCCACGCACGCAACCGCGACCGGCTTGCGCATCGGCCACACGGTCGACGGCGAGCACCTGATACAGACGGCGCTTGAGCTCGGTCTTGTCGTGATAGGGCACAAACGGGTACAGGAACTCGATATTCTGCTCGCGGATCTCGTCGATATTGAGCGCCAGCGCCGTGGGGTAGCTCATGACGATGGGGCAGTTATAGCAGTTACCAGCAGTCGGGTCCTCCTTGCGCTCCCAGCGCACGCACGGCATCCAGATAAAGTCGACGTCACGGTCGATGAGGTTCATAACGTGGCCGTGGCTCATCTTGGCCGGATAGCACACGCTCTCGGACGGCATGGACTCGATGCCCGCCTGGTAGGTCTTCTTGCTCGACTGGTCGGACAGCTGCACGCTAAAGCCCAGGCGCGTAAAGAACGCATGCCAGAAGGGGTAGTTCTCGTACATATTGAGCGCGCGCGGGATGCCGACGGTGCCGCGCGGGGCCTCGTCGGGGCTCAGCACCTCGCGGTTAAAGAGCAGATCGTTCTTCTTTTTGAAGAGGTTGGGCGCCTCGGTCTTTTGCTTTTTGTGGCCGGCACCCTTCTCGCAGCGGTTACCGGTAATGAAGCGCCTGCCGCCGCCAAAGTCGTTGACGGTGAGCTGGCAGTTGTTGGAGCAGCGGCCGCAGCGGACATGCTTTTGCGTCACGGTGAGGTGCGCGATGTCCTCGGCCGAAAGGATGGTCGAGGTGCCGTCGGCGTCGGCGCGATCGCGGGCGAGCAAGGCCGCACCGTAGGCGCCCATGCAGCCGGCGATGTCGGGACGCACGGCATGAACGCCGGTGAGCTGCTCAAACGCGCGCAGCGTGGCGTCGGACATAAAGGTGCCGCCCTGGACGATCACTTGGCTGCCAATCTCCTTGGGGTCGCGCAGCTTAATGACCTTGAACAGGGCGTTCTTGATGACGGAATAGGACAGGCCGGCCGCAATGTCGCCCACCGTGGCGCCTTCCTTTTGCGCCTGCTTGACGCGCGAGTTCATAAAGACCGTACAGCGGCTGCCCAGGTCGACCGGGGCCTTGGCATGGATGGCGGCGTTGGCGAACGCGCGCACGTCCATGTTCATAGAGACGGCGAAGCTCTCGATAAAGCTACCGCAACCCGACGAACAGGCCTCGTTGAGCATGATGTGCTCGATCACGCCGTCCTTGACGCGCAGGCACTTCATGTCCTGGCCGCCGATGTCCAGGATAAACTCGACACCGGGCAGGAATGCCTTGGCGCCGCGCAGGTGCGCGACGGTTTCGATCTCGCCGGAGTCGGCCTTGAGGGCCTCGATGAGCAGTGCCTCGCCGTAGCCCGTGGTGGTCACGTGGCCGATGGTGCAGCCCGCGGGAATGTGGTTGTAGAAATCGGCCATGATGACCTTGGCCGTGCCCAGGATGTCGCCGTTGTTGTTGCCGTACCAGGTGTGCAGCAACTGACCGTCCTCGCCCACAAGTGCGGCCTTCATGGTGGTGGAGCCGGCGTCGATGCCGATGAACACGCGGCCGGTGTAGCCGTCGAGCTTGCCCTTGGGGACGACTTCCTTGTCGTGGCGGTTCTTGAACTCAGCAAAGTCCTCGTCGGTGGCAAAGAGCGGATCCAGGCGCTCGACCTCGGCACCCTGTGTGTCACCTAGACTATCGATGGCATCGATGAGCTGCGGGAACGTGCTGAGCTTGTTGGACTCGTGCGCCATGGCGGCGCCGCTCGCCACAAACAGGTGAGCGTTTTGGGGCACGATACGGTGCTCCTCGTCCAGGTTGAGCGTGAGGTAGAAGCGGTGGCGCAGCTCGGAGAGATACTGCAGCGGGCCGCCCAGGAAGGCGACGTTGCCGCGAATGGGACGGCCGCACGCCAGGCCCGAGATGGTCTGGGTCACAACGGCCTGGAAGATGGAGGCGGCCACGTCTTCGGGGCGGGCGCCCTCGTTGAGGAGCGGCTGCACATCGGTCTTGGCAAAGACGCCGCAACGGCTGGCGATGGGATAGATGGTGGTGGCGTTGGCCGCGAGCTCGTTGAGGCCGCTCGCGTCGGTGTGCAGCAGAGTGGCCATCTGATCGATGAACGCGCCCGTGCCGCCGGCGCAGGTGCCGTTCATGCGCTGCTCGATGCCGTTGTCAAAGTAGATGATCTTGGCGTCCTCACCGCCCAGCTCGATGGCGACATCGGTGGCCGGGATAAGGGTCTCGACGGCGCGTTTGCTGGCGATGACCTCCTGGACAAACTCCAAGTCGAGCCACTGGGACAGCAGCAGACCGCCCGAGCCGGTGATGGCGCAGGTCATCTGGGCCGTCGGCAGCACAGTCGCGGCGCCCTCGAACAGATCGCGGGCGCAGGCACGGACGTCGGTGTGGTGGCGCTGGTACTTGGCGTAGACGATCTGGTTGTCGTCGTTGAGCACGGCAAGCTTGACGGTGGTGGAGCCCACGTCGATGCCCAGGTGCAGGTTGCCACGGGCGGCCTCGGGGTTGAAGATCGCGCCTTCGGGGGCCTGGGCGGCGGCTACGGGCTCAGCGGCGGCTACGGGCTCGCTAGCGACGGACGTCTCCCCTGCCGCGTTCTTGGCCTCGGCAACAGCCTCGACAACTTTCTCGGCAGCAGCGGTCGCGGCCTTCTGCGCGGCGTCCGCCACGGCGGGCGCGGCCTCGCGCGCGGCAGCAACTATACGGTCCTTAATGCCTTCGGCGAGTTTGCTCATTGTCTCTCCTCTTAGTTGTTGGACTCGACGGTTGCGGCGGTGTCGGCCGCGTCCTCGAGCTGCAAGTTCAATAGCTTCATGCCGTATTCCGGCACGTTGATATCGATGGGTTGGCCATACAGGTCGCCGGGGCGCACAAAAGCGAGCACCGTCATAATGCGCGCCATGGCCTCGGGCGATTCGGTGAGCCCACGCTCAAACCAGCGCTGAATCAGGCCGACCTCGGCACTCACAACGTAGGTGACGTAGTAGTCAAAGAACGTGCCCAGCGCCAGGCCCAAAATGCCCGTCTGCGCACGCGGCACCACAGCCTCACGCGCGGTGTCGATGATCCTTTTAATGAAGGCCTGGTCGCCGCCCGGACCCAGCAGCGCACCGATTAAGTCGCGGTTGGCCGCAAGATAACGCAGCAGCTCAACCGAACCGGGCGCCGGCTCGAGCTCATCGATATTGTGATAGAGATCAGGCAGCTGAGCTGCGGTGATGAGCTCAATGCGCTCACGGATCTCGGCCAGCAAGCCGTCCTCGATTTGATTGATAAAGTCGGGGATATCGCGGTAGTGCGAATAGAACGTGCGGCGCGTAAGGCCGGCGCGCTCGGTGAGCGACGCGACATTAATGCGCGAAAGGTCGCCGCTTTCGGCAAGCTCGCTGGCAAGTGCCTGGCGAAGGGCACGCTGCGAGCGAAGGGACCGGCGATCGCATTTCTCGAGCTGGGACAAGCGTCCTCCTTGTTACTCAGCCTGTGCGCTATTGCACAGTGCGAGTATTATTGCACACCGTGTGTATCAACACGTAAAGGCAATATTTTGGATGTGACGAGAGGGCAGTCCCTTTGTCACAACCCGCCTGGCTTTTGGAGCGGCATTACCGATTGTCCAAAATGTCATTCATGGGTAGAATAGTGTCGACGGCAGCCCAAGTTGTAGCTGGCTGGGCAGCGCCGTTGCTTGTTTTAGGGGGTCAACGCCTTAGCGGCGGCGACCCCCTCTGTTACGCTTCGAGCGTTGCTTGAGTGCCTCGGAAAGTCCGATAAGCGTCGTAAGAAGCGAGACCAATGCGGTCAGGAGCCTCACGAAATCAATCAAATCGGTCATGGGCATCGCCTCCCATCAAATGGAGGGCGCTGCCCGGCACATGGAACTACCGTCAACGATACCGATTCTATCAAAGCACAGTTAGATATGCGAATGTTTGTTCGCATATCAGAAGATCGGAGCTCGGGTATGGCGAAGGAGCAGTTCCTTTGCCATACCCGAGCTTGTCGCCGAACTGCCAGCTACATTTTTCGAGTTATTCGGCCACGCTACTGGTTTTGTATAAATGCACCGCCGGGATTATCTGAGAGTTTATGTCCTTACTTGAGCGTATACATGCCCATTTGCGCACTTACGTCACCGAATCAAACACCATTAGAGGCATGAATGTTCCCGAGAGGGCATCTTTAGCCATTTAACGACCTCCGACAGGCCGAATAACTCGAAATTTGTTGGTGGCGAAAGCGTAACAGTCCTATACGCCAAAAGCCGGTATCTCCCATGTGACAAAGGAACAGTCCCTTTGTCACATTATTCGATGACGGTGCGGGAGTTTTGCTTGCGCATGGTGGCGAGCATGTGTTTGGGGACGGCGTGGGCCATGCAGCTGCCGATGGTCGCGCTCGCGGCGGCCTTAGCTGCATCGCTTGCGTTTTTGGTCGCGTAGCTGTGGCGGAAGCGTTTGAGCATGGCGATGTCGTTGCCACCGTCGCCGTAGACCGCGACCTCGTCCTCGGCAATACCGTAGTAGCCCGCCAGCCAGGCAACACTCTCGCCCTTGTTGCACGTCACGTCCGTAATCTCGAACATAACGGGGTCAAACGGCGCGTTGACCACGCGATCGGAACGCTCGGCAAGATACGCCTTAAGGTCGCGCTCCAGCTCGCGCGAGGTCACGCGGCAGTTGATCTTGCACACATCGTGGCGCAAGATGTCGCCAATCGACTGGTCGAAATACTGTTCCTCGTGATAGCCGCCACGCGCACGCATGCCACGCATCACGATGCGCTTGATGGGACTGTCCTTTTTAAAGCCCGCCTGGTGCATCTCGAACGATCCGCTCGAAAACATGCCGTCGGGCGTGGAGCAGTCAAAACAGATATCCGGGAACGCCTTGAGCAGCTCCTCGGTGATCTGCGGATCGATGGTCCAGGTCTTGAGCACCTCGCCATGGCTGTCGCGCACGATGGAGCCGTTAGAGCAGCAGGCATCGAGCGCCAGGCCCGTAAAGCCATGCTCGCCGATCGGCAACGTCGATCGTCCAGTCGCGGGAACCACGTGCAGGCCAGCCTCAGTCAGCTCGCGAATGGCGCGGCGGATGGTCCCATCCGCCTCGTGCAGGGCGTTCAGCAGCGTTCCGTCTAAGTCACTCGCGAACATCTTGATCATGGACATGCCTCTCCTTCGTCTGCCCGATATTGTAGACGAAGGAGAAGCATGTCCAAACAATGCCGTCCCGGCGCGGCGTACCACCGCCTTCACAAATTCACGGTGCCCCAGCGCGTTAAGACAATCGCCGCAATCGATTTTTCAGCCGATAAAACAGAGCCGTCATCAACGTCAGCACCGCCAGCATGCCTGCGAATACAATCGCCGGTGTCCATCGATCATATGCAACCCCGTACGTCAATTGGCCGATAGGTGTTGCGCAGGAAAGGACCATGTAAACGACCGAAAGCACTTTTCCGCAGAGCTCAGTCGGCACTACCCGCTGAACAAACGCGATGATTTCAACCGACGCAATGCTTGCCCACACCATGATCCATGCCGAACCAACCGCAAACACGGTGAACACGCATGCATCTGCGCCGAACAGTTGCGCGACAATAATCGGTGCGACTCCAAAACAGATCATCGCAACATATCGACATATGCTATTGAGAGAAAAGCGATGCGGCCAAATGCCGACCAAGCCACTGCCGGTAAGACCACCCAGGCCCAGAGCAACCTCAACTATCCCAACGCAGGACGATTGCATGCCGAGATGCTTTGTAACAATAATGGGAGCGCCAATCGTTAGCCCAACCAACGCAAGGTTCAAAACGGCCGCAAGCAAAATCACAGCGACCAATGATGCATTTTGCAACAGATACCGAATCGACTCCCGAAAATCGTTTCGGCATGTCGTACGAGTCGCGCCGTCTCCCATCGTTTCAGATGAGGCATTTTGCTTGAGTACGCCACCAAACAACAGAGCTGAAATCGCAAACGTTACCGACGCGATTGTGCAAAGAGCATCGATGCCAAAGCACCCATAGACTGCCGTCCCGACCACAGGACCCAAGATATTGCTCACCATGGTCACCTGCGAAACCAATGCAGTGGCCCGCTCAACCTTCTTTTCACCCGCCATGCGCACCGTCTCAATTTGGAGCATTGGCTTTAGCAGCGATTGAACACCATATTGAACACAAAGTATCGCTACTACGACGACCGCAAGAGGCAACGAGCGCTTCATGGGGATAGACAGCAGTGATGCAGTCATCAGAGCAATGCCGAGGGCCACGAGGACCTCGCGATGTCTTCCCCTATCCGCCAAGATTCCGCCAACCGGAGTTGCAAGTACGCCGGGTATGAACGCTATCGCCGCGACGACGCCATATAACGTTGACGATCCACTGCGATCGAACAAGTAAAGTGGATACGCAAAGCACAGCGCCGACAGCATCGAATACGTGCACAGCTGCGCAACCAGAAGTTCCGCGAGCCTGATTGACCGCACTGTTTTTGATTTCAACGAGACGCCGACGTCTCTCAGCCCAGCCATAAGCCCACCCCCTATACATACCACTAGTATGTATTTATCGACTTGAAAAGGGCAGCCGAAGCTGCCCTCTCAAATCAATTACATACCGTCAGTATCTATATTACCACCCGGCACGGTCCCATACGTCCCAAATCCGTGCCGTTGTCTGGAGCACTTCCTCGCCCAAATCGAGTCCCACCGCAGAGGCCATCTGCGCCAAACATTGAGCGCGAGCGAGCATTCGCTCCTTGGGCTCGAGCGGACGGAACAATGGCAGCAGCCAAAGATTCGCCAACAACGATACGGCCTCCGCCGCTTCGCGCGGGCATTCGCACGCAATGGAGCCGTCGTCGATGCCCTCCTCGATCACTGGCAAGAGACAGCCATCGGCCGACTCGTCAAACGAGCCCTGGTACTGCATCGCCAGCAGACGCGAGCTTTTTACCGGATCCGCCGCAGGATGCATGCGTGCCCATAGCTCAATTTGTGGAACGACAGACTCGGGCGCGTACAGCCTTTTTAGCTTTTGGGCGCCGGTCATATTACCGACGCCAAGCATCGAGCGACGGTGCTCAACAATCGGAGTCATCGCCCGATCAAACGCGGCGTTGAAAATCTCTTCTTTGCTCTTGAAGTGATGATAGACAGCGCCCTTGGTCATGCCATCGAGACGGTCAACGATATCTTGAATGCTCGTCCCCTCATAACCCTGTGCACAGAATAGCTCCAGTGCCGCGTCGAGAATCTTCGCGACCGTCTCCTCGGGATATTTATTGCGACCCATAATCCGCCCATCCGCAACGCAAGTCTTGTGCCTCATTGCAGCATTTTAACGTTGCGGATGGCAGACGGTCGATTCTACACCGCGGCCGGGCCGTGTTCGCCGGTGCGAATGCGGATGACTTCTTCGACCGGCTCGACCCAAATCTTGCCGTCTCCAACGGCACCGGTGCGGGCGGCATTGCAGATGATGTCGACAATTCCGTCAACGTGCTCATCGGCGCAGATGAGGGTGAACTGCACCTTGGGGATGGTATTGACGAGCAGTTCGTTGCCGCGCACGTATTCCTTCCAGCCATGCTGTGCGCCGCAGCCCTGCACCTGGTTGATAGTCATGCCGCGAACATCAGCAGCAAGCAGCGCATCTTTGAGAACCTCAAGCTTCTCCTGGCGCACGATAGCCGTAATTTTCTTCATAGTGAATTCCTCTCTTTAAGAGTTGGTCTGACAGAACGTTTGAAACTGTTAGTCCAGACCACTAAACGAAGGATACGCGCTCTCGCCGTGCTGACTCGCATCCAGGCCCAGCGCCTCGTCGGCCTCGTCCACGCGCAGGCTGCCGTGGAACAGCGCCTTGACCACCGCGGCGATCACCAAGTCGAGCACCAGCACGATAACGACCGTCACCACAATGCCCAGGATCTGTGAGATGAGCAGCGACATGTCGCCCGTATAGAACAGGCCGCCCTTACCGGTCCACGAGAGTTCCGGCACGCAGAACAGGCCCGTGAGCACACCGCCCAAGATGCCGCCGATACCGTGGCAACCGAACGCATCGAGCGCGTCGTCGTAGCCGAACTTGGTCTTAAGATGGCTGATGGCCAGATAGCAGACGGGCGATACGATCAGGCCCATGACCAGTGCCGCCCACGGCTCGACAAAGCCCGCACCCGGCGTAACCACCACAAGGCCCGCAACCAAACCGGTGCTGGCACCCACCAGCGTGGGACGACCGGTGTGCACGCGCTCGACGACAAGCCACGAGACCATGCCCGCCGCGCTGGCCGTCACGGTGTTGAGGATGGCGAGTGCCGCCACGGCGTCGGCCTTAAACTCGCTGCCGCCGTTAAAGCCAAACCAACCAAACCAAAGTAGACCGGCGCCCAGCGCCACAAACGGCACGTTATGCGGACGGTAGCTCACCATGCCAAAGCCGCGACGACGGCCGAGCATTAAGCAGAGAATCAGGCCCGTGAGACCGGACGAAATGTGTACCACGTCGCCGCCGGCAAAGTCGAGCGCGCCGATGATGTCGCCGATAAAGGAACCATCGCCGCCCCAAACCATGTGGGCGAGCGGCGCATAGACCACGAGCAGCCAAATGCCCAGGAAGGCCGTCATGGCACCAAACTTAACGCGGCCTGCCAGACTGCCCGTAACGATAGCGGCGGTGATCATGGCAAACGCCATCTGGAAGGCGATGTTGATGATCTGAGGGTAGACGGCACCATCCGCAGCATTGCCCTCGGCCGCCTGCAGCACCTGGTTGAGCACCGGCAGGCACAGCAGCTGGTCAAAGCCGCCAATAAACGGGTTAGAACCGTCGCCACCGTAGGCCAGCGACCAGCCGGCAACAATCCACAGCACACCAACCAGGCCAATGGCGCCAAAGCACATAAGCATGGTGTTGATGACATTTTTGCGCCTGGACAGGCCGCCATAGAAAAACGCCAGACCCGGTGTCATTAAAAACACGAGCATGGTGCAGATGAGCATAAACGTTGTCGATCCCGTATCGTACATTCGCTCCCCCTTGGTCGCATGAACGTTGTCGGCGCTCATGATGCGGCCGAGGGCCAACTGGTGTAGACCAGATACGGCGTTGTTAAACGCTGCGTTGTCGAATGGAAACGGTGCCGCAATCTTGGAAACGGCACGGCAACGGGCGCGAAACGAACGGGAAACGTGCGAACGAGAAGGGCGCGCTTGGCTCCGCTCTGGCTAGCGCCGGAACAGCTCGCGGGCTCGGTCGCGGAGGTCGGTAGCTCGGATGACGCCCTCGTAGCGATTGATGCGCAGACGCGGGAAGGCGTTAAAGAAGCGCAGGTCACGACGGCTGAGCGACACACTCGGCACCGGACGGCTCATGCGCTTGCCGGCAAGGCGACGACTGAGCGACGGGCGCGGCATGCTCGGCGCGACATCGGCAACGCGGCGGGCAGCGAGCGCCAGGCCGCGAGCACCATCCGAGATAAACGTCGGCATCGAAGCCTTCTCGCGCAGGGCATCGAGCGCGGCGTCACCCAGCTCGGCCAGCCACGCGTTAACGGCACGGCTACGGATGTGCGTCTGTGCCACCGAGTCAATCGTAGAATCGGGAATACGTTCGAGCATTGAGTCCGAGGCATCGGCAAGCGACTCATTGATGCGGTCGGCAAGGTCGGCCCGGACGCGCTCCAGCTGATCAGACAGACGCCGCCAGCTCGCCAACGAGCACACCGCGTCGACCATCATCGCGACCGCGACGATAAAGGCGGACAGCCGCACAATCAGCACCGGCAGATGGCCAAGCAGCCCCAGCAATGCCGGCTCCACTAAACGGCAAATGCACAGTGCACCCAGGCCAAACGCGCAGGCCCAGTACAGGCAGATGCGTCCGTGCAGGTTAAACGGCAGATGCGAGTAATCCCAAAACCGGGCACCCGTCGTTTTTTCCAACAGCACGCCCACGCTATATTCGATCACGCTGCATACGAGCGCGGCAGCGACAAACTGGCTCGAGGCGTCTGGGATTCCACGCAGCAGCAACCAGCACGCAATGCCGCCCGCACCGTAGATGGGACAACACGGCCCTAGCAAAAAGCCGCTGTTGGCAAAGCGTCCGTGGTTGAGCATGGCGCAGACTGTCGACTCCCATACCCAGCCGCAAAAACCGTAGAAGGCAAACGAGAGTACCAGCGCCGAGAGCGGACAGGCGGCAAGCGTCGCGCCGTCAAATGCCATGCCGATCGCGGTTCCCACCGTCTACCCACTCCTCTTTTCGTTCGATTCTTTGCTCGAGCCGTCGCTCGGGCCCTCGTTCAAATCGTTCGCGCCGCCTTTGCGCGGCAGACGGCCGGCAATCGTCTCGCGCAGCGCGCACCATTTATCCGCCAGGCACACAATCCATGCCTCGCGACACGTCGGCGGCACCGGCACCAGCGGAAACATATGCCGTACGATAATATTCCGCTCGCGCGGCGTCAGCTCAAAATCTTCCTCCGCACGCGCCAAGGCAAAAAACGGGTGGCGAAAGCCATGCAGCCGATGGCTTGGGTCGGGATCGTGCCAGTCATAGAGAAAGTAATCGTGCAGCAGGGCCCCGCGCAGCAGCGATAAGCGGTCGACGGAGATACCGACGCGGCCCAGGCGCTCGGCAAAGGACAGACTTGCCCGCGCCACCGAGGTCACATGCGTATACACCGTCACATCGCCATGCTGGATAAACTCGCGCGTCAGGTCCAGACGGCCCGCCTGTGCCAGTTGACGGGCAGCATGGTCTACTTCGCACGCGATTTTCTCGGCACGAACGGTATCGGACATGCGGCCTCCTTCCGGCGGCGCTCGGCGGCAAGCCACAGCCTGCACGCAATGAATAAAATCATCATGGAACTTATCAGTATGGCATCGGACAAAACGTTTTGCCCCACCAGTTGGCGAATTACCGCGCCGCCGTCACATATCAAACGCCAAAATGTGCGAGACTGTCTTGTGCAATTGTGCCGGCCGAGGGAGTGCCGGCGCACGATTCGCATGGAGTAACCCACAACGATGCTGCTTACGCAAACGACAACGCCCGAGGACGTCAAGGCTCTCGATCGCGCCGAGCTTCCGCTGCTCTGCGGCGAGATCCGTCAGGCAATCCTCGAAAGCTCCGCCGCCGTCGGCGGACACGTTGCCCCCAACCTGGGCGTCGTTGAGCTCACGGTCGCGCTCCACCGCGTGTTTAACTCCCCCACCGACAAAATTGTCTTTGACGTGTCGCACCAGACCTACGCACACAAAGCGCTGACCGGGCGCGCGTACACTTATATTGATCCGGAGCGTTATGGTGAGGCTTCTGGCTTTGCCAATCCCGACGAGTCCGAGCACGACCTGTTCGCCATGGGCCACACCTCCACGTCTGTGAGCTTGGGCTGCGGCCTTGCGCACGCTCGTGACCTGGCGGGCGATGCGTACAACGTCATCACCATCATTGGCGACGGCTCGCTTTCGGGCGGCCTGGCGTTTGAGGGCTTTAACAATGCCGCCGATCTCGACAGCAACCTGATCATCATCGTCAACGATAACGACCAGTCCATTGCCGAGAACCACGGTGGCCTGTATCGCAATCTGGCCGCGCTGCGCGCCAGCAACGGCACCTGTGAGCGCAACGTTTTCCGCGCAATGGGGCTCGACTATCGCTACTTAGACGCCGGCAACGATGTGTTGGCCCTGGTCGACACGCTGCAGGAGCTGCGCGATATCGATCATCCCATCGTGCTGCACGTCTCCACCGCCAAGGGTAAAGGCTTTGAGCCAGCCCAGAGCGACCCCGAGCGCTGGCATCATGTGGGCCCGTTTGACATGGCGACTGGGCGCAAGCTCTGCCCGGGCCATCCGAGCGAGCCTGCGCCGCGCACCTATGCCGACATTACGGGCGAGGCGCTCAGCGCCGCCATCGAGCACGATCCGCAGGTTGTGGGCATCACGGCCGCAACGCCCTACATCATGGGCTTTACGCCCGAACTTCGCGCCGCCGCCGGCAAACAGTTCGTCGATGTGGGCATTGCCGAGGAGCACGCCGTGACCTTTGCCACCGCGCTCGCCCGCTCGGGTGCCAAGCCGGTCTTTGGCGTGTACGGTACGTTCTTGCAGCGTGCCTATGACGAGCTGTGGCACGACCTGTGCCTCAACGACGCCCCGGCGACCATCCTTGTATTTGGCGCGTCGATCTTTGGCACCACATCCGAGACGCATCTTTCGTTCTTTGATATTTCCATGCTGGGCGCTCTCCCCAATATGCGTTACCTGGCGCCTTCCTGCATGGAGGAATACCTGTCCATGCTGAGCTGGTCGCTCGACCATCGCGAGCATCCTGTGGCGATTCGCGTTCCCGGCATTGGCCTGGTAAGCCGCCCCGACTTGGCGCCTGCCGAGGACGCCGATTACGGTGTCGCGCGCTACAACGTGGTGCGCCAGGGCCGCGACGTGGCCGTGCTCGCGCTCGGCGATTTCTTTGAGCTGGGCGAGCGTGTGGCAAACCGCTTGGCAGCCGAATACGGTATCGAGGCCACGCTCGTCAACCCTCGCTTTGCAACCGAGCTTGACCGCGAGTTCCTCGACAGCCTTGCCGCCGAGCATCGCGTTGTCGTCACCCTCGAGGACGGCATCTTGGACGGCGGTTGGGGCGAACGCGTCGCGTGCTACTTGGCCTGCACGCCCGTGCGCACGCGCACCTTCGGCATCGCCAAGGGCTTCCCCGACCGCTACGACCCCAACGAGCTGCTCGCTCAGAACGGCATGACGGTCGAGAACATGGCCGCCGAGGCCGTAAGGCTACTCAACGAGTAAAAAACCTCCGCAAGGGAAGCACCCATGCGGAGGTTTTTGTTTTCACAGCTCAATTATCTCAATCTGTAACATCTATGGCCCGAATTCCCGTCTAACTGTTACAGATCTAGAAAAGACGTCTTAGTCCCTGACCTTTGTCTCAATCTGTAACAGATAGAGACCTTCTGGCCGTCCAGATGTTACAGATTGAGACATTCGAATTCCCCTAAAGAGAAAATCTCGATCTGTAACAGGTAGAACCCATTTCCTCGTCTAACTGTTACAGATTGAGACAAAGCAGCGAGACAGGCCACCACATCTGCAAGAACCACCACAAAGGTGCCTGTCCCTTTTTGGTAGGAAGAATTACCCATAAGGTAAGTATGTTTCTGAGTTATTTCGTGTTGACCCATTTGAGCGCGATAGGGTATAACTCTACTCAACCGCTAGGGATTTTATTGAGAAAGGTGTTCTACCATGAGCAAAAACCTCTCCCAGCAGGTCGTTCTCGACCGCCGCGGCTTCGTCGCCGCCACCTTCGCAACCGTCGCCGGCCTTGGTCTTGCCGGCTGCTCCGACACCAGCGCCGAGGCCGACAAGGGTTCCGCCGCCGGCTCCTCCAAGAGCTCCGAAGATACCGAGGCTTCCACCATACTCGATGCCAAGGCATTCGACAAACTCGTCGACAACGGCCCCAAGGCCGATGACGACGCCATCGCCGCCAGCACCTGGGCCACGGCCGTCAAGGACGCCGGTGTCTTTAAGATCGGTGGCGTTCAGACCTCCACACTTTTCTCCCTCCTCAACGAGAAAGACGGTCAGACCCGCGGCTTCGACGCCGGTATCGCACAGCTCCTGTCCAACTACATCCTGGGCGAGAACAAGGTCGAGATCACCCAGGTGACCTCGGACACGCGCGAGTCCGTCCTGCAGAACGGCCAGGTTGACGCCGTCTTTGCCACCTACACCATCACCGATGAGCGCAAGAAGCTCGTCTCCTTCGCCGGTCCCTACTACTACACCCAGCAGGCTATCCTGGTGCTCGCCGACAACGACGACATCAAGGGCGTCGACGACCTGGCCGACAAGAACGTCGCCGTCCAGTCCGGCTCCAACGGCCCCGCCATCCTGGAGGAGTTCGCCCCCAAGGCCAGCCAGCAGGAGTTCAAGACCGACGAGGAGGCACGTCAGGCACTCCAGCAGGGCCGCGTCGATGCCTACGTCATCGACAACAACATGCAGCAGAGCGCCCTGGTCCGCGAGCCCGGCAAGTACAAGATTGCCGGCAAGCCCTTCGGCAGCAAGGAGCCCTACGGCATCGGCCTGCCGCTCGATTCCGACGGTGTCGCCTTTGTCAACGACTTCCTTAAGAAGATCGAGGATGACGGCACCTGGACCGAGCTGTGGCAGATCTGCATCGGTGACCGTACGGGCGACACCAATGTTCCCGAGCTGCCCGAGATCGGCGCCTAGGCAGCGAGCCTAGTAACGGCCGCTACGAAACCATACGGAAACGCACGATGTGCTTTATTGCGCTAAACTGTTTCCTCACTGAGTTGTCGGGGCTTCCGTACACACGGGAGCCCCTTTCCTTACCGGCGGGAGGTCCGCATGAGTCTCTCCGAGCTCTGGTCGCTCTATGGCCAGAACTATATCGACGCGCTGCTAGCAACCTGGGGCATGACGCTTGAGTCGTTTGCCATCGCCATGGTGCTGGCCGTCGCCGTCACCGTGATGCGCGTGTCGCCGCTCAAGCCGCTGCGCGTCTTTGGCGACCTGTATGTCCAGGTCTTCCGTAACATCCCCGGCATCGCGCTGCTCATTATCGTCGTCTACGCGCTGCCGCCGCTCAAGGTCGTCCTGCCCTACCGCACCTGCGTCATCGTCGCCACAGTGCTCTTGGGTTCTGCCTTTGGCTCCGAGAACTTTATGAGCGGCATCAACACCGTCGGTGTCGGCCAGGTGGAAGCCGCCCGCTCGCTGGGCATGAGCTTCAGCCGTATCCTCGCCAAGATCGTGATTCCGCAGGCGCTGCGCTCGAGCGTGCTGCCCATGACCAACCTCTTTATCGCCGTCATGCTCACCACCGCGCTCGGCAGTCAGGTGCCGCTTAAACCGCAGGAGCTCACCGGCGTGGTGAGCTACATCAACACGCGCTCGCTCGGCGGCGTCGCCGCGTTCTTTATCTCGGCGCTCGGCTACCTGGGCACGGCCTTTGTGGTGAGCCACATTGGCAACTATATCGATAAGAAGGTGAGGATCCTCCGATGAGCAAGCACTCCACCTCTGCGCTCACCATGCGCGATGCGCTCTACGAGGCTCCCGGCCCCAAGATGCGCGCCAAGATTCGCGTCGGCACCGCCATCTCACTTGTTGCCGTGGCCGCGCTCATCGCTCTGGTACTGCAGCGCTTTTATGTGACCGGCCAGCTTTCGGTCCATTACTGGTACTTCTTTACGCACCTCACCACCTGGAAGTTCCTGCTTGCCGGTTTTGAGGGCACGGTTAAGGTCGCGCTCACCGCCGGCGCCATCGCGCTGGTACTGGGCTTAGCCCTCATGCTCGGCCGTACCAGCGACATCAAGCCGCTGCAGCTGGTCTGCCGCGTGCTCACCGATTTCTTCCGTGGCGTGCCGAGCCTGCTGTTCATCTACTTCTTCTTTTTGGTGCTGCCTCAGTACAAGATTTCACTGCCGTCGTTTTGGATGCTCACGATTCCCGTCGCGCTCGCTGCAGCCGGCGTACTTGCCGAGATCTTCCGCGCCGGCGTCAACGCCGTGCCGCGTGGTCAGGTCGAGGCAGCCCAGGCGCTCGGTCTCTCCAAGGCCAAAATCACCTTTAAAATCGTATTGCCCCAGGCGATTCGGTTTATCATTCCGTCGTTGATTTCGCAGCTCGTGGTCGTAGTCAAAGACACCACCGTCGCCTATGTGGTGAGCTACCCCGACCTCATGCAAAATGCCCGCGTGCTCATTACCAACTACGACGCCCTCGTGTCGGTCTACCTGGTTATCGCGGTCATCTACATCCTCATCAACGTCGCGATCAACAAGGCCGCTGTCTACGTTTCGCACAAGACCGGCGCGACGATCATCCGCTAACGCTTTTACCATTTCGAGTCATAAGGAGCCGAGCACCATGGCACAGAGCACCTCTTCCACCGGCAATCAGCCGCTGATCGAGCTCAGGCACGTCGATAAGCACTACGGCGACCTGCACGTTCTCAACGACATCAATCTCTCGGTCGACCGCGGCGAAGTCGTCGTGGTGATCGGCCCCTCGGGCTCGGGCAAGTCGACCATGTGCCGCACCATCAATCGCCTGGAAACCATCGACTCGGGCGAGATCCTCATCGAGGGCGAGCCCTTGCCGCAGGAAGGCAAAGACCTTGCCCGCATGCGTGCCGAGCTGGGCATGGTGTTCCAACAGTTCAACCTGTTTGCACATATGACGGTACTGCAGAACGTCATGCTGGGACCGGTCGATGTGCTGGGCGTGTCCAAGGAGGAGGCTCGTGAGCGCGCCATGGACCTGCTGAGCCGCGTGGGCGTGGCCGAGCAGGCCGACAAGGTACCCGCACAGCTTTCGGGCGGCCAGCAGCAGCGCGTGGCCATCGCCCGTTCTCTTGCCATGCAGCCCAAGGCCATGCTCTTCGATGAGCCCACGAGTGCCCTTGACCCCGAGATGATCAATGAGGTGCTCGAGGTCATGGTGCGCTTGGCGCAGCAGGGCATGACGATGATCGTCATTACGCACGAGATGAACTTTGCCCGCCGCGTGGCCGACCGTGTCGTGTTTATGGCCGATGGCCAGATCGTGGAAACCGGCACGCCCGATGAGTTCTTCGACCATCCCCAGACCAAGCGCGCCCAGGACTTCCTCAACTCCATCAAGGGCCACTAACCCAATTGCCACGCGGGGCAAATTCATCAACAGCGTTTGCCCCGCGCCGCCCCTGCGCCATGTCCACCCGGATTCGAAAGCCACGCCCATGATTGGAACCCGCACTTCATCGTCCTTTACCCCGCATGTCGACGTCGCCCCCGCCGACCGCCCGCTCATCCTCGTCGCGCCGCGCTGGGAAGAAGCAAAGCCGTTTTTAAGCGAGACGCTCTCCCCCAACGAGGAAATCGCCAGTGTCTTTGTCGATGCTATCCTTGCCGCCGGCGGCCTGCCGTTGCAGATGTCCATCACCGAGGACATTGAGGTTATCCGTCATTACGTCGATATCGCCGACGGCATCGCCATTCCCGGCGGCCCCGATGTCAATCCCAAACGCTGGGGCGACGAGCGTCCTTACGATCCCACGCTGTGCTGCGAGATTCGCGACCGTTTTGAGTTTAAGCTGGTTAACGAGGTGCTTCGCGCCAAGAAGCCGCTCTTTACCACCTGCCGCGGCACGCAGCTGCTCAATGTCGCCACCGGCGGCACCCTGTGCATGGACGTGCCGAGCCTGGGCGCGCGCGAGGGCCGCACGCAGTGGCGCCATACCCACGTGCTCAACGACCCCGTGCACCCGGTCGAAGTCGTGCCGGGCTCGCTGCTGGAGCGCGCGGTTGGCGGGCACAGGCTGATCCAGACCAACTCCGCACATCATTGCTGCGTCGACCGCCTGGGCAAGAGCACGCGCCTGGTTGCCAAGGCAACCGATGGCGTACCCGAGTGCATCGAGGTCGAGGGCCAGCCGTTCTGCCTGGGCGTGCAATGGCACCCCGAGTACACCTGGCAAACGCTCGAGACCGACTTTAACCTGTGGAAGTCGTTTGTCGAGGCAGCGGCAAAGGTTAAGCGAGCCCGCTAGCTCGCGAACCACACAACAGATAAGGGCGCCCCGCCGGCCGCATGGTACGGCGGGGCGCCCTTTTGTGACTACATCAGCAGACTTGGGACAACCCAAGGCTCGCAAGCTCTTATTCAGCCACCTCGCGCAGGGCCGACATCGTAGCCGCATATTGCTGCTGCAGCGCATGCATTCCCTCGCGAGCGCCGTCAACGGCATCGGCGCCGCGCAGCGCTTCCGTCACCACGACCGCCGGCTCGTACAGATTGTTGAATCCCAGGTTCTGGCTCACGCCCTTGAGCGTGTGCGCTGCCATAAACGCACTCTTGGCGTCTCCTGCCGCCATGGCAGCCTCCAGCTTGTCCATGCTCTCGTCATCCAAAAACTTGAGGGCAAAGCGGGCAAGCATTTCCTCGCCCATCAGCCGAGCGCACGTATCGTCATAATTAGCGCCGATCTTCTCATACGCCTCACGCATGGAAATCATGGATTAAAAACTCCTTTGGTCAAACTAAATCGTGGGAAACGCGACGACGTCGGCGGGGCGTGCCAACGTCTCGGCAATTTGGTCTTGCACCTCGAGCAGGCAATCGAGCAGCAGCGGGTTAAAGGTGCCGCACTTACCGTCCAGGATCATCTGGATTGCCTCCTCGTGCGGGATAGCGTCCTTGTACACGCGCACACTCGTCAGTGCATCGTACACGTCGGCCACCGAAACCACCTGCGCGGCGATGGGGATATCGTCGCCCTTGAGGCCATCGGGATAACCCTTGCCGTCCCAGCGCTCGTGATGCCAACGCGCAATCTGGTACGCATATTCCATAAGCGCATTGCCGGCGTGATGGCTACCCAGCTCAAGCAGCATATCGGCGCCGATCGTGGTATGCGTCTTCATGATCTCGAACTCCTCGGGCGTAAGGCGTCCGGGCTTGTTGAGAATCGCATCGTCAATCGACATCTTGCCGATATCGTGCAGCGCCGAAGCCAGGGCGATCGTGGAGCGTTCCTCATTGTCGAGGAAGATCGTGCCGGTACGCTGGACCAGACAGCCAAGCAGCAGCTCGGTCAGCTTCTCGATGTTCGTAACGTGCCTGCCGCTCTCGCCGTTGCGAAGCTCCATGACGCCAGCCATGATGTCGATGAGCATGCGACTGTTCTTGACGCGCTCGTTGTACTGCTGGGACAGCAGGCTCGTCAGGCGGCGCTGTTTGGCGTACAGGCGGATGGTGTTGTTTACGCGGCGGCGCACGATACGGGAGTCAAACGGGCGGTTGATATAGTCTGAGGCGCCCAGCTCGTACGCGCGCAGAACCATATCATCGGAATCTTCACTCGAAATCATGATGACAGGCAGATTGTCGATGCCCGATCGGCGCGACAGATCGGCCAGCACCTCAAAGCCGCTTATGCCCGGCATGACAATATCCAGCAGCACGAGCGACAACTCATCGCCATAGCGGTCGACCATGTCGAGCGCCGCACGACCGTTATCGGCCTCGAGGATGCAATGCTCGTCCTTGAGCATCTCGCTGAGAATGGCTCGGTTCATCTCGGAGTCATCGGCGATAAGCACCAAAGGCTTTTCGCTTTGGAAGGCCTCGATGGAATCGGCATCGGTCACGACCGTACCGGCTTTTGCCTTAGCGCGGCTCAATAATTGGACAGCCTGGCTAACACCCTCATCGACCGTTTCGCCATTAATGCGAACGCCACCAACGCATGCCGTCAAGCTAACGCGCTCATGCCCCGGAATAATCGTGGAATGAACGGCATCGGATACTTGACGCAGGCGACGGGCAAAGTCATCAGAGGGAATATTGGGCATGACGGCCACAAACTTATCGCAGCCAAAACGCACAAGCTCGTCAGTCGAACGAACACCGCTGCGTATGGCTGTCGCCACAGCACCGAGCGCAAGGTCGCCGGCATGACGGCCACATGTATCGTTGAAGACCCTAAAATCATCAAGGTCGATCATCGCAACGCCGGCATTCATGCGGACGCTTCGGAGCTTTTCCTCGTAATATCGGCGATTGCGCACACTCGTCAGCACGTCGGTGTAGACAAGGTCCTCTTCTGCGGCCTCTTGCTCATCGATCGGACGCACCATCAGCAGGACATGAGGCTCGCCCTCGACCTTCAGAGGGCGCAGGCGAGCGCGGTACTCAGTACCATCATTGAGCAGCTGCTCCGACACCTCATCGGAGTCTGCCAAGGCCTCAAGACTTGACTGACGCAGACAAGGGCAGCGATCGCCGGCGAGCAGGCAGTTAGGCTCGCTCTTAATCTGATCGGCCGACAGCAAACGTACCACGGGGTAGGTCTTCGCGACACGGGCGACCTCGGCGGCAGCCTCCTCGTCGGTTAGATTGACCTCGTGATTATTGAGCATATGGGGCCCTTTCGATAGTTTCGCATGGTAGCGGTGGGTTCCAAATGGTACAAGGGTAACACCTTGTCGATGCAGGTAAGTACGTGAATGCTGTTACATTTTTATGAGTTGGCAGGCGGCGCGATTGAAGTCGCAGACGTGAGGTTTTGAGCACATTTGTTAACACGGCCGAAACGTTTGCGGGTGAAGCCTGCTTTGGCCATTGCGGGTGTTAGAGCCCCAGGATGCCACGGACAGCCCGGGCAGCCGCTGCCGGGCGATCGCGCAGACCGTTATGCGCGCCCGGAATCGTCACGAGAGGGCAATCGAGATATTCGGCAGCCGCTCGCGTACCAGCCTCGCGGGGCGTGCCAATCGAGAGCTCGCCCAGGAGCACGGCGGCCACCGTTTTTGACGCGCGAACGCTATTCCAATCGGGAACGCAGGTCATAGTAATCCCGTATTCGTTCGCCATAAAGCAACGACCATTGCGCAGGGCATGTTTGACTTCCGCTTCGGTCGTCCCAGGAGCCTCGGGGTCCAAGTCGCCGAGGGCTCCCAAGAAAAGCCGGAGCGCCCTTGAAACCTTTCCAGCCGCAATCATATCGAGCAAAACCGGAGCTGCGCCCATACCGACGCCTTCGGCCGACACAGCCGGCTCATGCAGAATCGTACGGGCGACGAGATGGGGTTCGGTGCGGAGAAGCTCCAGCGCCACCAACGTACCGGCGCTATGCGCAAGCACATTTGCCGGAGCGCCAACGTGTTCGATCACGGCTTGCAGGTCGGCGGCCTGAGCGGCAAGATCATAGCTGCCGTCTGCCGCATCGCTGCTGCCACCGCAGCCGCGGCGGTCGTAGGCAATTACGCGGTAGTTGCGGCTGAGCTCACAAGCGATACCGTCAAAAAATGTGCCGTCGACACAAGCACCGTGCACGCACACCAAGGCAGGAGTATCAGGCGACACATCCGGGCCGGCATATTCGCGACAGGCAATCGTGGTGCCCGCGTTCTCGACCGTAAAATCCATGTTGTGCCCCCATCATCAATGCTCATCCAGTTGCACGTCAGTGCGGTTGGATGGACCCGCATTGCCTTACGCCTTGTTAACAGATTAACTGTACCCGACCCGAGGCTTTTCATGGCACGGCATAATGAGCGACGTGAAAAAACGAAACTTGTAAAGCAAGAGCCCACACCTTGCTTTGGAGCCGATGCTATGCTTAGGCACAATTGTCTTGAGGAGCATATGCCTATGTCTACGTTTTTGAATGCCAGCCCCATCTTTGGGCCCGTTCGCAGCCGTCGCCTTGGCCTCTCGCTCGGCGTCAACATGATGCCGGCCAGCGGCAAAATCTGCACGTTCGACTGCATTTACTGCGAAAACGGCCTCAACGCCGAGCGCCCCTGTCATGAGCCGTACAACACGGCTGCCGTGGTACTCGACGCGCTCGAGGCAAAGCTGCGCGAGATGGCAGCCGAGGGCGAGCTCCCCGATGTGATCACCTTCGCAGGCAACGGCGAGCCCACCGCCGCACCGGAGTTTCCGCAGGCCATCGCCGGCGCCGTCGCGTTGCGCGACGAGCTTGCCCCAAACTCCAAGATCGCCGTGCTCTCCAACGGCACGCGCGCCGACCGCCCCGAAGTGCACGACGCGCTCATGATGGTCGACGACAACATCCTCAAGCTCGATATCGTCGACCCGGCGTTTATCCAGCTGCTCGACCAGCCCGTTGGCGCCTACGACGTCGAGCACCAGATCGAGACGTTCGCAAGCTTTGACGGTCACGTTATTATCCAGACGATCTTTTTGACCGGCGAGTATCAGGGCAAGCCCATCGACAACACCGGCGAGGAGTACGTTGCCCCCTGGCTCGCGGCGCTTGAGCGCATTCGCCCACAAGAAGCGACCATCTACACGGTGGCGCGCGAGACGCCGGTCGCCGGCCTTGCCAAAGCTGCGCCCGAGGTGCTCGACGCCATTGCCGCGCGCGTACGCGCCCTCGGCATCCCCTGCCAGGTGAGCTACTAGCGAAACCACGCAGCAGCTAGTGCCCGCCATCCCGCTCCATCAGTTGCGGTGATATAGTTCCTATTTATGCTGTTAAACCGCTTAAATCGGAACTATATCACCGCAACTTTTATGGACGCGTGGGTGGGCTATACTAGCTGCGAATGAAAGGAAGTTAGCCATGTTTGACAACGGACCCGTGCCCGGCCGCAACGATGCTTGCTGGTGCGGCAGCGGCAAAAAATATAAGAAATGCCATAGCGCCTTCGACGAGCGCCTCGAGCGCCTGTGGGAAGAGGGCTGGGAGGTTCTGCCCCGCACACTCTACAAAACGCCCGCCGATATCGAAGGCATTAAGCGTTCGGCCGCCATCAACGTGGGCGTGCTCGACTACGTGGGCGAGCACATCGCCGCGGGCATGACCACCAACCAGATCGACCAGATGATCTACGACTACACCATCGAGCACGGTGGCACGCCGGCCGACCTCAACTATGAGGGCTATCCCAAGAGCGTATGCACCTCGATCAACGATGTGGTCTGTCACGGCATCCCCTGCGATACGGACGTGCTGCACGAGGGCGATATCATCAACGTGGACTGCTCCACGATTCTGGACGGCTACTTTAGCGATTCGAGCCGCATGTTCTGCATCGGCGAGGTCTCGGCCGAGCGCCAGCGCCTAGTCGACGTGACCCGCGCCAGCGTGGAAGCGGGCCTGGCCGCCGTCAAGCCGTGGCTGCCGCTCTCTGTTATGGCCGAGGCCGTGCAAAAGACGGTCGAGGACGCCGGTTTTAGCGTGGTGTGCGAGTACGGCGGACACGGCATTGGCAAGGAGTTCCACGAGGACCCGTTTGTAGGCTTTACCACCGAGGCGCCCGATGTGGACACCATCATGGCTCCGGGCATGGTCTTTACCATCGAGCCCATGGTCAATGCCGGAGCGCCCGACATCAAGATTAGCAAGGGTGACGGTTGGTGCGTGCGCACCAAGGACGGCAGCGATTCGGCCCAGTGCGAGGTACAGCTCGTGGTGACCGAGGACGGCTACGAGCTGCTGAGCTGGTAGCCGCGGATGCGCCGGATGCTGACGGGCACGCTCGTCTTGCACCCGGCGTTTTATTTGAACGTTTTGCCTGATACAACCTGCCAAAATAAACCTGTCCCTTTTTGGCAGGTCGAGCGGAAAGGACTGCTTGTGAACATCCTGGTTTTGCTGCCCGTCAACGACCGCCATCGCGCAATTCTTGAGTCGAGCGCTCCGGGCGAGGACTTTATCTACACGAGCTCCGACGCCGCCACGCGCGAGCAGGTCGCCGATGCCGACGTGATCCTGGGCAACATCGACCCTGACATGCTCACGGCATGCGAGCATCTCCAGCTGTTGCAATTGCAGACCGCCGGCTATGACGACTACCTTGCCGCCGGCACCGTGCCGGCCGACGCCAAGCTGTCTTGCTCGATCGGCGCCTACGGTCAGGCCGTAAGCGAGCACATGTTTGCCATGGTGCTGTCAATGATGAAGCACCTGCCCGGCTACCAGGACCTGCAGCGCGAACATCGCTGGGAGGATTTAGGTCCGGTCACCTCGCTCAAAAACGCCAACGTGCTGGTGCTGGGCGCGGGCGACATTGGCGGCCACTTTGCCACGCTCTGCCGCAGCATGGGCGCGCACGTCCGCGGCATCAAGCGCCATCCGCTCGTCTACCCCATTGTGTTTGAGGACATGGACGGCATGGACGCCCTGCCCGAGCGCCTGGCCGAGGCCGACGTCGTCGCATCCTTTATGCCCAGCACACCCGAGACCCGCGGCCTGGCGAACGCCGAGTTCTTCGCCGCGATGAAGCCGGGCACCTTCTTTGCCAACGGCGGCCGCGGCGATCTTGTGGTCGCCGACGACTTGGTTGCCGCCCTGGAGTCGGGACATCTTGCCGGCGCTGCGGTCGACGTCACCGACCCCGAGCCCCTGCCTGCGACAAGCCCCCTGTGGGATGCGCCCAACATGCTCATCACGCCGCACGTCTCCGGCTGGTTCCACCTGGCAGCCACGCTCAACAACGTGGTCGACATCGCCGCGGAGAATCTGCGTCACCTGCAGGCCGGCGAAACTTTACGTTGTTGGATCGAGCACTGATTTGTTCCGGCGTTTTACCAAACGCCGGAACCCCTCGACGCTGCGCTCTTAGGTTCCGCCGTTCTAACGAACGGCGGACCACTCGACGCTGCGAGCCCGCCGTTTGGCCAATCTGCCGTTCAATTTCAAAGGCGCGACCAGAAGGTCAGCGCCTTTTCATTTCACGGCACCTTGGCTCAAACGGCGGGCTCTCGCTGGCGTGCGCTCTACCTGCGGCGTTTCGCTGGCGTCGGCTTCATCTGCAAGCCTTAGCAGTTCCGTCTTGCCGTTGGCGTTGTGGCATTTGCCCAGATAAAACCTGCCAAAATAAACCTGTCCCTTTTTGGTAGGTTTGGCGCAATGGGGTCAGGTTGGCTTGCGCCATACCGGTAGTTCTGTCTGCGACACTCTCGCCAAAGTGATATCAAACATACATCTAGCGTTTTCGACACTTCGCTTATTAGAGCCAGTCCGTCTCCTCGTCATAGCGGTCCGAATAGGCGTTACGCTTGAGTTCTTCAGCACTCGTTGGTCGCGCCTTGGACACGTCGACCCCTGACTCATGGCAAGCGGCGACGAACAGCTGTAAACCCCGATCAATAAGCTGAGCCCCACGCTCGGCCTTCATTTCTTCGGCTCGCATTTAGAGTTCCACGCTTTCGGCGCCGTTGATGGTTAGGTCGCGCTCGTAGAAGGCGGTGAGGGCGCGGATGGCGTACATTACGTCGCGCACGCCGCCGGTCTCGTAGCTCGAGTGCATGGCAAGCTGCGGCAGGCCCACGTCCACGGCATGCATGCTCGCCTGCATATTGGACAGATTGCCGAGCGTGGAGCCGCCGGCCATGTCGCTCTTGTTGGCGAAGGCCTGCGTGGGCACGTCGGCGTCATCGCAGATGGCCTGGAACACCGCGCGGCTAAAGGCATCGGTGCAGTAGTGCTGGTTGGCGGCTTCCTTGATGACGATGCCGCCGTTGAGCACAACCTGGTTGCGGGCGTCGCACTTCTCGGCGTGGTTGGGGTGCACGGCATGCGCGTTGTCGCAGCTCACGAGCATCGAAGCGGCAAGCGCACGGTGGTACGACTCATCGTCAAAGCCCAGCGATCCGTTGATGCGGCGCAGCGCGTCGGCCAAGAACGTCGACATGGCGCCCTGCTTGGTCTCGGAGCCGACCTCCTCGTTATCGAAGCAGCAGAAGACCGAAACGTCGTGCGCGTTCTCGGCACCCAAAAATGCCTGCAGCGAGGTGTAGGCGCAGGCCAGGTCGTCGAGCTTGGGCGTCGAGATAAACTCGTCGGCCCAGCCCCAAATGCGCGCATCCTGTCGGTTGACGAGGAACAGATCGCGGCCCAGAATCTGCTCAGGATCAACAGCCAGTTCGTCAGCGATCAGAGCATCAAAGTCGCCCTGCTTAAGATCGCCGGCGCTGATGAGCGGGCACAGGTCGACGGCTCGGCTGGGAGCAAAGCCCTCGTTGACGCCACGGTTCATATGGATGGCAAGGCTCGGGATAATAGCGACCTCGCGCTCGGTGGCAAGCAGGCGGCTCTCAATGCGGTCACCCTCGCGCACCAGCACGCGGCCCGCAAGCGCCAGCGGACGGTCGAACCAGGTGTAATCGATCATGCCGCCGTAGGCCTCGGTGTTCAGGCGCAGCGTCTCGCCCGCGCCGTCGAGTTCGGGCACGGCCTTGACCTTAAACGTCGGCGAATCGCTGTGCGACGCCGTGAGCTGAAAATGGTAGTCGCCGGCAACGCCGTCCTCGCCCCATGTCGCGGCCAGGTCCTCGCCCACCTTAAAGGCAACGACGCTCGAGGTGTTGCGCTGCGTGTAATAACGCCCGCCCGGTTCGATATCCCACGCCGCATTCTCGGGCAGGTAGGTAAAGCCCGCCTCGTCGAGCTCGGCCATAATGGTCGCCGCCGTATGGAACATGCTGGGGCATGCCTCGATAAAGTCGATAAGGTCGTTGGCGGCCTCGATATCGTCGGCCGTCACATGCGCGCGCTCGGGCGTTTCCTGATCCGTCATGCTCTCCCCTTTCGCTGGGCTGATGATCCCCTCCAGCATACCCCGCCGCGCCAGCGCCGCACTCTTCATTCCATGCTTAATTCCGCGCCGCTCACCAAGTTGAGTCATCATGCCCGTGCTCCTTTTGCGACAATTGCACTAACAGGACGAGAGGAGTCGTCATGAAGCCACGTAACATTGCCATCGCCTGCGGTGTCGCGGGTGTCGCCGTCGGCCTTGCCGCTGCCACCGGTATCGTTTATCACAAGCAAATCAAGTCCGCCGCGTCGCTCAAACGTTTGACCGGCTACGCGGATGGCTATGACCTGTACGCGATCGACATTGCTTACGACTACGATCTTGATCGCATCATCGCCGCTGGCGTGCGCGACGACCAGGCCTACATCGATGCCGTGGTGGCGCAGGTGCTGCCCGGTGTGCCGGCACATGTCCAGGCGCCCCAGTTTGCCTGCAGCGCTTTTGTCGCCGTAGATGCCGAAGGCCGCGTGCGCACCGGTCGCAATTACGACTTTAAGGACGACACCTCGGCGCTGCTGGTGCGCAATCACCCGCGCGACGGCTATGCCTCCATCGGGTTTGCCGCCCTCAATAACCTGGGCGATAACACTCCGCTTGACTCCGTCGCCGGACGCGCCGCCGCGCTCATGGGCCCGTTTGCCCAGCTCGACGGTGTTAACGAATGCGGCGTGTCCATTGCCGTACTCACCCTGGATTCCAAGCCCTGTGACCAGGACACGCAACGCCCCGTCATCAATACCTCGCTCGCCATCCGTCTGGTGCTCGACCGTGCCGCCACCACGCAAGAAGCTGTCGACCTGCTTTCCGCCTACGACATGCACGCCATGGCAGGACGCGATTACCACTTCTTTGTCAACGACGCCGCCGGTGACGCGCGGGTGGTGGAGTGGGATCCGCGCGATCCGGACCGCACTTTCAAAGCGACTCCTGTGCGCCAGGTTACGAACTTCTATGCCTGCCATGACGACGAAGTGCTGCCCAACCAAAAGAATGGCGAGCTGGGCCATGGTAAAGAGCGCGCCGTCGCAATCGCCGATGTCCTGGACGCCCATGTCGGTGCCCAAGACGAGGCAGTCGCTTGGAAGGCCCTACGCGCCGCAGCGCAAGAGCCCAATCCGGAAGACATCACCAGCAATACGCAATGGTCGGTCGTCTTTGACAATACCGAACCCGCCGCCGCTATTACGCTGCGCCGCCACTGGGGCGACGTCGACGCCTTCGCACTGTAAGGAGCCAGGCCCGTCGACCTTACGTTCCCTGACGTTGCTTACATTTCCATACGCTTGAGCTAACACGTTTTACCCCCGTATCAACAGTGTGCGGGGGTAAACTTATGCGCATATTATAACTTGCCCGGAAGGATTCATCATGCTTAGGATCGGTCTTCTTACCAGTGGCGGCGACTGCCAGGCGCTCAACGCCACCATGCGCGGCATTGTCAAAACGCTTATGACCAATAGCAAAGAGCCTATCGAGATCTATGGTTTTGAGGATGGCTACCAGGGCCTTATCTACAGCAGGTTCCGCGTCATGACGCCCGCCGATTTTAGCGGCATCCTCACCCGCGGCGGCACCATCCTGGGCACAAGCCGTACGCCGTTCAAGCGTCTGGACATTCCCGAGGCCGACGGCGTCGAGAAGGTGCCCGCGATGGTCCACACCTATCACAAGCTGCAGCTCGACTGCCTGTTTATGCTGGGCGGCAACGGCTCCACCAAGACCGCCAACCGCCTGCGCGAAGAGGGCCTCAACGTTATCGCCCTGCCCAAGACCATCGATAACGACACCTGGGGCACCGAGTTGACGTTTGGCTTTACGAGCGCCATCGACGTCGCCACCAAGTGCATCGACGACATCCACACCACTGCCTCGAGTCACGGCCGCGTGTTTGTCATCGAGATCATGGGCCACAAGGTTGGCTGGATCCCGCTGTACGCCGGCGTCGCGGGCGGCGCGGACGTCATCCTGATTCCCGAGATCCCCTACGACATGGATAACGTCATCAAGACCATCGAGCATCGCATGGAGACCGGCAGCCGCTTTACCATCGTAGCCGTCGCCGAGGGTGCTATCTCCAAGGAGGACGCGGCGCTGTCCAAGAAGGAGTACAAGAAGAAGCTCGCCGAGCGTACGAGCCCGTCAATCGTGTACGACATCGCCAAGGAGATCGAGGCCAAGACCGGTCGCGAGACCCGCGTCGCCATCCCCGGCCACACGCAGCGCGGCGGCCAGCCCGACGCCCAGGACCGCATCTTTGCGACCCAGTGCGGCGTCGAGGCAGCGCTCGGCTGCCTACGCGGCGAGTTTGGCTACATGATTGCCCTGTGTGACGGCAAGATGTGCCACATGCCGCTCGAGGAGGTCGCCGGCAAGCTCAAATATGTCGACCCCCAGAGCGACCTGGTGCGCGAGGCCAAGGCGTTGGGCATCAGCTTCGGCGACGAATAGCCTCGGCTGGAACTGCTCTCATCGGAGGCCCCAGGGCTTTCCTCCCAAATCGTCCTCGGACATGTCAGGACCCCGCTGCGCGCTTCGCGCGGCGGGGTCCTTCCGTCCTGCGGAAAGATTTGGGAGGAAAGCCCTGGGGCCTCCTGCGGTAACTAGGGAGGCCGAGGCTATTCGTCTTCTTGCTGCAAGTGCGTGGGCTGAGATTTTGGGATGTTGCAGGCTCTTAGCTGAGAGTAGCACTGACATTTGTCCTGAAATGGCTGGTCGTTAGGGATTGCTACCGGTAGTTGCGGTAGGGTTGGGGCAGATTCTAACTAGAAATGGTGGTCGCTACCGGTTGTTCTCGGCATACTCGGCTCATTCGATTCGACCATCAAACGAAAGGAACCACCATGGATCTTGCGATGGCACAGCGCCTCGTCGATCGCCGCAAGGCTGCCGGGCTTTCTCAGGAGGCGCTTGCCGCCCAGCTGGGTGTGAGTCGTCAGGCTGTCAGTAAATGGGAGCGCAGCGAATCCTCGCCCGATACCGATAACCTTATTGCGCTCGCCGCGCTGTATGGCGTGTCGCTGGATGAGCTGCTGTATGGGGAGGCGGTGGCTAGCGCTGATGACTCACAGGCTGATGATGAGGCACAGAACAGCAACGCCGGCACCAAAGCTTCAGATAAGGCTGAAGAGGCTGAGGCTTCTACTGAGCACGCTGATTGCAGCGATAAGCCACTTGTCGATATTTCCCTCGCGCGCGGTATCCACGTCATTGATCCCAATAAAGGCGAAGAAGTCCATGTTGGTTGGAGCGGCATCCATGTGACCAACGAGCGCAAGGGCGAAGAGGTGCATGTGGGGCCGGGCGGCGTGCATATCGATACGCTTGAGGACGATGGACATAGCGTGCGCACCAATGACGATGGCACCGTCACCATCGACGGCGAGACGTTTTCCAGCTGGAAGGAAGCACACGACAAGCTCGACCATCATGGCAAGCATTTCCACACCAAGGTCGGACGTGCATGGAACAAATTCCCCTTCCCCGCACTTGTCACTCTCGCCTATCTGGTGCTCGGCATTGTCTACGGCACATGGGCCACGGGACTCTTCCTCGTCTTTTTGGTTCCCGTTTACTACGCGATTGGTGACTTCATCGATCGGCGCCACCTGTCTAAGCTGATCGAGGCCATCTACCCGGCAGCCGCCATCGCTTGGTTCCTCTACATGTGGCTCTGTTTGGGACAGCCCCATCCTGCATGGATCATCCTCATCACGATTCCCGTCATAAAGGCGCTCATGCGCTGGTGCCGCAAACAATGGAAGTGCCGCAAACAGGCCTAAACCACCCATTCAGGCCCAATCTCGAAGGCTAAAGAGAGCCTCTCATCCACGCCTGTGAGCGAAAGCCAAATAGAATGAAAGGCAAATGGAAAGCCCGTTTGACGAGCGGAGGACATATGCGCGACGTAGCCGAAAGCGACTGGAAGCTGTTCAAGAAAATGCTTCCTCAATGGCAAGAACGTTATATGGAAAAGCTCATCGGCCAGTACGTTGAGATACTGAACGGCGACAGCGAAGCGTCCAGTAGATTTTGGGCACTAGAAGAGCGCCTCAATAGAGACAAGCTGTCCTCAGGCGTAATTGCAAACGACATTCGCCGCAGCACAATGCACCGCGAGATAGCCAATTTGCTTATCGACAGCGTGATCACCCTTGACGACCTTGACGGTTTTACCGAGGACATTAAGAGCTATGCGCAACACTGGATTGGCCAGTAAGAGCACTGAACGACAGACATCCCCAGCAAAACGGGGCAAACGCCGGGCCACCTAATGGTTGTCCGGCGTTTGCCCCGATAAAACCTGCCAAAATAAACCTGTCCCTTTTTGGCAGGCTACTCGGCGCTCTTGAGGGCGCCGACCATGTCGATCTTATTGAGGGTGCGATTGGTAGCGAGGTTGACGATGATCGTAAAGCCGAAGGAAAGCACCACGGCGAGCACATAGCTCAGCGGCTCGACCTCGACGTCAAAGTACAGCGACGGCATCTGCAAAATGTAGGTAAAGCTCTCGGCCAGCAAGCCGCCCAGCGGCACGCCCAGCGCAGCGCCGATCGCTGTGAGGATCAACGTCTCCTTGTTGACGTAGTGATGCACCTCGCCACGGCGGAAGCCCAGCACCTTGATGGTCGCCAGCTCGCGTTCGCGCTCCGAAATATTCGTATTAGACAGCGTAAACACCACCACAAACGACAGGCACGCCGCCATAAAGGTCACGAGCACCACGACCGAATTGATAATCGTAAAGTTCGCCTCATAGTTTTCCCAATGCTCGGCCGTACTCGAAATTGTGAGCCAACCGTCACTCTTAAGCTTCTTGCTAAACGCAATCTGATCGGCCGACGAGCCCTTGAGCAGCGCAAGGATGCCGTTGAGGCGCGCGCTTCGACCGAACGCGCGCTCATAGGTACCCTGCGTCATGTAAAGCGTGTTGCCCAGATAGTTGAGCGAAATGTCGCTGACTTTGACCTTGGCAACATTGAGCGACGAATCCTGGACGTGAGCCGTGTCACCCGGCTTGATCCCCAGCACCAGCTGAGAGCTCTTGCTCAAATACACATCCCCGTCACGCAGGGCGAGCGGTTCTTTGGGCTCATCCTCCAGGCGCACGTAATCGCCCAAGTCACCCGTGCGGTCATCGGGCACCACGATCAGTTGCACGGTCTCGCTCTTGCCGCCAAAGGTAAAAGTGACGTTGTCGGTCATGATCGGCAGCGTCGAAGTCACGGTCACGTTGGAATCATTGGCCGCGCTGCGCTCATCCAACGCCGCGCACGTCTGCGTAAAGTCATCGGGGTTGGCAACCGCCAGCAGGTCGTAGCGCGTGATATGCCCGTACTGCTTGGGCGAGAGCGCCACCGACGTATCGCGGATGCCCATGCCGCAAATCACAAGCGCCGTGCAGCCGGCGATACCGAAGATAGTCATAAAGGCACGCTTTTTGTAACGGAACAGGTTACGCGCTGCCACCTTGTTCAAAAAGCCCATGCGGCGCCAGATAAAGCCGATGCGCTCAAGCAAGATGTGCGAGCCGGCGCGCGGGGCCTTGGGACGCATGAGCGAGGCCGGGGTCTCAGCCATCTCGTGGCGGCAGGCGATAATCGTGGCGCCCACCACGCCCACGGTAAACAACGCCACCGATACGAGCGATGACACGATGTCGTACGAAAGCAGCATCTGGGGCAGTGAGTACATGTCGTCGAACACTGTAAACAGGAACAGCGGCAGGCCCACGAATCCGATGACGTTGCCGAGCACGCCGCCAATCAGGCATGCCCACAGCGCATAGTCCACGTATTTGGACAGGATACGTCCGCGCGAATAGCCGAGTGCTTTGTACAGGCCAATAAGCGTGCGCTCCTCCTCGACCATGCGGGTGGCGGTGGTGAGGCTGATGAGCACGGCGACGATAAAGAAGATAAACGGGAATACGGTGGCGATGGCCTCAATCGAAGAACTATCGCTCTCGACGCTCGAGTAGCTTGCGATATTGCCGCGGTCCTGGATGTACCAGGTGCATTCGCCCAGATCGGAAAGCTCGGCGCGGGCATCGGCGAATTGCTGATCGGCGGCGGCGCGGCGCTGGTCCAGGTCGACCTGAGCCTGCGCACGCTCCTCGCTGCCCTCGGCCATGCGATTGATGTTGTCCTGCTCGATCCCAAAGACCATATTCGCCTGACGCTCAGCCGCGTCCAAGCTCGCCGGTGTGTCGACCGTCAGCTCCTGGGCGCGCGCCTTCTCACGCTCCTCGCGGATCTTCTCGATATTGCCCTTGACCTCATTGATCTTTGCCGAGTAGGCATCCGAATAGGAGTTGAGGCTCTTGGCTCCCTCGACGACCACGTGGACAGCGGAGTAGGAAGAAGATGTCGCGGCATCCTCGCTCACGTAGAACTTGTAGTCCGCAGTCGAAGCAGCGCGAAAGGCGTTGACCGTCGAGTCGGAGCTCACATCAGTGGGATCGAGAACCTCGGCCGTGATGGTGTAGTCCCCATCGGCAAACTGGTCCTTGGCGCTTTGGTTCGACGAGCTCGCATCGTTGGCGGCAAAGCTCACCGTATCGCCGATTTTCTTGCCCGAAGCCTTCAAAAAACGTGAGGTCACTGCCACTTCGCCCGAAGTCTCGGGCAGCTCGCCGCGTACTAGCACCGGTTGGTCAATATTCTCTTTGGAGAGGCTCTGTACGACGACACGCTCGCGCGTCGTACCCACGGCGGTATAGGCGGTCTCGGTATAGATGCCCTCGGCCGTCTCGACGCCATCGACCTCTTGGATCGCGGCAAGATCGTCATCGGTCAGACCATAGGTCGACTGCACGTTGATGTCATAGACATTCTGCTGGTCAAAATAGGCGTCGACCGAATCACACAGGTCCTCGCAGCCCGCCTTAAGGCCGCACATCACGCTCACGCCAAGCGCGGTGATCACAACGATAGACAAGAAGCGTTTGAGGCTGCCGCGAATCGTGCGGTAGATGCCACGGCGAAAAACCGTCGGCACCATATCGTTTGAGCTTTGGGCGGTACGGTAGGTCGTAAAATCCTGCTCGCGCTCCGTGTTCTGCGCGTCGCGGCGTTGACTGTTTTGGCGGTCCTGATTCATGGGCGCTACCACTCGATCGTCTCGATAGGCACAGGATTTTGCTGGACCGTCTCGCTCTCCACGCGGCCGCTCTTAAAGCGGATCAGGCGATCGGCCATGGGCGCCAGCGCGGAGTTGTGCGTGATGATGATGACCGTGATGCCCTGCTTGCGACAGGTGTCCTGCAGCAGCTGCAAGATCTGCTTGCCGGTTTTATAGTCGAGCGCGCCCGTGGGCTCGTCGCACAGGAGCAGCTTGGGGTTCTTTGCCAGTGCACGGGCGATGGACACGCGCTGCTGCTCGCCGCCCGAAAGCTGCGCGGGGAAGTTGGCGAGGCGCTCGCCCAGGCCAACCTGGCAAAGCGTTTGCTCGGCATCGAGCGAATCGGGGCAGATTTGCGCCGCGAGCTCGACGTTTTCGAGTGCCGTCAGGTTGGGGACCAGATTGTAGAACTGGAAAACAAAGCCGACATCGGCGCGGCGGTATTCCACGAGCTGCGTCTCGTTGGCGGAGCTCACGTCGCGTCCGTCCACCGTCACGGTGCCGGAAGTTGCCGTGTCCATGCCGCCCAAGATATTGAGCGCCGTGGTTTTACCGGCGCCCGAAGCGCCCAGGATAATGGCAAGCTCGCCACGCTCAACGGTAAAGCTCGCGCCGTCGAGCGCATGAATGCGGGCATCGCCCTCGCCGTATGCTTTGATGACGTCTTTGAATTCAATATAGGCCATCGATTAATTCCCATCTGGTCGGATAACTCTTTAGTATTACCCATTTCGCACCGACCAAAAAGGGACAGGTTTATTTTGGCAGGTTTTATAAGGGGAAACGTACCTCTTTGGGGGCAGCGCGGGACGCGCAGGGGCGGCCGTGCAGATCGGCACAGCCGTCTCACGTGGAATCGACCGACGCCCGCCTTTCCGTGACACCGGCAACTCGTTTTTGCTTGTTGGCATGGCCGCCATTATGACTTGGGACTGAGCACTCAAATTCTCACTCCTCATTGCCACGCTTGCCGCAAGCTATCAGGGTGACGAGATGACGACGCTCGCTGTAGCAGCGCAGCCACACTCTATAAGCGAGGCGTTTGCCAGCAAAAAAGCGCGCGACAGGGTAAGCCCGCCGCGCGCTATCCTATGCGGACTAGTTATTGTTGTTGGTCATCGAGGCCACTGCTGCCGCAAGATTGGAAATGGGCATCGTCTGCAACCAGATGCGACCGGGACCGGTGAGCACGGTGTTGAACACGCCCTCGCCACCAAACATGATGTTTTTGACGCCCTTGACCATTTGAGCGTCGATGCTCACGGTCTCCTCAAAGCCGGCCACGTTGCCGGTATCCACAATCATCTGCTGGCCAGCAGCGAGCTCGTACTCAACCAGGTCGCCGTCGATCTCGGCAAAAGCAACACCCGAGCCCGTGAGCTTCTGCATGATAAAGCCCTCGCCGCCAAAGACGCCGGCCTTTGCCTTCTTGTTAAAGTGAATGCTCAACTCGACGCCACTTTCCGCGGCAAGGAACGAACGCTTCTGCAAAATCCAGCTCTTGCCCGGACCGATCTCGATTGGCACGATGCGGCCGGGGAAGCAGGAGCCAAACGCGATCATGCCATCGCCACGCGCGGTCCAAATGTTTTGGAACAATGCCTCACCCGAAAAAGCCTTGGAGAACATCTTGCCGATGCCACCGCCCGAGGTAGACATTTCCATGTTGGGGGTCATCCAAGCCATGGCGCCGCTTTCGGTGATCATGGATTCGCCATCGCTAAGGTTGCACGTAACAACCGGGAAAGCCCCTCCGCCGATCTCGTACTGCATGACCGTCTCCTTTCCACTCAGGAGCCGAATAACGATGCCTATATTTTAGCAGGTAGAGATGCATATGTTCACACCGCCCATGCCCTCTCCTGCGGACGTTTCCCCAGATAAAACCTGCCAAAATAAACCTGTTCCTTTTTGGCAGGTTTTAAAGGCAAACGGTGAAGGTGATCTGGTTGCCGTGACCGGATACGGTGGCGGCGCCTCCATGGGCCTCGGCGATGGCACGCACCACGGACAGGCCCACGCCCGAGCCACCCGTCTTGGAGCTGCGCGACGCATCCGCACGATAGAAGCGATCGAACAATCGGTCCAGGTCGCCCTCGGGCAGCTCGTCCACGGCGTTCGATACGACAAGCTCGGCGGCGCCCTTGCCTTTGCCGTACGAAACGGCGCACAGGCTCAGCTCAATCACGCTGCCCTCGCTCGCATAGCGCGTGGCGTTGTCCAGTAGCAACTCAACCACCTGTGCCACCGCCGCGGCATCGGCATGGGTCCGCACGCCGGTCGCAATCGACGTCGACAGGCGTTTACCGCCTGAGACCGCCACCGACTTAAACGGCGCCGCCGCCTTGTTCACCGCCTCCGAAAGATCGATCGACGCCATGGTAAAGCCCGCCGAGCCCTCGTCCATGCGTGCCAAGAACACCAAGCGCTCCGTGAGCGCCGATAATAGCGCACCCGCACTCGCCTTAGTGCTGCCTTAGCAGGTCGATGAGCATATTTAAAAAAGCAAGGTTATAGCTTAGTCGGACTTAAGGAACGGGCGGCTTCACATCTCGCCCCGCAAACAACGCCCGTACAGCGAGCGCGCTTGCCGCATGGGCGTTGCGGCCGCCTGCAGCTTATAGATAGGCACCCTCGAGGCGCAGCAGCCACTCCTTGCGATCCAGTCCACCGGCGTATCCGTTGAGCGATCCGTCGGCCGCGACCACGCGATGGCACGGCACGATAATCGAAATAGGGTTGCGAGCGACCGCAGCCCCCACCGCGCGAGGAGATACAACGGGCGCTTCATTTCCCGGCACACGATGTCGAGCCGCAACACGCTGGGCGATCTCGCCATACGTAGCGACCTCGCCACGCGGGATCGAAAGCAGCTCAAACCAAACCTCACGCTGAAACGCCGTGCCGATCATATGCAACGGCGGCGTAAACCGAGGTTCCTGCCCTGCAAAATAAGCATTCAGCCAAGCCCAGGAACGCTCAAGCACCGAAGAGGCCGCACCATTTGCCGGACTCACCGACGACATGCCACCAGTACCGGAAACCGCATCGACGCCTTCAACATGTTCGGAGTCTTCACGGAGAAGCGTGGAGCCAAAGTGCTCCTGCCCCTCAAACCAAAGCCCCGTCAGACCGCGGCCATCAGCGGCAAGCAGGATTTCGCCCAAAGGCGAAGCAAACGTCGTCGTGACCACCAGCGGCTCCTTTCAAAACTCCGCAACATAATACCGCGAATTGTGCAGACAACCCCCGCAGATACGTCCGGGCGAGCTCGCAATTACTTCAGCGAGGCTGTTTTTCCCAATCAAGCGAAGAAGACGCGGGGCTTCGACGCCAGGGCGGTACCCCCGCCAGCTGAGCTCTAATACTTTTCCCGAGAAGTGAACGAGTAAAAACGAAGTCCCGGAGCATCCACACCTTTAGACCGCAAAACCGCAGGATTCGCGCTGCAAAACCGCAGGAAATAGCGGTCAAAATATGCCAATGCTTCGGGGGTCCAAATAAGGTCCTTCACTTCTCGGGAAAGTATTAGACCTCAATTCGCACCAAGCCCAAAGTCACCCCAGGCAGCAGGCGCGAAGCGCCGAGGCCGCCGCCGGGACTAGGGCCCGCAACAACCACGTGCCCCCACATCAGCCCAGCGGCCCCAACCAACAACGGCCCCATCGCAAGCCGCTCGCAGCAACGTCACCGCAAGCGGGGGCCGGGCTTAGTTTTCAGAACACTCCGCAGACCAGTGTGGCGCCTTGTCCGCGGCTCCGAAGGAGCAGGACAAGGCGCCACACATGGTCGAGGACGTTCTGAAAACTAAACCCGGCCCCCGCCGGACAGGTCAACCTACTCGCAGAGCAGCTTAGCGATCTGGACAGCGTTGGTTGCCGCGCCCTTACGGATTTGGTCGCCGCAGCACCAGAAGGTAATGCCACGTGCGGCCTCGGGGTTCGAGATATCACGGCGCACGCGACCGACCCAAATCAGGTCCTGGTCGGAGGTGTCCATCGGCATGGGGAAGCGGTCGTGCGCATCCTCGGCACTCATGTCGTCAACCAGCTTGACGCCCGGAGCGGCGGTCAGCGCAGCACGGGCCTCCTCAACCGTAATGTCGCGCTCGAACTCGAGCGTAATGCTCTCGGAGTGCGAGCGCAGCACGGGCACGCGCACGCAGGTGCAGTTCACGCGCAGCTCGGGCAGGTGCATGATCTTGCGGCCCTCGTTTTGCAGCTTCATCTCCTCGGAGGTAAAGCCCTCCTCCTTGACGCCGCCAATCTGCGGAATCAGGTTGCTCGCCAGCTGGGCGGCAAAGGCGCGCGGCTCGGGAATCTCCTCACCACGGCCCAGAGCGGCCAGCTGAGCCTCGAGCTCGGCCATACCGGGAGTGCCAGCACCCGAAGCTGCCTGATACGTGGACACGATCATGCGCTTCACGCCGGCGAGCTGATGTAGCGGCCACGTGGGAACCAGGCCGATGATAGTCGCGCAGTTGGGGTTGGCGATCAAGCCGTGGTGCCACTTAATGTCATCGGCGTTAATCTCGGGCACGACCAGCGGCACCTCGGGATCCAGACGGAAGGCATGGCTGTTGTCGACCACGACGGCGCCGCGCTTGACGGCCTCGGGCAGCAGTTCCTTGGCGATATCGTCGCCGGCAGCGCCGAGTACGATGTCGCAGCCCTCAAAAGCCTCGGGGCAAGCCTCCTCAATCACAACCTGCTCGCCGCGGAACTCGACGGTCTTGCCCGCAGAGCGCGCGCTCGCCAGCAGCTTGAGCTTGCCAACCGGAAACTCCTGCTCGTTGAGGCACTCGAGCATCTGGGTGCCAACAGCTCCCGTCGCGCCCAAAATAGCAACCGTGTACTGTTTCATGCTTCCCCCTTTTAAGGTTGTGGCTTTTGCCCGCACGCCGAGCAGGCTGAATAGTCTTGCCCAGTTTATACAAAAACGGGACGGATATGAAACCCGCCCCGTCGAAACGAAACCGAAACGAAACGCCCCACGGTAGATTTTTGAGACATGACCCAAAAACCTACCGAGCAGTCACTACTTTTTGAGCGCGGCCAGAGCGGGATCAACCGGCGCGGAAGCCTCCAGGTCAGAGACCTTCACAATGCCGTTTTCATCGGAGAAGGCACGGTAAATGGTCTGGATCGCCAGATCGAAGTCCTTCTCCTCCACGCCGATGATGATGTTGATCTCGTCGCAGCTCTGCGAAATCATGCGCACGCTCACGCCGGCCTGGCCGAGCATGCCAAACAGGTGGCCGGAAATACCGGCGCGGCCGCGCAGGTTGCGGCCGACGGTCGCGATGAGCGCCAGGCCCTCAACAACCTCGATCTCGAGCGGCTCGACCTCCTGCTGAATGTCGCCCACGAGCGAGTACAGCGAATCGCGCACATCCTGCTCCTGCACCACGGCGCCAAAGCGATCGACGCCGGTGGGCATATGCTCGACGGAAACGTCATAGCGCTCGAAAACCGAAAGCGCGCGGCGCATAAAGCCGACGCGGGGCTTGGTACGGTCGCGGGCCACGTTGATGGCGACAAAGCCGCGCTTGCCGGTCACGCCGGTAATGATGGGCTCTGCCTCGCCCTCATCGGCCGTCTCGCTAATGATGGTGCCGGGATCCTGCGGCGCATTGGTGTTCTTGATGACCAGCGGAATACCCGCCTCGCGCACAGGGAACACGGCCTCCTCGTGCAGGACGCTCGCGCCCATGTACGAAAGCTCGCGCAGCTCCTCGTAGGTAACGCGGGCGATGGGCTGAGCCTCGGGCACAATGCGAGGATCGGCAGAATAGAAGCCCGAAACGTCGGTCCAGTTCTCGTACAGGTCGGCGCCCAGGCACTTGGCCAGGATCGAACCGGAAATATCGCCGCCACCACGGTCGAGCAGCTTGATCTGGCCCTCACGCGTCGCGCCGTAGAAACCGGGCATAACAAAGCCGCCCTGCTGACCGTACTCCTGCACCAGCTCAGAGGTGCGGTTCATGCTGAGCGTACCGTCGTGATGGAACGCAACGACCGTCGCGGCGTCCAGGAACGGCAGACCCAGGTACTCGGCCATCAGGCGAGCGGTGAAGTACTCGCCACGGCTCACGAGCTCCTCGGTGGAGTAGCCGCCCGAGCGGGCGCGCTCGGCAAAGGCCGCGAACTCCTCGCGGATGGGATAGGTGAGCTCCAGCTCGTCAGCGATATCAAAATAGCGCTGGCCAATGTCCTCGAGCAGCTCCTCGCACGACACGTGGTACTTAACGTGTGCGTTAACCAAGTAGAGCAGGTCGGTCACCTTGGTATCGCCCTTAAAGCGGCGACCGCAGGCAGAAACCACCACAAAACGGCGGGCCGGGTCGGCATCGACAATGGCCTTGATCTTCTTAAAGTGTTCGGCGTCGGCGACCGACGAGCCGCCAAACTTGGCAATCTTAATCATGGGCTGGAGGTTACCTTTCTAAAAAGCCTCTGCGAACCTATTTTGCGCGCTCTGATACCATGGTTTCACCGATTGGGACCAAGGCATCCGAGGAGCAGTGTTATATGGGAACTTATCATAGTACACGAGGACGCACTTTATCGTGCTCAAGTAAGGTGGCAATCCGTACCGGCATCGCTCCCGACGGGGGTTTGTTTGTCTCGGACGAGCTCGGCACCCAGCAGGTCGATATCAGCTCGCTTGCAGATAAATCGTACTTTGAAATCGCTCAAGATGTGTTGGGAATGTTACTGAATGATTACACGGACGAAGAAATTTCGGCCTGTGTGAATGAGGCATACCGCGACACATTTGCAAGCGAAGAGGTCACGCCGCTCGTCAAACTCGACGCCGCACCGGGCGCTGACGTCCCTCAAACCTATGTGATGGAGCTCTTTGGCGGCCCCACAAGCGCCTTCAAGGACATCGCCCTGCAGATGCTCCCCCGTCTGATGGCCCGCACTTCCGCCAAGGACGGCGGCGCCGAGCGCATCATGATCGTCACCGCCACGTCGGGCGACACGGGCAAGGCAGCACTCGCCGGCTTTGCCGACGCCCCGGGCACGGGCATCACCGTCTTTTATCCCGAAGGCAAAGTCAGCCGCGTGCAGAATCTGCAGATGTCCACGCAGGAGGGCGATAACGTCGCCGTCTGCGGCATCCGCGGCAACTTCGACGATGCCCAGAGTGCCGTCAAGCGCATCTTTGCCGATAAGGAGCTTGCCGAGCGCCTGGAAGCCGCCGGCACTGTGCTTTCGAGTGCCAACTCCATCAACGTCGGCCGCCTGGTGCCGCAGGTTGTCTACTACTTTGCCGCCTATGCGCAACTGCTGCGCGCCGGCGCTATCGAGGCTGGCGACGCCGTAGAGTTCTGTGTGCCCACCGGCAACTTTGGCGATATCTTGGCCGGCTACTACGCCAAGTGCATGGGTCTGCCCGTCGCCAAGCTCGTCGTGGCGAGCGACAAGAACAACGTGCTTGCCGACTTCCTGACCACCGGCGTTTACGACCGTAACCGCCCGTTCTTCACGACCATCTCGCCGTCGATGGACATCCTTATTAGCTCCAACCTGGAGCGCATGCTCTACTTCTTGTCCGACGGCGACTGCGAGCTCGTTGCCGGCCTTATGGAGCAGCTGGCACAGACTGGTCGCTACGAAGTTCCCGCCGACCTGCTGGCAAAGATTCAGAGCATCTTTGGCTGCGGCTGGGCCAGCGAGGCCGAGGTTCGCACTGCCATCAAGAGCTGCTGGGACGCAAACGGCTACGTGATTGACCCGCACACCGCCTGCGGCTATCACGTCTTTGAAAAAGTCACCCCCGCCGAGGGCGCCAAGGCCCGCGTGCTGCTTTCGACCGCCAGCCCCTACAAGTTCCCGCGCGCCTGCTGCGACGCTCTGGGCCTCGACGTTCCCGAGGATGATTTTGAGGCTATGCGTGTGCTCGAGCAGGCCACCGATACGGTCGCCCCGGCACAACTTGCCGAGCTCGAGTCCAAGCCCGTCCGCTTTGAAGACGTCTGCGACGTCGATGAGATGGCAAGCTACGTCGAGTCTGCAGCAAAACGAATGAGCACCAACTAAACCCCTTATTAAGCGCCGGCGAAAGCCGGCGCACCTTCTTTTATCAGAAACCCACCGGGATGATGACGAACTGACATGCGGGTCTGCCTGTTTAGTTCGTCGCGAGTTCCGCACGAGCCGGAAAGCACTTAATGTGCTTTCCGAGCGAGCCAGGACTGCCCGAGCAGCGAACTAAACAGGCAGACCGCCCAGGAGATTCCCATGATCAAGATCACCGTCCCCGCCACCAGCGCAAACCTAGGCATCGGCTACGACACCCTCGGCATGGCCGTCAGCCTCTACTCGCACTTCACCTTTGAGCGCGCCGACAAGCTCACCATCACGGGCTGCCCCGAGGAGTTCCAAAACGAGAACAACCTGGTCTACGTGAGCTTTGTGGATGCGCTGGCCGCATGGGGCGAGCCGGCCTTCCCCGTCGCCATCGACATTCAGACTGACGTTCCCGTCGCTCGTGGCCTGGGTTCCAGCTCCACCTGCGTTGTCGCTGGCATCATGGCCGCCGCCGCTTTAACGGGCCACACCGTCGACCGCGCCGAGCTCGTCCGCATTGCCACCGAGGTCGAGGGCCACCCCGATAACGTCGCCCCCGCTATCCTAGGCGGCGCCGTCTGCTCCTTTACACCGACCGATTCGCTCCCCCAGTGCCTTCGCTACGAGGTGAGCGATCGCTTGCGTTTTATTACCGTGATTCCGCCCTACGAAGTACACACGAGTGAGGCGCGCAAGGTCGTGCCGCAGGAGATTCCGCTCTCCACCGCCGTGTGGCAGATGGGCCGCATCGCCGGCATGACGCGCGGTTTGGAGACTGGTGACCTGGACCTGATTGCCGCCGCTAATGACGACCGCATCCAGGAGCCCTATCGTCGCCGCCTGATTCCCGACTACAACGCTGTGCGCGACACCTGCCTTAACGGCGGCGCCAAGACCATCTGGATCAGTGGTTCGGGCTCGACCCTCATGGCCGTAACCGACGACACCATCGTGGCAAAGTTCCTGCAGGTCAAGCTGCGCGAGCAGTTCCCCAAATGCGACACGCACATTCTGACGTGCGACACCGAGGGCGCTCAAATCGAGTACCTGTAGACATCGCCGATCGGTCTATCCGGGCCACCCAGGGGCATCCCCTTAAAAACGTCCTCGCACTTGAGGCCCGCTTATCCTGCTCCTTCGGAGCTGCGGATAAGCGGGCCTCGTGCTGCGGAATGTTTTTAAGGGGATGCCCCTGGGTGCCCTACGACAACGTTGCTTGCGATGTCTACAGGAACCCACGCTTTGAAGGGGCGCCGGGCTGATATTTATACTCTTGCTGTTGGAGGTTAACCCATGACATCTTTGTTAGCCCCCTAGCACTGATTTAATTACCGACCGATGCGCGGCGCAATCTATTTATCTCCGCCACTCAAATCCTCCTCAAGTCTTTGCACAAGAACTCCGACGGTAATTCCAAGCGCTTCCGCATAGGCGAACTGCTCATAAACCCTAAGACTGCGCTCTCCGGTCTCGACTTTCGAGATGAAGGACTGAGGTACCCTCAGTTTCCTTGCGAGTTCAACCTGAGTGATACCTTGCTCCCGACGAATTTGGGAGAGGCATTTTCCGCATGTCCTATTAGCATCAACGTTCATGCCGCTTACGCTATATTCCATTTTGATATATCCCAAACTGGGATATAGTTGTGTCACCAGCTGTTTCACTTACCGCAATTGTTTGCATCGCATATTTAAGCGAGAGAGGAGACTCGATAAACATGGATAACGAGATGAAAGAACCCAACGATGAGCAAATGCGCAGCGCATCTGACGAACAGAAGCCGAATAATGAAGGGAAGCAGTTTGCTGATGGCGCTGACGACACTCCTTCTCCTGAAGATCGACCATCAAATGAAGATGGCGTCGTTTGCGAAAAAGAAGAGAACGACTCACTTATAACGAAAGCCATTCATAAAGTCGGTGGTAAAAAACGCGCGGCCATCGCAGCTGCTGCAGTAGTTGCTGTCGTCTTCTGTTTGCCTATGCTGTTTCCCCAATTGTTTTGCACGCACAAGCTATGGACCAATGCAACCTGTACAAGCCCTCGAACATGTAATAGTTGCGGCAAAACCGAGGGGAAACCGCTCGGGCACGAATGGGAAGAAGCAACATGCACGGCTCCGAAAACCTGTCAACGTTGTGGCAAAACCGAAGGGAAGCCCCTTGGGCATCAGCCAGGTTCGTGGACTACCGAAATCGACTACGTAGACGCCACCTCGAAGGAAATACGAGAATGCGGGAGATGCGGAGAGGTCGTTGACACCCGTAACGAAAAAGAAATCACGTCTTTTCTTGGCGACGGAATGTTTTCTATTTCCCCTAAAGACTTTATTGAGCGACTTAACGAAGAATTCTCCGATCTGCCTAATTGCAGCAGCATGAAAGCGGATTATGAACTAGACGACACCGGCACACGACTCGAGCTCCAGATTAAAAACGGCTCAAAGCTTGCAGGCGTGGGAGGTTTCTTTTCGGACTCGTGCAACCAAATCCTATTTAGCTATCTTGGATCCGAAAACTGCTTTAAGAATATAGTCATGTATTTCGAAAGTTCAGACTATGCCGCGGCAACGGCATTAGCAACCATACAAGCGATTGATCCAACACTTTCGTTTTCAGATGCCAAGCAAGTCGGCGCTGCTTGCGTAGATGAACCAATCGTCAAAAATGGAATTACGTACGCAATCGCAGCCTCGAATGGAGAGTACTGGTTGAGCGCCCGAATCGAATAATTGGCCTTGATCATCAAATACGGGTGCTTCCCGTCGCAAGCTATTAAAGCTTAACTCCCGTTAGCGTCATCGATTAAGAAATGCCCCGCAGTTCACTCTTGCTTATCGGGGCATTTTTATACATAAGCGAACTTGTGAATACCTACAAGACCCACATGCCCTATCAACCATCTAGCTTCGCTGTATGAAATGCGCTTTGACAGGCTTTCATCTGCGCAATCGTTGTTCAATACCCGCTTTACACGGCGCTGGTTTCTTTGTATTCGAAGACTGGTTCTAGGAGGTCTTCGATGTTGCAGTGGAGGGCTTTTGCTATGGTTCTTACGCTTGTTACCGAAGCTTCATTGATGTTTCTCTGGCGCTGTTCGTACATTTGGATTGAGCGGAGTGACACACCCGATTCGTATGCCAGATCTTGTTGGGTTTTCTTGAGCCTCTTTCTTGCTAACGCAAGTTTGGTTTGCCTGGACGCTTTTTTCGCCATATCGCAGACGAGGCGAGCCACGCGTTCCTCCGAGGCTTCGTGCCAGGGGTAGTACAGACTGCGTAGCACATCGAATGGAACGACATGCAGCAAATCTTCGAAAGACTCTCCTAGGCGCCACTGAAGGTATGCCAATATCCAGCCTGTCCAATATTCCGGTGTCTTTTCGAATCGGTAGGTTCGATTTGGCATCGGCCTTGATTGATAGCCGGACCTTTCGGCAATGAGCGCGAACAGCTCAACGCCCGATTTTCCCGACACTACCCATGCGTTGCCGCGTTCGAACTCGCGGGCTACGCCGCTCAGACAAAAGAGTTCAGCAACTTCCGATCCTTCTGCCCCATAATCGTTAACGGCATAGTCAAAGCAGTCGCCGAGGTTGTTCATTGCATCCTCAAGGTAGTAGACGGGGTATGTCCTACTCGGCCCACAATCCGTTAACTCTTGGATCATTTAAATCAACCCTCCCTGCCATCAAATCCCTAATGTCGACACCTTCGGAATCGAATCCATTCACAGTGTCCAAGTACTTGCGCCGCGCGTTCTGCTCTCACTCGAAACGCCTGGGATAATACTCGGAACCAATTGACATCACCCCAGTGATAGTTTACCAATAACTATCACTGGGGTGATATAGATGAGAGCTTTTGAGGGGCTGCAGCCCGATTAGAGGCAGGCCTCGGCGATGCGGCGCTTGAGTTCATCGATACCGGTGCCAGTCTGGGAGCTTGTGATGATTACGTTTTCGGCCGGGACGTTGAGCTGCTTTTTGATGGCTGCTGCCTGGCGGGCCTGCTGGGTGCGGCTGAGCTTGTCGGCTTTGGTGAGGCAGACGATAAAGTTGAACTCGTTGCCCTGCAGGTAGTCGATCATGTCATGATCGAGCTTGCTGGGGTCGTGACGAATGTCAACCAGCGATACGACCAGGTTAAAGCTGCGCTCGGAGTCAAAGAAGTCGCCAATAAGCTCGGCCCAGCGGTCGCGCTCGGCCTTGGAGCGACGAGCGAAACCGTAACCCGGCAGGTCCACGAAATGCACGTCGTCGGCCTCAAAGAAGTTGATGTTGCTCGTCTTGCCCGGCGTACTGGAAACCTTGACCAGGTTCTTGCGGCCAAAGAGCTTGTTCATAATCGACGACTTGCCCACGTTGGAGCGGCCGACAAAGCTCACCTCGGGGCAGGTGGACTCGGGAATCTGCGAAACCTTGCCGTAGCTGGCGACGAACTTGGCAAGCTGGTAGTTAATGGAATCGGCCATGGACACTCCTTGGTCGTAGGTTCTTACAAAAGAGCGCGCTATTGCGCAGCAGCAATGCGGCGGACGATATCGAGCGTGATGTCACTTGCGACACGCGCGTACTCGAACAGATCGAACTCTCGGTCGCAAATTGCATCGTACGCCTCGTCACAATTATCGCTGATAGCGCGCAACACCAGGCAATCGACACCATTTTTGGTTGCGACATGGGCAATTGCCGCGCCCTCCATGCCGACACAATCGGCATGCGTCGCCTCGATAGCGTCGTTGCGCATGGCGGTGCCCGTCACAAAGCGGTTACCCGTGGCAATCGTGCCGACCAGGAATTGTTTGGCTCCCTCGTTCGAAGCGGCTGCATTTGTCGAAGCATCAACAAACCCACGCTCAGCAAGCACGTCGACGGCAATATCGACCAGCGCGGGTGTCGAGCCAAACTCCTCGAGCCCCGGTGCGGACTCGGCGATAAGCGCGGTATCGGTATCCAGATAGCGTAGGCGTTTGCCAATGACCACGTCGTCGATATGGAGCTTGGGGTTCAAACCGCCCGCAATGCCCGAAAACACAACAGCCTGCGGAGCATACTTGCTAATGAGGTGCTGTGTCGCAGCGGCGGCGTTCACCGTGCCCATGCCCGCCGTTGTGGCGACAACTGTCAGGCCCTCGAGCCCACCGCTCACAACGGTCAAGCCTGCCTCCCGTGCCTCGCAAACGTCGCTCAGCTCTTCCTTAATCTGCATGATCTCTTTTTCGAGCGCACCGATAATCGCGATGGTAGCCATACCATTCCCCAAACCTATACGAAATTCTCAACCACGGTATGGTACCAGCATTTTGTTTGACCTCGCCAAACGAACACGCTAAGCCAGTGCAGCTCGCATATCAAACAGAGCCTTTGCAATCACGGCCGTAACCTCGCTCGAGCGGTCGTTCCACGGCATCGATGTCATGACGCTCATGACATAGGTACAGCCATCGATGCCGATAAGGCCCGCATCGCATGTCGAATAGTAACCATCCTCGCTAATCCAGCCTGCCTTGTTGCGCACCAAAACCTGCTCGTCAGCAATGCCATCGCGCACTCATTTAAGTCTGTCCCCAATGAGTGCCCTTGGGGGCGAAAATAGATCGCTAGCCGATGGCGTTTTTGAGTTCGGCGCGGCGCTTTTTCATGCCCGTCATGACGGCGTTGCGCAGCTCGGGCATGCGCGCGGTATCCATCTGGGGCACGCCCTCGAGCTTATAGGGAATACCCAGCTGCTCGTACTTGACGACACCCATCGTGTGATACGGCAGCATTTCCAGGCCCACCACGTTGTGCCATGGAGCGATCAGGCGACCGAGCTTCTCGCATTCCTCCGCCGTATCGGTGATACCCGGCACCACCACGTGGCGAATAACAACCTTAATCTTGCGACGGGCAAGCTCATCGCCAAACGCCAGGATGCGCGCAGGATCGCAACCGGTCAGCTTTTTATGCTCAACCGGATCGGCATGCTTGATGTCGAGCAGCACCATATCGGTCTCGTTGAGAACAGCATCGAACTTCTCCGGATGCTTGGGGTCAAATGCATAGCCACAGCTATCTAGGCAGGTATGTACACGGCCATCGGGGTTGTTGTGCATTGCACGGAACAGGTCGGCCAAAAACTCGGGCTGCAGGAGCGGCTCGCCACCGGACACCGTAATGCCACCGCTGCGATAGAACTCGTGGTTACTCTGGAACTCATCCATCAGGTGCTCGACGGTCACCATGGTGCCGCCGTTGACCGACCAGGTATCGGGATTGTGGCAATACGCGCAGCGCATGGGACAGCCCTGAACAAACACCACAAAGCGGATGCCGGGTCCGTCGACCGTTCCCATCGTCTCGATCGAATGCACGCGGCCAAGGGCAAACGCAGAGTCCTCGGGACGAGCGTCCACACCCTCAAGCGTCATTTCTGCCATTCGCGCTACCTTGCCTCTCCTTGGATGCAACCAATTAAAATGCCAGAGTCATTCTAGCCCATGCGTTTGCGTTTAAACGCCTCGGACTAGAACGGCACGTTTTAATCTATCCCCCATCACCAAGGCTGGGGGCTACGTCGAGATGTCAGGCTGGAGAACGCTCGCCTGCGGCCTTTACGCCTTAAGCGTGAGCACCGCACCGAAGGCGGTCGGGCCGCAGTGGCTCGAGATGACGCCGCCGACCTGAGTCCAGGTAACGTCCTTAAAGCCCAGGTCGTGCGCATAGACTTCCATATCGTCGCGCAGCTCCTCGGAAAGGCCCACTGAATACGCCAAACCAATGTGCGAGTAATCAATATCGCCCTTCGCAACCATGTGGTCAATAAAGGCACGGGCACATTTGAGCATAGAGCCGCGGAGCTTCTTGGTCGCCACGAATTTGCCACCCGTTACCTCAATGCAGGGCTTAATCTTGAGCAGATGGGCGCCAAGAAACGCGACGTTGGACAAGCGACCACCCGCCTTAAGGAAGGCAAGGTCCGTAGGAACAAAGCCCAGCAGCACGCGGTCCATCACCGAATTGGTAAAGGCGAAAATCTCGTCGACGGTGGCATCCGGATGGGCTTCGATATACTTGGCGGTCTCAACGGCGACAAGCGACTGGCCCACCGACACAAAGCGCGTATCCATGGAGAAGACGTAATCGCGGCCCTTTGCCGCAATCTTCGACGACTGATGCGAGCAGGTCGTAACCTCGGAATACGCAAGATGCAAAATGGTCGCATCGGGCCGCTCGGCGTGGATGCGGTCGTACACATGCGCAAAATCCGCCGGCGAGCAACCGCTGGTCTTGGGCATCACACCAAACTCGTTGCAGCGCGAGTAAATCTCAAGCGGGTCGATCGATCCGTCTTCGACGGTCTCGTCACCAATCGTGACATGCATGGGCACGCGCACGATGCCATAGCGCTCGCAGAGCTCCGGCGTCACATCCGAACCAGACTCAACCACGATTACGTACTTGCCCATTATCATCACAACCCATCTCGACGTTGGCTTTTGAATATGTGACGCACGTCCGCCGTCCTGCTGCAGAACGGCCTCCAAGCGCCAAAGAGACGCCGCCCCTTGCACACAACAAAGGACAGCGTCTCCCTGGAAAACTCCGTGCTTATCTGAGATTCTACACGGTTTATTAAGGAGTGTTACTTATTCCGCAAACGGTAGCTATACGCGATAAACGGTAGCAAGCAAGAATCCAGAACGCTCAACCCATTAGGAGAGTTCCGCCTAAAGGGTAACTACACAGGACCCCGCTGGGGCTGTTTGGGCTACCTCCCAAAATATTCCGCAGGACGCAAGAAGCCCTCGCCGCACGAAGTGCGCAGCGAGGGCTTCTTGCATGTCCGAGGACGTTTTGGGAGGTAGCCCAAACGGCCCCGGTGATCCTGCGGGAGTTAAATCCCTTTAGAACTTGTTGTGGAAGGTACGCGAAATGACCTCATCCTGCTGCTCCTTGGTGAGCGTGTGGAAGTTCACGGCGTAGCCGGAAACGCGAATGGTCAGCTGCGGGTACTTCTCGGGGTGAGCCTGAGCGTCGAGCAGCGTCTCACGGTTGAAGACGTTGATGTTCAGGTGGTGGCCACCCTTCTCGGCGTAAGCGTCGAGCATGTGGACCAGGTTATCGGCCTGAGTCTCGGAAACTTCAGAAACCTTCATAATGTGTCTCCTTCGATTGATAGGCGCCGGCCGAAACCGGCGCGCTAATCAGTAATCGTTATTGTTAGTATAGCACTAACAATAGTTACTCGCCCAGCTGATCAAGGTCGATATCACCAAAGAACACCTGGTCCTCCTTGCCGAGCGCGCCCGGGATGATGGAGAAGGTGTTGGAGATGCCGTCCTGAGCATCGCGGAACGGGAGCTTGGAAACCGAAGACAGCGAAGCGATGGCGCCGTGGCTATCGCGCTTGTGCATGGGGTTAGCACCCGGGGCGAAGGGCTGGCCAGCCTTGCGGCCATCAGGCGTAGAACCGGTCTTCTTGCCGTACACGACGTTGGAGGTGATGGTCAGAACCGAGGTCGTGGGCACGGAGTTGCGGTAGGTGTCGTTCATGCGGATGTACTCCATGAACTGGTGCACAACGTCGTGAGCGATCTGGTCGACGCGGTCGTCGTCGTTACCGTACTTGGGGAACTCGCCCTCGGTCTCGAAGTCGACAATGATGCCGTTCTCGTCGCGGACGGGGTGGACCTTGGCGTACTTGATGGCGGACAGGGAGTCAGCCACGACGGAAAGGCCAGCAATGCCCGTAGCGAACCAGCGGTGCACGTGCTTGTCGTGCAGAGCCATCTGGATGCGCTCGTAGCAATACTTGTCGTGCATGTAGTGGATGATGTTCAGCGAGTTGACGTACACGCCAGCGAGCCACTTCATCATGTCGTTGTACTTGGCCACAACGTCGTCGTAATCGAGCGTATCGCCCTCGACGGCGCGATACTTGGGGCCGACCTGCTTCTTGGAGACCTCGTCAACACCGCCGTTGAGTGCGTACAGCAGGCACTTGGCCAGGTTGGCGCGGGCGCCGAAGAACTGCATCTCCTTGCCGATGCGCATGGAGGACACGCAGCAGGCGATGCCGTAGTCGTCGCCGTGGTAGACGCGCATGAGGTCGTCGTTCTCGTACTGGATCGAGGAGCTGGCGACAGAAGTCTTGGCGCAGAACTTCTTGAAGTTCTCGGGCAGACGGGTCGACCACAGAACGGTCATGTTGGGCTCGGGGCTGGTGCCCATGTTCTCGAGCGTGTGCAGGTAGCGGTAGCTCATCTTGGTAACGAGCGTACGGCCGTCAACACCCATGCCGCCGATGGACTCGGTGACCCACTGCGGATCGCCGGTGAACAGGGCCTGGTACTCGGGGGTACGGGCAAACTTGACCATGCGGAGCTTCATGATGAAGTGATCCACGAACTCCTGGATCTGCTCCTCGGTGAAGGTACCGTTGGCAAGGTCGCGCTCAGCGTAGATGTCGATGAACGTAGAGGTACGGCCGATGGACATAGCGGCGCCGTTCTGCTCCTTGACGGAAGCGAGGTAGGCGAAGTACATCCACTGGATGGCCTCCTGCGTGTTGGTAGCAGGGTTGGAAATGTCGAAACCATAGGTCTCGGCCATCATCTTGAGCTCGCCGAGGGCGCGGATCTGCTCCTGCAGCTCCTCACGATCGCGGATGTTGTCGGCGGTCATGACCGTCGGGGTGGAAGCCTTCTGGGCCTCCTTGTCCTTGATCAGGTAGTCGACGCCGTACAGGGCAACACGACGGTAGTCGCCGATGATGCGGCCGCGGCCATAGCCATCGGGCAGACCGGTGATGATGTGGGCCGAGCGGCAGGCGCGCATCTCGGGGGTGTAAACATCGAAGACGCCAGCGTTGTGGGTCTTGCGCTCGAAGGTGTAGCGCTCGACAACGTTCTCGTCGACCTTATAGCCGTGCTGGCTGGCAGCCTGGCAAGCGATGCGGATGCCACCGTTGACGTGCAGCGCGCGCTTGAGCGGCTTGTCAGTCTGGAGACCGACGATGGTCTCCTTCTCGCGGTGGGCGTTATCGATGTAGCCAGCGGGGTGGCTCACGATACCCGTAACGGTCTTGGTGTCCATATCGAGGACACCGCCCTGCTCGCGCTCCTTAAGCAGCAGGTCGAGAACCTCGCCCCACAGCTCCTTGGTACGCTCGGTTGGGCCGGCGAGGAACGACTCGTCGCCCTCGTAGGGGGTGTAGTTCTTCTGGATGAAGTCTCGGACGTCAACTTCTCCCGTCCAGATGCCTTCCTTGAAGCCTTCCCATGCCTCCTGCATTGTGTAACCACGCTCCTAGTTACGTGTAATGCGGCGCTCTCTCACACCGCTGCTTATTGAATTCTTGAATGTTCGGCTTGCACTACCGGCTTCTTCCGTTCTTCACCACACGTTGGTGCAGGGAAAACGTTTGTCCACCTTGGAACTACAACCCAAAACCCAAGATTTCACCCGTTTGAGAAGGATAACATAGCGACCCTCTCCATCTGGGCTGTTATATGTTTCTTTTTTTATATCATAAAGGCGTTTTTTACAAACCCGCAGGAAATGCGAGCGCGAACAACTACCGTTCACCGATTTGTTTGGTATTTTTCCTTGCCTTTGTACGACGTTCACTCTAGCTGTTATGCCAGCTTTAGCAGGGTAAAGTGTTCCAGTGACCCTACAGAAACTGCAGGGCGGCCACGGGATCCCCCGTGGCCGCCCTGTGGCGTGACTAGTTTTTAGCTTTGATTGCCGCTTGGCATTAGGCGGCTGAGGCGGCCTTGTCGGTCGTTGCCTTGCTGTTGCTCTGCTGGCCCTCAAAATGCTTGTAGCACCAGCTGGTGACCAGCGGGGTCAAAATAGCAGTCACGATTGCACAGGCAGCAACCTGTGCCGTGGCCGTCGCGAGCACCACACCGCCGTACAAGGCCTCGTTGACGCTTGCCATGGCAGCAGGCGTGGCCACATTGGCTCCGGCGCAGCTCGAAATGGCCGCACCTGCGACACCCGTACCGCCTGTGAGCTTATCGACCGCGATAACGGGAATTGCAAAGACCACCGAGCAGATCACGCCGAGCAGAATACCGGGAAGACCACCATTAATGAGCTGGCCAAAGGTCATGGTCGAGCCCATGGCAAAGAAGACGAGCACGATGATGGCGGAAAGTGCCGGTGCCATCATCTTCTTAAAGCTGGGGAAGAGGTTACCCAGAATAATGCCGACGACGATCGGCAGGATGGCGCCCACGAGCGACCAGCCGATCGGAGCCTGACCGGCAGCGCCGAGCACGATCATCGTGACCGGAGGGCCGACAACCAGCGTGGTGATGGCGACGGCGCCACGCTCGGCCTCATTGCCCATGGTGCCCATCAGACCAGCGTACATAGCGTTGTTGGCGCCGGTGCAAGCGGCCAGCATCACCATGGCAGAGATGCCAAACAGGTTGTCGTTGAATACATAAAGGATGAGCAGCGACACGGCAACGACCACGATCTGCTTGACGGCGATGATGATGGCGCCGCGGGCAGCGGCGGCAGGAGCGCTCTTAAACGAAATCGTCGTACCGACGATGAGCAAAAAAGCGCCAACAAGCGGGCCTGCGCCCTGCTGGGTCATGCCGAGCGTAAAGCTGCCGAGCGTTTTGAACAGATCGGGGAACAGCGTGTTGAGCAGGCAGCCCAACAAAAGCGGCACCAAAATATTGGCACCCGGGATGGAGGACATCTTAAAGAACGGCTCCTTTGCCGCCGGCGCCTCCACCGCAGTCGATTCACTCATATATATCTCCTTTGGATGCATGCGAATCGTAGCCGCACGCGCCTTTGTCAGAAAGAAGGCGACGGTCCCGAGTCGCAGGAGCCGTCGCCGAATTAACGTCGCGGGGTATTACCCGTCCAGAACGATGCCACCGTCGCAGTCACCGATCTCGCCGTTCACGAAGCTAGCGAGGTCGGAAGCGAAGAAGAGCACCATCTGCGCAGGCTCGCTGGCCTGGGCGGCGCGGCCCAGAGGAATACCGTTGATGATGCGCTGAGAGTTCTCGTCAGAGAGAATCGAGGTCATATCGGTAAGGGTGAGCGACGGGCACACGGCGTTGCAGCGGACGCCAAACTTGCCGCCTTCCTTGGCGACTGCCTTGGTTAGACCGTTAACACCGGCCTTGGAGCTGGCGTAGGCAGCGGTGCCGAGCAGGCCGCCACCGATCTTGCCAGCAACGGAGCTCACGTTGACGATAGTGCCGGCATGTGCCGCCTTAAAGTGCGGGTACACGGCATTCATCATAGTGAAGGTACCGTTGAGGTTGATGTCGATGGTGCGACGCCACTCGGTGTCATCGATCTCGTCAAACTTCTTGGTGCTGATGACGCCAGCGCAGTTGATCAGAGTGTTGGTTTGCGGCAGGTCCGTGAAAATCTGCTCGACGGTCTCGCGCGCCTTGGGCGCATCGGCAACATCGAGCTGGTAGAACTTGTTGCCTTCGCCAAGCTCGGCCACAGCGGCCTCGCCCTTAGCAGCGTTCCTTGCGATGAGCGCGACATGTCCGCCGCCCGCGACGATGCCCTTGGCGATCTCGAGGCCAATGCCCTGAGTGCCACCGGTAACGATCGCGGTTTTACCCGTGAAGTCAAATGCCATGACTCCAACCCCCTTGATTCAGGTGTCTCCTTGCGGGAAGTTGGAGCATCGCACGTGGCGATTATATGAGTCCTAGTCGTCATGGTGGTGACAACCCCTCGCATAACCGCGTGCATAATAGTTCTTTGAAACGCTTCAGCAATTGAATGATTTTAAGTCTTTATGCGCTCTTTATATTGCCTAGCGGCCAAGTAGTTTTTTGGGACATGTCCCAAAATCTACCGCATAGGGTACGCGTGCAAGGGTATCATCTTTCACCGAAAATAGTTTCTAGTGTTAGGGGTTTTCGGTGGAAGATACCGATTTCCATGAGCTTGGGCGTCAGCTCTTAACTGAGTTTGGCAGCATGCATCAGCGCATTTCGCGCTTTGCGGACAAAGCTCTCGGCGGCGAGATGGCTGTCATGCGCGCCCTCATGCTCGCTGGCGGTTCGCTCACGCCGAGCGAACTCGCTGATCGCGCCTGGGTTTCGAGCGCCCGCATCGCCAACATCCTGCGCGCCCTCGAAACCAAGGGCTGGGTCGAGCGCGAGCACTCAAAGACCGACCGTCGTCGCGTACACGTCACGGTGACCGACAAAGGCCGACAAGATCTCGAAATCAAACGTCGGGAATTCGAGAAACGCACCGCGGCCTTCCTCGAGCAGCTCGGCGAAACAGATACCCAAGAGATGGTGCGCCTCCTAAGGCGTGCCAACGAAATTATCGATCGCAATCAAGAAAGGAGAGATGCCGAGTGAGGATTCTCAAGCTCTTTAAAAAGCATATCCTGGCGCTACTCACGGCTATCGTACTTATCGTAATCAGCTGCAATGCCGACCTAGCGCTACCTACGTATATGAGTGACATCGTCGATGTGGGCGTGCAGCAAGGCGGCATCGCCTCGCCCGTACCCGACACCATTCGCGCCGAATCGCTCGATGACCTCAAGCTCTTTATGAGCGCCAAGGATGCCAAAGCGGTAGAGGCCGTGTTTAGCAAGGCAGACAACAACGGCATTCGGACGTACAAGGGCACCGAGGAAGAGCGCACCGATGGCGGCAAGATTGCTGACATTATGAGCCTGCCCGAGACCGTCGTCCTTTCGCTCAACCAGGGCATCGACGCTGGCTCCATGGGCGACATGATGGGCACGTCCAACGAACAAGACAACAGCACCGCCCAGGCCATGCCCTCCCCCGAGCAGATGGCGGCGATGACGTCCGAGCAGCTCGCCGAGATGCAGCAGAAGGCCGCAGCGGCGCAGAACATGCAAAAGCAGATCGACGCCGACGGCGGTAAGATCACCATGAAGAGCCTGCGCCTGGGTGTCGAGGGCGGTCTGGTAGACCAAAGCAAGCTCGTCGAGGGCGCCAACCAAATGGCGGACAAAATGGGCTCCATGTCGGGCTCCATCGTGACCCAACGCGCCGTGAGCTATGTACAGGACGAGTACAAGGCGCAGGGCATCGACCCCGCTGACGTGCAGAACGCCTACCTGAGCCGCATGGCGACCACGATGTTTGGTCTGTGCCTCGTGTCGCTCGTCGCCACCATCCTGACCGGTGCCGTGGCCTCGCGCACCGCCTGTTCCATCGCCCGCGACCTGCGCCGCGAGACCTTCAACAAGGTTATGCACTTCTCGCCGGCCGAGGTGGGCAAGTTTAGCCAGGCTTCGCTCATCACCCGCTGCACCAACGACATTCAGCAGATCCAGATGGCCGCAACCCTGTTCATCCGCATGTGTCTGATGGCCCCCGTCATGGGCATCGTCGCCGTCATGCGCGTCCTGGCCAACCATACCGGCCTGGAGTGGACCATCGCCGTGGCCATCATCGCGGTCTCGGCCGTCGTCGGCGTGCTTATGGGCCTCACCATGCCCAAGTTCAAAAAGATGCAGAGCTTTGTGGACCGTGTGAACCTTACCGCCCGTGAGCTGCTCAACGGCCTTATGCCTATCCGTTCGTTCAACCGCGAGGAGCATGAGCTCGAGCGTTTTGACAAGGCGTCGCTCGACCTGATGACCACGCAGCTCTACACCAACCGCGCCATGAGCTTTATGATGCCGCTCATGATGCTCGTCATGAACTGCATCACCGTGCTTATCGTCTGGTTTGGCGCGCAGGGCGTGTCCGACGGCGTGATGCAGGTCGGCAACATGATGGCGTTTATCTCCTACACCATGCAGATCGTCATGGCATTTATGATCCTCACCATGGTTTCAGTCATCCTGCCCCGCGCCGAGGTCGCAGCCGAGCGCGTGGAAGAGGTCATCACCTGCCCCACGAGCATCAACGACCCCGCCTCGCCCAAACTGCCCGCGGCAAGCGCGCCGCGCGGTGAGCTCACCTTCCGCGACGTGAGCTTCCAGTACCCCGATGCCCGCGCCGATGTCATCAGCGGCGTGAACTTCACCACGCACGCCGGCCAGATGCTCGGCATCATTGGCTCCACGGGCTCGGGTAAGTCCACGCTCGTGCAGCTGATTCCGCGCCTGTACGACGTGACGGGCGGCAGCATTTCGCTCGACGGCGTCGACGTGCGCGATATGACCCTCTCCGAGCTTCGCCGCCGCATCGGTTACATCCCGCAGCAGGGGCGCCTGTTCTCGGGCACCATCGAGAGCAACCTCAAGTTTGCCGGCGACATGGTAAGTGACGAGGATATGCGCCAGGCAGCACGCGTCGCCCAGGCGGAAGACTTTATCGCCGAGCGCGAGGGCGGCTACAACTCCCCCATCAGCCAGGGCGGCTCCAATGTCTCGGGCGGTCAGCGCCAACGCCTGGCCATCGCCCGCGCGTTGGCCAAAAAGCCCGAGGTCGTGGTGTTCGATGACTCGTTTAGCGCCCTCGACTACAAGACCGATGCGCGCCTGCGCGAGGAGCTGGCCAAAAACGTTACCGACGCCGCACTCGTGGTCGTGGCCCAGCGCATCGCGACCATCATGCACGCCGACCAGATCATCGTGCTCGACGACGGCCACGTAGTGGGCACCGGCACGCACGAGGAGCTGCTGCGCAGCTGCCCGGCGTACCTGGAGATCGCACAGTCGCAGCTTTCCGCCGAGGAGCTGGGGCTTACCCAAGAAGAGATTGAAGCCGTTATGGAAGGAGGCGAGTGCTAATGGCAGACGAGACCAAGACTCAGATTCCCAAGCCCACCCGCCAGCGCGGTCCCATGGGCCGCATGGGCGGCATGCGTCGCGGCGAAAAGGCCAAGGACTTTAAGGGCACCATGAGGCAGCTACTCGGCTATATCGGTCAGCACAAGATTGCCGTGTTTGCCGCCGTCGCCTTTGCCGTGTGCTCGGTCATCTTTAACATTGTGGGACCCAAGGTGCTCGGCCAGGTTACGACCAAACTGTTCGAAGGCCTGGTCTCCAAGGTCAACGGTACCGGCGATGTCGACTTTGCCTGGATCGCCAAGACGCTCGGCTTTTTGCTCTGCCTGTATCTGGCAAGCTCTGTCTGCAGCCTCATCCAAGGCTGGCTCATGACCGGCGTCACGCAAAAGATCTGCTATCGCATGCGCAAGGAGATCGCCGCCAAGATCGCCGTCGTACCGATGAGCTATTTCAACGGCCACAGCAAGGGCGACGTGCTCAGCCGCATCACCAACGACGTCGATACGCTCGGTCAGTCACTCAACCAGAGCGTGACGCAGCTCATCACGTCAGTGACGCAGATTATCGGCGTGCTCGTCATGATGCTGTCGATCAGCCTGCCACTTACCGGCGTCACCGTGCTCACGCTGCCGGCAGCCGCGATTATCCTGACCGTAATGATTCACTTCTCGCAGCCGTACTTCCGCGAGCAGCAGCAGGTCCTGGGCACCGTCAACGGCATTATCGAGGAGGACTTTGCCGGCCAGAACGTCATTCAGGTGTTCGACCGCGCCGAGGCCTCAATCGAGGAGTTCGACCGTCAAAACGACCGCCTCTTTATTAGTGGCTGGCGCTCGCAGTTCCTGTCGGGCCTGATGATGCCGCTTATGAGCCTGGTGGGCAACATGGGCTACGTGGGCGTCGTCGTGGTGGGCGCGCAGCTCGCACTGACCGGTAATGCCACGCCCGGCGACATTCAGAGCTTTATCCAGTACGTTCGCAACTTTACGCAGCCGGTGCAGCAGCTGGGCAACGTGAGCAACACGATGCAGTCGATGGCCGCCGCCACCGAGCGCGTGTTTGAGTTCCTGGCCGCGCCCGAGGAAGAGCAGAAGGCCGACGCGCAGATTCCCGAGAAGCGCCCCGGCCACGTGGAGTTCGACCATGTCAAGTTTGGCTACACGCCCGACAAGACCATCATCCACGACTTTAGCTGCGAGGCGCAGCCCGGCCAAACCATTGCCATCGTCGGCCCCACCGGCGCCGGCAAGACCACGCTCATTAAGCTGCTGCAGCGCTTTTACGACGTGGACGGCGGTTCGCTGCGCGTCGAGGGCGTCGACGTGCGCGACTGGGACCGCGCGGCGCTGCGCGGCGAGTTTGCCATGGTGCTGCAGGACACCTGGCTGTTTAACGGCACCATCCGCGAGAACATCCGCTACGGACGCCCCGACGCGAGCGATGCCGAGGTCGAAGCCGCTGCACGCGCCGCACGCTGCGACCACTTTATCCATACGCTCGCCGGTGGCTACGACTTTATGATCAATGAGGAGGGCACTAACCTGTCGCAGGGTCAGCGCCAGCTCGTGACCATCGCCCGTGCCATTTTGGCCGACCGCCCGGCGCTGATTCTAGACGAGGCGACTTCTAACGTGGACACCCGCACCGAGGAGCTCATTCAGCGCGCCATGGATGCGCTGATGCAGGGCCGCACGAGCTTTGTCATCGCGCACCGCCTGTCCACAATCCGCAACGCCGACGTAATCTTGGTGATTCGCGACGGCGACATCGTCGAGAAGGGCACACACGACGAACTGCTCGCCCAGGGCGGCTTCTACGCCGACCTGTACAACTCGCAGTTCGACGAGGCGGCGTAAAACCGGCGGCAAACAACCGCAATACCCAAAGAATGGGGGCGCAGGACAACCAGCGCCCCCATTTTTCGTTCTGCGGCCCTTGGGCCGCATCCCCTGGAGCCGAATTGACGGTCCTTTCCAGCCCCTGTGGGCAAAAAATGGCAAATATGAGTACTGTTACCTTTTTAGTAACAGCCAAAACAGCCCCATATGCTGCCCGCACGGCTTGCAAGCGCCCCTAAATTACTCAAATAGTTCTATAGCGGGCTTATATGTGTTAAGGTTAATGAACATATTTTCTGTTATGTCTATTATCTTATGCCGGCAATATGACACTACGATAGCAACAGTACTCATATTTGCCATTTTTTGCCCACAGGGCCTGGAAAAGGCCAACAGGGTAGTCATTGGGGACGTTCTTAAACGACCAGTCAAACAAGAACGTCCCCAACGACTACTTAAAAACGGGAGATTATCCACTCTCATTCTGCGAGCACTCATTTAAGTCTGTCCCCAATGAGTGCCCGGCAGCAACGGGACCGCCGATGTCTTGGCAGAGCCAGCGAAAACCCGCGTAACTAAACCCGCTCCGCGATCTCGTGAATGAGGTAGTCGGTCTTTTCCCAGCCCAGGCACGGATCGGTGATCGACTTGCCAAAGACACCGCCGTCGACCGGCTGGTTGCCGTCCTCAAGGTAGGACTCGATCATAAAGCCCTTGACCAGCCTTGAAATGGCTTCGTTGCGGCGGCAGCTGTCGAGCACCTCCTTGCAAATGCGATACTGCTCCAGCGGACGCTTGCCCGAGTTGTCGTGGTTGCAGTCGATGACCGCTGCCGGATTGGCATAGCCGGCGTGCTCGGTATAGCGCTCGGCCAGGCGCTCGAGGTGCTCGTAGTGGTAGTTGGGGTAGGTGCGCCCATCGAGACCGATGTAGCCACGCATAACGGCGTGCGCGAGCGGATTGCCGTCGCACTCGACCTCCCAGTTGCGGAAGATGAAACTCTGATGCGCCTGAGCGGCGTAGATGGAGTTGAGCATGACGGTGGTGGAGCCGGCAGTGGGGTTCTTCATGCCCACCGGCACCGAAATGCCGCTCGACACCAGACGGTGCTCCTGGTTCTCGACCGAGCGCGCGCCCACAGCGACGTAGCTCAGCAGATCGACAAGGTACTGATAGTTAGAGGGGTAGAGCATCTCGTCGGCGGTAAAGAAGCCGGTCTCCTCGATGACGCGCAGGTGCATGTGGCGAATGGCCTTGACGCCCTCGAGCAGGTCATCGGGCGCCTCGGGGTCGGGATTGTGCAGTAGACCCTTGTAGCCGGTACCCTTGGTGCGCGGCTTGTTGGTGTAGACACGCGGGATGATGATGAGCTTGTCCTTGACCTCCTCGGCGGTTTTGGCCAGGCGGTTCATGTACTCGAGGACCGAATCCTCCCGATCGGCAGAGCATGGGCCGATGATGAGCACCTTGCGCGCGTCCTCGCCGGTAAAGACCTTGGCGACCTCGGCGTCGAATGCCTGCTTCTTAGCGGTAAGCTCGGCGGAAAGCGGCATTTCCTCGCGGATCTCCATGGGGATCGGCAGCCTACGTTTGAAATCCATGGCCATAGGGGCCTCCTCAATCTATAGAGAGAGCAAAAAGCGTATTGTCGAGTGCTCGGCATTATCCGCTGTCGCACGCTAAAGTGCAAGCACAGCCTACTAAAAAGGGAATGAATCGACACAAGGGCCCGCTCACCACGAGAGTGGATAATCTCCCGTTTTTGGCCCATGTTCGCGCTCAAAGTGGGAGATTATCCACTCTCGTCGGGCAAGCGTCCGAAAATCCTCACTCGTGACCCCTTTTCCTCCGTCCCCGAGGGATCGGGGCTCGCCTGCCGAATGATTGATGCGGCCGCCCTGCGTCCATGTCACACTCAGAGGTGGCCTGACCCAACTTGGAAGGAGCCTTCATGAGCCTTGACAACGTAACCCTGCGCGCCGCCACGCTCGACGACCTGACCGGCATCGCCGCCATCTACAACCAGCTGTGGTGCAACACGCTGCGCAACCGCGGCGACGTCGAAGCTGCCGATTTCTGCGCGCGCTTTAACATCGCTATGCAGCTGCAACGCTCACCTATCGCGCTTGTCGCCGAGGCCGAGGGCCGCATTATCGCCGCCTGCTGCATCGGCATCTTCGAGGACGGCAAGCCGCGCACCAACCCCACGTGGGAGTCCTGCTACAACGAGATGCTCGCCCAGGCAACCGAAATGGCAAAGGCTGCCGACGCCAAGCTCGAGGGCTCGCTCTTCGGCGACAGTCGCGAAAAGGCCACGGCGGATCGCTTTGCCGCCACAGGCAACGAGTATGCCCAGGGCCAGCTCAACCTGATCATCATCGTGCCCGAGTGGCAGGGCAAGGGGCTCGGCCGCGCGCTTATCGACCTTGCGCGCGCCGAGCTCGCCAAGGCAGGCTGCACCAAGTTCTTCCTGATGAGCGACTGCAACTCCGACTGGCAGTTCTACGAGCACCTCAACATGAAGCGCATCCTGGAGGATCACAGTCAAGACACCGGCGACGGTTTTATCGTCTACATGTACGGAGGCGACACGCAGGGCTAACCCGCTAAGCAAGTACCAAAACCACCACAAAAGGCGCCCATCCCCCTTGTGGTGACAGGTTTTATCTGGGCGAACGTTAAGACCGCCGCGGGGGAGCTGCTTTCCCTCGCGGCGGTTTACTAACCGTGAAAACCAAGTGAGTAGGCTTTTGGCGGGATCCCGAGCACACCCCAAAACGCCGCAGCTCTGGCCTGCGGTTTTATCGAGCGTTTGTCGCGATGTGCTCGGCAGATCCCAAAAAGTCTACTCACTTGCATCCGAGACGCACCAGGCAGGCAAAAAACCGCCGCGAAAGGGGCCCGTCCCCCTTCGCGGCGGTTGTTCATCGCGGTTTTGCGACGGTTTTGCGGTGGTTTTGCCCGCCTGCTACTCGCTGTAGCGAGTGGCGATGGCAACTCGCACCATGCCGGCGCTCATGAGGTACGTTGCCATAGGCTGTAGTAGCGCATGTCATAATCCTACAGCAGCATTCGCCATAATCTGACAATAGAGTTTTCCACAATCTATAAGTAGCCCAGGTCGGGACCCTATTTAACAAACCAAATTCTCGCCCAACGCCATTTCCTCTCCTGGTGACCGGTTCATTTTGGCGGGTTTCATCTGGGCAAACGCCAAAACCACCACAAAGGTGCCTGTCCCCTTTGTGGTGGTTTGAAGCTCTCCTGGGCGGGATGCTAGACTTGCGGCATATACATTCGCGCCAAAGCACGGGTCGCATACAGGAAAGGAGATGCCATGGCGCCTATCGCACCGCTCAAGATGCTCGTCGCTCCTGCCGCCAAGGCCATCGCCCACCTGAGCGACTCACTTACTTACGATGAGGTCCCCTGCATCGCCGAGGAGCGTTCGGACAGCCGCCCGTACCTGGGCCACGTCCCCTACTTTGCGCCTAAGCTCGTTTCCGATCCCGAGCACCGCGAACAGTAATCCAAGATGCACCAAGCGCTGCGTAACTCGCGGCGCTTACTGTTTTGGTGCAAAGTAACCTGACCCCCGTGCACCAACGCCGGGATTGTCGACGCTTCGGCCGCGGCGCGATATGAGGCGCGAAACCTCGCCCAATAACAGGCCAATCACTACGCCCGCGAGAATCGGCAACTTTGCCATCTCGGCAGGTGAGCTGTTGAGCGGCACAATCGTAGCAACAATCGAAAGCACGAGCTCCACCACGGGAATCGCAAGCGCCACCGCGAGCACCTTGCCCTCGAAAGGCGCACGGAACACACGCGAGCGATTATCGTGCTTGCGCAGACGCCAAAACGCTGGGAACATGGGAATATAGCTCATGAGCAGAAAGACGACGTTCATCGAGAAGAAGACCCAAAAGACGTCGGAACCCTCACCCAGCGGAATCTGGAGCAGCAGCACCAGACTGGCAAAACAGCCGTTAATGAGCGCCGAGCCGTTGGGCATGCCGGTCTTTTTGGACACCAGCGCAAAGGGGCGCGGCATGTTGCCGTGACGTGCGGCATAGCTCGCTACGTTGTTGACGCCAAAGCTCCAGCAGATCATATTGGCGAACAGCGTCACCAAAAAGGCCACGCCCACGACCATCGTCAGCGGGTGGGTGCGCCCCACCATAGCGGCGACTGCGTCCACAATGCCCGAATCGAGTGAAAGCTGCTCGGTGGGAACCGCGGCTCCAATGCCAATGCCACAGATGATGTAGATCGCCGCAATGGCCACGCCACCGGCAATAACCGCCTTGGGGATATCACGCGACGGGTTCTTCATCGTGCTGGCAAAGGTCGCGACCACTTCGAAGCCCATAAAGTTGAACAGGATAATCGATAGGTACGTCAACGAATTGGTGTCGCCCAGATCTGGAATGAAGGTCTTAAACGACATGTCGTTGGCAAAGCCGTTATTGCAGGCAAACCAAATGCCGACGATTCCCACCGCAGCGGTAATGAGCACCTTGATGACGGCGCCGCCGTCCATAACCCAATCGGCCTCCGCCACCGGCTGCATTGCCATGACCGTGACGCCCCACACAAAGGCAATCTCGATGGCAATTCGGATCCCGAGTGAAAACTCGATACCCCACACCGCATTAATGACACTGGGGAACATGCAGGCGATACTTGCCACCCACAGCGGAAAGTTAACCCAGTAGCACCAAGAGCAACGGGCGCCCCAACGGTCGCCCAGGCCCAAGCGAACCCAATCGTACAGGCCGCCCTCGGAATCAAACGCCGTACCCAGCTCGGCCACCACCAGACCATAGGGAAGCAAAAACGTAATGATAAGGAAAATCCACCAGAAGAACTGTACGTTACCCATGGCAGATGCCGGAGCCGCCGCCTCGATGGTAAACACGACGCAGATAACCGAAAGGATGACCTCGATCAGGGAGAACTTTTTACCTGCCATGGCGCGCGCCCCCTACAGCAAAAAGGATGGCATCTGTACCGAAGGCGCAGCCCAAGGTAGGGTTGCAGGCCGCGTCACCGGTGCAGGTGCCATCCCAGAGAGAGGAGAGGATGCATTTGTTGGACCAACGCTCGCGGAACAGGCGCGTGTAGATAACGATACGCTGGTACATAGATACTCCGATCAAAACGGCCGCGTTCACGACCGATAACTTTCGGCAATTGAAGACGCGTCTGACCTGGGAAATTCAAGCGAACAATTGGCCTAACCCGCAAAAAATCCCAGGCCAGACGCGTACTCAATCAAAGAAAAGGGCACTCCGAAGTGGAGGCAACGGAGTGCCCAAAGAAAAACCCAACCGACCAAGACATCGAATAAACCGACCATCAATGCCCCGAGATGGTCCGATTCACCGACCGTCCGATTGATCGGCTGGGTTCCCGAAGCATCACGGCTCGGAAAGTCAGACGTTTACTCGGCGTGCTCAGGTGCGCCAGATTGGCGCGAACGAGGAGCGTAGCGTACTGACGCTACGTAAGCGACGAGTGAACGCCAAGGTGGCGTGCCTGAGTTACGCCGAGGGCTCCTGCTGGGTAATGCAGTGGATGTTGCCGCCACCGAAGACGACCTGCTCGGACTGGACGCCGACGCACTTGTAGACGCCCTCGCCCCAGACCTCGTCGTAGATCTTCTGGAGCGTGTCGACGGCCAGCTGGTCGTTCTCGTCGCCGTACTGCGGGACGATAACGCCGTGGTTGGTGACCAGGTAGTTCATGTAAGAGGCGATCAGCGGCTCGTCGGGGACGCGCGGCTCGGCGTTCTCGTCGGCGTCGATGGTGTCGCAGGAAGCCTGGTCCATGAACAGCGGGTTCACGGGCATGCAGAGCTTGTAGACCTTCATCTTGCGGCCCTTAGCGTCAACGGCGTTGGAGAGGGTCTCGTAGGCAGCGTGGCACTGCTCGTAGAACGGATACTCGGGATCGTCGGTCCAGATGCAGGCCATGACGCCCGGAGCGATGAACGTGGCGACGTCATCGATGTGGCCGTTGGTCTCCTCGGGGTCGATGCCCTCCTTGACCCAGATGACCTTCTCGACACCCAGGTAATCCTTGAGGTGCTCGTCCATATAGGCGCGAAGCTCCTCGCTCCAGGGCTCAAACTTCTTGTGGAACTTGGGCCAGATGGACTCGGGATCCTCTTCCTCCTCCAGAACCGCAGAGCAGGTGCGGCCCGGGGAAAGCAGGCACTGGTCGGTCACGACAAGGGTGCCCTCGCCGTCGACGGTGATGGAGCCGCCCTCGAGGATCATGTCATCGGGACGATAGCGACGGCAGCCGGAGAGCTCAGCCATCTTAAGGGCGATCTGCTCGTCCTTGTCCCACGGGAAATAGAGGCCATCCACAAGGCCACCGTAAGCGTTGAAGTGCCAGTGGTTGGCGCGCTTCTCGCCCTTGCCGTTGATGACGTAGGTGGCGGCGGTGTCGCGGAACCAGGCGTCGTCGGTGGTCATCTCGATGACGGTGACGTTCTCGTCCTCCTCGAAGACGGCCTTGCAGTTGGCATAGTCGACCTGGTTGGCGCACATGGTAACCGGGGTGAACTCGGCGATGGCGCGGGCGATGGCGGCATACTGCTTCTGAGCCGGCTTGGCGCCGTGGGCCCAGGTGTCGGTGCGGTGGGGCCAACCCATCCACACGCGATCCTGCGGGGCGAACTCAGCGGGCATAAAGAAGCCGTCGGCCTTGGGGGTGGACTCGGACTCGGTGATCGTACGCATAAGATTTCCTCCAAATCGAACGATCGCTTGCCGCGGGCGGGTTGCCCGCAGCCTAAAACCAAGAGATGGTAGGCGCCCGTTCCTCGGCAAAGGTCGGGGCGCCCGACGCCGGTTTTCACGGAATCGCACCGGCAAGCGACGACGTAACCAAGTGCGCGGAGACAAAACGCACGAAGGATACGGAAGAGAGATTGGGGTGGGCGGTGGTTACCGGAGCTATCGCTCACACCCACCCCGGGGAATGGTTAGCAAACCTGTCGCTTGGGCACGTCTCCGAAGAGGCTAGAGTGCCCGGAGTCGGGAGCGACAAGCCCGACGAAGCGCACGTTGGTACGCGAGGAGGGTTGGAGCCCCAGAACCGGGTGCTCTAGTTCTCCTCGGCCTCGGCGGCCTCCTCAGCGAGACGCTGAGCTGCCAGCTCGGGAGTGAGGCCCTTGTACTCGGTCTCGCGGCCCTTGGCGCTGACGACGCGGACAACCTCGCCGATGAGCAGAAGCACGATGAAGATAACGATCATCGGGAGCTTGTCGCCAATTTCAGCGGCAGAGAGCGGCACCAGCGTTGCAACGATGGCCAGGATCAGCTCGATGCAAGGGATGGCCAGCATGACCTTCATCATGGCGCCCTTAAACGGGAACGTGAAGATACGCTCGCGGTTGGGGTCGTTCTTGCGAAGGTTGAGGAACGCCGGGAACATCGGGATGTAGGTCAGCAGCAGGAAGACGACGGAGGTGCCGAAGAGCATCCAGAAGACACCGTTGGAGATGGCGTCGATGGGTACGAGCTGCAGGCACAGCACCAGGGAGGCAACGATGGCGTTGACCAGGTTGGCGCCGTTGGGCATGTCGTCATCCGAGATCATCGAGGCGAAGACCTTGGGCATGTTGCCGTGCTCGGCAGCGTAGCGGGCGACGGAGTTGACGCCGAAGGACCAGGCGGCCATGTTGGCGAACAGGGTGATCAGGAAGGCGATGCAGATGACCTTGAAGATCATGGAGTCGCCCACCATGGTCTGGACTGCGACGATCATGCCGTAGTCGGGGTCGATGGAATCGGCCGGCACCGCAGCGCCGATGCCAAAGCCAGCGAACAGGTAGATCACGGCGATGGACAGGCCACCGACGATGATAGCCTTGGGGATATCGCGAGCGGGATCGGCCATGTCGTCGGTCATGGTGCAGATGACCTCGAAGCCCATGAAGTTAAAGATGATGATCGACAGGTAGCCGAGAGCGTTGGTGTTGGTGAGCTCGGGCAGGAAGGTGGCAGCGGACATGTCGTTCGCAAAACCGTTCTCCATGGCATACCAAATGCCCAGAGCGCCAACGATAACGGCGACGGCAACCTTGATGATGGCGCCACCGTTCAGAACCCACTCGGAGTCGGCCGCCTTGGAGCGGCCCATGAGGTAGACGATCCACACAAAGGCAAGATCGATACCCATCTTGGCGATCAAGTTGAACTCGACGCCAAAGACCATGCCCAAAATGTCGGGGAACATGGTAGCCAGCGAGGCGATCCACAGCGGGTAGTTAACCCAGTAGTAGTACGAAATGCGAGCGCCCCACTTGTCGCCCAGACCATCGCGTACCCAGTCGTAAATGCCGCCCTCGCCGTCATAGGTGGTACCGAGCTCGGCAACAACCATGCCGTAGGGAAGCAGGAAGGTCAGGATCAGGAAGATCCACCAGAAGAACTGCTGGTTGCCAATGGCAGCAGCAGGAGCGGCGGCCTCGCAAACGAAGACGACGCAGATGATGGTCGAAATGACCGTCAAGAAGGAAAGCTTTTTCTTTCCGTCGCTCATGATGAGCTCCTTCGCTCAGTCTTGGACAGATCCGAGGCCCTAAGGTATTAAGGCAATTGCTTGGGCCTCGGTGAGCGGGCGACAGGAGACGAGCATCCGCCGCCCGCAAACGTGCTTTTAGAAGCCTTGAGGCTTAGAGCTGCTCGAGAGCCTCGAGAGCGGCGTGGAGCTCAGCCTTGGCGGAGTACTCGACACCCTCGTCGTTGAGCGGGGTGCGCTTGCCCAGGGCGGCAAGGAGAGCACGGATGGAGTGCTTGCGGTTCTCGGCCTCGACCCAGCACAGGGAGCGCTCGGGATCGTCCATGACCTCGTCGACGACCTCCTCGTTGCGGGTGGCCGGCAGGCAGTGCATGAACTTGGAGTTGGGGCCGGCGAAGTTCATCATGTCCATGGTGACCTGATACTTGGGATAGAACACGTCCATGTAGTTCTCGCCCGAGACCTCCTCGTCGTACAGGCCATACCACACGTCGGTGTAGATGAAGTCGGCGCCCTTGATGCACTCGATGTCGTCGGAGATGACGACCGAGCCGCCGGAGACCTTGCAATTCTCCTCGGCGATGGCCATCATCTGCTTGCCGAACTCGGCGCGCTCCTCGACGGTGCCAACGTGCAGGCCGCCGTCGGGGATCTGGTGGCCCTTAGGTCCAAACTGGACAAACTTCATGCCGACCTTGGAAGCGATGAACATGAGGGAGACGCAGACCTGGGTGGCGTCGCCGATGAAGGCCAGGGTGCAGTCCTCGATCTTCTTGCCCTCGGGGAGGTTCTCGAGCATGGTCATGAGGTCGCCCATCTCCTGCGTGGGATGGTTGAACTCGGACATGCCGTTGATGACGGGCACAGCGGAGCCCTCGGCGAGGCCGACGACGTCCTTGTGACGGTCAACGCGAGCCATCATGATGTCGAGCAGGTCGCCCATGACGCGAGCGGTGTCGCCCAGGGACTCGTGACCGCCGAGCTGGATGGTGCCAGGGCCATAGAACTGAGCATGGCCGCCGAGGTCGGTCATAGCGGTCTCGAAGGAAAGACGAGTGCGGGTGGAGACCTGCTGGAAGATCATGCCAAGGCTCTTGTTGCGGAGCAGGTGCGGATAATAACCGTCAACCTTGATGGCCTTCTTCATTGCCAGGCCAAGATCCTCGATAGCCAGGATCTGCTCTTTGGTGAAGTCGTTGGTGTCGATGAAATCCTTAGGCAGTGCCATGTCGATTTCCTTTCCGCCGGTCTTGCCGACTATTACTATGAGGCGCTCGAACATCACGCCTCGTGTTGACAAGACCATCATTCACCCGTATGCAATTTTTACCTAGTTTATTCGGGATTAAAGACCGTTCACGGAGTTACACCCCCTCTAAACCAATATAAACCCGCAGGTCAAGAGTTTACAGGGGGTTTACCATCTAGAACCACGAACGGTATACGGCTATGCTGTATCTCGGCGCCTAATCCACAATGAAACGAAGGGTTGAGACGTCTATATCCCACAAGGTATACAGAACTCGGCCATAGAATAAATGAGATGGGACGGTGACAGATGAACACCCTGATGTTCTTCTATACCCTAGCGATACTCGTGATCTGTATTGTGACGGCGGTGCTCTCGCTTGCCGCCTATGCCTCGTCCCGTCGACGCTTCTTTATCTATGGCAGCGGCGTATTTATCTGCTATGCCATCGAGATGACCGAGATTTTCTTTTTTGAATACACGCTGCAAAACCAGAGTTTTCCAGCCAGCGACTATTACTCAATTACCATGCCTGTGTTGCGGACCTTTGTGGCGACCGCTTCGCAGGCTTTTATTTGGCTCATTGCCATGGATTTGCTCGACAAGCATTCAAAAAAGCAGTTTGTCATTCCCGTCGCAACGTTCTTGCTGAGCGAGCTGCTGATTATCGTCGCTGTCCCCTACGGCCCCATTCATCAATGGCTCTACTACACGATGCGTCAGGTATTCCTTGTTTTCGTGGGGCTATATATCTTTTGGACGGCACGCAAGAGCACACAAGTCGAGCTGAAGGCACGTGTCAACAACCAACAAAAGCACCTGATTATCGGCGCTATTCTGGTCGGTTGCATCGTTGCCGAGGATTTCTACAACATTCTGGTGGTCCCCATGAGCTTGGCGCCCTCCTGGCTGCAGCTGTACCTATCCGAGCGCAACTTTAGCGAGAACATCTTTGCGTGTTACTTTGCGATCCTGCTCATTATCTACGCCTATCACGTGCTTTCGATTCGCATGCAGGAGGCGCCCGAGGAAAAGAACGTCAGCGATCTTGATCGACACATCGAAGAGCAGATGCCCTTCTATCGCAACGCCTACAAGCTCTCCAACCGTGAGACCGAAGTTATGCGTCTGGTCGTACTGGGCAAATCGAACCAAGAGATCGCTGACGAGCTCTTCCTTGCCGTGGGCACCGTCAAGACCCACATCCACAACATCCTGGTCAAAACCGAGCAGCAAAACCGTACGACCCTGATCCTCCACTTTTGGAAACGATAACCTACCAAAAAGGGACAGGTTTATTTTGGCAGGTTTTATCTGGGCAAATGCCAAAACCGCCGCGAGGGAGCTACTTTCCCTCGCGGCGGTTTTCTAGCAGTAAAACCAAGTGAGTAGGCTTTTGGCGGGATGCCGAGCACGCCCCAAAACACCACCGCCCTGACCTGCGGTTTTATTGAGCACTTGCCGCGATGTGCTCGGCAGATCCAAAAAAGTCTACTCACTTAGTTTTGAGATGCATCAGGCGGGCAAAAAACCGCCGCGAAGGGGGCCCGGCTCCCTTCGCGGCGTTTGTTCGCTGTGGTTATGCGGCGGTTTTGCCCGCTCGCTACTCGCTGTAGCGGGTGGCGATGGCTGCTCGCACCATGCCGGTACTCATGAGGTACGTTACCAGGAAGTAGCCGCCGTAGGCTGCCAAGAAAATCGCACAGGTAAGGCCCACCGTGCCGCCGATGCTCATGTTGCCAAACGTGCTCACCAGCTCGATGATCACCTTGAGCGCCACAAAGGAGTGCGCCAGACCCACTGCCAGCGGGAACAGGAAGAACACCGCTTGCTGCGCCATCACCGAATGGCGAATCTGGCGGTCGTCACAGCCGATCTGCGCCAGCACGCGATAGCTGCGGCTTCCGTCGGCCACATTGGAGAGCTGCTGGATCGACAGAATTGCCGCACATGCAACGACCAGTACAAAGCCAATATAGATGGCTAGATAGCTAATCATGCCGTTCATCTGCGCCGCCTGCGTATAGATCTCGGAGCGTGTCATGAAGATTCCCCACGACCCCGGCTCCTTGCCGTCAACGAGCAGATTGTCGAGCATGGTGTATTTAATGCTCTCGTCTGCCTTGGTCACATCCATCCCCTGCTTGTAGTTAACGAGCAGATTACTGGAATACGGCTGCAGGTTAAGCTGGGACAGCAGCTCGTCGGCTACGACCACGGTACCGGGATTGCTGCCGAGTGCCGAGTTGGCGATGGCAGCCGTGTCCTCGTCCGACTTATCGGCTGCGGGCTTGAGCTCATGTCCGCCCAAGGTGAGGGTATGGCCCCCAGCCATGTACTTGGTGTACAGGTCGCCCAACTCGCCGCCCATATCGCACGTAAGCAAGTACTGGTCGCGGCCAATGTTCACCGGCTCCTCGCCCATCATCTGGCGCAGTTTGTTGTACTGGCTCGCCGGCGTCACAAACAGGCCCATATCATCGGCATTGCTACCCTCGAGCGCCTTGGGGAGCTTTTCGCCCATGGCCTTGCACATCTCGCCCGCCGTCACCGAAGGATCCGAGCCGCCAAGCGTATAGCTCAGATACGAATCAATCTGCACATGCTCGCCGGCAACGTCGGCGATATTGACCTTCTTTCCGGCCTCGTTGCCATTATCTGCCGACTTGCCCTTGATACTTTCCGCAACGTTATCGGGATCGATACGGTCACCGTGCCATGCAGAGTACAAATCGACCGTTGCGTCTGCCAGCACCATGCGATCGGCCTCGGAAGGATTGACATACTCCTTGTAGTAGTCGAGCCTATCGGGCATGTAATAGATATACGTCTGCGTCATATCCGCCGGCGTATAGCGCTCGAGGTTTTCGTTCATCACGTTGGCGATCGACATACCGCAGGTCACCGAGGTAATGGCCAGAAACAGGATCATCGCGATAACGCCCATCGAAAAGCACACCGTGTTGACCTTGGCCGCAAGCTGGCGCACGGTAAACATGTTGAGGCCGCGCCAATACACGCTGCGCAGGCTCTGCAGCAGCTTGATAAGCATGCCCGAAAGGCCCCAGAACAGGGCAAAGGTACCCACCGTAACCATGGCCGTGGTGATACCAAACTGGTTCATGGCCTCCTGCAGCTTACCCTCCGTCGCGGTGAGCGGGAACCCATCGCGCAACAGGCGGTAATAGGCCACGCCCACCAGCACCACGCCCACGACAAAGATGGCGATCGCAATCCAGGGGTTGCGCGTCTTGATGCTCTCGTTGCGCCGCTCGGCGCCCATAAGCTCGATGAGCTTGGTACGGCGCACGGCGCGAAGGTTCAGCAGTAGCGTAAGCGCAAACATCACGAGCATGCAGGCAAGGGTCAGGTTGAACGCATGCACCGAGAAAAAGAAGTGGAAATTAGCGATCTGTGTCTTAAAGAGCGAGGCCGTAAAGAATGTCATGAGCTGGGAGAGCCCCACGCCCAGCACAATGCCGGCGACAAAGGCGCCGACCGAAACGATCACGGTCTCGAGCGCCATGATCGTGGCGACGCGCCCGCGGCGCATGCCGAGCACCTGGTACAGGCCGAACTCCTTTTTGCGGCGCTTCATGATGAAGTTGTTGGCATACACCATCAAAAAGGCCATGACGCCGGCCAAAAAGTACGTCAGGTAACCGAGCATGCTGCCCATGAGCTCGGACAGTCCCTCCTCCTTGATGCCGGCAATGTCGACCTGCATCGAGACGGTATTGAAGGCATAGAAGACCGTGACACCCAGGGTGAGCGTCAGCAAGTAGACGAGGTAGTCGCGGCCGGCGCGGCGGACGTTGCCCCAAGCGAGTTTACAGAGCATCGGAGCCTTCACCGCCCATCATGGCAACGACCTCCATAATGCGGTCGAAGAACTCTCGGCGGTCGGTGTCGCCGCGGCGCAGCTCGGTGAAGATCTTGCCGTCGCGAATAAACAGCACACGGCTCGTGTAGCTGGCAGCAAAGCTGTCGTGCGTGACCATGAGCACCGTGGCGCGCAGGCGGCGGTTGAGGGCCTCCAGGCTCTCGAGCAGCAGGCGGGCGCTCTTGGAATCGAGGGCGCCGGTGGGCTCGTCGGCCATGATCATAGTGGGGTCGGTGACGAGCGCGCGAGCCGCGGCAACGCGCTGCTGCTGGCCGCCGGACATCTGGTAGGGATACTTGTCGAGCACCTGACTGATAGACAGGCGCGCGGCCACATCCTGCACGCGGGTCGAGATCTCTGCCGAGTTTGTGCGGGCGATGGTGAGCGGCAGGGCGATGTTCTCGCGTGCCGTGAGCGTATCGAGTAGGTTGGAGTCCTGGAAGATAAAGCCCAGCTCCTCGCGGCGGAACTGCGAAAGCTTGGCCTGCTTCATGCGCGTCACGTCCTGGCCGTTGATGCGGATGGTGCCACTCGTGGCGCTATCGATGGTCGACACGCAGTTGAGCAACGTCGACTTGCCCGAGCCCGAGGCGCCCATGATGCCGACGAATTCGCCGCGGTTGACGGTAAAGCTGACATCGTTGAGCGCGCGGGTCACGTTGCCCAGTGCTCCATATACCTTTTCGAGATGCGCGACCTCCAGTACCGGGGTCGCCATGTGCGTGGTTTGCATACCGAGTCCTTTCTTGCGATTAGTCTACGGCATCTATAGTCGCAAGGAGCCGAGTCGGCTACCATCGATATGGCTTACGCTTGCCTTACCGTTGCGTAAGGTAAGCGTAGTCTGCCATGTGTTGATGTTGAGAGAGGGCTCCTGTTGAAGACTGTTCATGTTGCCGCTGGGATCATTCGCAAGGAAGGATCTGACGAGCTGCTTGCCGTGCAGCGCGGCTACGGCAACATGCAGGGACTATGGGAGTTCCCGGGCGGCAAACTTCTGCGCGGCGAGACACCCGAAGACGCCGTGCGCCGCGAGCTTATGGAAGAGCTACAGGTAAAAGTCACCAACCTGCGTGATTTCTACACCGTTGAGTATGACTACCCCGATTTTCATCTCTCCATGGAGTGTTACTACTGCTCGCTCGCCGATGAATCCGATGAGCCCCAGAAACACGACCGCCAGCTTGATATCCGCTGGATTCCACGCACCTCGCTTGCCACGGTGGAATGGATGCCCGCCGACAAGGGGCTCATTGATGCTCTGATTGAGTTAAAGGAAGATCGGCTTGAGGCAAGCTCCGCCGATGACGCCGCGCCCAACACAACCGACAAACCCGCCACCAAACCCAAGCGCGCACCTAAACGCCGCAGCAAAAAGCGTCCCAAGCCCGGTCTGCTCGACGGCATCGATACCTCGGACCTCTCCGCTGACGAGCGCGAACTGGTCCGCCGTCGCGCCGCCATCAAAAAGTCCATGAAGGGCAACAAGCGCGCCAACACCAAGCCCGAGCTGCTCGTACGTCAGCGCCTACGGGCCGCGGGCCTTACGGGCTATCGTTTGGAATGGAAGGTACCCGGCAAGCCCGACATCGCCTTCCCCGGCCGCAAGATCGCCATCTTCGTCAACGGTTGCTTTTGGCACCGCTGCCCCAAGTGCAACCCAAGCCAGCCCAAGCGCAACGTTGAGTTTTGGGAGGCAAAGTTCCGTCGCAACGTCGAGCGCGACCGTGCTGCTGTGGCAGCGCTCACTCAAATGGGCTGGACGCCCATAACCATCTGGGAATGCGAACTCAAAAAAGACCGCATCGACGCCACGATGGAAAAGGTCATCGAGCAGGTGCGCGCCACAGAGCCGCAGCGCTAACAGCGAGCATTCACACGCTCCGCACGTCCGCGCCACATCCACGTCACAAACCTTAGAAAGCCCTTAAGCTCAAAACCTTTCAAGAGTGTTACTCGATACCTCTGACCTGCGGTTTCATCGTAATGCCAAATCTCATTAAGCCTTTCTTTAGCGCTTCTTTGCGACGGCCGCGGCATAATACTGCCAACGCACGGGACCTAGCAGCAAACCCCGCGCGCAATCTTTTGGTGGACATCGAGGAGGCCGCATAAGCATGCATTCTTCCAATGACGCAGCACAGCAGCCATCCCTAAAATATGCAGACCTTTTCTCCTTCCCCCCGACACAGAGAAACGGCCTCCTCGACTCCCCCACCACAAAAACCAAGCGCTCAGCCGATCAGAGCCTCAACTTACGAGCATCCTTCGAAAAGCTCCAAGCATCCCTAGACAAGGCGTTCCCCGAACAGGCAAGAGCAATCTAAGCCCATCGCGCTTTATACTGATGCCATGCGAAACATGGATCACATAGAATTGCACCGCGGAGGACGCGAGGAAGCGTTTCCCGAGACCGCCGAAGACTGGCCCTATATTGCCGAACGCGCAGAATTCGCTCGCTATCCGGGCAATTCCGTCCCCTGGCACTGGCATTCCGAAGTTGAGCTTTTCTACATGGAGCAGGGAGCGATTGACTATCGAACGCACGCGGCTCATGAGCACGTACGCTTTGAGGAAGGGTCCGCCGGCTTTATCAACGGCGGCGTTTTGCACAGCACGCTGCAATCACCCAATTCGGCGCCAGCCATTCAAATGCTGCATATCTTTCAGCCGTCGATGCTCGGCGATCCCGCGGGACGTCTCCAAAAGCGCTACATCAACCCATTGCTTCAATGTCGAGGCGTCGATGTGCTCAAATGGTCGCCCACCAATCCCGACGATATGCCCTTTATCGATTTGCTGAAGAGCTCCTTTAGCCACGACCTTCAACGGCCGCAGAACGAGATGGCGCTTCGAAATAGTTTGTCAGAGCTCTGGATTCAGATTAACGCCAAGGCCGAACCGCTCTTTTCTTCCGACGGCGCCTCTTGGATGACCAGCCGCGACGTACAGTTCAAGGCAATCCTGGACTTTATCCGCGCAAACTATGCAGCCGCTATAGATGTGCCCCAGATGGCATCTGCAGCCGGCGTAAGCGAAAGAGAGTGTTACCGCATTATCGAAACTTGTGCAGGAACGACCCCGGCGGCATATCTACGCGCATACCGCATAAACCGTGCTTGCGAACTTTTGGCACACACCACGCGAACGGTACAGACAGTCGCGCGCCAATGCGGATTTATAACAGCAAGCCATCTTGGCCAGGTATTTAAAGAACAAATGGGGTGCACTCCTTCGAGCTATCGAGCAGCGAGGCAGAATCTCGATAGCACCAGGCAGAAATCCCGCTAACCCTTCTTCTGTCACTGCATCAAACTTGCAGGCAAACAACAGAGAGGAGCAATCATATGAAGCACTTTGACCATATCGTATTTGACGTTGATGGGACATTGGCAGATACAGAAGAAAGCGTTCTGTCATCGCTTGTCCAGATTGTCCAAGAAGAGACCAGCAAAACGCTTCCCCGACACGAGCTTGACTTTGCCCTCGGCATACCCGGCAAGGATGCCCTTGAGAAACTTGGGATCTACTCGCAGGCAACGTTGGATCGCTGGTGCCAAGTTGCCGCCAGCTTTAAAAGCACCATCAGCGTGTTTCCAGGTTTGCTTGAAGTCATCGCAACACTCGCCGATAGCGGCTGCAAACTTGGCATCGTCTCCTCACGTGCGCGCGACGAATACGCAAAAGAAATTGCACCCCTTGGTTTCGATAAGTATTTTGAGCACATCATCCTTGTCGAAGACACAACCGAACATAAACCCGCACCCGCACCCATGCTCGAATATCTCCGACGTGCGGGCGCGAATCCTGGCAACGTCGTCTACGTTGGCGACACCGTCTACGACGAACAATGCGCAACTTCAGCAGGGGTCAGTTTTGCCCGAGCAGCATGGGGATCACACCAAGATATCCCAAACGCCACCTACAACCTCAAAACCCCCAACGACCTACTAACCCTAACAACCAAATAACCCACGCGTCCCACCCTTTCAGTCCCAACGCTACAAGGGCGATTGAGCAGGACGGCTTGGGCGGGTCCCCGTACTTAGTTTCCAAAATCATTCCGCAGCGCGAAGGCTTCTTATTATTTTCCGCCCTAACGCCACAAGGGCGACGACCTCGAGTAGGTCAACCTGGGAGGGACGAGGGCTTAGTCCCCCAATCTTTCCGCAGGGGGCAAAAAGCCTCGCCGCGCGAAGTGCGCAGCGAGGCTTTTTGCATGCCCGAGGACGATTGGGGGACTAAGCCCTCATCCCTCCCCGGGATATGTAGCGAGTCGGAGTACCCTTGCTGTTACTCTGCTTTGCCCACAGAGTTGAGGTTGGTCATGCGGATCTTAACCAGCTCGATGATCTCACGCATGCCCTCCTTGGCCGGCTTCTTAGGATCGAAGCAGGCAGGGTTCTCGGCCATGTAGGCCATGAAGCCCTTGGTGTAGGCCTGACGCAGCTCGGTTGCGTAGTTAACCTTGCAGATGCCGTTCTTCACAGCCTCGGCAACCTGCTCATCGGGCACACCGGAAGTGCCGTGCAGAACCAGCGGCACGTCGACGGCGTCGCGGATGGCCTTGACCACCGACTGCTCGATGTGCGGATCGCTCGTGTACACGCCGTGGCTGGTACCAACGCCAATGGCCAGCGAGGTGCAGCCCGTGCGCTCGACGAACTCCTTGGCCTCGGCAGGATCGGTGTAGGGGCTCTCGCCCTCAACCGCAGGGCCGTCGTCCTCCTTGCCGCCAACCTTGCCGAGCTCGGCCTCGACGGGCACGCCCATGGCACGGCCAGCATCGGCGACGGACTTGGTCAGAGCGATGTTGTCCTCGAAGGACTCGTGCGAACCGTCGATCATGACGGAGGTGTAGCCCGTGCGGAAAGCCTGCATGCATCGGTCATAGCCATCGCCGTGATCGAGGTGCAGGGCAACGGGCACGGAAGCGCGCTCGGCGGCAGCCTTGACCATGCCGTAGAAGTAGTCCAGACCAGCGGTCTTGATGGTGCCCGGGGTGGTCTGCATGATGACGGGGGACTTGGTCTCCTCGGCAGCGGCCAGAACGGCCATAACAAACTCGAGGTTCTCGACGTTGAACGCGCCGACGGCGTAGTGGCCGGCCTGAGCGTCCTTGAGCATCTTTTCGGTGGTAACAAGTGCCATGAGCGTTTGCTCCTCTCCCTCGCCCGCATCTGGACATCGGGCGTACGTGTCCGCAAGGCGTTTTACCTTGCGTTTTGCTGCGCTCATTGTATGAAATTCAGCGGGTATGCATGTGCGAGATATTGAGCCCATGCAGGTCAATACAGTCGCTTTTGAAAAGTAAACGGAAGGAATTGGAGCTGAGTGGGCGTGTTCGATATTGAATTTTGGGCGTTAAACGTCTTTCTTTTATAGAAAAAGTAAGTAATCGAAAGGCGTTTTCTTACTTAAAAAGAAAATGAACGAAAATAGACTCAACACAATTCCTGCAAATATCAGACGATGATGGAGCGGATATGGCCTATGCAACAACCCGAGCTTTCGCCGATGAGCGGCGTGCCGCCATCATGGAGATGCTCGAACATAACGCCTCGGTGCAAGTGGCAGAAATCGCCCAGACCTTTGGCGTGTCCTCCGTTACCGCCCGTGCCGACCTAGACGCGCTCGCCGAGTCCGGCAAGCTGCGCCGCACGCATGGTGGCGCTGTGTCGCTCCAGAAGCGACTGACCGTATCCACCCAGGATCGCCGCATCAACGTCAATGTCGCCGCCAAGCAGGCCATCGCGCAAAGCGCCATTGAACTCGTCGGCAACGGTGACACCCTGCTCGTAGACTCGGGCACCACAGCGCTCGAGTTTGTCCGCCTGCTCGACCAGCGCGATGGCATCACCGTCATCACGGCCGACATTACCATTGCCGATTACATCGACGAGAGCATGCCCTCGGTCGATGTCGTCATGCTGGGCGGGGCACTGCGCAAAGGCCATCGCTATCTGTACGGCCCACTTACCATGCAGGCGCTCCAAATGGTCCATGCCGATCTGGCCGTCATGTGCCCTGGCGCTTTCGTTCCCGGCTGCGGCTTTACGACCGACTTTCCGCAGATGGCCGAGACCAAAGCGGCTATGGTCGGTGCTGCTCGTCAAAGTGTCGCCCTCATGGACGCCAGTAAGGTCAACGGACGTGGCATGTACCGCTTTGCCGAGCTGACCGACGTCAACGCCATCGTGATGGACCGTGACCCCGATCGCGCCGTCGCCACCTCAATCGCCGAAATCGTCGACAACGCCCGCCCAAATCTCCTCATCGCCGGCGCTTAAACAAAAACCACCACAAAGGTTCACCGTCCCCTTTGTGGTGGTTTGAGCGTTAAACGTGAACGTATCGCTACTTGGAGAGCTCGTCAGCGAGGGCCTCGATCTGAGCGCGCGAGGCGTCGTTGAGCGAACCCAGGACGGTCACCTTGTTCTGCGTCAGGGTGATGTCCTTCATACCCTCGAGCTCCTTGGTCATAATCTTGGCAGCTGCGGGCGCCCAGGAGCCGCCCTCGACGAGCGCCACCGTACGGTTCTGGTAGGCATGCTCGGCAAGCGTATGGATAAAGGTGCTCATGAATGGGAAGATCTCGCCCTGGTAGGTAATGGAAGCGAGCACCAGACGGTCATAGCGGAACGCGTCCTCAACGGCCTCGGCCATGTCGTCGCGAGCCAAGTCAAAGACGGAAACCTTCTGGCCGCGAGCCTCGAGCGCAGATGCAAGCTCCTCAACGGCAGCCTTCAGATGGCCGTAGACGCTCGCGTAGGCAATGGTGATGCCCTCGTCCTCGGGCTGATAGCTCGACCAGGTGTTGTAGGTGTCGAGGTAGTAGCCCAGGTTCTCGGTCAGCACGGGGCCATGAAGCGGGCAGATGATCTGGATGTCCAAATCGGCGGCCTTCTTGAGCACGGCCTGCACAAACTTGCCGAACTTGCCCACGATGCCAAAGTAGTAACGGCGCGCCTCGCAGGCCCACCCTTCCGGATCCTCGATGTCGTTGGCGCCAAACTTGCCAAAGCCGTCGGCACTAAAGAGCACCTTGTCGGTAGCCTCGTAGGAGAAGAGTACCTCGGGCCAGTGAACGTTGGGGGCGCCGACAAAGGTCAGGCTGTGGCCGCCCAGATCAAGCACGTCACCCTCTTTGACAACCATCTTGCGCTCGGGGAAGTCGGTGCCAAAGTAGTTGACCATCATGCGGAAGGCGCCCATGTTTGCCACAATCTGCGCCTGGGGATAGCGCTCCATAAAGGCGGCGATGCCGGCGGAGTGATCGGGCTCCATGTGATGGATGACCAGGTAGTCGGGCGTGCGGCCGTCGAGTACGGTCTCGAGGTTGCCGAGCCACTCGTCGACAAATCCGCCATCGACCGAATCGGCGACAGCGATCTTCTCGCCCAAGATAACGTAGCTGTTGTATGCCATACCGTTCTCGGACACGTCGTACTGGCCCTCGAACAGGTCGATGTCATGATCGTCAACGCCAATGTAGCGGATATCCTTGGTGATCTCCATCAGGCAAAGCCTCCTAGATAGACAAATGAACCCGTCTATCATAGCACTCGCCTTCATAGTCACGGCTATCTGCCGGCATCCTTACCGATTGTTATTGATATGCAACGCCGAGCCGTTGACCTGCGAAAACTATGCGCGCGGCGCTGCCGTGGTGTGTCGAACGATGAGCTGACCGGGAATACGAATGGCGACGGTTTTGTCCGATGCCCCCGCCTTGGGAACTGCGCGCTCGAACACCTCGCGCCCGCGCTGATGCAGATCGAATCGAACGGTCGTGAGCTCGTTATGTGCGACAAAGTCGTCGAGCGAATCGTCGACGCCCACCACGCTCACGTCCTCGGGCACGCGCAAGCCGCTATCGCGCAGCGCGGCAATGGCGCCGTTTGCCATCTGGTCGTTTGCCGCGTAAATCGCCGTCATGGTGCGGTCGTGCTCAGCCAAGTACCGAGCGGCCTCGTAGCCGCTGTTGGCAGACCAGTCGCCCTCGAGTGGCTCTACCGTCTCGATGTGTTTACGCTCGAGTGTATCTTGCCAACCGGCGCGACGAAATTGCTCGTCGACCGAGAACGACGGGCCGCCAATATAGCGAATCTGCTCGTGCCCCAGCTCAAACAGGTGATCCATAAGCAATAGCGAGCAGCCGTAATGGTCGGAATCGACCGTGGTCACGCGCGGATGCGCGTACATGGTAACGATGACCGTTCCAATGCCCGGCAACGGATCGAACGTCTCAAAATCGGGCGCCATGCGACTCATGCCGATGATGATACCGTCCACGGGCAGCGCGGCCATACGACGCGTGGCCTCGGCAAGCGAAAACTCCTCGGTCTTGGACATCTCGACCAGCGTGATGGCGCAATTATGCTCGCGAGCTGCGCTGGCGATGCCGTCGATCATTGAGAGGTTCCCAAACTTGGTGACATCGTTGACGCACAGCCCGACCGAATGGTAACGGCCGTCACGCAGCGAGCGACCGGCATAACTCGGACGAAAGCCAAGCTCTTGCATAGCGGCCTGCACGCGCCGGCGCGTCTGTTCGTTAACGTTGGGCAAGCCGTTGGCGACGCGCGAAACCGTCTGCTGCGAAACGCCAGCAGCGCGGGCGACGTCGGCCATGGAGACCGGACGCGAACTGGTATCGTTGGACGGGCGCCTTGCCACAGGATCACCTTCACCCTTGAGAGATCTGAATAGCGTGAATGCCGGCCCGGGCAGAAATACATCCCGCGCCGAGGCCCGCTATCGTCGGACGCATGTTAACGTACTCTACTTTTTCTATCTGCATCTCTTCTGCTTTATAAGTCCATACGGCAGTACCGTTCACGGCTGAATTTCTACCGATTACCAGATTCTCAAAAAGTGATAAGTGTTGTGTTATGAGTACGTTAACATAGCCCGTAACGTGCGGCATCGTAGATGCTGAGTTTATGCCGCTTCAGATTGTTAACGTACTCACTACGACGGAAAACTCGTCAGTATGCGCCAAGGAAAGGACCCTCATGACCACCCCCGACGAAAAGACACTCGCCACGCTCACCAAGCTGTTTGAGGAGGAGTTTGGCCCCATCGGCGATCGCCAGGTGCTCTATGTGCACGCGCCCGGCCGCTCCGAGATCAGCGGCAACCACACCGACCACGAGGGCGGCCACGTTATCGCCGGCTCGCTCGATGTCGCCGTTGACGGCATTGCCGTGGCAACCGATTCCAACAAGGTCCGCGTTGCCGACGAGGGCTATCCCACGTTTGAGATCGCGCTCGACACGCTAGACGTTCAGGAGTCCGAGAAGGGCACGTCCGCGAGCCTCGTCCGCGGCATGGCCCACGAAATCGCTGCTCTGGGCGTTGAGCCCCAGGGCTTCGACTTCGCCTTCACCTGCTCCGTCCCCTCGGGCGGCGGCCTTTCCAGCTCTGCCGCCGTCGAGGCCGCGTACGGCCGCGCCATGGAGACGCTCTGGGGCGCGCCCGCCATTGAGCCCGTCGCGCTCGCCCAGATGAGCCAGCGCACCGAGAACAACTACTACGGCAAGCCCTGCGGTCTGATGGACCAAGCCGCCGTGTGCCTGGGCGGCCTCGCCTACATGGACTTTGAGGACCAGGCTCAGCCTAAAACCCAGAAGCTCGAGCTCAACTTCGAGGATCACGGTTATGCGCTCGTGCTCGTTAAGGTTGGCGCCGACCATGTGGCGGCTACCGACGACTACGCCGCCGTTCCGCGCGAGATGCAGGACGTCGCCGCCGAGTTTGGCAAGGCACGCCTGTGCGAGGTAAACATTGCCGACTTTGACGCCAAGCTCCCCGAGCTGCGCGCCAAGCTGGGCGACCGCGCCTGCCTGCGCGCCGTTCACTACTGGTACGAGAACGGCCTGGTCGACAAGCGCTGGGCAGCTCTGAACGCCGGCGACATTAAGCAGTTCCTGGTCCTGACGCGCGAGTCCGGCGCCAGCTCCGCCATGTACCTGCAGAATGTTGTTGCCAAACTGGGTGCCGAGCAGCCTTCCATGTATGCCCTGGCGCTGGCCGAGCACGTGCTCGACGGCCGCGGCGCCGTCCGTATCCACGGTGGCGGCTTTGGTGGCACCATCCAGGCCTTCGTGCCGCTCGATCTGGTCGACACCTTCATTGCCAAGATGAACGGCTGGCTGGGCGAGGGCTCTGCCCGCCACTACGCCATCTCTGACAAGGGGGCTTACGCGGCATGGCTGTAATGACTGACGTGCGCGAAGCCGCGCAGAACCTGATCGAGTACGCCATTCATCGATCGATGATCGGCCAGGACGATCGCATCTGGGCATACAACACCATTCTGGAGTGCATCGGCGCTACGGGGCCGGCGCTCGATATGGCCTGGGCGCTCCAGGTTGAGAAACTCTCGCTCTTGCACCCCGACACTCTGCCCGACTTTGACCTGGAGGGCACGCTTGCCGCGCTTTCCGAGGCTGCCGTTGCCAACGGTGCTGCCGAGGACACGGCATCGGGCCGCGACCGCATCGCCATGCGCATCATGGGCGCGCTCATGCCGAGGCCTTCGGTTGTAAACGAGGAATTCAATGGGCGTATGGGCGTCAACGAGCCCCGCGCCGCAACCGACTGGTTCTACGGCCTGTGCTGCGATGCCGGCTACGTGCGCCGTGCCGCCATCGCGCGCAATATCAAATGGAGCACCCCCACCAACTGGGGCGACCTCGAGATCACCATCAACCTGTCCAAGCCCGAGAAGGACCCGCGCGATATCGCTGCGGCAGGTGCAGCCAAGAACACGGGCGAAAAGTACCCCGCCTGCCAGCTCTGCATCGAAAACGAGGGCTATCCCGGACGCTCCGCCGCAGCCGACGGTGGCGCTCACCCCGCCCGTCAGAACCTACGCGTTATTCCCATTCAGCTTAATGGCGAGCGCTGGGGCTTCCAGTACAGCCCGTACGCCTACTTTAACGAGCACTGCATTGCCATGAGCTCCGAGCATCGCCCGATGCACGTCGACCGTAAGGGACTGACCTGCCTGCTCGATTTTGTGGACCTGTTCCCGCACTACTTTATTGGCTCCAACGCCGACCTGCCCATCGTGGGCGGCTCGATTCTTTCGCACGACCACTTCCAGGGCGGCGCGCACGAGTTCCCCATGATGCATGCCGCCGAGGTCTCGCAGTTTCGCGTGCCCGGCTTTGACGGCGTTACGGGTGCCGTGCTGCAGTGGCCGCTTTCGGTGCTGCGACTGCGCTCGCACGACCGCGCTCAGCTGCTCGATGCCACCGAGAAGATTATCCTCGCCTGGCGCGAGTGGACCGATGAGTCGGTGGGCGTCATCGCGCACACGGCCGACGGCGTGGCGCACAACACCGTGACGCCGGTCATCCGCCGCGTCGACTCCCGCGGCAATGCCGGCGGCGAGATCTACGAGGCCTACCTGGCGCTTCGCTGCAACATCACGACCGACGAGCATCCGCTGGGCGTGTTCCACCCGCATGCCGAGTATCACCACATTAAGAAGGAGAACATCGGCCTGATCGAGGTCATGGGCCTGGCGATTTTGCCGCCGCGCTTGGTTCCCGAGCTCGGCGCTGTCCGCGAGCACCTGCTGGCGGCCAAGGCCGATGCCAGCTACGACCTTGCCAGCGCGCTCGAGGGCGACGACCTTTGCCACAGCCACGCCGCATGGGCCGAGGACGTTTTTGCTCGCCGCGCCGACGATCTTACGGCGGATAATGCCATCGACATCCTGCACGAGGAGGTCGGCGTGGTGTTTGGCCACGTACTCGACAACGCCGGCGTCTTTAAATGGGACGAATCCGGCCGCGCCGCCCAGCAGCGCTTTATCGACTCACTGTAATGATCCCCTGGGGACGAAGGAAAACGGATCATTTCGTCTTCAAGACAACGGCGCCCGCCGGCAACATCGCCGACGGGCGCCGTTTTTGAGTTTAGCCATTGGGGACGTTCTTAAACGACCAGTCATTAAAGAACGTCCCCAATGGCTACCCCAAGTGACAACCACGGCGACGCCGATGTTTTGGCAACGACAGCGAGCGGGCCGCATTTGAGACAAGGTGACGCGAAACGAAAGGGCGCTGACCTTCTGGTCGCGCCCTTGAAGTTGAACGTCAGATTGTCCAAATGCGGCCCGCGCAGCGTCGAGCCGTTACGGCGTTTGGTAAAACGCCGTAACCTTAAAGCTCCGTTACTTCAACGCTGTTGTAGATCTCGTCCCAGCGGTCCATGACCAGGTGGCCGGTCTTGGGATCCATGGCGTTGAGCTTGCCGCAGGTATTGGCGGTCTTGAGCACCGTGACGTCGTCGGCACCAGCAGCAATGGCATGCGCAAAGCCGGCGATGGTCGAGTCACCGGAACCCGTCGCGTTCACAGCCGCAATCGCGGGCGTCTTGGCGCGGAACGCGCGGCCCTCATGGAAGCCCACCGAACCGGCAGCGCCCATCGAGACGACGACCCAGGGAATACCGGCAAAGCGGCCATCGGCGGCAAGCGCCTCGCGCAGGGCATCGACATCATCGGTCGTAAAGGACGTACCCAGCAGGCCGTTAATCTCGGTCAGGTTGGGCTTTACGAGCTCAGGCTTAGCATCAGATTCCAGCGCGGCCTCCAGCGATGCATCCGAAGTGTCGAGCAGCACCTTGGCGCCCGCCTCCTCGGCGATCTTGACGAGCTCGGCATAGTAACCGGCATCGACGCCACGCGGCAGCGAACCCGAAAGCGTCACGACGTCCGCCTTCGCTGCAAGCTCGGCGAACTTGGCCGTAAAGGCCTCAAGCTCGGCAGGCGCAATCTGAGGGCCGCTCTCCAGCAGCTCGGTTTGATTACCCTCGTGCAGAATATTCAGGCAAATGCGCGTCTCACCGGCGATGGGCACAAAGTCGTTCTTGACGCCGTCGGCATCCATAAGCTCGGCCATATAGGCACCCATGTGGCCGCCGAGCAGACCGGTCGCGAGCACGTCGTCGCCCAACTGCAACAGCACACGGCTCACGTTGAGGCCCTTGCCGCCAGCGGTCTTTTCGGGCGTCACGCGGTTCACGTCGTCGATAATCAGCTTGTCGAGTTGATAGCGCGTATCGATCGACGGGTTCATGGTAACGGTCAGAATCATGTTGAACTCCTGTTCCGGGGCGGCATGACCCGCCCCAAACATACGATAGCTCGTTAAAGGATCTCGATCTCAAAGCCGCGGATGACGGTCTCTCCCGGCTTGGCCACCAGGCAGCCACGCTTTTGCTCCAGAATATCGTCCTCGTCGGAGCAGGTGGACAGACCGCCCCACGGTTCAACAGCCACAAAGTCCCCCTCGGGCTTGCTCCACACAATCAGGTACGGCATATCGGGGAACGTCAGGCGCACGCCCTTGTCCTCGGTTTTCTTAGTCAGCGTAACCACGCGGCTCTCGAGCACGTCAAAGATGGTCTCCGCGAAGTCGAAGAGTTCGTGGGTAAGCGGCAGGTTCTGGCCGATCATGGGGTTCTTGCTGCGATGCTCAACATCAATCAGGCCAGTCGAGGGAACGGCAGTACAGAGCTCGGTGGCCTCACGCTGCTCAAAACGAAGCTCATAATCGTCATAGGACTCGCCCTCGTCGAGCGGGCACTTAAAGCCGGGGTGACCGCCCACAAAGAATGGCATATCCTCGGTGCCCTCATTGGTCACCTCGTACGACACGGCCACCTTAGCCGCATCGATCGTGTAGCGCGCGACGATCTTAAACGGATACGGATACTGCTCGAGTAGCTCGGCGTGGTCGGCAGAGCTTAGGCTCAGCGCGACCATGCTGTCGCCCTGCTCCTCGAGCTTCCACTCCTGCTTGCGGGCAAAGCCGTGGCGGGCAAGCTTGACCTCGCGGCCGCCCATGGTCATCGCGCGGCCGTCACGAAGGCCGCCGCAAATCGGAAAGCAAATGGGTGCCTGGCCCGACCAGACCGCCGGATCGCCCTGCCACAGGTACTCACGGCCGTTGGCCGCAATAGAAGTGAACGACCCGCCCGCCGTGGTCAACGCCACACGAATCAAACCGTTATCAAGAACAAACTCCATAGGAGCCTTCCCTTTCTTACGACAGCCCGCCAAGTCAATAGGGCTGATAGAAAACCGGCCCGCGCCCCCTCACAGAAACGCGAGCCGTCAATTGAAAAGCTGCAGAATGCCGGGGACCGCCAAGAGCAAAGCACTCAAGCCAAGCAAGCAAACGTGTTATCGGAGCAGCTAGCCGAACCAGAACGCTTCCCAACAACAGCGGCAACCCTGCTGGTACCCCCTACGTCAGCGAGCGGCGCTCAGGTGCCCCAGGTCGCCGCGAAAGAGGAGCGACGCGTACTTCATGTACGCGAGCGACGGTTTGAGCGGCGAGATGGGGTGCCTGAGCGCCGCGCAGCGTCGACCCGTTACGCGGTTTGGCAAAACCGCGTAACCCCACTAGTCGTGATACTCGCCGCGGTCCCACTTCTCGAGGAACTCGTCAAAGAAGTGCGGGTCAGCCTGAGCCTCAGCGTCGACCTTATTGCAGGCATCGATCTTGGCAATCAGGGCATCGTGCTCGGGGGTCTTCTCGTAGGGCTCCTCCAGGAAGGCAAGCATGATATCGGCCATCAGGAACTCGCCGGTGATCTTGCCGCCAAAGCCCACGATGTTGGCGTTGAGCTCGCGACGGGCATACAGGGCGGAGGTCATGTCGCGAACCAAGGCGCAGCGAGCGCCGGGAACCTTGTTGACGGCGTTGGTGATGCCGATGCCGGTGCCGCACAGGGCCACGCCAAAGTCGGCCTTGCCGCTGGCAACAGCCTCGCCCACGGCCTTACCGTAGATGGGATAGTGCGTACGGGTGTGGCTGTAGGTGCCGCAGTCGAGCACCTTGTAGCCAGCCTGCTCCAGGCGGTCGGCCAGATAGATCTTCTCGTCCGTAACGATATGGTCGCAACCGATTGCGATGGTCTTCTTCATCAGAACGTCCTTTCGTCTGAATTCACAAGTTGAGGTAGAAGTTCGAGTTCTCGGTGGCTCTCGTTAGGCCATCTTGTTGAGCATGTCGACACGGATCTGGTGACGGCCGCCGGCGTACTGGGCGCGCAGGAACTCGCGGGCGATCTTCTTGGCGACCTCGGTGCCCACAACGCCCGGGCCCATGGTGACCATGCGCGAGCCGTTGTGCTCGCGGGTCATGTAGGCGGAACGCTCGTCGGAAATGTTGGCGACGACCATGCCCTTGATCTTGACGGCGGCCATATAGGATCCGACGCCGTACTTATCGAATGCGAAGCCCTGGGAATCCTTGTGCTCCAGCAGGTCCTTGGCAACGGCGGTCGCGGAATCGACAAAGTCCGCGGCAGGGGTCTCGGAATAGTCGACGACCTCGTGACCGTCGGCGATGAGCATCTCCTTGATGGACTCCTTCATCGACATACCGTCGGCATCGGAAGCGATTACAACCCTCATGACATCCTCCTTGAGAGATACGCAGGTGCGTAGTTTCTGTTTGGAAGTGTTGAATCGCGCTCAGGTCCGGGCATCTGAATGTGCGGTTCTTCACTGTTCATGTTTATTTGAACACATTCGAACATCGACTGCAACAACTATTTGTTTATCTTTGTTCTTTTTTGAACAAATGCCGTTCACGGTTGATTGCAGACCGTTTGGGCTCGGCGCAGACGTAGCGACCATGTGTTCAACAGACAAAAGGGCGGCCGAGAACGTGTCTCGGCCGCCCTTCTTACGGTTGATCTTCCAAAGATCGCTTTGCCGCCTACTCAGACTGCCCACTCTTCTTGGCATGTTTGGACGGAGCGCTCAAGAAACGATCCGTCAGATAGTTCGCGGGACCGGAGACATCGATCCCCAGCAGCACGTGTCCTAGCCATAGGAACGCCACGAGCACCAGTAGAGGAATCACACACGAGGTCACGATCATCACAATGACGCCTTCGATGAGGTCGGTCACCTGCTGCACGATCTTGTCGGTCATCTGCTTGGCACCGCTGGTCACCGACGTGACCAGGCTCGAGGCCCCGTCAGTCAACTGCTCGAGCACGTTTTTGGACTCTGTAGACTCGGTCTTTTTCTTGCTTGCTTTGGAGCTGTCGCTATCTGCCGCACTCGCAGCGTCGGCCGCCTTTTGCTCGGCCTGTTCAATGCTGACGCGATATGTCTCGTTGACCTTTTGCGATACCCACACGCTTGCAGGCACCAACGCCATGCCGATCATGGCGACTACCAGCACGCGGGTCGCCACGCGACGCAGGACGGCACTCGTGCTCCAGCGTCCGTGAATGCCAAGCGAGACCGCAAAGAGCACCAACGCAAACGGGATTAAGATGCCCAAGCCAACCGACCACAAAATCGTGAGCAAGTATTTCTCTAGGTATAGCACGGCAAGCACGATACCGAGGTTGCCTGAAAGCTGTGCGAGCTGCTCGGCAACCGGCGTTCCCGTATCTCCAGGCAGCGCCGTGATGCCCGCAGACAGGGCAACGCACGAGGTCGTGAGCGCCAAAACGTTGCCCTTCTTTTGATCGATAACCTCGATGGTGGAGTCCCAAGTCTTGGTATCGGCAAAATGCGGGCGCGCGACAAAGCCCGACAGGAGCGCCATAACCACAAGGGCGACGATGATGCCAATCTGCAGTTTTTTGTTTGCGCACACGACATCGGACAGGCTGGGCTGCAGCTCGGTTACTGTCGTGTGCTCGGTTATCTGGACAGAACGCCCATGAGCTACCTCGTGCGCGCCTCTCTTTTGAATCAATCCGTTGTCCGGCATTTGGATACCTCCTCATTCCGGCCTGTAATGCGGTGGAAAGTATACCCACCCATCGAAAAACCGAACGGGAGGGCGTGCAGAAGCTCCATAACGCTGCTAGTCGAATAGTGCCATTTCAAAACTATGCCGGTTTACTACGATAAAACCGATAGGACCGACCACATTTGCTATTAGTAGAAAATGACAAGCGTTCTACCTGCGGCTTTGATAACGCTGTTCTTTCCATAGTTGAAAGAATGCGATTCATCGTAGTAAACCGGCATAGTTTTGTAACCGACAGGCCGATTCGGCATCGCAGCAAACCTAATGACCCGTTTTCTTCCATCCTCAAAGGATCAAATGCATGGCAGGATCGTCCCTAACTGCCGGCAGATAAGGAACGTCCCCAAGTGCCGGGTAAAAAGAAAAAGCCCTGTCGCGGGTTTGCGGCAGAGCTTTTGGAAGGGGACTTGATTGTGAGGATTCGTTAGGCAAGCTTAGCCTCGAGTGCGGCGATGCGCTTATAGGCATCGATGGTAAAGCGGGTCTGCTTCTCCAGGATCATGGTGGTCATGAGAGTATCCTGAGCGTGAGCCATGATGAAGGTCATCTCCATCTCACCGCCGCCGGCCTCCTGCGAAAGCAGCTTGGTCTGCGTGTCGTGGGCGCCGATAAGTGCATCGCTGGCATCCTTGTGCAGCTGCTCGGCCTTCTCAAAATCACCCTCACGAGCAGCATCGAGCGCTGCAAGCAGATCGGTCTGGGCGTCGCCCGCGTATGCGACAATCTCGAATCCAACCATCGAGATTTCTTCTTTGGTTGCCATATTGCGTTCCTTTCACACATGAACCAACGGAGAGCATCGCGTCCGGGCATACGCGCTGCGCTGTGTATGGCAGGAACATTAACATTCAAACAAAAAAGAACAGCGCAAAACGTAATTTCGAGCTATGAACGGTTGCTTTTCACCCGTGAGCGGTTTTTAAACCAATCTGAACATTCTCGAACACAATTAGCGGCTACCCAAACAGGTCCGCACCCTAGCGCACATCGCGCACCGTATCGCCCTCGACGAGCACACCCGGAAACAGCATGTGCTCCACACCGGGTGCAGCGCCCTCGGCGCCGGCAATCTTGTCGACCGCCCACATGCCGACGCGCTTGTTGTCAAAGCGCACCGTAGCCAGGCGACGATCGGGCACGATATCGCCCAAACTATCGTCAACACCCACCACGCTTACGTCCTCGGGCACGCGCCTTCCGCACGACTCGAGCCCGCGAATGCAGCCGTAGGCCATGGCATCGTTGGAAGCATAAATGGCCGTACAGGTCGGATCGTCCGCCAGAGCCTGACCGGCAGCATACCCGCTCCGTGCCGTCCAATCGCCACGGACGAGTCGCGGCGGCTCAATACCATGCGCGCGCAATGTCTCACGCCAGCCCTCCTCGCGTTGCATGCCCGAAAGCGAGCGCTCGGGGCACGAGATAAAGTGCACGGTCCTGTGCCCCTGCCCCAGCAAGTACTCGACCACCTGGCGCGAGCAATCGAACTGGTCGTTATCGACCGTCGAGCACAGCGGGTGCTCCAGCATGGTAACGAGCACCGTCTGCATACCGGGCAGCGGCTCAAAGGTGCCAAAATCCGCCGGCATGCGGTTCATGATCACAACCATGCCGTCCACCGGAAGCGCACTCATGCGCGTTGATGCGCTCTCGAGGGTATAGGGGTGTCCATCTACTTTAGTAAGGGTGATGGCATAGCCGTGTTTGTCGGCTGCGGCGGCAAAGCCCTCCATACGGTCGAGGTTGCCGGTACCGGTAATGTTGAACATGGCGACGCCGACCGTCTTGAACTTGCCGCGACGCAGCGACCGGCCGGCAAAGTTTGGACGATAGCCAAGCTCGCGCATGGCGGCGCGCACGCGCTCCTTGGTCTCGGGGCGCACGCTGGGCGAATCATGCACGGTGCGCGAGACCGTCTGCTCCGAGACGCCCGCGAGACGTGCCACGTCTTTGACGGATACCGATTTTTTAACAGCGGCCATAGGTCGATCTTTCTATGTCAACGATGCCATTGGTGGCACCCTACGCAGTCAAATGAAACGTCTTTAAGTATATCTAACGCCTCCTCCGCCATACGCTCACCACCCAAAACCTACCGTTCACCGACATTTTTGCTTCCCCGAACGGCTTTTGTAGTCCAAATGTTAACGTTGCCATTGTGCAAACACAGAGCCACCGGGCGGCTCAAACGTTTACGCATAAGGAATCGACGGTTCGCAGGCACAGGAACCATCAGTTCGCGTCTTTTTTTGTGTCGCAAAATGGCAACGTCAACATTTTGGCAACCAAACGCCAAAAGCTACCATCGTTGCTAACCCACCGACTCTTAGGAGCATTGCATGGAGCAACTCATCGCCATCATCGAAAAGGGCCAACCCTTTTTCAACGCGATCGCCCGCAACAAGTACCTCAAGGCGATCCGCGACGGCTTTATCTCCGTCATCCCCATCATCATCTTCTCGTCCATCTTCTGCCTGGTAGCCTCGGTCCCCAACATCTGGGGTTTCTACTGGCCCGATGACATCAACAACGCCCTGTGGAAGTGTTACAACTACTCCATGGGCATCCTGGCCATCGCCTGCGCCGCCACCACGGCCAAGCACTTCGCCGACGCCCAGAACCGTGATCTGCCCAAGAACAACCAGATCAACTTTATCTCGTGCATGTGCGCGGCCATCATCGGCTTCTTGCTCCTTTCGAGCGACACGATCGCCACGGACGCCGCCAGCGGCTTCAACACCACCTACCTTGGTTCCAAGGGCCTGCTGACCGCCTTCATCGCTGCGTTTGTGACCGGCATCATCTACAAGTTCTTCATTAAGCGCAACATCACCGTCAAGATGCCCGAGCAGGTTCCGCCCAATATCTCGCAGACCTTTAAGGACATCATCCCCTTCTCCGTCTGCATCACCGTCTTTTGGGTCTTTGACATCGTCTTCCGCGCCGCCTTTGGCTTCTGCTTTGCCCAGGGCGTCATCCAGGTGTTCCAGCCCCTGTTCACCGCTGCCGACGGCTACATCGGCCTCGCTGTAATCTACGGCGCCATGAGCCTCTTCTGGTTCGTGGGCGTCCACGGCCCCTCGATCGTCGAGCCCGCCATCGCCGCCGCCCTCGTTGCCAACATGACCGACAACCTGGCTGCGTTCCAGGCCGGTCAGCACGCTTCCGCTGTCCTGACCCAGGGTGCCCAGTACTTCGTCGTCTGCATGGGCGGCACCGGTGCCACGCTCGTCCTGGTCTTTATGTTCTGCTTCCTGGCCAAGTCTCAGGAGATGCGCGCCGTCGGTAAGGCCGCCATCGTCCCGGTCTGCTTTGCTGTCAACGAGCCGCTGCTGTTCGCCGCACCCATCGTGCTCAACCCCGTCTTCTTTGTCCCGTTTGTCTTTGCCCCGATCGCCAACATCTGGATCCTCAAGATCTTTATCGACTTCTTGGGCATGAACGGCTTTATGTACACCCTGCCTTGGACTGTCCCCGGCCCCATCGGCACCATCATGGGCTTGGGCTTCCAGCCGCTCGCCTTTGTGATGCTCGCCCTCATCTTGGTCGTCGACTTTGTCCTGTACTATCCGTTCTTCCGTGCCTATGACGCCCAGAAGTGCGCCGAGGAGGCCGAGATCTCCCAGGAGGAGCTCGCCGCCAAGAACGCCGAGAAGGCCGCCAAGCTCAACGACGCCTTCCAGGGCAAGGCCGATGCCAAGAGCGTTGCCGCCGGCGCCGCAGCCGAGGCCGTGAAGGCCGACGCCCCTGCCGCTTCTGCAGCACCCGCTGCCGAGGCAACGACCGCCAGCGACCTCAACGGCAAGCGCGTGCTCGTGCTCTGCCAGGGTGGCGGAACCTCGGGTCTGCTCGCCAACGCGCTGGCCAAGGCTGCCAAGGAGCGCGGCATTAACCTCGAAACCGCTGCCGAGGCCTATGGCAACCACGTGGATATGCTCCCCGACTTTGACCTGGTCGTCCTGGCCCCGCAGGCCGCAAGCTACCTGGCAGACCTGCAGAAGGACTGCGGGCGCGTGGGCAACAAGTGCGTCGCCTGCCGCGGCAAGCAGTACATCGAGCTCTCCCAGAACGGCGATAAGTCTCTCGCCTTCGTAAGCGAGCAACTCTCGAAGTAACTAACGCCCAGGGCCAGTCGACCATCAACAGCCGGCTGGCCCTTCGATTTAGACGATTGGATCATCATGTCCGTTAATCCTGCTAGCGTCACCAACCCGCCCGCGCAGTTTCCCGAGGACTTTGTCTTTGGCGGCGCCACTGCTGCCTACCAGGTAGAGGGCGAGACCCGCACTCATGGTAAGGGCAAGGTTGCCTGGGACGACTTCCTGGAGGCCCAGGGGCGCTTTTCCCCCGATCCCGCTTCGGACTTCTACAACCAGTACCCCGTCGACCTGGAGCTGTGCGAGGAATTCGGCATCAACGGCATCCGCCTCTCCATCGCTTGGAGCCGCATCTTCCCCAACGGCACCGGCGAGATCAACCCCGAGGGTGTCCAGTTCTACCACGATCTCTTCGCCGAGTGCCACAAGCACCACGTTGAGCCGTTTGTCACGCTGCATCACTTTGACACGCCGCTGCCCCTCTTTGAGAAGGGCGACTTCCTCAACCGCGAGACCATCGACGCCTTTGTGGACTTTGCCACCTTCTGCTTTAAGGAGTACGCCGACCAGGTGACCTATTGGTTCACCTTTAACGAGATCTGGGCGGACGCCTCCAACACCTACATCGAGGGCACCTTCCCCGGTGGCGTCAAAGCGCATCTTGCCGAGGCCTTTCAGTGCGAGCACAACATGATGCTCGCCCACGCCAAGGCTGTGCTGGCCTTCCACAACGGCGGCTTTAAGGGCAAGATCGGCGTCATCCAGTCGCTGGAGTTTAAGTACCCCCTCAACGAGAACGACCCCGCCGACATCAAGGCCGCCAACAACGAGCACGTGCTGCAAAACCAGTTCCTGCTCGACGCCACCTTCCGCGGCGACTACGCGCCCGACACCCTCGAGTGCGCCAACCGCCTGGCCGCCATCTCGGGCGGCACCATCGAGATCCTGGACGAGGATCTGGAAATCATGCGCGAGGCTGCGCTCTACAACGACTACCTGGGCGTTAACAACTACCAGTGCCGTTTTTTGAAGGCTTACGATGGCGAGAACGACCTGCACCACAACGGTACGGGCGAGAAGGGCACCGGCCGCTGGCGCGTCAAGGGCATTGGCGAGCATGTGAACAAACCCGGCATCCCCACCACCGACTGGGACTGGATCATCTATCCCGAGGGTCTGTTCGATCTGCTCGTCTACATTAAGCAGCGCTACCCCAACTACAAGCAGATCTTCATCACCGAGAACGGCATGGGCTACAAGGACCCCTACAAGGACGGTTTTGTGGATGACCAGCCGCGCATCGACTACATCGAGCAGCACCTGCGCTGGTTGCTTAAGGCCATGGAGGTGGGCGTCAACGTGGGCGGCTACTTCCTGTGGAGCCTGCAGGATCAGTTCTCCTGGACCAATGGCTACAACAAGCGCTACGGCTTCTTCTACGTAGACTTTGAAACCCAGAAGCGCACGCCCAAGGCAAGCGCCTACTGGTACAAGCACGTGGCGCAGACCCGTCGTCTGGACTAGTGGCTTGCAGTTGGCGTAATTGCCCTGCTCACATAACTTGTCCCCATTTCTCAGCCGGGGGCGGCACGTCACACGGCGCGCCGCCCCCGGCCTTTGTGTTTGGGCGGACCGGGAGCCGTTTGTCTCGATCTGTAATATTTAGCCGAGTTTTTCGGTCCCACCTGTTACAGATTGAGACAAACGTGGAGGCCAGGCCGAAATATCTAAATCTGTAACACTTAACCCGGTTTTGGACGTCTAGTTGTTACAGATTTAGATAAACGTGCGAGCCAATCCCTTCAATCTAAATCTGTAACAACTAGCTTGTGTTTTCGCCCCTAGCTGTTACAGATCGAGACAAATAAAATAGACCGGGCTGACAATCTCAGCCGCATGCCCCCTTTTTGGCCGCATTCCACCGATCAGATAAAGATCGTCATATACAGAGGTAGATATATCCTATGCCCTTCAGCCCTGAGCTGTTTTGGGTGAAGAACTATCTCCTCTCCGACTCGTCGTTCAAATCTTCTGCCGAAATCGTCAAGTGAGATTGTTGAATACGATTTGGAAGATTTAACTTCAACAGGAGTGACCCGCGGTTTTCTAGCCGCATCTTCAAAGCCGCGCGAAACAAGAAAATCAATCTCACGCGTTCTGGGACGACTCCCCTCCGTTTTGGAAGGCTCCTGCCAGCTGTAATAAAAAAGCGAATGCCCCAGACTCTTGAGCTGCTGTGCCACGATATTCTCGATCAACATTCCTTTATTAATCGAAATTCTTCCAAACTGAATATCTCTATGGACATCCATAAGGTCCGGACCATCATCAAACGCCAAGCTCACGAGCAGTCCCGTGTCCGCCATATAGCATTTAAGCGAAGACGCGTCCTCGTGCAGTCGGTAACCCACGCTCGGATCACTGCATAAATAGCAACGGTTAATCAGTCGCGCATCCTCAAGCCAGATTAACGCCGACTCATATGTTTCAAAACGGGACCCCTTCTCCAAGCTGTCAAATTTGAACCGTTTATTTGCCGCAGATAATTGACCCGGAATATCGTCATAAACCGCCCGCGCACGTCTAGCGTCCGAACCTCCAAACTTGGCAATGTCCTCCCTGTACAGTGCGATAATCTGCCGTTTAACCCTGTCGCATCCTCTAAAATCATTCTCTGCCACAAAGGAGTCGACCGACTGAGGCATACCACCGACAAGCATATACTCATCAAATAATCTCATGCACGTCGCATGAACGCCGTCCGGAAGCGCGGTCCGAGATTCGCGCGCTTTACGGATCTCTTCTGCATAAAGATCTTTTCCGGTCGCCCAAAGATACTCCTCAAAATCGAGGGGCTCGAGAGGGATTCTTTCTTCCTCTGACGGTATGACAATGCTATCGACATTCTTTTTGATGGAGACAAGAGAGCCTGTCTCGATGTAATCAAATCTGCCGTCTTCTACAAGATGCTTTATGTATTCGCGCGCGATGGGAAACCGCTGCACTTCATCAAAAATGACCAGCGACTCTCTCGGTTCGAGGGCCTTACCATACTGCAGCTGAAGCATGCGTAAAAAAAGATCGACATCTTCACGATGGTTCAGAAATATATCGAGCGTGGCTTTGCTAGCAGCCGAAAAGTCAATGTACAGATAATCCTTGTATTCATTTTGCGCGAAGCACTTGACGAGCGTCGTTTTGCCAACGCGTCTTGCACCCTCAATAAGCACCGCAGTGCGCCCTTGCGAGCGTTCTTTCCACTCCTGCAGACGATCATATGCCTTCCGTTTAAACATAATCTCACCTCAGCATAATTTACGTGCTAGTTTACAAAAATACCGACCTTCAGATATATCTAATAATACAAAAATACCGAGCTTTAAATGAGCTTATAGCTACAAAAATACCGACCATTGCAATGGTTGAGACATACAGTAATACCGAGCTTTACGCATAACGGATGCTATGCCTCACCGTAAAACAGCTGCAACTCATCGCACAGGGGAACCTGCAATCTGCACGCGCACCTATTATGCGTCGTGATGATGTAAATACTCCGCAATGGCAGGGGCAAAAGTATCTCCCGCAGCACTCGCTAGCAGATAACCTGCGTATGCTCCTCGATGGCGGCGCGATCCTCATCGTCAATATCCGGCTCACACACCACGGCGTCCAAATTGTCCAGGCGGCAGAACGTGCAGAAGTCACGCTTGCCGATTTTGCTGGAGTCGGCGATAAGATAGCGCGAACTATCAGGAACCTCGGCGGACGTGCCACTCAAACTCACAATAAAATGCCCCTCCCCGATTGCTCGGAGAAGGGCATCTGCATTGGCGTTCTTGCCAAAATCGACGGCGCGCAAGAACGCGCACCCGTCCGCATCAAGAGTGCGCTACTCGCCGAAACCGCCCTCAATAAGAGCGACCAACGCGTCAACGGCGGCAACCTCGTCGTCGCCCTCGGCACGCAACTCGACCTCATCGTTCTGGGTGATACCCAAGGTCATGATGGCAATCATGGACTTAGCGTCCTTGAAGTCACCATCCTTGGAGGCGTTGCGAACCTCAATCTTCGAGGCAAACTTAGCAGCCTCGGTCGCCAGCGTCGCTGCAGGGCGAGCATGCAGACCAGTGGGGTTAACGACCATAACGTTCTTGCTATACATTTCTAACTCCTTCGTCGTAGACCGACCAATTCATTTAGCCCAACGCGCGCGTTAGGCAAGGTAGAAGCATGCCGGACATTACGCATGCATACAACAAGTAGGCCGCGGACAACGTCGCCGCGGCAAATTCACAGGTGACTAGTCCTGATACAGCGGATGCCCCTCAGTGGGAACCACGCGCGTGCCAGCCAGGCAATCGTGAACGCACCGGCGCGCGGGGACGATCAGGAACATGAGCAGAGACACCGCTGTAATAATCATGCCCGCGATTTCCCAGTAATAATTCACGTCAACGCGGGTGACAAGCACCATTGTCTCGCGAATATATCGGGACACCACATACCCGCTGCCTTCGAGCAAAAAGCCAACGATAACCTGACGCCAAATCAAGCGTCCGACGGAAGGCAAGCCGCCATCAAGCGTTGCGACACGAACATGCGCGATGCGCTTGCCCGGCGTTTGCCCCGGCCACGCCAGCAACGGAATCAGCACAAAGTATGCGATAGCGGCGAGCACGCACGATAGTCCGACCACGATACCGACGCTCCAGGGATACCCCATTGCCTCAAACACGTACAAGTCGGGGAGCATCGCGTTCTTGTGGGTCAGCGCAAGATAAACCAACACGGCTGGCAAGCCAGAGACAATACCACCCAAAATCCAGTCGATAACGTACGCGTACAAACGCGACAGCGGGGGCGCCGGCAGAATCGAGGATGCATTAGCCTTCGATTCCTTGTGAATCTTGCTCACAGTGCTCGCCGCAGGAGAAGGCATCTGCTCCGCGGTCGCCGCACGCGGCCGTTCCTTGCGCTTTTTAGCCATGCGCTACCTCACATTCAGAATGCGCAGCTGCTTATCAGTATGGTTAAGCGGGCATGCAACGCCGTCTTTCAACAAGACGTCGTCTTCAATGCGCACGCCTCCGACTCCAGGAATATATACGCCCGGCTCGCAGGACATGATCATTCCGTTGTCGAGCACAATCTCACCAGAGGGGTTTAGCAGCGGCAAGTCGCCACCCATGCCGATACCATGACCAAGACCATGGGTGAAATACTCACCGTAACCCGCTTCGTTGATTACACGACGTGCGGCCGCATCCACATCGCGCGCCACCACACCGCAACGAATGGTATCGATGCCTGCAAGATGAGCATTCAAAACGGTCTCGTACACATGAGCCATCCGGTCGGTCGGGGCGCCCAGGAAGCACACGCGCGTCATATCTGACTGATAACCGTTGATCTGCACACCGAAGTCAATCAGGATCGGCTCATGTGCTTGGACTCGACGGTCGGTAGGACGGCCATGAGGCATGGCGCTGCGCTCGCCGGTGGCAACGATGGTATCGAACGACATTGCCTCGGCACCGGCGGCAATCGAGTAATAGTGCACGAGTGCGGAGATTTCAAATTCAGTCATATCCACGTGCAACTGCTCGATCACCTTGGCGTACACGTCATCGGCAACATCGACCGCATGCTGGACCGCAGCAATCTCAGCCTCGTCCTTGCGCAGGCGCATCAGCGCCATCTCGCTGCCCAGCAGCGTAGTGCCAAAGCCCAAGCCCTCCAAGTTGCGATACTCCGAGATTGAGATTTCGGACTCCTCGATGCCCACCGTGGCACAGCCGCACTCCTTGAGCGCACGCTCGAGCTCGACCAAATAGCTCTTCCCCTGCTCGTGAACACGGAACTCCAGATCGAACTCGCGACCCTGGGCCTCGTTCACATAGCGGCCGTCCATGATGAGAAAACCGCGGTCACGCGTGATGAGCACCTTGCAACCGCTACCGGTCAACGTGCCCAGGTAGCGCTTCATGGTTTTACTCTTGATCAGCAATGCGTCGAGCTCGTGCTCGTCCAAGAAGGTACGGATATTATCCACATGTGCATTCATCGAACGTAGCGCCTTTCAAAGGAGCCCGACAACGAAGTCTCCCCCATCGCCGGGCTTTCATACTTTCAAAATTAGCAGGCGCAGGCGCCTGCTATTCCACTTGATTAGAAGTCGAGGTCAAGATCCTCGAGCAGAGCCTCGTCCTCAGCAGAGATCTCGGAATGTTTCTCGGCAGCCATACGAGCCTCTTCAGCCAATGCACGCTTCTCGGCAACCTTGCAGAAGGGGTAGTACACGATCAGTGCGAGGACCAGCTGAACCACGTTGGCCGCAATCGAGGTCCAAGACATGTTGGTCAGGAAGCCTTCCAGGAACACACCGACGTAAGGAGGCGTGAAGGTAGAGCAGGGTACCCAGCCCCAGCTCATGAACCAGAACGGGATGGAGGACAGGATGCCGCCGAAGATAACGAACGGGATAAAGAAAATCGGATTCAGAACAATCGGAGCACCGAACAGAATCGGCTCGTTTACGCCGAACAGCGACGGGATGAAAGCGATGCGGCCGATCTCGCGCTGGACCTTGGACTTGGAGAACATGAACCAGATAACAACGCCCATGGTCACACCCAGGCCGGTGAAACCGCCAAATGCGGACATGGGGCCAGGGGTGAAGATGTGGGTAGCGACACCACCGGCCTGAACCGCAGCGATGTTCTCAGCCAGGAACTGCGTGGAAATCGGCTGAACAATCGGCGACAGAACGGAGGGGTGAATGCCGAAGAAGAAGATGAAGCAGCGCAGGATGTGGTAGAAGGTAACCGCGAGCGGGCTGTCCATCGAACCGACGAGCGGGGCCAGGATGATCGAGAAGATCTCGTTGGGCATGATGCCGAAAACGCCCTGACACAGAACACGGATACCCAAGAACAGGCCGATGACGATAGCGGTGACCGGGATGATCTCGAAGGAGCTCGAGATGAAGTCGGGCACGGTATCAGGCATCTTGATGGTGAAGTGACGCTTCTTGCACCAACGGTACACCTCGACCGCGAGTAGCGAAGCGACCATGGCAACAAACAGACCCTTGGAACCCATGCCACGCAGCGCGATGCCGCCGGCCTCGTCCATTTCCATGCCGAGCAACAGGAAGGCAACGAGGGCCATGGACATGGAGCCGGGAGCGTCCAGCTCATAGGACTTGGCCAGGTGGTAGGCGGTAACGACGGAAACGAAGACCGACATCAGGCCCATGGAAACGTTATAGGCCAAATCGAAGTACTGGGTGTTGTTCAGAATCCAAACGGAGATGGGGTTGGTCTCGCCAATCATGTTGGGAATGGCGGCCGGGATCAGGCAGAACGAACCAATCAGTAGCAGCGGGGTCATGGCGATCATGGCCTTCTTAACTGCGGACAGGTGACGTTGCTTGTCCATCTTCTCGGCAACAGGGCCAAGATAGGTGTTCAGCAGGTTTTCGAATTTATCAAAGGCACTCTGCTTTTTCTCTACAGCTTCCGACATACGTCGCATCCTCCACTTCAGGAAATATCAAACAGGGGCTTACTGGTTTGCCTCGGCGGCCTCGCGGGCCATGTCAGCCTTCTTCTTGGCGATGAGCAGCTGCTTAAACACGGTAGCACCGTCCATCTTGCCGTAGGTCTCCTGATCGACGATCACGTATGGGATGTGACGAGGCTCAATCAGGGGCTTGATGGACTCGAGCTTATGGGCGATCTGAGGACCCATAATCAACGCGTCCATGTGGTCGACCTCCTGGTCCAGCAGGTCGGCAGCGATGGCCTTGAGCTCAAAGTCATCGTCGTTGAGCTTCTGGCTGTTGTGGATCGTCTGCTTGATGCGATCCATCAGCATGGTGGTGGAGAAACCACCGGCACAGCACAAAACGATGTTCATCTTTGCCATTGTTTATCCCTTTCTAACGGCAATTGAATACTGTTGGAGAAGGAACGGACCGCAGCGCTCGTAGCGCGCATCGCTCCTTCGCAGACGTGTTTCTTACGCCTGCTTGGCCTCGGCGTCGCGCTCCTCGAAGATCTTGACGATCTCCTCGATGAGGTCACGGGCGAGCTGAGAGGTCATGTAGTGATCCTGGGCATGGACCATAAGCAGGCTCGCAGCGGCGGCGTTCTCCGCGCCGGACAGGGCCTGGGTAATCACCTCGGTCTGGGCGGCATGGGCGGCCAGATCGGCCTCCTTGGCTTCGGCAAGCAGCGCACGGGCGCCCTCGTAGTCGCGCTCACGCACGCAAGCGAGCGCGGCGAACGCCTTGCCCTTGCTGGCGCCGGCAGAGCCGATGATGGTCATGATTTGCTGTTCGTTGTTTTCCACCGGGATAATCCCTTTCTGCTCGGCGGGCACGTCACCGCTTTGACGACGCGCCCGATTGAAACCGTTGACTGCCGAAGCGCTACTCGAAGCTCTTAAGCTCCTCATAGGTGACGCGATCGATCGAGGTTGCCAGCGCGCATACCAGATCGACTGCCGCGTCCAAATCGGCACCACGCATGACAGACCACGAACCGTGGCAGTAGCGCAACGGCACGCCGATCACCGTTGCCAGCTTGCCGTCTCCCACTAGATGAGCGGTGCCGGCATCGGTGCCGCCGCCCTTGAACAGGTCACGCTGGAAGGGGATGTTGTTCTTCTCGGCGGTGTCCACGATGAAGTGCAGCAGCTTCTCGTTGGGGACATGCATGCGGTCGTAGTGCACGATCATGGGACCGTGGCCGTTCTTGCGGCTGTTATTCCAACCGCGATCGAACTCGGGCGGATTAGCGATGTCCACTGGGATGACGATATCGGCATCCAGGTGCGCCGCAGCCGTCTGAGCACCACGGCAGCCAACCTCCTCGGAAGAGGAACCGGCGAACCACAGCTCGGCTGCGTGCGGGGTGTTGGCCAGGCGCTTCATGGCCTCGGTCACCACATACACACCGGCGCGGTCGTCGAACGCCTTGCCCAGCAGAATGTCACTCACGGGCTTGAGCTCGCACTCGGCCGCAAAGGTTCCCCAGTCGCCAATCTCAATGCCCAGCTCACGGACTTCTTCAGCCGTCTCGCAGCCAAAGTCGATGTACATATCGGTCGGAGTGCCGTCGGTATCGCGCTTGGCAAACAACACGCCGCGAACTTTCTCGCCGCTACGCGTCTTGATGCGCACAATCTGGCTCTCGACGCTGTTCTTACGCGGGCCGCCCACGCCGATCACATGAACCATGCCGATATCGGAAATATAGCGAACCATAAAGCCGGCCTCGTCCATGTGGCCGGTGAACAGAATGCGGACCGGATTCTCCTCGGTACCCGCGCTCTTAAACATGATCGAACCGAGTTTGTCGTACTCGACGGCGTCGGCGATATCGTCAAGCTCGGCATGCATGATGGAGCGGACCTCGCCCTCGCGGCAAGCGACAGCGTCGGCGTTGCTCAAGGCGAACATAAGCTCCTTGTTCATAGGTAACCCCCCTTGTGGTCGTATGGCGGCGCCCGTAGTGGCGGCGTCTGTATGCGAGTGTATCGACAGCGCGCCGCAAATGATGTATCCGGGCTTTCACCGTAGCGGTGAAACGGTGAAAGCCCCTCCCCTTTCACCACGGCCGTGCAATTACTGGGGATGGGGCTCCATATGCATCTTTGTCATACTTATCTGCAACATACGCCGCTGATGCGAACCACGCCGGCGGTGTGCGACCCACATCCGCGGGTCGCGCCTATATCGCCGAGGAGGATACCTTATGCCGGTTTACGACTTCGATTCCATGGCTGACCGCTCGCTCGATCACGCTCGCAAGTGGGACCCCGCCATCATCAAGCAGAAATTCCCTAAGGCTGGGGATGACTACATTCCCATGTGGATCGCCGACATGGACTTTGCCGCCGCCCCCGCAATCTGCACGCGTCTGGCCGAGGTAGCCCAAAACGGAGCATACGGCTATGGCTATGCGCACGACGGCTTTTACAACGCCGTCATCAACTGGCAGCGCCGCCGCCATAACAACGAGGTCAAGCGCGAGTGGATCACACTCGCCTATGGAACCGTCCCGACCATCCACTACCTGTATCAGGCATTCTGCCAGCCCAACGACTGCGTCATCCTCAACACGCCGGTCTACGACCCCTTTGGCTACGCGGCGCACAACAACGGGTTCCGCGTAATCGAAAACCCGCTCATCTATCGCGATCGCACCTATCGCATCGACTTCGACCTGCTCGAGGAACAGATGGATCGTTTCCGTCCACGCGTGCACCTGTTCTGCTCGCCGCACAACCCCGGTGGTCGCATCTGGACGCTCGATGAAATCACCCGCGTCGCCGAGATCTGCCACAAGTACAACTGCTTACTGGTGGTCGATGAGGTTCACTGCGAGCACATCATGGCCGGCTCGTTCATCTCGGCCCTGCAGCTGCCCGAGCGTTATCTGGACAACCTTATCGTACTCACCTCGCCCAACAAGGGCTTTAATCTGGGCGGCCTCAAGACTTCCTACTCTATGATCCCCAGCGAGCGCATCCGCACTATCTTCCGCCATCGCCTGGAGATGAACTCTATTACCTCTCCCAACACGTTTGGCTGCGCCGCCATCATCGCCGCTTACGATGAGTCCGAGGAGTGGCTGGACCAGATCACCGACTATCTGCGCGAGTCTTATGCACAGACCGCCGCCTTCATCGAGGAGAAGATGAAGGGTTGGGAGCTCATGCGTATGGATGCATCCTACCTACCGTGGGTGAACATCGCTGGCACGGGCGCCACGGCAACCGAAATCTGCAACCACATGGCAGCGAAGGCGGGCGTCATCGTGGGCGATGGCACCTTCTATGTCGCGAACGGCGCCGACTTCGTGCGCTTGAACCTGGGCATGCCTCGCAAGCTGGTCATCGAGGCCATGGATCGCATGGCTACCCACCAGCTCATCAAGTAGACCTCGCCCGCGTATCAAAGGCCCTCCTTTCATGCAACGCCCGCCCGAGTATGTGCTCGAGCGGGCGTTGTTATTTATGAGTTGAAATGTCGCGAAGCGACAAGCGAGAAGGCGACCACCCGACAGAGGGCCTTTTTGACGTAGCCACCCCCGCTTGTACGCAAACCCTACGCACAACGCAACAGGGCGTCCAAGAACTCCTGGTAGCTTTTTGCATGGGAGATGGCGCGCACAGCACCGGGCTTGAGTAGCACACCCGAGATGTAATTGAACAGCTCGCCAAAAAACGCCCGGTCATCACGGGTAATCGACAGCATGATCACCGCATGCACCGTCGCGTTGTTCCACGCAAGGCCGCGCGGGAACAGAGCGACCGAGACGGCAGTGCGCTTGGCGTCCATATCGAGCGGGTGTGGCATCGCGATGTCACAGTATGCACTGGAGCTGATGTCCTCACGCTCCAGTAGGCGCTCAGTAAAATTCTCAAACGCGTAGCCACCCTCGATCAGCGGCGCACTCATCTTGCAAATCGCATCGCGCCAATCGTCAACCTCGGGCTCGATCGCAAAGAAATCCTCGGTGAAGAAGGTGCGCATGCTGCACTCAAGGTTTGTCCGCAGGCGCGCCTTAAGCAGCGCTTCGACACGCTCACGCATCAGCGAAATATCTTGCTTGCTAAAGAACGGAGAGACATTAACCACCGGTACCGGGCAATACCCCGACAGCGGCACGGTTGAAATCACGAGGTCAACGCGCGAGATGTCACCCGCCGCGTCGATGGCAGGCACGATACCCTCAACCACCACACAAGCATCAAGGGCATCGAGGAAACTGTCGATATGAGTCTCGTAGGCGTTGTGACGTGTGCACACCACCAGCGCATGCAGTTTATCGGCATTGGCGCGCTGCCCCTCCACCAAGCACCCCACGTGGAGCGCGATGTAGGCGATTTCGTCTTCGTTGACAGAAACGCCGGTCTCCGCAGCGATGACATCGGCGACAAACACCGCAACATCGTAAATAAACGGTTGACTGCTCTTGATGGCCTCGAGCTGCGGGTTACGCAACAGCATCCCGCAGCGCACGCGGGATAGCATATTGGCCAGATGCAGAGAGAAACGAAGCTCAAACTCGCCATCGCTCAAATTAAGCCCGAATTGATCGTGCACGCGCTCCACAATCGCACCCAACAGCTCGCGCGCATGCCGGTGCTCCGGGTCACTTGGTTCAAAACGATTCGCATGAATCAAGTTTGCACCCAGCATCAAGCGGACGGCATCGCGATCGGCATCGGACACGAGCACAGAGAAAAGGTCCTCGATAGCCGCGCAAACCTCACCCGCCACCTCGTCAAGACCCTCGCGCGCCTCGTTACCGGCGGGCTGAGCCGCCTTGACCGTCGTCGGTACCGACTCGAACCCATTGCTTGTGCGCTCCACGAAGATGGCAATATGTATGATGAGGCTCGAGAGCGCATAGCCGTTGATGTAGAACCCGCGGCGCTTCAGGCATGCGTCGATGCGCTCCTGCAACTGCGCGAGGTCGAGCTTGGGGAAATAGCGATTGATAAGGTCGATTTGGCTGAAATAGTCCTTCGTCTCGTCAAAGATCAGCTGGTTGACCATCTTCTTCTCACCCGATGCACTGCCCTCGATATACAGCGAGCCCGCGCGCGAACGCAGCACCAGGCCGTACCCGGACAACTCTCGTTTGATGGCAACCAGCTCATTATCGAGCGTCGCAAGCGAGATATAGAGGCTTTCCGCCAAATCAGCCGCGCGCACCTTGCGGTGGCGCATCAGCAGTTCAAACAGAATATAACGCTTGCGCGCCTCGGCCGTCTGCGGCACCTCGTTCGCCTGCTGCGACAGCAGCTGCGCCGCTGCTGTGGCATCCTCGATACGATAGCCCTTCGAGCTGGCAACAATCATGCCCTCATGGGTGCGATTCAGCGCGGTGATGTCGCTTTTGACAGTACGGGAAGAGCATCCAACCTGCGAAGCGATCTGAGACGCCGTGGTCCAGGACGCCCCGCTTTCGAGAATACGAACAATTTCCCTGCTTCGATCGGAACTCACGGCACCCTCCTATCATCGTCTCAGATAACTATACCTTCCGTCATAGGACCTGCCAATTTCACGCGCATTCAAATCTTTCACCGCGTAGGTGAAATAGCAATCGTGGAAGTGCTGGTTATGCGATGTTGCAGCACGAAAAACCCGCCTATTATCGTAACGACGATGAACGCGCCACGGGAACGGTATCCCCGAGCGCGGCGGACGGGCCACACGGGCACCGGCCGCGACGTATCATACGCCGACATAGAAAAGGAACGCTATGAACATCAGACTGTTCGAATTGCGCGACGACGAGGTCGCCGCCTACATGCGCGCTGCCGCCAATCTTCCAGCAGGCTACTCCATCTCCTTTGACACTCAAATCCTCTCCGAAGCTAACATTGACTCCGTTGCAGGCTGCGAGGGAATCATCATCAACAACAAATCCGTGATGTCCGCCGCTTTGGTGGAGCGCGCGCACGAGCTGGGCGTTCGTTACATCGCTATCCGCTGCGTCGGCTTCAACCACGTGGACGTCAAGCGCGCCCAGGAGCTGGGCATCAAGGTGTGCAACACCGCCTATCCGCCCTACGGCGTTGCCGAGTTCACCGTTATGCTCATCCTGATGGCCTTGCGCCGCTGCAAGGCCGCCATTTGGCGCCAGCAGGTGAATGACTACTCCCTGGACGGGCTGCTGGGCCGCGAACTGCGCACGCTGACCGTGGGCGTGGTTGGCACCGGCCGCATTGGTCGCACCGTCATCGACAACCTCTCCGGCTTTGGCTGCAAGATCTTGGCCTACGATCCCTACCCCAATGCCGAGCTGGCAAACCGCGACAGCCTCGAGTACGTTGACATGGATACGCTCGTTGCCAACTCCGACGTCATCACCCTGCACGTGCCCCTCATGGACTCCACCCGCGGCATCATCAATGCCGATGCCATCGCCAAGATGCGCGAAGATGTGACCATCGTCAACGTCTCGCGCGGTGAGCTCATCGACACCGATGCCGTCATCGAGGCGATTGAGTCCGAAAAGATCGGTGCGCTTGCTATGGACGTCTTCGAGGACGAAGTGGGCATCTACCATGAGAACCGTATGCACGACATTCTTGCCAACCGCAAGATGGCTTACCTACGCCAGTTCCCCAACGTGCTGCTCACCAACCACATCGCGTTCTACACCGATATCGATGTAAACTGCATGGTCGAGCAGGGCGTTGCCGCTGTTCCCGCTATGGTTGAGGGTACCTGTGCCACTCAATTGTAATCACACCCATTCAGCGCGATAGCGCACCGTAGCCCCCGTCGGAACTTAGGTCCGACGGGGATACTTTTGTTCTTGGGCTTTGCCTTCTCAGCATGATATGGGCTCATAACTCGTCGCAACGCGCCAGCGTGCAGAGCAATCTGGCAACGAAGGCGATGAACACACCACCGGATGAACTGCATCCTGGCCTTTTTGTTTTTAGAATCGTGTTGAGCGTGTCACTTGCCCCTGCTTGCAAGCCTGCTCCACCGGCCGCCGCGACTATCGCGCGCGATTGAGCACCTTACCAATCCCGATTGCATGGGCGCTGCGTCCATGTGCCTCTTTCCGTGTGGCGGATACGACCTTCCCGGTAGATGCCCCGCATCCTTGGTCGTATCTGCCTTTTTTGCTTTTGAGCGGCCCGCGCCGCACGTTTGTCTCAATCCGTAACATCTAACCGAACTTTTCGGTCCTACCTGTTACAGATTGAGACAATTCAGCGGCGCCGACAATTTTTTATGACGTGGCACAATTATGTCCCAATGCGAAGGAGATACCTATGCCCATCTGTGTGCCCGTCCGAGACATGAAGGACACTGCCACATTCACCGCACTTGTTGAGTCTGAGCGCGACGTCACCGTAACTAAGAACGGCTACGAGGCCATGCACTGCATCAGCAGCGACCAGTATCGCCTCATGCAAGAAGAAATCGCCAAAGCCAAGCTGCTGTCTCGTATGATGCTAGCAGAAGACGAGATATCGCAAGGCGACTACAGCGACTACGACTCCTTCGCGACCGCGATGCGAGACAAATATGACCTATAACGTCGTAATACTCAAAAGCGCACGATATGAGTACGAGAGTATTGTCGGATGCCTTGCTCAAATCCTCATGAATCCACGTGCAGCGGGCAATTTTGTTGCCGAGTTTGAATATCAGCTTGACCTGCTTCGCGAGCAGTCGCTCCTACGGCCCCTCTCCCACATACGGGAACTGGCGACACGCAATTATCGATCGTTTCCCGTCAACAACTACGCGTGCCTTTACAAGTTTGAGCACGATGCGATCTATATCGCCCACGTCTTTCACCAGTCACAGGACTACGCCCGCCTGATCTAGCACGGCGGCACTCGCTAGCAAATGACCTGCGTGTGCTCCTCGATGGCGGCGCGGTCCTCGTCGGCAATATCCGGCTCGCACACCACGGCGTCCAAGCTGTCCAGGCGGCAGAAGGTATAGAAGTCGCGTTTGCCGATCTTGCTGGAGTCGGCGATCAGATAGCGCGAGTCTGCCTTGCTAAAAGCGAGCTGCTGGATACGGCCCTCGTCCATGTTGGACGTAGACACGTCACCGTCCAAGATGCCGTTGGCGCCGATAAACGCCGCATCGATGCCCAGCGCGCGCAGGGTATCCTCGGCCGTTGGTCCCACAAAAGCGGCGGTGCGGCGACGGTACATACCGCCCACGAGGCACAGCTCGCAGTCTTCGCGCGCCTCGAGCAGGTTAAACACCGAAAGCGAATTGGTCACAATGCGCAGGCGAAACGTCGGCAGCATCGAGGCCATCTGCTCAACCGTGGTGCCCGTGCCCAAAAAGATGGTCGAGCCCTCCTCGATAAGCTCCACAGCACGGCGCGCAATCTGCAGCTTTTCCTCGGCATGCTTAGTGCGCTTTTCGCTGTGCGAATACTCATGGCGCAACATAGCGTGCGGACGGCCCTGTGCACTGCGGGCTCCGCCGTGCACGCGCTCGATCTCGCCTAGGCTCGCAAGTTCTTCGAGGTCGCGGCGAATCGTCATGTCCGAAACGCCCAACGCATCCGAAATCTCTTTGACCGAGACCGTACCCTGCTCCTCGAGCAGCTGACGAACCTTATCCTGTCGCTCTGCCTTAATCACGATGAATCCTCGCCGTTCTTTGCGCGCATATCATTCAAACAGTAACGAACAAATTGTATCAGACTCGTACGCGTCAAAAATGAACGCCCGCACAGCTCCAATCATCACTTTTTTGAGAAAAATACCCCCAGCTTTAGTGGGGTGTAGTGATAATCTCGCCTGTTCGCGCTACAGTTTGTCGGAAATACCTCGATGTTAGGAATCAAATGATCACTTCCGAGCTTTTCGGCACCGCGCCGTGCGGTACCCCCGTTCATCGTTACACCCTCGACGGGCCCGAGATCTGCGTTCGCATTATGGACTATGGCGCCACGGTGCTTGGTATCGATGTGCCCGACATTCCCGGCAACGTGCGCGATGTGGTGCTGGGCTTCGATAAGCTCGAGGATTACTTTGACAACCCCGCCTGCTTTGGCGCGACCATCGGCCCTGTGGCAAACCGCACCGCTGGCGCCACGATCGCCATCGACGGCACGGACTGGCATATGCCCGCCAACGAGGGCGCCAACAACCTGCACAGCGACCTTGAGCACGGCCTGCACAAACGTGTGTGGGATGTTGAGCTCGACGAGGTCCATAACGCCGTGCGCATGACCACCTCGCTTAAGGACGGCGAGCTGGGCCTGCCCGGCAACCGAACCTTTACGGCCGTGTTTACCGTTACGCGCACCGGCGTCTTCCGCATCGATTATGGCTGCGAGAGCGACCGCGCCACCTACGTGTCCATGACCAACCACACGTACTTTAACCTTGCAGGCCATAACGCCGGCATGGACTGCGAACATTTCTTTGTCGCCAACGCCGCCCACTACCTGCCCATTAACGAGCAGAACATCCCCACCGGCGAGATTGCTCCGGTCGAGGGAACACCGTTTGACTTTCGCGAGCTTCGCCCCGTCGCACCCGGCATGGAGGCCGACGACCCGCAGATCAAGCAGGCCCGTGGCTACGATCACTGCCTGTGCATCGATGGCTATCAGTACGGCCGCAACCTGCGCCGCGCGATGCACGTCGAGGAGATGTGGACCGGTCGTGAGATGGACTACTACACCACTGCCCCGGGCGTGCAGCTCTACACCGGCAACTGGCTGGGCGACGAGCACGCCAAGGACGATGCCAACTATGGCTGGGGCGCCGGCTTTGCCCTCGAGGCCGAGATGTACCCCGACACGCCGCACCAGCCTCTGTTCCCGCAGGGCATTGTGGGCCCGGGCCATCCCTACAGCAATGTGATCGAATACCACTTTATGAGGCACTAAGCCCGCAACGCGACATATCGCACAGCAGCGCCCGCCGGCACCACCGCCAGCGGGCGCTTTTTCATCTTTTAGGCTCGTTTTTTCTGTGACTGTATGAGTGACATATCAAAACTATGCCCATTTACTACGTTTAGCCCGGGATGCTCGACCATGCACCGGTTTTTGTTACATTTGTGAGCAGTATACCTGCGGTTTTGTTTATCTCAAATTCAACATGCTCGACGATAGCCAATCAAACGTAGTAAATGGGCATAGTTTTTGACAGGCGGCATCGCGCGCATCCCTCGCAAGGGCAAAATGATCCGTTTTCCTCCGTCCCCAAGGGATCAGTTGAACAGATTGCCAATGGGGTCGGGGGCGGAACTGGGGAGATAACGGATTTCTAGCTCTATGCCGAGCTTTTGCAACTCTTTGAAGGCGGCAATGTCCGTATCGTCTACGGCAATGGCAGGCGTTGCAGAGCGCTTGCCCTCCCTCGCCCGCATATGGCCGATGCTGATCTTGGTTATTGGCACACCGCCCTTAACCAGCGCGAGTGCATCCGTGGGCGACGCCACCATGATGAGAATCCATTGGCGCGGCGTTGCGGTATAAATGATGTCGATGGTCCTTTGCACCGAGAAAAACCGCGTCCAAACGCCTTCTGGCGCCGCCACCCTCATGGGTGCCCATTGGCGCGAATCCGCCGCGATCTCATCGTTGACGATTAAGACAAGATTGGAACCCACGGCTTCGTTCCACAGCTCAACGTCTTGCCCGTAAATGAAACGGTCATCGATACGCGTGAGAAGGATCTTGGGTTGAGCCATGGCTGCCCCATTCTGTTTGAGACCCATACGAGCGGGACGTCGGCCACCAACTCAACAGCAGGTCAAGTACCAAATGGGCACTGCAGACATCACGCCTCTAATATTAGTGCATTTAAAGTGAGAAAAGCCGTCAGAACACTTGCGCGGATGTGCGATGTCCCGTATCATAAACAGCCGTTGACGCCTCAGTTGCGTCATCACATGGCCGCCAGCGTAGCTCAGTTGGTAGAGCACCGCTCTCGTAAAGCGGGGGTCACCGGTTCGAGCCCGGTCGCTGGCTCCATTGCACAAGATAGCCGCCTTCGGGCGGCTTTTTTGTTACCGATTTCTGGCGAACATCCGCCAATCCAAGCACAACGCCGCCGATAACTCCCCTACTCAACAACAAGCCCCGCCAACCGCAATCCCCAAAGGAACCGCGATCAGCGGGGCTTAAACGCGCTCCCCAAGGGGAATCACGCTAGCTCACGAGCAGCGCGTTACTCCTCCCAGTAAGCGTCTGCAAGCAGCTTAAAGCAGATCTTCTTGACCGGCTGTGCGCCATCTCCCGGGAACTCGAGCGTGGGCATGTGGGGCTCGCCGGCAACGAACAGCGCGAATTTGTCGTCGGCAAGATCGCCGGCGATCGAGGCGTCGGAATCGACCAGATCATAGTCGTCCTTCTCGTCAAACTCCTGGACCAGCGTCAGGCTGCCCGTAGCGACCTTGAAGGCCTCGCGACCCTCGACGTCGATCTGCAGGTCGTGATAGCGCTGATGCGTCTCATAGTGAGCCTCAGCCTCGGGACGCGTCGTGGGAGACATGACGTTCGCAAAGACCTTCTCACCCAAAATCGGATGGCTGCCGACCTCGAGCTGTGCCGGGTCGTTCTCCTCGAGCCAGTCGATCAGCACGTCGAGGCCCTTGAGCATTCCGCGGTATTCCTCGATATCGCCCAATGCACCGTAAATCATCTAAATCCCCTCTCGGATCGTTTATTTGGCAGCTACTCGGTAAATGCATTACCGACGCTGTTGCCACCCACATACGTCTCGACCAGGGTAAGGTCGGGATTGAACACGACAGCATCGGCGTCGCGCCCCGGCATAATGCTACCGCACTTGCCGTCAACTCTAACCACAAGCAAGCAACCGATGCCGGGGGCGGCGCACAAGCTCCTACAGCTCGGTCACGACAACGCCGTTGTAAACCTCGTCCCAACGATCCATAACCAAGTGGCCAGTCATGGGATCCATGGCATTGAGCTTGCCGCAGGTGTTGGCGGTACGCAGCACCGTCTCGTCATCCGCGCCAGCAGCAATCGCATGCGCGAAGCCGGCAATGGTCGAATCGCCAGAGCCCGTAGCGTTAACGGCGGGGATATCGGGGGTCTTGGCGCGGAATGCACGGCCATTATGGAAGCCCACGGAGCCGGCAGCGCCCATGGACACGACGACCCAGGGGATATCGGAGAAGCGGGCATCAGAGGCGAGCGCGGCGCGGAGCTCGTCCACATCGTCGGTGGTAAAGCTCGTGCCCAGAAGGCCGTTAATCTCGGTCAGGTTAGGCTTGACCAGCTCGGGCTTAATTTCGGACTTAAGGGCGGCCTCGAGCGAAGCACCCGAGGTATCGAGCAGCACCTTGGCGCCGGCGTTCTCGGCAATACCCGTGATCTTGGCGTAGTAGCCTGCCTCGACACCACGGGGCAGCGAACCCGAGATGGTAACGACAGCGGCCTTGCTCGCAAGCTCGGCGAACTTGGCGGTAAAGGCATCGAGCTCCTCGGGGGCAATCGTCGGGCCGCTCTCGAGTAGCTCGGTCTGGTTGCCGGCGTGGAGGATGTTAAGGCAAATGCGAGTCTCGCCCTTGATGGGTACAAAATCATTCTTAATGCCGTTGGCATCCATGAGCTCGGCCATGTAGGCGCCCATGTGGCCGCCGAGTAGACCGGTTGCCACAACGTCGTCGCCCAGCTGACCCAGTACACGGGCCACGTTGAGACCCTTGCCGCCGGCGGTCTTTTCGGGCGTCACACGGTTAACGTCGTCGATAATGAGCTCATCGAGCTGATAGCGTGTATCGACGGACGGGTTCATCGTAACGGTGAGGATCATTTTTAGCTCCTTATCTCGCAGGCTCCTTGTGCCTCGCGATACGAGTCGACAAAACGGAATTACAGAATCTCAATCGTGAACGAGCGAACGACGGTCTCCTTGGGCTTGGCGACAAGGCAGCCACGCTTATGCTCAAGCACGTCGTCCTCATCGGAGCAGGTCGAAAGGCCGCCCCAAGGCTCAACTGCCACAAAATCACCCTCGGGCTTGCTCCACACAATGAGATATGGGAAGCCCTCAAAGCTCAGGCGGACGCCCTTGTCCTCGCCCTTTTTGGAAAGCGTGACCTGGCGGCTCTCGAGCACGTCAAAGATGGTCTCCGCAAAATCGAAGAGCTCGTGCGACAGGGGCAGCGTCTTTCCCACCATGGGGTTCTTGGAGCGCTTGTCCACGTCAATCAAGCCAGTCGAAGGGACAGCGGTGCAAAGCTCTGCAGCCTCTTCTTTCTCAAAGCGCAACTCGTAGTCCGTATAGGCCTCGCCCTCATCGAGCGGGCACCTAAAGCCGGGATGCCCACCGATAAAGAACGGCATGTCCTCGGTGCCCTCGTTGGTAACCTCATAGGAGACACGCACGGCGGCGTCCTCGAGCGTATAGCGGGCGACGAGCCTAAACGGATACGGATAATCGCTCAGCAGCGCGGCGTTATCCTCCGAAGCCAGGCACATAGCCAACTCGTTCTCGCCTTGGCTCAGCAGCTTCCATTCCTGCTTGCGCGCAAAGCCGTGGCGAGCGAGCTTTACATGATGCCCGGCAAACGTCATGGCGCTGTTGTCGCGCAAGCCTCCGCAAATCGGGAAGCAAATCGGCGCCTGGCCGGACCACACGGTGGGATCACCCTGCCACAAGTACTCGCGACCTCCGGCCTCAATCGAGGTAAACGAGCCACCAGCCGTGGAAACCTTAATAGAAATCGAATCGTTGGAGAGAGCGTATTCCATTACCCATCCTTTCGAACAACTGCTTTATTTCACGCAAGCGCCCGTTTCAATCCTAACCATAGAACAAACCCGCACGCTCATCGATGCGTCCGGTATCCCGGCCATGTAACGGGGTACCATACAGACATTGATGCAATTACAGCTGAAAGGCCTTCTTATGCGAACCATCATTCTTTATGCCTCACGCCACCACGGCAATACGAAAAAGCTCGTGGACGCCATCGTCGAGGCGCACCCCGAAATCGATACCCTCGATGTGAAAACGCTCGGCAAAAACGAGTATCCCAACCTGCACGAATACCATCTGATTGGTGTCGCCACGGGCATCTATTACTCCGAGATCGACAAGGACATGGCACGCGTGCTCACTAACGTGTTGCAGCCGCAGGACAAGGTGTTTGGCCTTATGACCTACGGTGGCAAAAACAAGTGGTACGGCAAGGATATCGATGGCATCTGCCGCATGAGGCAGGCCATCTTTATGGGTGTCTACGGCTGCCCCGGCTTTGATACGTGGGGGCCGTTCAAACTCACCGGCGGTGTCCAAAAGGGGCACCCGACCGCTGAGGAAATTAAGGGTGCCGTCGACTTCTTCGACAAGATCGAAGACGAGTATGGAGACATCATCGTCGAAGAGTACGCCAAGCGCGAGAAGCGCCTAGCATACGAGAAGGAGCATCCTGCAGGAGGCCTGGTGGCCGGCGTTAAGCGTACGGCAAAGAAAATCGCTAGCAAGCTGTAACTGTAAAGGTGCTTTTGAGCGTTTAACCCGTACGGCGGGTCCGAGCAGATTCGGGCCCGCCGTCTTTTTCTTTCGTTACTCGGTAAAGGCGTTGCCGACGCTCTGGCCGCCAACATACGTCTCGACGAGGGTGAGCTCATGGTCGAACACGACAAAGTCGGCGTCGCGACCCGGCATGATGCTGCCGCACTTATCCTCGATGTGCGCGGAGCGTGCCGGCACCTCGGTTGCCATGCGAATGGCGATATCGGCGCTGGCGATGCCCCAGTCGACGATGTTCTTGACGCCCTGGGCAAGCGTGAGCACCGAACCGGCAATGCTCTTGCCATCGGCGAGCCAGCACAGGTTGTCCTTCATGATGACGTCCATGCCGCCGCTGGTGTAGCTGCCCTCGGGCATGCCGCCGCAGCCCAGGCAGTCGGTGATGAGTACCGTGTGCTGCCAGCCCTTGGCCTGCAGCAGCGCCTTGATGGCGGCAGGGTTTACGTGCTTGCCGTCACAGATGATCTCGGCGTAGGTCTCGGACGTGGACATAGCAGCACCCACGACACCGGGCTCACGGTGATGCAGCCCGCGCTGGCCGTTATAGGTATGCGTAAAGCAGCTGGCACCGGCGTTGATGGCGGCGATGCACTCATCGTAGGTGGCGTCGGAGTGACCGATGCTGGTCACCACACCCTTGGCGTTCAGAGCAGCCGCATAAGCAGCGGCGCCGTCGCGCTCGGCCGCCATGGCGCTCTTAACGATGCGACCGCCCGCAGCCTCCTGCCACTGATCAAAGACCTCCTCGGAGGGATCGATAAGATAAGCGGGGTTCTGCGCGCCCACGTGCTTCATGGTAAAGAAGGGGCCCTCCAGGTAGATGCCCTGAATGCGAGCACCGCAGAAGTCGGGGCCGCGACCCTCGTCCGCCTGAGCGATGGCGGCGCAGGCGTCCTTGATCTGCTCGACGCCATCGGTGAACGTCGTGGGTAGCCAGCTGGTGGTACCGCGACGGGCGAGCTCAGTCGAGCTGATATCGATACCCTCGGGGTCGTTATCGGTAGTTGAGTGGTTGTAGAAGCCATGGATGTGGGTATCGACCATACCCGGTGCGATCCACGATCCCGTGTAGTCCTTGATCTCGCAAGAGGGCTCGTCGGCCTGCCAGGCGCCAAAGACGCCATCCTCGACCATAAGATAGCCGCCCAGCTGCGGACCTGCCGGCAAGAAGAACTTGTCAGCCTTAATTGCGTACGTGCTCATATGCACTCCTTGCTTCTAAAGCAGTTGACTATGGTGATGCTTATACCCGGTCCAAGTGAAAACAAAAAGCGCCCGCCCGCCGTTATGAGCGGACGGGCGCCCTTACAGGGGGGGACGCGATTAAGCGGTGAAGGGGTGAATCGTCACGCCCTTAACCACGCGGTTGACCGTGCCGGTGGGGCTCGGCGTATCGGGCGTGTTGCCCACGCGCACGGAGTTGAGCAGGCTAATGGCCTGGGCAAACATCACGAACGGCAGGGCAAGGTAGCCCTCGGGGAGTGCCTCATAGCCCTTAAAGGTGAAGGACTCGCCCTCGTAGACGGTAGCGCCATCCTGCTGAACGGCAACGGTGTGCTGAGCGATCTTGTCGCCACCGATCTCGTTGAGGATGTCGATGTCGTACTGACGGGTGTAGGCGTCGTTGTTGACGAACACGAAGACGAGCGTCTTATCGTCGACGAAGGACTTAGGTCCGTGACGATAGCCCATGGAAGTGTCGTAGGAAGTAGCGACCAGACCGTGAGCAAGCTCGAGAATCTTAAGCTGGCTCTCCTGAGCAAGGCCGCCAAAGGAGCCGGAGCCCAGGTAGGTCACGCGGTTGAAGTCGCCAGCGAGGTAATCGGCGACCTCGGACTCGCGAGCGATGACCTCCTCGCCCATCTTGGCGATGGTCTCGACCCACTCGGCCTTCTGCTCGTCGGAAGCCTCGTCAAAGATGAGGGTAGAGAGCAGGGTCATGCAGGTGTAGGAACCGGTCATGGCGAAGCCCTTGTCGTTGGCGCGCGGGATGAGCAGCGTCAGCGCATTGGGGTCATCGGCGGACTCGACGGCAAGCTTGCCCTCGGGAGCGCAGGTAATGTTGAGGAACTTGACGTTGTGGACGAGCTCCTTGGCGACGGCAACGGCGGCAAGGCTCTCGGGGCTGTTGCCAGAGCGGGCAAAGGAAACCACGAGCGTGGGATCCTCGGCGCGCAGGAAGTCGCGCGGAGCGCTCACGATGTCGGTCGTGGCGATGGGCTTAAAGTCGTAGAGATCAGTGTTGCCAGCGTGACGCAGGTACGGGGCGCAGGTATCGCCAACGTAGTCGGACGTACCGGCACCGGTGAAGACAACGGACAGACGGCCCTCGCCCATAGCGCGAGCCTCGGCCAGGAAGGCCTCGATGGCCTCCTTGTTCTCGCGATAGATGTTGAGCGTATCACGCCAAAGCTCGGGCTGCTGAGCAATCTCGGCCGTGGTGATCTGGGCGCCGAGCTCGGTGAGCTCCTCGACACTCTTCTCGAACATTTCTAATACCTCTCTCTAGAAGTAATCCTCTGACGTGCAATTATACACTTCGGTTGGTTATCTGGTAGTAACCAGTTAAATGCAAAGAATCACCATATGGAAACGATGCGGACACTAGTTGCTACGCTGGTGGTAAACCTTGTATTTAAACTGATCGGCACGAGCAACCGAGAGTGTATACTCCACAACCTCGTTTGACTCGTTATACGTAGTCCTGACCAAATCGAGCACAGGCGAGCCCTCGACAATTCCCAAAAGGTGGGCGTCGGTGGGACGGGCTATGCTCGCATAGAACTCCTCTTCAGCCACGCGTATCTTTTGCTGAAAGTCTTGCTCAATCACATCGTAAAGCGGCTTGCGCTCCAGCAGCGGTCGCTTTAGGGACAGAAATTGACGAACCGGTAGATAGCTGCGTTCGACCATCATGGGCATGTTGTCGGCAGAACGAAGGCGCTTGAGCTTAAAAATGCGATCACCGATACGTAATCCCATATGCTCGGCCAGATTCTTATCGGCCTCCATCTCGCAAAAATCGAGAATCGTGGTCTCGGGGTCGCGACCCATCGCGCGCATCTGCTCGGTAAAGCTGTAGGACTGCATAAGATTGGTTGCCTTTGCCGAACGGTCGGTCACAAAGGTACCGCGACCGTGCTGCCGAACCACCAGTCCTAAACGCTCCAGTTCCTGCAGAGCCAGGCGTACCGTAGTGCGCGAGAGACCATAGCGCTCCGAAAGTTCGCGCTCGGAAGGAATCATGTCACCGGCGCGATATTCATGGTCAATCTTTTCGGTCAGAATATCGACCAGCTGATCGTACAGCGGTTGCTTGCGCGCTCCGATCGCCATCCTATCCTCCCTTTTGCTCAAACTAGGCTACTACCTTGGGTGTTTAGCATTATCTGTCTGCCACACCCGAATCATCAAGAAAACAAAAGCCGCGCGCTCTTTCGAGCACGCGGCTTTTAACATACACATGGCTTAAGGGGTCGGGGTGTGAGCCGCGTAGGGACACACCCCTCAAGCTAGAGCCTTACCAGATGCTCGGCCAGAGACCAAGCGGGCCAGCGCCCAGGATGCCGAGGACGAAGAGCAGCAGAATGCCCTTGGTCGGGGTCCAGCTGTGCTTAGCGAACATGTAGTAAAGCAGCAGCGTAAGCATAAGCGGGACGAGCTTCGGGACGATGGTGTTGAGGGTGTCGGCAACAGAGAAGTTGACCGGATCCTCGGTGACGGTAGCGTAGGTCACGGACTCCATGCCGTTGCCCAGATCGGCGACGCCGCACTTGACCTCGTTGCCGTCGGCATCGACGGCGGTGAGGGCGTTGCCGTCCTCATCGGTCATGGCGATGGTACCGGCCTCAGCGGTCTCGGTATCGATGCCCTCCATACCGGTGAAGTTCTCGGCCTCCTTCTCGGAGACGATCACGGTAGTAGGGGCAAGGCCACGGGTGGTGCCGTTGGGGATCTGGAGGTTGATCTGGGTGCCACCCATGGTGACGACCAGGCAACCGACGACGAAGACGCCCATGATGGAAGCGGCACGCGTGAAGGCCTGCATGTTGGCGGTCAGAGCGTCAATAGCGCTGGTGCCAAGCTTGTAGGACCAATTCATGAGCCAGAAGCGCAGAGCGAACTGGACGACGTTGAAGATCACCAGGAAGATGATCGGCGCAGCGGCGTTGCCGTTGATGGCCATGTTGGAGGTGATGCCGGCCGTGATAGGCACGAGCGTCAGCCAGAACAGGGCGTCACCGATACCACCGAGCGGGCCCATTGCGGCGACGCGGACGGCGCGGATCGTGGGGATGTCAACCTTGTTCTGCTCGAGCGAAAGCACGATACCCATAACAAAGGTGACGAGGAACGGGTGGGTGTTGAAGAACTCCAGGTTGTGGCTCATGGAAGCCGCGAGGTCGTTCTTGTTGGTGTGGATCTTCTCCAGACCGGGGATGATGGAGTAGAGCCAGCCAGCGGCCTGCATGCGCTCGTAGTTGAACGATGCCTGCAGGAAGCAGGAGCGCCAAGCCATCTTGTTGAGGGTCTTCTGGTCGAGCTGCGGAGCAGGAGTAAGATCCTCGTAGTGCTCCGGGATCACATACTCATTAGATGCCATCTTCGAAGTCACCTCCGTCAGAAACAGCTGCACCCTTCAGCTCGGTCTGCTGCTGGAAGTCCCAGAAAGCGATGCCGAAGCCGATGAGAGCGAGGATGAGCAGAGCAGGGGTTGCCAGAGAATCGTTGGCAACGGTGATGAGCGCGAGGCCAAAGCCCATGAGGAAGAAGCCCCACATATCGCGGTTCATCATAACCTTGAGCAGGACGGCGAAGCCGACGAAGCGCATCATGCCGCCTGCAGCGGAGAGACCGGTCTGCAGCCAAGTCGGGATGGCGGAAGCGATGGTCTGACCGATGGTAGCGCCAGCGATGAAGAACAGGGTGACGACGACAGCGAAGATCAGGCCGAGCAGAGCCATGGCGAAGTAGTTCAGACGCTCGATACCCTTGGTGTCGGCGTTGTGAGCCATGTTGTCCGCGGAGGACATGAGCGGCGACATAAGCGTGAAGACCAGGGTAACGCCGAGCTGACCAAGCAGAGCGAACGGAATGGCAAGGCCGACTGCCGCGTTGGGCTCGAGGCCCGTAGCGATAGCGAGAATGGCTGCCATGATGCCGCCGATGACGGCGTTAGGCGGCTGAGCACCTCCGATCGGCATGTTGCCGATCGTCATGAGCTGATAAGTACCACCCACGAGAAGACCGGTGTTGAGGTCGCCAAGGATAAGACCAATGACGGCGCCGGTGACGATGGGCTGATAGAGAGACTCGAGGAAGTTAAACTGGTCGATTGCCGCGACGAACGTGACGATGAAGACCAGAGCGACCTGGAAGATCGTGTATTCCATCTTGCTCCTCCTTTCAAAATGTATGTACGCACTTTGGATTTCACGTACAGAATGTCAGGGTTTCACTCCTGACAACGTGGATCACGAAGACTACGAGAAGAGCTTGCTCGTGTCCTCAACAGGCGTGCTCGGAACGCGCCTGATCTCCAACTCCACCCCCAATTCCTGCAGCTCTTTAAACGCAGCGACATCCTCGTCGTTAACTGCGACGGAGGTGGCGACTTGGCGCTTTCCTTCCGACATGTGCATGTTGCCGATGTTTACCTTCTTTATAGGCACACCGCCCTTGACGAGCGTAAGCACGTCTTCCGGTGTTTCGGCCACGATGAAGATCTTCTGGCGCGGGCTCGCCTTGCCAATGACGTCGATGGTCTTCTGCAGAGAGAAGAAACGCGTAGCGACGCCGGCGGGAGCGGCCATCTTCATGAGGTTCTGGCGCATGGTGTTGGTCGCCACGTCGTCGTTGGCGACGAGGATGAGGTTGGAGCCCAGGGTGGAGTTCCACTGGGTGGCAACCTGACCATGAACCAGTCGGTTATCGATGCGGGTAAGAAGAATGTTGGGTTCTGCCATGTTGATCAGCTTCCTTTCGTTATTTGCTGACGACAGTTACTTGATCTCCTGAATCGCGTAACGCGAAACATCTACGACGGCACCGGATCGGACTTTGATCTGGACCTTTTCGCCTTCGATGCCCTTGACGGTTCCGTAGATACCGCCGGCGAAAAGAACCTCCTGACCCGGCTTGAGCTCGGTGTGCAGCTCCTTGAAGTACTTCTGCTTCTTCTTCATGTTGATTTGCGACCAGATGGTGTAAATCAAGCCCATGACGACAAGCAGGCCTAAAAGAGCGACCGAGGAGCTCAGGACGCTGGCTCCGAAATCGGCCATTAGATGCCGTCCTCGTCACCGAAGATATCCTCTTCCTCGGCACCAGCGACGGAGGCAACCGTCTGGGCGGTGATGCCCGTCTGGCCAACGGTCACGGCCTGCTCGCCAAGCTCGGCGAGCGTAGCGTTGCCGCGGAGGAACAGAAGCTCAATAACCATGGGAAGGTTCGTGCCAGTCAGAATCTCGACGTTGTCGACATCCTGGGCAATCATCATTGCCTGGTTGAACGGGGTACCACCAAGCAGGTCGGTAAAGACGAGCACGCCATCGCACTCCTCGCGCATGGCGGTGATAGCGGCGCGGAGATCCTCACCGTAGGAAGCAGCCTGGTCGCCCTCGAAAGGAACGACGGTAAAAGCGGGCTGATCACCGGCGACCATAGCGATAGCGCTTGCGAGGCCGGGTGCGAACTGTCCATGACCGGTAAGAATAAAGCCAACCATTCAAATTTCCCTTCCGAAGGTGTGTACGATCTGAGTCCGATGTTTTCGGAAGCCAGCGGGCGGACGCCCTTAAAGCTTCTTGGAAAGCGTTCTTTGAAGACCAGTGGTCTCTCAACTGGTAGTAACCACGTGACGTGTTGTTGTCACTATATCATCACAGAAGAGGTCGCTTTCGCTGATTCACGCAGTAAACGTTTTTGCACCGCTCACGGCGATAAATCGACCGTTTACCGCTCGTTAACACTTCTACCTGCGGTTTTGAAATCGTTTCGAAATACTTTGACGAAAGATCGGAACCTTTTCTGTGTCTAAACAACGCAGGGTGGCCAAAAAAGCATGTAGAAAAAATGCAGGTCATTGTGAAGATTTGTGAATTGGTCTTTTTGACTTAATACCAGTTAGAACCAGTTTAGAAATTATCGGTGAACGGTAGTTTTCGACCGCTCAGCGGTTATTTCCAATCGTTTGCAGCTCCTTTTCCATATGAATTAGGGAGACCCGATGAAGCACTTGCGCGGTTGCGGGAAATTTCGATACTCGTCCATCCCCCACGTGCCAAACTCTCACTCCCTAAATATGCCATAAGCTCTCGCTATTCGTCTTACAAACATAACTTACTCTAATCTGTAATTGTTTATCGTTTATCATTAAGTATGTTATAAGATTTAAATATCATCCTAGACATTGGTTGGAGGAGCTATGATCCGCTGGAACGTATCCAAATCGAATGAACCCATCAACCGCGAACAGGCAATAGCCGATCTGAGGAAGCTCGCTCACATCTGCAAATGGGCCACAATCTGCACCGCCGTAGCGCTCGCTCTGGGACTCCTCGCAGTCATTGCAATCGAGCTTCTACTCATATTGCCTAGCCTCTCCCAAGGGTTCTGCCTCCAATCCGTAGAGCTTAATGCCGGCGAAGGGCCATCTCTCGCTCTCGTCGGCGCCAATGAACAGACCCCTCTTATGCTTGTCGCGCACGACGGTCATACTGCCATAGGGAGCGCCATGATGACATGCCTTGCGCTTGCCATTGTGCTAAGCGCATACAGGTTTTTCTCCACCATTGAAAAGGCAGGCAGGCCCTTTGACCTCGAATGCATCCGCATACTACGTCAAGTAGGACATTTGTTCCTTATTGGCGGCGTTGCTGTGAAGCTTCTTGGTGCCATAGTCACGGGGCTGATACTCTCAGGATTTGGCGGCAACTTTACGGATGCGCTTGGCGGCCAGCATCTCGACCTCTCTATGCTCTTTGCAGGCCTGATTATTAGCCTGATTGCCAGCGTCTTCCAGTACGGGTGTATCCTGCAAATACAAGATGACGAGTTGCTCTAGGGGGAATCCATGATTATTCTGCGGCTCGACCGCATGCTTGCCGAACGCAAGATCTCATCCAAAGAGCTTGCGGAACGCGTGGGTATCTCCCAGGTCAATATGTCGCGTATCAAGACGGGCAAGGTTTCTGCCGTGCGCTTTTCAACTCTTGACGCGATATGCCGGGCTCTCGACTGCCAACCGGGCGATGTGCTGGAATATATGCCTGACGATGAAGCCGATAACCTCTTTGGACTTAAAGATGAATAGCCATAATTAAGCCGCCAATCACGCCCTCAACGCAAAAAGCCCGCCAGAACGACGTTCTAGCGGGCTCAATCAGATATTTCGACTTCGTGCTCGAAAGCTCGGGCAACCTTTAAGCAAACAGGCCGTAGATGCTGATGTTGGCCTTGGCGTACAGGCCGTTGGCATACTCGGTCCACTTGGAGCTGGCGCTCGAGGCCTGCGAGGAGTACTGCTGATAGGCGGTGTAATAGGCGGTCATGGCCTGCTTATAGGTGGCACTATCGGCGGTAAAGGCATCGTTAGCGAAGGCCTTAGCGTAGGTGCTGTTCTCGTCCTTCCAGGTGCCCTTCGAGCTATCCCACTCGTCACCGGCAAGGTTGATGATGTAATCGGCGTAATCCTTGCTCGCGGTGTCCTCGTTGCCGTCAGAAGGCTCGGTCGGAGCGGTCGGCATGCTCGCGGAAGCATCGCCCACCTTCTTCTTGTAGAGCTTCTGCAGCGTCGCGGACTGGCGGACGATCTGCTTGGCCTGGTCCTTGGACACGCCATACTGCTTGGCCATGGTGTCGTAGTCCGAGGTGCCGATAGAATCCTCGGCGTACTTCTTCATCTCCTTAGAGGAGACGGTAATGCCCTCGTCCTCGGCAGCATCGAGCAGAATCTTGTTGCGCACGTAAGACAGGATGACGTCGGCAGAGGGGGCGGTGTAGTTGCCGTTACTATCCTTGACGGTATCGAGGCTGTACTGGCTCTCGATGGCCTCGCGCGCGGTGATGTCGCTCTTCTTGCCGCTATAACTATAGCTTGCCACGGTCGAATCGAGCTGGTCCTCGGTCAGGGTCGACGAACCGACGCCCTTGCCGCCAAAGCCGCCATTGCCCATAAAGAAGCCGACCACCGCAGCGATCACGACTGCAACCACAAAGGCGGCAATCATCGTCTTCTTGTGCTTGGATGCATGGTCGTCCGCGTCGGAGTCGTCCTCGTCTTGCTCCTCGGGCATGAGGTTCTCGTCAGCGGCATCTGCGGCGATCTGAGCCTCCAGACGGGCGTCCTCTTCCTCGGCCGTCGTGCCAGCAGCAATGTGCTCGGCAGACGTACCGGCGACCAGGTCGATCTTCTCGTCCTCGTCACCGTCGGGGCCTTCGCCGCGCTCGATGATCTGGATGCCGTCGATCTCGTCCTTCTCGTCCTTCTTTTGAATCAGACCCATATCAGTTACTCCTTGTTAGGAAACATAGTCCGCAATAGAATACGCCCGACAGAGCGCCGGGCGTATTGATTCTCAGGTTATACGCAAACACTTAAGTACTATTTAGGCGTTTGCAGTCTGCATGCCTTAGGCCAGGTGCGCGATAACGGCATCGGCAAAGGCCTGCGTGCCCACAGCGCCCTCAACGGAGCCGGTCTGGGCACGACGAACGTCGCCGGTGACCTGCTCACCCTCGTCGAGCGTGGCAGAAACGGCGGCGCGAATACGATTGGCCGCGTCGTTCTCGCCCAGGTGATCGAGCATCATAGCCGCAGACAGAATCTCGGCCGTGGGGTTAGCGATATCCTGGCCAGCGATATCGGGCGCGGAGCCGTGCGTCGCCTCGAAGATGGCGCAGTCGGCACCGATGTTGGAGCCGGGGGCCATCCCTAAGCCGCCCACCAGGCCGGCGCACAGGTCGCTCACGATGTCGCCGTACAGGTTGGGTAGCACCAGGACATCGAAGTCGTTGGGGTTCTGGACCAGGCCCATGCAGGTGGCGTCGACAATCTTGTCGTTGAACTCGATATCGGGATAGTTGGCGGCCACCTCGCGCGCAACGCGCAGGAACAGGCCGTCGGTCGCCTTCATGATGTTGGCCTTGTGCACAGCCGTCACCTTTTTGCGACCGCAGCGGCGGGCGTACTCAAAGGCGTACTCCACAATGCGGCGGCTCTTGGCGATGGAGATGGGCTTGATCGAGATGGCGGAATCAGCGGCGAAGGTCTTTTGGCCCGAGCGCTCGACGAGCTGCGAGAGTTCCTCGACCTCGGCAGCGCCCTCATCGAACTCGATACCGGCGTAGAGGTCCTCGGTGTTCTCGCGCACGATGACCAGATCGACGTCACGGAAGCGCGAGCCGTCGCCCGGCTGCGACAGGCAAGGGCGCACGCAAGCGTACAGGTCGAAGTGCTTGCGCAGGGCCACGTTGACGCTGCGGAAGCCCGTACCGACCGGTGTGGTGATGGGGCCCTTGATGGCAACCTTAGTCTCGGCAACCGCATCGAGCACGTGCTGGGGCAGCGGCGTGCCAAACTCGTCCATGACGCCGGCGCCGGCCTCCTGGACGTTCCAGTTGATCTGGACACCGGTGGCCTCGACCACGCGGCGCATGGCCTGCGTAATCTCGGGACCGATACCGTCACCGGGAATCAGGACTACATCGTGCGCCATAATCTGTTACTCCTCGTCTTCGGCGTCGTCAGATTTTTTAACGCTAGCACGCTTCTTCTTTTTGGAGAGATCCAGGCCAAAACGTTTAACAAGCATTTCGCAAATCTCGCTCGAACGCGCCTTGAGATAGCTGCCCTTGCCGTTCTCGGCATCGAACTTAAGACGCAGCGCAAGCTTCTCTGCGACCTCGGCGTCGATCTCGCCCTGGCCAAACTCGTACAGGCAACCGAGCATGTCGCGATACTCAAGGTCGCCGTGGTAGCACTGAATGGCCTCGTCCAGGATGGGCCAAGCCTCGCGCGAACGCTCAACGCTCGTGGCGCCCCACACGCACAGCAGGCGGAAGGCGGCATAGCGCAGCGTGGAGGAAATCTCGTCGAACAGCGCGGTCTCGGCGCCCTCAAAGGCATCGCCCATCTGCTCGGGGCAGGTGGTGGCGAGCGCCGCCAGGGCATCGAGAGCCTCCCAGCGGGTCTGAGCCTCGGGGCGGTCGAGTGCCTCGATCAGCGCGGGCACGCAGGGCACGACGCGTTGCGGGTCGCGCTCGGCCAGCAGATGCAGCACGCGGGCGGCAAACTGGCGGATGCGGCGTGTGGGGCAGCCGAGCTCCTGGACCAGGCGGTCGACGGCGTTCTCGTTCTCCTCTGCCAGCTGAAGCTGTGCCAGCTCCTCGTCGGTGAGCTGTTCGTCTTTATTTTCTGCCATAGTTACCTCTTCTTACTATTTCTTAGCGTGCTTGCCAGCACCCTTGCTGTCATCGGTGACCGAGATGAGCTGTCGGTCGGCCGCGCCATTGCGACGCGCGCGGCGGCGCTCCTCGGCGTCGCCCGCGTCGGCGGCGGCGCGATGGGCCTTGTTGACGTTAAAGACCTCGTCGTGCTTGCGCCACGGGCCAACGGACTCGCCAAAGCTCATCTTAAGACCGGCGATAAAGCCGCCGAGCCAGCCGATCGGCGCAAACTGAACCAGCGGGAACAGCGAAAACACCCAGGTCAGCAGGACGACTGCCGCCGCACCCGCAAAGTTGGCGATCCAGTAGTCGCGCTTGGTGATGACGCGCTTTTCGCACGCCCACTGGCCGCACAAAAAGCCGATGTAGATCGCAAAGAGAAAGAGCAGCAGCGCAAGCACCACGAACGTCCAGCTCATGGGCGCTACTCCTCGTGATGGTGGCCGCAGCAGCACTCGTGGCCGTCATCATGGCCGTGGCCGCCGCAGCACTCGTGGTCCTCGCCGTGGTGATGGCCACAACCGCACTCATGGTCCTCGCCGTGCTCGCCGCAACCGCAGCCGTCCTCGTGGGCACCGTGCTCCTCGGGGCGATACTGCGACCAGTCCAGACCGGCGGCGATGGCGTCGGCCTCCTCCTTGTAGAGGACCGTGATGGCCTGGGTGCCCAGCTTGGCACCACCGATGGCGTCGAGCATGTCGTAGAGCGTAAAGGCCACGTCGGCACCGGGCAGCGCGAGCTCGCGGTCGTCGGCGTAGGCAAGGGCCAGGCGCAGGTCCTTAATGAAGTGCTCGACCATAAAGCCGGGCTTGTAGTCGCCGTCGAGCGCCTTGGGCGCCAGGCTCTCCATGGCACCGGACTTGCCGGTACCGCCCAGGATCATCTGGCGGGTCTTCTCCAGGTCAAGGCCGCTCAGCTCGGCAAATGCCATGGCGTCTGCCATACCGACCATGCAGGCGCCCAGCGACACCTGGTTGGCGAGCTTGGCAGCCTGGCCCTTGCCGGCGCCGTCGAAGCAGCAGATGTTGGCCGCAAAGGTGGCAAGGATGTCGCGGACCGGCGCGATGTCGTTCTCGGTAGCGCCCACGATAGCCGTGAGCGTACCGGCGATAGCGCCCGACTCTCCGCCGGTGACGGGGCAGTCAAACGCCATGCGACCAGAAACCTGGGCGGCCTCGGCAATGTCACGGGCGAGCTCGGGCGAGCTCGTGGTGAGGTCGATCAAGACCGCGCCCGGCTTGGTGCACGCGAGCAGGCCGTCGCCCGCCAGGTAGAGTTCCTCGACCTCGGAGGGATAGCCCACCATGGTAAAGACGACATCGGCGTTCGCCGCGGCATCGGCCGGCGTATCGGCCCAGACGGCACCGCGCTCGATAAGCGCTGCGGCCTTGGACTTGGTGCGGTTGTTGACCGTGACGGGATAGCCGGCGTCCAGAATGTGGCCGGCGATGGGGGCACCCATGATTCCGGTGCCGATAAATGCGACAGAGAGCTTGTTTGCCATGAAACCTTTCCTTTTGGGTTGGGTGTTATTACCAGGTTGAATACTCGGTGCCAGCGTTTGGGCTGTGAGTTGGGATCGATTACGGCCGCGTTACTTGCCTACTGACCGCGCACGCGGCGGACGATGCGGTCGGAAAGCGACGCCTTGTCGGCGCGGTTCTTACCCCAAAACGCGCAGGCCACCATGCCGGGGCCCACGTGCGAGCCGATGGTAGGACCGACGGAGCTGCGAATGATCGTGACGTCGGCGCAACCCTCCTCCTTGCGGATGGCGGCTTCGAGCCAGTCGCCGTCCTTCTCGGCATCGGCCGTCATAATGGCGATGGGCATGGTGCGATCGGGCACATAGTTCTCGCGGAACGACTTGAGGATGGACTTGAGCGCCTTCTTGCGACCGCGGTTGACGCCGATCAGCGACAGCGAGCCGGCCAGGTCGTAGGACAGCTCGGGTTTGACGTCGAGCTTTGCCGTGAGCTGTGCCGCCGCGGGCGGAATGCGGCCGCCGGCAGCCAGCGCGTCAAAGCTCTCGAGCGTAAAGTAACCGTGGACATAGGTCTTGGCCTCGTTTGCCCAGTCGACCAGCTGCTTGGCGGTCAGTCCCGCCGAACGCTGGCGCACGGCCTCAAGCGCCAAGAGCTCGCCGGTCGCACAGGGCAGAGCGTTGTCGACCACGTACAGCTCAAAGTTGGGATACTCGGCGCGCACGGCGTCCGCCGCCTGGCACGCGGAGTTGTAGCTCGACGACAGCGCCGAGGTAAAGCACAGGTAGACCGTAGGCGTACCCTCTTTGGCGCACTCGGTAAAGAACTCGATATAGCGACCGAGCGACACAGCCGAGGTGGACACGCGGGCACCGGCGCGCATACGGTCGTAGAACTCCTTGGGTGTGATGCTCGACCAGATGTCGTCCGTGCGCTCTTCGCCATCGATAATGAAGGGGAAACCCAGGATATCGACATCGAGGTTCGCGGCGACCTCGGGGCTAAAGTCGCAGCAGGTATCGACGACGATGCGGCAACGGTCCGAATGACCGGCGGATGCGGCCTTGTCCATCAAAGCGACTCCTTACGTAAAAAGGCGGCCACCCGCATGGGATGGCCGCCAGCCGTTAACTCATGCAAGTTAACGTATTTTACTCGTCAAGTGTTTCGATGCGGGGCTTGATGATGCCATATCCACCATTCTTACGGTGATACACCACATTGATAAGGCCGGTCGTCGCGTTCTCGAACACGTAGAAGTCGTGACCGAGCAGATCGGTCTGCACCAGCGCCTGCTCCTCAGTCATCGGAGTGACGTCGATAACCTTCTCGCGGACGAGCAGGTCGTCTTCCTCCTCGGGCAGCAGCAGGTCGGCCAGATCCTCGACGCGCTCGACCGGTGCGACATCCGCGGCGCTGGCACCACCCTGGCGGTTGTCCACGACCTTAGTCTTGAACTTGCGCAGCTGGCGGGTAACCTTATCGGCGGAGAGGTCGATGGCGGCATACATATCTGCGCCGTGCTCGGCAACGCGAATCACAGAGCCGCGGGCACGAACCGTGACCTCGACGATTGCCGGGTTGGGGTTCGAGGGGTTCTTCTCATAACGAAGCACGACGTCGACTGTCATGGGCTCGATATCGAAAACCTTGAGCGCCTCGCCGATCTTCTCATCCACATGCGCACGCAGAGCATCGGTTACCGTCGTCTTGCGTCCAGAAACCTTGATATCCATACGTGGCTCCAATCTGCCTCGGGGACTTACTGTACTGGCTATGTACCCATTGCCGTGCATTTAATCACGCGGATTCCTAAAGACCCGAATAACGATTGCTTAATACCGCATACCGAAGTCTCGCACTTTTCTGTGGCAAAGTGCGCTATGGGAGGGCGTCGGCGACTTTGTATTTGGTCCCGAAAATTGGCTTTGACCTGCTGGTTTTATAGGGATAAAAAAGCCGGGCTCCCCTATTGGGGAAACCCGGCAGTGCGTGTTGAAACCGTGAAGAGGTGTCCTTTCCAACGTATAGGAGACACCACCCCTAGCAATAACTAGCTATTAAGTTTGTTAATGTCGTCGTCAGTGATGGTGCCTTCCTGGCTGGACGATTTGTCCTCGGAGGATGCGGTCTCATTGTTGGAATCGGAGGACTCGCTGCCGGAGGACGTGGTCTCACTGGACTCAGAGTCGCCCGGCTGCACGTTAGCGCCCGAAACCGTCTTAGTGGTGAGGTCGTAGGGAATCTGGCCGTACCAGACGCAGTGAACCGCCTCGAGCGTGCCGTCGACCGTGATGTCGTCGAGGGCATCACTCACGGCACGGCACAGTTCGTCATTGGACGAGAGGCCCGCAACACCAAGCGTCGAGGGCGCCTCGAGCGCACCGACATAGGAGACCTCGCTCATCAGGCGTGCAAGATAGCCGCCGGCTGTGGAGTCGCAGATCACATAGTCGACCTCGCCAGACTCGAGCGCCTCAAAGCACTCGTTGATGTTGGAGTAGGTCTTTTGGTTGGCGGTGATGCTCTGCTTAGCAAGCGCCTCCTGCGAGGCCGAGGACATCTGGACACCCAGAGTAGACGTGTTAAGGGTATCGGTGGAAACGCTTGGCGACCCACCATCGCTGGTTTTACCGAACACGGAAGCGGCATCGTACAGGCAGGTGCCGAGCGAGCTAACGTCCCCGTCCGTGGAGTTGATCTCGCCGATAAAGATATCAGCCTTTTTGTCGCCGAGCGCGGAACCTGCCGAGGACGCATCGACAAAGGCGACCTTAAGGCCCATGCGGCTTGCGAGGGCGCGGGCGGCGTCAACCGCATACCCCGTGAGCTCGCCGTCGGCGTCCTGCATGGCCTGCGGCGCATCGGAGGTATCGAGGGCAACCGTCAGGGTTCCGGGAGTGACCAGAGCATCGTCCGACACCGCCGGCGTGACGGTCTCGTACTCGATCTGGTCGATCGTGGGAGTCGTGAACGTAGACAGCGGGTTGAACGCGCATCCGCTCAGGCCCAAAACGGCGATGACCGCTGCGGTCCCAGCACCTAACCGAGCCGCGTGCATCAAGCTGCCCCTCACCATGTCCACTACCCTGCCTTCTGTGTCGTATACGATCCGTGCGTTGCGCGGAATATCAGGTTGTTCCCACCAGCTGACCTGGTATTTGACCCCACACTTGCGCACCGGGGCGTTTGCTCGGGAGGCCGCAGCCACCTTCACGACTGGCCCGCTCGCCCGCGAGGCGGTATTGCCCCAAAGAAAGTAGAACGGACGGTGCGGCTTACATCTAGGACGCGCCATGATTGCGCCGCGCGCACGCGGTCGCTTACGTGGATCCCTTTGACCGCGTCTGTCTTGGACTAGGACGGGCATTTCGTCCGTCCGCAACCACAGCCTGGTAGGAACGTAGCGCATTATAGCTAAGTTCAAGCTAAAGTTTAAGGTTAGGGGCGTCATTCGCATCGCGAGTACAGATTTCGCAGGTCGGAGTGGGCTATTCGTGCCTCTGTGAAGCCCGGAGCTCCCCTATGGGGAGCTCCGGGGCACCCTTCCTAGGGTGCCGTGGCCAAAAAATGGCAAATATGAGTACTGTCACCAATTTAGTAACAGGCAATTTTGGCCTCTCGGACAGATTTTGCGCTCAGTGTCGCCAACCTGATGCTTAGTTATTCTACATTTGTTTATTATCTTCTTACTTTATGACGCCTCCGAGTCCTAAATTCCTTGATTTTGCTGTTACTGATTTAGTGACAGTACTCATATTTGCCATATTTTGGCCAGGGCATATGATTAACCCCCTATTTTCGACGTGAATTAGACCGGCTTAAGCCCAAAACACGCCCGCAGCGTGTTAAGCAACGCCTCTTGCTTCTTCCTGCGGGCATCGACACGATTCCGGTACCGCTTTCGCATACGCTGGTGCATGCGCCATGCGAGCGCTTCCATCGCTTCCATGTCACAGAGCATTTCGTTGTTGACCGTCGCGACCTCGATTCCCATAGTAATCAAGCCCGTGTTGCGCTTTTCATCATGGATACGTCCCCTCCGAGAGGAATGGCCCAGCTCACCGTTGTATTCCAGGTCAAACCGGGCTGCCTCCTGATATGCATCGCAAACTGCATGGGGCATCCCCGAGATTGCCTGCGCACGGTCATCGAACTCGATCTTGTAGTCGGTCTTAAAAGGTCCGCAGGCAAACCCGCCATAGGAAAACGGAAGCGAAAACAGGGCGAGCATGATGCACTCCATGGGCGAGAGCAGGTTTTCCGAAAGATAGGGACACAGACGCAGCAGCTGTTTGGCCACATTCCCCTTGCATGCCGCAAGGTAATCTGCCAGACGATCGGGCATCAGCACCGGCTCGACTTCAAAGTAGCCCACGTCTGCTGGCTGGTCCTTGTCCTTTGCAAGTTTATTCGTAACAGGCGAGGTGTAGGGAGGCAGATACTTCCCGCGGTCGCTCAGTGAAATCTTAGAGCACAGCTCCTGGGCCAGGGCAAACGCCTGGATGCAGCCGACCTCACGCGCAACGGCAACACAAAGGGCCTCGGGAGATAGGCTGTACACCCCCGGTTCCACCTCTAGAATCGAGCCGGCGGGCAACCTGGAACACACGGACCAGCCTACGCCAGGCATGCGGCGGCGCTGCGCCGCAGATCCCACCAGCAAGCACAGATCTTCTTGCACCTCGCCACTTTTGGCTCCAATTCGCACCAAGTCAGGAAGATAGATATCCTCGGTCGAGGGCGACGACGTGCGCAGCACACGGCGCTCTTCATCGAGATTAAGGTCCTTCCAGCTGATATAGCCCATCTGCCGGCGCTCGGCGCGCATCATGCGCAGCGCTGAAGCGCCTGTTAGGATTACGGAAGCCGCTAGCTGTTCGCCTGTCGGCTCGTTGCGCCGCTCAATCTTCACTGCCACAAAACCACCCCTACCAAACACGTGCGATAGCAAGGCCATCGACTGCCGCAGCGCCGGCACGCTTGAGCTCCGCCGAGGCTGCTGCCATGGTCGCGCCCGTGGTGATAACGTCATCGATAAGCAGCAGGCGGCGGCCGTGCACGTCCTCAACCGTCTCGTACATGCCTTGGGCACGCTCGCGACGCTCCTCACGACCGAGTTCGCGCTGGTCGCCATGCCCGTACTTGACGAGGGCATCGAGCAGGGGAACACCCGACAGCTCGCAAAATGGGCGCGCAATGGCCTCCATATGATCAAAACCGCGCCGCCGAAACGCTGCCGCCGTCGCAGGCACAAACACCACCGCATCCGCACCGGACAGCACACCTCCTAAGCGATCGGGCGCTACGACCTGGGCATGCAGGGCGGTGTCGTAGAGCAGCTCCGCCAGATACGGCGCCAGGCGTCGCTCGCCCGCGTCCTTGTACGCTTTAATGATGCGCGGCAGCGGATGCGCATAGACGGAGCACGCCAGGCAGCGGTCGAGCGCCTCCGCCATTGCCGAGGACGTGCCCTCGACCGAACACTCAGTGCACAGCAAATCCCCAAACGGGGCGCCGCATCGGGTGCAGCTATGACGTGGGTCGATGAGCGTGAGCGCGGCCAGGCAGTCTTGGCAAATAAGCGCACCGGCGCGCTCGCAGCCGGCACATCGTGTTGGCGACAATGCCTCGAGTGCCTCGCGTGCCGCCCGCTCGGCAAACGGCAGCAATTCGTCCGCAAACGGTAGGGCGCCGGCACCCTGCAGACGGCTCAATTTGTTCAGATGGCTCTTCAAGACACAACCCTCCCTACGTTCGGTCGCAGGGAGGGTTGTTGATTCAGCGCTATGGTACCCCGACGCGATTGGGGTAAGGCGGGTTAAATCCGCTCGCGGGCGTTATTCGCCGGCGGGCGGTTGTGGTGCGGCCGAAGACGGGGTCGAGCCCTCGCCACCATCCTGGCGCGGCTTGCGGGAACGGCGACGACGACGGCGCTTTTGACCCTGGTCGGCCGAGCCCTCGCCACCGCGATCCTCGCGCGGCTCGCGCTCGTCGCGAGCGGCGCCACGCGAAGCCTTGGCAGCCGCTCCCCCGCCATCTCCGGGACGACGGCGCGTGACCTTGACCTCGCCATCCGAGACCTGATCGGCCACGGAGGGCACTGAGGGCTTCTGCTGTGCGCCCGAGGAATGGCGACGGCGCGGACGCGGCGCGCGCTCCTCCTCGCCACGTGACTTGCCGCCCTTGTCGACAGGCGCATCGGAGGCCGAGGGACCCTTGGAAGCGGCACCAGCCTCGCGAGCAGCTGCGGCGCGGAAGGCGTCCTCGCGCTCCTCGCTCGACAGATGACGGCGACGACGGCGCGTGGGATTCATGCCACCGCCGCGATTCTGCTGCTGGGGCTGTTGAACCTCGCGCTCGCGAGCGCCGTTCTTGCCGGCGGCTGCGGCCTCGCCGGCATCGGCAGAGCCCGCACGCTTGCGGCGGCGACGGCCGCCAGCGGCCTCCTCGGCCTCAGGCGTTGCGGCATTGCCACGGCCCTTTCCGCGGCCACGGCTCTCGCCCTGGCTCTGACCGGCGCGAGCATCGGATTCGGCATCGCGACGACGGCGCTTGGGCATCGACGTGCCGGCCAGACGGTCGGCACTCGACAGGCCATCGCCCACGTCGACGCCGTTCTCGCGATCGAGCTCCATGAGCGCCAGGCGCATCTCGGGCGACTCGATGCGCTCGAGCACGTCGCGCGTCACGCAGTCGGGACGGCAATTGCAGCCCTGCTCGGCAGCTTTCTTCTTGCAGCCCTCAGAGCAGGTCATGTCGGCCAAGTTGACCTTAAAGACTTTGCCGTTCTCCAGGCGCAGCACTAGCTGCTCACGCGGCGTGTCGTATTCCTGAATACGTGCCTTGCCAAGCGGCGTATCGATGAGCGTCTTCTTTTTGGGTGCACGGCTCTTAAAGTCCTTGTACGCCTCGAACTCATAGCGCAGACAGCACATCAGGCGGCCGCACACGCCGCTGATCTTGGACGAGTTGAGCGGCAGGTCCTGCTCTTTTGCCATGCGAATCGAGACGGGCTCAAACTGTCCGCCAAAGCGCGTGCAGCAGAGCTCCTGTCCGCATTGGGCATAGCCGCCCACCAGGCGGGTCTCGTCGCGCACGCCGATCTGGCGCATGTCGACGCGAATGTGCAGCGTCGAGGACAGGTCCTTGACGAGCTGACGAAAATCGACGCGCTCCTCGGCCGCAAAGTAGAACACGGCCTTCTCGCCGCCAAACAGGTACTCGACGCCGACCGGCTTCATCTCGAGGTCGAGCTCCTTGACCAGGCGACGGAAATCGACCATGGCCTCGTCGCCCTGGATGGCCAGATCATCGGCAAGCTGCAGGTCGATGTCGCTCGCCACGCGCAGCACGGGCTTGAGCGGCTGGCCGATCTCGTCCTGCGGTACCTCGAAGGGATCGGCCGTGACCAGGCCGATCTCGGTTCCGCGCTCGGTGGAGCAGATGGCATAATCGGCCTCGAGGATATCCAAATCCTGCGGGTCGAACCACAGGTCGCGCGAGGCGTAGGTAAACTTAACGGGTACGACTAACGGCATTTCAGTGCCTTCCTGATATCGAACAGCATGACCTCGATGGCCAGCTGGGGAGTAACGTTTCTGGCGATGTTGCGCTCGGCGGTCGCGACCGCCTCGAGCGCCTGGGTGGCACCCGCAACATTCGTCGCAGCGGCAAGCCGACCGATCGTGTCACGCACGTCTTCGTTCACCACGTCGGCCGCCTCGTCCTGAAGTGTCAGCAGCACGTCGCGCATGAGCGTCCGCGCGCTCGCCAGCGCTTCCATGATACCCGAACGCTCGCGCGCGTTGAGTTCGCGCTTGTTGCGGTCCTCAAGCTGCTTCAATGCTCCACGCGACAGGTAGTCGGCATTTTGCTCGAGTACCTTTTCCTGCGTGGACTTGACCTCGGCGAGCGGCGCCTTGACGGCGACGATGAGCGACTTGGCGCGACTGAGCACGTCGGCCTCGTCGGCGGCAATGAGTGAGTCGATGGCACGGACCATCTGACGGCGGGCGTCCTGGCGCTCGGCGCTCTTAAGAAACTCGATGCCGCGTGTGGGGCTTCCCGCCACGGCGACCGCCATGCGGCAACGCGCGGGGTCCTGGCCGGTGGCGCGGCTCACGGCCTGCGCGGCGACGGCGGGCGACACCAGCCGAAACGGCACGCACTGGCAGCGGCTCACGATGGTGGGCAGCATCACGTCTGCCGAGGTGCCCAGCAAGATGAACATAACGCCCTCGGGCGGCTCCTCGAGTGTCTTGAGCAGTGCGTTGGCGGTGTTGGCGCGCAGTTGCTCGGCACGGTCGATGATGTAGACCTTGGCCTTGGCGCGAATGGGTGCCAGCGGCACGTCATCGAGCAGCTCGCGGGTCTGGGCAATAAGATAGCCCGTGGCGCTCTCGGGCGTGTAATAGTGCACGTCGGGATGCGTATGCCGAGAGACGCGCACGCAACTGTCGCATGCGCCGCAGCCGTCCTGCTCGCACAGGAAGGCTTGGGCGAGCGCCCACGCGGCATCGAGCTTGCCCGCGCCGGGCGCGCCCAAAAACAGGTAGGCGTGCGATGCACGGCCGCTGGCGACGGCATTGGTCAAAAAGTCGCGCACGCGCTCTTGGGTGTCGAGCTTGGCCAGCAGGCTTGCCTGAGCGGGGGCCATGTTACTCGGCCTCCTTGGCAAGCGCGGCGGCGACAGCATCCTGGGGGATATCGAGACCGTACGCGCGAACCTGCTCGACCGTCTTCTCGAAAACTACCTCGACGGTCGTAGTGGCGTCGATGAGCTTTACGCGGTTTGGCTCCTCGGCAGCAATGGCGCAAAACCCCTCGTAGACACGCTCCTGGAATGCCATGCCCTTAGCCTCCATGCGATCTGCCGCGCCACGGGCTGCCATGCGTAGCGCCGCCTGCTCGGGCGTGATGTGGTAGACGAGTGTGAGCGCCGGGTGCGTTCCCGCGACGGCCAGGTTGTTGGCGTCGCGCACCATCTGGCGATCGAGGCCGTCGGCAAACGCCTGGTAGCAGGTCGTGGAATCGTAGAAGCGATCGCACAGGACCACCTTGCCGGCAGCGAGGGCGGGCGCGATGACCTCGTGCACCAGCTGGGCACGCGCGGCCTCGTAGAGCAACAGCTCGCAGGTATCGCCCATCGCCATATTGGCGGGGTCGAGCAGCAGGGCGCGGATCTTTTCGCTGATGGCGGTGCCGCCCGGTTCGCGCAGGCTCACAACCTGGTGGCCAGCGAGCTCGAGCGCGCGAGCAAGCAGGCGCGCCTGCGTGGACTTGCCGGCACCGTCGACGCCCTCGAGCGTGATAAAGCTATGTTGAGCGGGCTCAAAAGCCATGGACGCAGCCCCTTCCTACAAGGCGCGTAAATGCGGATATATCAACCAAGCCATGATACCCCAGGGACAGGCGCGCCCCAACGATTAGCCGACAGTTAGGGACGTTCCTAAACTGCCGGCAGATAAGGAACGTCCCTAACTGCCGGCTTCTTGGGGCAGTGGGTATAATCGTCGTATTGCATTGAAATGTGGCGAAAGGAGTGGCAATGTCTCGGTATTGCGCCTCGTGCGGCAAGCTTCTTGAAGATAATGCCAAGTTCTGCACCTCGTGCGGTGCACCCGTTGAGCAAACAGCCGCGAGCGATAGCCAGCCCGCTTTTGAGCAGACCGGCTCCCTTGATACGCCGCAAGCCAAGGCGGACGACCCCCTCGCCTATAGCCCCGACCCCGCCGCAAGGACCGAGGCCGTCGAGACCACGCAGCGCATACCCGTCGCGAGCGGCTCGCCCCAACAGCAGCCGGCTCCCGCATACGCGCCCGCTTCGCCACAGACCCCCGCTCCCAAAAAGAGCGGCACCGGGCCGCTTATCGCCGTTATCGTTGTGCTGGTGGCGATCATCATCGCCCTGGTCATCTTCTTTGCGATCAGACCGTTCGACAACGCCGCCACGCAGACGACTGCCGAGGTAGCTAAGCTGCACCATGACGTCGACGACGATGACCTAAAGCCTCTCGGCAATCCCAACAGCCTGTACGACGATGATGACGATGACGACGAGGATGGCGGCGAAGCAACGCTCTCCGAGCAGAACCTCTACCGTCGCCTGAGCGAATACTACGACCTGCTCGAAGATCTCGACAGCCAGGTCCGTGGCTGCGCGCAGAACTTCAACGGCAACTATCTGGAAGAGGATCGAACCACCCGTCAAAATCTCGCCGACGTCGCCGAGCGCACGGAGGACACCATCGAGCAGTATTACGACATCGTCGAGGACCTGGACGTCCCGACGAGCTCCAAGAACTACAGCTCCTGGAAAGACATCGTTGCCCTGTATGACGACCTGGACCACCGCATTGACGCAATCTGTGATGCCTGGGAGATCAGCCTGAAATACGCCAAGCCTGCGGACCACAAGAATGAGATCGTGGCGCCGCTGTCGCGCGACAACGTGGCGGGCACCAATGACAATAAGTACCGCCTAGACTTTGAGGAGCGCTATCCCGGCGCCAAGCCTGTCGAGGTGAACTAGCGCTTTGTCGTTCCCGAGCCGGCAGTTAGGGACGTTCCTAAACTGCCGGTCAAAAAAACGAGCGAGGATCATGAGACCCTCGCTCGTTTTTTGGGCATTGTTTCGACTGCGCCGTTACTTGTCGGCGACCTTCTTGGCCGTCGTCTTCTTGGTGGTCGACTTCTTGGCAGTCGACTTTTTCGCCGTCGAAGTCTTCTTCGCAGCGGTCGTCTTCTTCGCCGTGCTCGCCTTGGTTGTGGTCTTGCGGCCGCGGGCGGGCTTCTTCTCCTTGGTCGGGCAGTCCATGTTCACGCAGATACGCCACGGGCCGCGCGCCGTGTTGACCACCACGATGGGAGCGCCGCACTCGGGACAAGTCTCGCCCGTCGCCTCGAGTTTTCCACGCGCCGGCAGTGGATAGCTCACGCCGCAATCGTCATAGTTGGTGCAGCGGATAAAGCGCTTGCCGCTCTTCTCGCTCTTGTGCGCGATCAGGTCGCCATGGCGTCCGGCCTCGGCACACACCTTGCACTCGCCCACCTTAAGATCGGGCTCGTAGTTGGTGGGGCACGTGGGGTTCACGCAGATCTCGAAGGCCTTCTGGCGGAATGGCTGGCACTTGATGCGCGGCGCGCCGCACTCGGGGCACACGGCGGCCTCGCCCTCGAGCGGGCTCACCTTGACGCCACTCGGCACCGGATAGGTCACGTCGCAGTCGGGCCAACCCATGCAGCCGATAAAGCTGCCGCGGGTCTTGGCGCTCGTCTTCATAACCAGGTCCTTGCCGCACTTGGGGCAGGCGCCCACGCGCGCATCGGCCGTGACGGCGTCGCTGATGGCGTCGCCCAGCTCCTGCGTATGCTTGAGCAGCTCGTCGAGCACGCCGGCCAGCAGCGCGCGCGAGTGCGTCACGACATGCTCTTCGGTGTCCTCGCCGCGCTCCACGCGGGTCATGTCGCCGTCGAGCTCGCTGGTCATATCGGGGCTCGTGATGCGCGGGGCAAACTGCGACAGCGCGTCGATGATGGCGATGCCCAGCTGGCTCGGCTCAACGGGATCATTTTTGAGATAGCGCACGGCATACAGGCGCTCGATGATGCTCGCGCGCGTGGACTTGGTGCCCAGGCCGCGCTTTTCCATCTCCTGCACGAGCTTGCCCTGGCTGTAGCGCGCGGGCGGCTCGGTCTGCTTGGCCTCGAGCTTAATGTCGAACACGTCGACCGTGTCGCCCTGCTCAAGCGGCGGCATCTGCTCGTCGCGCTTGAGACCGTACGGATATGCCTCGCGGAAGCCCGGGGTCACGAGCACGTCGCCCGAAGCCACGAACGGCTCGCCGTTGACGTCGAGCTCGAGCTTGGTGTTCTCGATGGTCGCGGGCCCCATGAGCGTTGCCAGGAAGCGACGGGCGATGAGGTCATAGAGTTTGCGCTGGCCGCCGTCGAGCGTGGACGGATCGCCCTCGCCCGTGGGGTAGATAGGCGGGTGGTCGGTGGTCTCGACCTTGCCGCGCGTGGGCTTCATGGGGCCGGCGAGCACCTTTTTGCACACGGGCGCCAGCGCCGGGTTGATCTTTGCCAGGTCGCTCACCACGGCGCCCAGATCGAGCGTCGCGGGATACACGGTGTTGTCGACACGCGGGTAGCTGATGAGACCGGCCATGTAGAGGGACTCGGCGATGCGCATGGTACGCGCAGGTGAGATGCCCTCGGCCGCGGCGGCAGCCTGCAGCGAGGTCGTCGCAAACGGCGTGGGCGGCTGCTGCTTACGCGAGCGCTTGGTCACCGCGGCGACGGTTGCCGTCGTAGCGCCGTCAACGTGACCGTACGCCGTCTCAGCAGCATCCTTGTCGGTAAAGCGCGCCGTCTTGTGCGCGATCTTAAAGCGATCGTCCTCGGCAGCGCCTTGCGCGGCGCCCATGCCGCGAATCTGCCAATAGTCCTCGGGCACAAACGCCATGCGCTCGCGCTCGCGCTCGACCACCAGGGCAAGCGTCGGCGTCTGCACGCGGCCGGCGGAACGCACGTTGCCAAAGCCGCCAAACTTGGCGAGCGTCAGGTAGCGCGTGAGCACTGCACCCCAAATGAGGTCGATGTGCTGACGGCTCTCGCCGGCGTCGGCCAGGTTCTGGTCGAGCGAGACAAGGTTATCGAAGGCCTGCGTGATCTCGGCCTTGGTAAACGAAGAATACTGGGCGCGGGCGACCGGCAAGTCGGGCGCCACCTCGCGCACCTTGTTGAGGGCGTCCGAACCGATCAGCTCGCCCTCGCGATCGAAGTCCGTGGCGATGATGACGCTGTCGGACTTTTTGGCGAGGTTCTTAAGCGAGCGGATGAGCTCTTTCTCGGCCGGAAGCTTAATGACGGGCGCCCAGGTGAGATAGGGCAGGCTCTCGAGCTTCCAGCCCTTGATGGAAATGCCATCGGCAAGGAACGGCTTGCGCTTGGTGTCGTACGGCGGGCGGGCCAGGCCATCGGGCATATCGGCCGGCAGCATCTCGCCGTCCTCCGTGACCGAATACCAGCCCAACTTTTTATCGAACAGCACACTGTCGCAAAAATCGGGTGCCAGGATGTGACCGGCAAGGCCGATCGTCACGCACTCCTCGCCCTTCCACTCAAAACGGTAGATGACGGTGTTGTACACCTTGTCCTTTTTGGGCTTACCCGTGGACAGACGCTCGGCGATCTGACGCGCGGCGTCGTTTTTCTCAGCGATGATGAGCTTCAAAAGAGGCTCCTATCTCGTGTGTCTGCGGCTGCGCCCGCCCTCTTGGCGGCCGACTTACGCCCTTGCTTGCTCAATCTGCCCGATGAGCCAATCGCACCAGGCATCCATGCCCTCGCCCTTGCGCGCGCTCACGGCAAACCGCGGCGCCTGCGGATTGAGATCATCGAGTGTCTTAGTATACCTATCCATGTCAAAATCGAAAGCCGGGGCCACGTCGACCTTATTGAGCAGCTGCGCGCCGGCGTGCTGGAAGATGCCCGGGTACTTGATGGGCTTGTCGTCGCCCTCGGGCACCGAGAGGATCATGATGGACAGGTTCTCGCCCAGGTCAAAGTCGACCGGGCAGACCAGGTTACCCACATTTTCGATAAAGATGACGTCGATGTTCTCCAGACCGACGGCCTGGTCGAAGGCATCGACGGCCTCCATGATCATGTTGCCCTCGAGGTGGCACAGGCCGCCCGTGTTGATCTGGATGGCGGACATGCCGGCTTCCTTCATGGTGATGGCGTCGACATCCGAGGCGATATCGCCCTCGATGACGGCGCAACGCAGGCCGGCTTTGTCACGCAGGCGCTCGTTGGTGCCCAGAATCGTAGTGGTCTTACCCGAGCCGGGGCTCGACAGCACGTTGATCACGTAGGTGTTCGTCTGCTCAAATCGCTGACGCAGCTGATCTGCCAGGCGCTCGTTGCGCGACAGAATCGGCGATGCAATATCAATCGTTTTCTCGGCCATACTTAGCGCTCCTTACTTTGGCCCCTTTATACCCCATCACCAGATGGCTAGCGGGCTAATCGTCGGGGGTTTCGATTTCGATACTTGCGATATCGAGCTCGCGGCCGTGCAGTAGGCGCACGTTGGCACCACCACACTGGGGACAGCGACAGTGGAAGCGATCGTGGTCGAAAACCTCGCCGCAGTCCAGACACTCGCTTTGTGGATGGACCTCCTCCACGGCAAGCTCGCAGCCGCGCGTGAGCGGGTCCTCGTCGCGAAACGTCTCCCACGCAAAGTCGAGCGCCTCGCGCACAACTTCGGTCATATCCCCGATACGCAGCGTTACCAAAACGGCGCGCGAGGCCCCCGCCCCACGCGCCGCGCGAATCACTGTATCGAGTATGCCGTTGACAATGCCAACCTCGTGCATACCGATTTACTCCTCGTCGTCCTCGTCGTCCGAGAACAGGTCCAGACGGCTCACGAACAGGCCCTCCTTGCCCTCGCGCGCGGTAATGACCACGCGAGCGATGGCGAGCGAAATCTCGTAGAGCGAGAGCAGGGCGCCATACATGAGACCCAGCGTAACGGGCGAGCCGTCGGGCGTAATCACAGCCGAACCCACGAGCAGGCCTACGTACACGTAGCGCCAGGCGCTGCGGAAGGCCGCATAGGACACGATGTGGAAAACGGACAGGTAGAAGATGATGAGCGGCAGCTCAAACGCCACACCAAAGCCGATCATAAAGAGCAGCTCCATGTTGACGTAGTTCTCCAGATCGGGCAGCGCCGTAGCGACAGCCGAGGTCTCGCCGATGAGCCACTCAAAGCCCGCCGGGATGATGATGAAGTAGCAGAAGATGGCACCCAGGAAGAACAGCACCGTCGAGGCGAGCACCGTGGGCACAACCCACTTGCGCTCGTTGGGGCGCAGTGCCGGCAGGAAAAATGCCAGGATCTGCCAGATGATCATGGGCGTGCACATGACCACGGCCATCTTGATGGCAAGCGAGAAGCGCAGGCCAAAGCCGCCGAGCGTGGTGGTGATGTAAAACTTACCGTCCGGCACAAAGGAGCGGATGGGGTCCTCAAGAATATCGAGCACCACGGGCGTGGCAAAGTACAGCACGATGGCGGCGGCAAACACCGAAACGACCACGATGGTCAGGCGGCGACGGAGCTCTCCCAGGTGATCGAAGAGCGGCATGCGCGCAGGTCCGATCGGCATTACTCATCGCCTCCCTTCGGGGCGTCGGCGGCAGCAGCCTCGGCATCGTCCTCGACCTCGAGCTCGCGAGCGAGCTGGTCGACGACGGCCTTGCGCTTGCGGGGACGACGGGCGTAGAGGTCAGCCGTCGTGGGCTCTGCCGGCTCGGGCTCGGGCTCTGCAGCAGGCTCGGGCTCGACGGCAGCAGCAGGCTCTGTACCCTCGGCCTCATCAACAGCGCCTTCGCCCTCAGCAGCACCCTCGCTTGCGGCCTTCTCGGCAGCAAGACGGGCGCGACGCTCGGCAAAGGTCTCCTTCTTGGCGGGCGCTGCCGTCTCGGCGGCATCCTCGTCCGCATCGGAATCGTCGTCGGTCGCAGCAGTCTTCTTGGGCTTGACCGGGGCCGACGCGGCCTCGCTCACCGGATCGATAATCTCGGACTGAACAACGGCCGTCATCTTTTCCTGCGTCTCGCGGAACTGACGGATGGCACGGCCGATCGTGCGGCCCATCTGCGGGAGCTTATCCGGGCCAAACAGCAAAAAGCCGAAGACCACGATGATCGCGAGCTCACCCTCTCCAATACCAAACACACATACCTCCAAGGCTCGATGTGAGTCGAGCCCGCACCGCGCCATTCGGCCGGAACTCGTCTATTCATTCGGTCAAGTATAGCGCCCGGACGCCAAAACGTCCGAGCGCATCACAAACATATGCCAAACGGCACACCCCTTTTGGGGCGGGGCCTATGCCGCCGTGATCGAGATCTCCTGGTCCACGCCCAGCAGCTGAACCACGCGCATCACCGGGGGCTGCACGTTGACGCAGCTAAAACGCTTACCATGATCAGCTGCGTGGTGTGCGGCGCCCACAAGCACGCCAATGCCCGTCGAATCGATGTAGCTCACCTGGGCAAAATCGAGCTCAACGGCCTCAGTGGGCTGCTCGAGCGCCAGGTCGATGGCATTGCGCAGGCTATCGGCGTTAGAGATATCGATCTCACCGGTCACCTTAATGGTGTAGAGCTCTGGCGTGGGGTTGGTGGAAATACCCAAATCCATGTATACGCTCCTTTACGTATCGAAAGTGCGGATAGTACTGGGCCGGACTTGCGGGGCCATACTCGCTAGGCGCGCTCGGCACGCGCAAGCTCGGCAGCGACGAGCTTGACGGCCAGCACCAGCACATCGAGCGCGGCCTCCAGGTCCTCGACCGTGGGATAGCTCGGCGCGATGCGGATGTTGGTGTCGCGCGGATCCTTGCCATAAGGCCAGGTGGCACCTGCCGGCGTGAGCTTGACGCCCAGGTCGGCGCAAAGCGCGGCGACCTTCTGGGCCGAGCCCTCGGGACCATCGAAGCTCACAAAGTAGCCGCCGCGGGGATGCGTCCAGGTGGCACAGCCCGTGTCGCCCAAGCCCTCGGTGAGCTTGCGCTCGACGGACTCAAAGCGCGGGCGCAGGAACTCGGCATGCTTTTTCATGTGCTCCTTGACCGCCTCGATGGTGGGAAGGAAGCGCACGTGACGCAGCTGGTTGAGCTTGTCGGCGCTGATGAGGCCGGCCTTCAGGCGCTTGGAGAACTCGGCGATGACCGCGGGGCTCGCACCGATAAAGCCGATGCCGGCGCCCGGGAAGGTGATCTTGGACGTCGAGGCAAAGGCCACCACGCGATCCTCGGTGCCCGCCGCGCGAGCGAGGTCAAAGATGTTTGCGAGCTCGTCGGTCTCGTCGTACAGGTCGTGCACGCAGTAGGCGTTGTCCCAGAAGATGCGGAAATCGGGCGCGGCCGTGGGCATCTCGACCAAGCGGCGCACAGTGTCCTCGCTAAAGGTGATGCCCGTGGGGTTGGAATACTTGGGCACGCACCAGATACCCTTGATGGAATCGTCGGCGGCAACCAGGCGCTCGATCTCGTCCATGTCGGGGCCGTTGTCGGTCATCGCGACGGGGACGTTCTCGATGCCCAGATCGGCGGTGATGCCAAAGTGGCGATCGTAGCCGGGAACAGGGCACAGGAACTTGACCTTCTTGCCGTCGTGCGCGGCCTCGTAGGCGTCCCAGGGCTCGCTGCCGCACGAGCCACAACGCCAGAACATGCCGGCGATGTCATGCTCGATCAAAAGGCTCGACGAACCCAGCACGAGCGTCTGCTCGGCGGGGCAGCCCAGGAACTCCCCTGCCAGCTTGCGTGCCGAGGGAATGCCCTCAAAGCAGCCGTAGTTGGAACAATCGACGTTGCCGTCGTGCAGATCGGCGTCGGCATTGAGGATATCGAGCATGGGGCGCGAGATGTCCACCTGGGAGGGCGACGGCTTGCCGCGGGCCATGTCGAGCGCCAGGCCCTTGGCCTTGACCTCGGCGACCTCGGCTTTGAGCGCCTCGATGGCGGCATCGAGTTCGGTGGTTTCCATCTTCTGGTAGATCGTCTGCATGGGTGCGACCTTTCGCGAAGCGGTACGTTGCAGTTCGTCTAAGTATAGACCGCCACCGCCGCAACGTTATGAAGCCGTGATAGATTAAGTTCATCGCAATCAATTACGAATCGCCGCGCATGCCGGCGTGGGGCGCCCAAGGAGGCACTATGGAGTACGGATCGTTTCAGGCCGAGGAATTCGGCGACTTGCAGCGCCTGGTCGACGGACTGTTTTACGACCGCCACGCCATCGACCGCCTGGATCTGATCGTACAGGCCGAAATCTTGGACCTGGCGCCCGACCTCATGGAGATCGTGAATCTTTTGCCGCCCGGCTACTACGACCGCCAGTCACTTTGCGACCAGCTCAACTCCGCCTTGGCCGCCCACGGCTGGGGCGCCGTCTACGGAACGGTGGAATAAGCCTCGAGGCCGGCGATTTGGCCCGCTTCCCGACCTTGGCGAGGCTTGTTTTAGAGCTTGTGGCCAAAAAAGGGCAAATATGAGTACTGTTACCTTTTTAGTAGCAGCGATTCTTGGTCGAAATCGGCAAAACTCGACTTGAAACTTCCTAATCACCGTCAGCTAGCGCCAAATTGGAAGTCGATGGTCACTCATTAACGTACAGTTCTTATAACTTTGTTCATTATTTTCCGCACCTAAAATGATACGCCGTTTGTGACAGTACTCACAAACGGCGTTTTTTGACCACTGGCGTGTCTGGCAGGCGGCAAGCACCGCCCGAATCCGCATTTTGAACGCGCCCGAATCGGTTCTGGAGCCGGTTTTCGCGCTCTTACTCGTCTTTGGGCGAGGGATGCTTGCAGACCACGCTCATGTAGATCATGCCGAGCACGGCTGCGGTGACCGAACCGGCGAGAATAGCGGCCTTGGCTGCAAGAACCTCAAACTGGGCCGTCGGGAAAGCAAGGCCGCTGATGAGAATCGACATGGTAAAGCCGATACCGCCCAGAATGCCCACACCGGCGATCATGTGCCAGTTGACATTATGCGGCAACTCGGAAATCTTGAGTTTAACCAGGGCAAACGTCATGCCAAAGATACCGATCGGCTTGCCCAGCAGCATGCCAAAGTACACGCCGAGCGTCACCGGGTCGGTGAGCAGCGTGCTCATGTCCACGCCCACCAGGCGAACCTGCGCGTTCACGAACGCAAAGATCGGCAGGATCACGAAGTTGACCGGCGTGGAGATCAGACGCTCCATGCGGATGAGCGGCGGGGTCACGCGGTGCATGACGCGCTCGACCTTGGTGGTCGAGACGGTAAAGTCATGCTGGCCCAGGATGTGCGCCTCGTCGTCGTAGCGATCATCGAGCAGCGGCAGGCACTCGCCCAACCAATCGGTGAGGCTATCGAGCTTGACACCGCACTTGGCCGGGATGGTAAAGGCCAAGATGACACCAGCAAGCGTAGCGTGCACGCCGCTCTTGAACATGCAGAACCACAACAGCAGACCCAGTACCGAATACGGGGCAAGGCGGTAGTGCTGCGTCTTGTTGAGCCACACGAGCGCGCAGGTCACAAGCGCGGCGGCGCCCAACCAAAACGGATTGGGGCTCTGACCGTAGAAGATGGCGATGGCGGCGATGGAGATGAGGTCGTCGGCGATGGCGAGCGTCGAGAAGAACACGCGCACGCCGTTGGGCACGCGATTGCCCAAAAGCGACAGCACGCCCAGCGCAAAGGCAATATCGGTTGCCATGGGAATGGCCCAACCGCTGCGGGCGCCAGCATGGTTGAAGATCAAGTAGATGCAGGCGGGAACGACGACGCCGCCCACGGCCGCCAGCATGGGAAGCATAGCCTGGCGCGGGTTTTTGAGCTCGCCGACCGTCATCTCATACTTGAGCTCAATGCCCACCAGCAAAAAGAAAATCGCCATGAGGAAGTCGTTGACGAATAGCTCAACGGTGAGACCGGCCGTAAGGTTGCCCAGACCAACATACAGCGGGGTCTCCAAAAAGTGATGGATGGCCTCGTAGGCATCGGTATTGGCGCAAATGACGGCGGCGATGGCGGCGAAGACCATAACGGCGGCGGAAATCGTGCCGTTCTCGGCGATGCGCTCCCAAATGTCGTGGCGCTCAAAACGCTTGCGCTCACGAACGTTGAACAGCTGCTCAGTTGCTGCCATGGGCGGCTCCTTTCACGGGAAAGCTCCCGTCTTAAAAAAGCACGGCCCGCCCAGATGGCGGCGCCGCGCTCTAACGTATTACGCTTGCATCTAGCCTACCCTGCGCGACAAGCGCGCAAGCGCGGCCGAAAAGCGGAACCACAGGTTGAACATTATTTGCTCAACGGCACAGGCACGCCTGTCCAAGAGACGACGCGGCGACGTGCACAAAAAAGCGACCGGAGCGCGGGGCGTCCGCGATCCGGTCGTGGCGTTTGGTCAACTAAACCTAGCAGGCGGCCATAATGGGGGCAGCGACCTGCTTCTTACGGGAAAGGACACCCGGCATCCAGACGCCGTCGTGCTCGTCAGCAATGCCCAGGCCCTTCTGAGCAGCCTCGGTCTCGCCCTCGAGCAGGACCTGCGAGCCCTCCTCCATGATGTCGGTGATGCACAGGACAATGCCGTCGGCGCCCTTCTCGGCGGCGTAGGCGCGCATGGCCTCGCGGATCTCGTCGATCATGCCGAGTGCGCGGCTCTTGTCGACGGTCTCGTACTGGCCGATGAGCAGCTTCTTGCCAGCGGGCTCGAACATCTTGATGTCGTTGCCGACCATCTCGGCTGCGGTGAAGGAGCCGGACGGACGGGTGAGGAAGACCTCCATGCCAAACTTGACCGGGTCGACGCCCACCTGCTCGCCGAGCTTGGCGGCAACGGCGCGGTCGACATCGGTGGTGGTGGGGCTCTTGAGCATGAGCGTGTCGGTCATCATGGCCGAGAGCAGCAGCTTGGCCTGGACGTCGGAAAGCTCAACGCCGAGCACGCCGGCGAGCTTGGTGACGATGGTGCAGCTGGAGCCCCAGGGCAGGCAGATGTAGTGCAGCGGGCCGGCGGTCTCGAAGTCGCCGATGCGGTGATGATCGACAACACCAAAGACCGTGGCGTCCTTAAGGCCGGCGACGGACTGGGCAGACTCGTTGTGGTCGGTGAGGACGACGAGCTGACCGGCCTCGACGGAATCAATCACGCGGGGCTCGGCAATGCCGGCGTCGGCGAGCAACTTGGCGGACTCGGCCGGAAGCTGACCAAGGGCGCAGGCCTCGTAGGTGTTGCCGGCATACTCAACCTGGTTGAGCAGCTGGGACAGGACGACGGCGCTCATGATGGCGTCGTTATCGGGGTTCTGGTGACCAAAGACAAGAACGTTTGCCATGGATATCCTCCACTTGATATGTGTACTTGGACGTAGCTATGGTAGCACGCCGATGCCGAGCCTTCGCAGACGGAAGGGCCACGGCATATTTTGGGGCGCAGGCACGGGGGGCCAAGGCTGTCCCTTTTGCACCATGTTGGTGCAAAGTAACCTGTCCCCCTTGCACCAACTATTTGCCGGCGGCGCGCAGGGCTACGTAGGCGGCACCGATGATGCCGGCGTCGTTTTCGAGCGAAGCGACCTTAATGGGCGTCTCGCGCGAGGCGGAAAGCGCGTACTGCTTAAAGTGCTCGCGGACCTTGTCGAGGTAGACATCGGCCGAGGCGGAGGCGCCGCCGCCGATGAGGAACATCTCGGGATCAACCACGTTGGCGATAAGCGCCAGTGCGCGGCCGAGATAGTCGGCCATGGTATCGGCCGCGGCCAGCGCGAGCTTGTCGCCCTCGCGGCAGGCCTGGAACACGTCCTTGGAATCAGAAGGCCCAGTGAGCTCGATGGGCTCGACGCCGGCCTTTTTGCACTCGGCAAGGTAGTTGCTCACCACGCCGGTGGCGCTGGAATACTGCTCCAGGTGGCCATGTCCGCCGCAGCCGCAGGTGCGCTCCTCTTCGGGGTTCAGGCACATGTGGCCAATCTCGCCGCCGGCGCCCACAACGCCCGACACCACGTCGCCGTTGACGATAACGCCGCCACCCACGCCGGTACCAATGGTGACCATCACCACGTTCTGTACGCCCTTGGCAGAGCCGAGCCAGGCCTCGCCCATGGCAGCGGCGTTGGCATCGTTCTCGTATTTAACAACCGCGTCGGGGCAGTGCTCCTGAATGGCGACTCTTAGCTCGGGCAGGTTAATGGCAATGTTGGCCTTGACCTTGGCATCGCCCGATGCCGGGATGGGGCACGGAACGGCCAGGCCAATACCCGCCACAAAGGCGCGCGGAATCTGGGCCTTGGCGACCACCTGGTCGATAGCCTCGGTCACCGCGGCAAAGCCCGCGGCGTCAACGATAGGCGGCGTGGGCACGCTGGCCTTGGCCAGCAGGTTACCATCCTCGTCGAACAGGCCCTCCTTAACCGAAGTGCCGCCGACGTCGATGCCGATGTAATACTGCTTAGGTTCCATGGGAGCCCGCCTTTCTCGTTTAAACATTGCCTGTATGGTACCGCTCCCAAGGCAAAAACCTGCCAAAAAGGGACAGGTTTGTTTTGGCAGGTTTTATCTGTGAAAACGCAGGGCATGGTATTTGGTTCGTTGGGCGGTAAAACGGCTCAACCCCATCCTCGAGTCGATCAATTTGCTCAATACCACATTATTCGAATGCATATTCATTTAGAGCGCTCTAGTTTTTAAAGAGAAGCGTTTTTTAATTAAACCTTTCTCGAACTTTTCAAAAACGCAATAGGGATGCTTAGGTGTTGACTATACTTTCTTCTGTACTCAATCAAGCCGGAAAGGAGGTTCCATGATTCCCAAATACGAGGCGATAGCTGCAGATATCCGTCGAAGCATCGAGGACGGCTCCCTTAAGCCGGGCGACAAGCTACCCACCGTCGTTGAGTTCTGCGAGCTCTATAGCGTTTCCAAAATCACCGTCAAACGAGCTATCGAGCAGATCACCGAGGAGGGCCTTGTCACCAGCCGGCGCGGGTCGGGCACCTACGTTAAGGACACGGCGGGTCTCCCCGACCAGGCATTTTTCCAGGGCAAAAATGACCGCGCCCAGGGTTTTTCGTATGAGCACCGCGGGGAGAAGGTGACCTCGGTGGTCTACGATTTCTCGATTGTCAATCCACCGGCGGACGTCGCTACTCAGCTGGGAATTGCCGAGGACGACTTTGCCTATCACATCGTGCGCGTGCGCCAGGTCAACGAGAAGCCCATCGTCATCGAGTACACCTACATGCCTCTCGAGCTGATACCGGGCCTTAAAAAGAAAGACCTGTATGGATCGGTCTACAGCTTCATCCGCGAGCAATGCGGGCTGAAGATTTCGAGCTTCCACCGCACCATCCGCGCCGTAGCGGCAACCGAGGAAGAGGCTGAGCGCCTGGACACCGAACCCGGCGCTCCCCTGCTCGAGCTCAACCAGATTGGCTTTTTGGATAGCGGCAACGCCTTTGAGTACTCGATTTCGCGCAACGTCGGCGACCGCTTTGAGCTGCACAACGTAACGTTGGCATAGGTTTTTGTAGTCATGCGGGCGCACGTTATGGCTCGTTTAGAGTGGGCGACCGCACAACACCATGGGAGTATGCACATGTCCGACTTGATTAAACTGACGCCGATCTTCCACGAGAAGATCTGGGGCGGCCGCCAGCTCGAAACCGTATTTGGTTACGACATTCCCGAGGGCCCCATCGGTGAGTGCTGGGCCATCTCGGCCCACCCCAACGGCGACTGCCAGATCGCGGAGGGCCCGTACGCCGGTCACACGCTGTCATGGCTGTGGGCCGAGCACCGTGAGCTCTTTGGCAACTGCGAGGGCAAGGAGTTCCCGCTGCTCATTAAGATTCTGGACGCCAAGGACGACCTTTCAATCCAGATTCATCCCAACGACGAATACGCTGCGAAGCACGAGAACGGCAGCCTGGGCAAGACCGAGTGCTGGTATGTGCTGGACTGCGAGCCCGGCGCCACGATCATCGTCGGACAACGCGCTAAGGATCGCGCTGAGGCCGCACTGATGATCAAGGACGGCCGCTGGGACGACATGCTCAACGTGCTGCCGATCCACAAGGGCGACTTTTTCCAGATTGATTCCGGTACCGTGCACGCCATCAAGACCGGCACGCTCATTTTGGAGACGCAGCAGTCGAGCGATGTGACCTATCGCCTGTACGACTACGACCGCCCCGGCACCGACGGCAAGCTGCGCCCTCTGCACATTGAGCAGAGCCTCGACTGCATCGATTTTGATGTCCAGGCTCCGACCGACGGCACCGTGACCGCGCCCGAGGTCGACGGCGTGACTGAGCTCGAGTCCAACCCCTGCTACACCGTCGATCGCGTTCGCGTCGACGGCAGCAAAACCCTCGACCAGCGCTGGCCCTTCATGTGCCTGTCAGTCATCGACGGCGAAGGCACCGTCTGCGGCGACCCCGTCCACAAGGGAAGCCACCTGCTGGCCCCGAGCACCGTGAACCAGATCGAACTCGAAGGCAAGATGGAACTGATCATCAGCCACCTCTAGGTCGCAACAACAACCAAAACGAAACAAGGGGCTCCCTCGTTCATCAACGGAGGAGCCCCTACTCACATCTATTTTTCTATCAGCCCACCCGGCTCTCCAGACCAAAAAGCGAACGAGTAGAGCGACGTTCGCAAGCAACGTCACCTGAGGACCTGGGTGGGCGTATAGGGCAACATCGGTCGCGAGTTCCGCACGAGCCGGAGAGCACTTAATGTGCTCTCCGTGCGAGCAGGACTGTCCGAGCAGGCGATGTTGCCCCATACGCCCACCCGGGTCCGCCGGGATTACGACAACTTGACGATCGGTGCAAAGCCCTTCATGAGCTTTTTAGTCTGGCCGGTCTTTTCGAACTGCACCTCGATCATGTCTCCGGCGACCGAGATCACGGTACCGGTGCCAAAGGTCTTGTGGCTCACGGTATCGCCCGCGGCAAAGTCCTGCGACGCGCTGGCGCGATCGACCTTGCGCTCCACCGTCGGCGACACCTTGGACGACGGCTTTTTAGCTCGCGGCGCGCCCGAACCAAAGGTCGAGGCAACACGGCCGGCGTCGGGCGAAACCCCGCGATGGCGCTCGGTGCCATAGGTGCTGCCACCAAAGAAATCGTCGAAGCTCGATCCGCCGCGCGAACCGAAACCGCCGGTCGAGCGCGTATGCGAACCGAACACCTTACCGCCATACATATCCGAGCCCATGCCCGAGCCAAAGGTGCCGTGACGGTCGCCGCGCTTCTCCCAGCCCGTGCCCTCAAAACCGGCAGAGCCGATGCCGCTAAACTCGATATCCTCAAACGGAATCTCGTTGAGGAAGCGCGAGCGCGGGTTGGCAGAAGTCGAACCGTAGGTGCGACGCGTGGCCGCATAGGTCAGGAACAGGCGCTTGCGGGCGCGCGTGATGGCGACGTAGGCCAGGCGACGCTCCTCTTCGAGCTTGCCCGGATCATCGCTGCCGCCAAAGTCGTGCACGTGCGGGAAGATACCCTCCTCCATGCCGGCCACAAACACCGCCGGGAACTCCAGGCCCTTGGCAGAGTGGATGGTCATCATGGTAATGGCATGCGTCTCGCCGGCCAGGGAATCCAAGTCGGAGCGCAAGGCCAGCCACTCCATGAGCGCCGGCAGCGCTTTGCAGGTGAGCGGGCCATAGGCGCGCTCGATCTCGTCGGCATGCACGGCACCCGCCGGCAGCTCCGTCGGCGCGGCATATGCGTTGCCCGCGATGGCAGCGGTCAGGGCATCCTGCGGCGAGAGCGCCGGAGCGGCTAGGCTATCGAGCGGATTGGAGCCCGCGGCGTCACGAGCACCGACGAGCGCCTCAAACGAAGACGCGGGCGCGGACGGCCCTGGCTCGGGCGCAGGCGCGCTCACCACAACGGGCTCGGGCTCGGCACTGGCAGGCACATCGGCAACACCGGCTGCACGCAGCTCTTCCAAGCTCTCGAGCGTGCCCTCGATATCCTCGTGCGTCTCCTCAAATTCGGCAGCGACGCCCAGGAATTCCTGGATGTTCTCGGCGCGGCTCTCGGACTCCATGGTGCCCTCGGCGCGAAACGCCTGCAGCAGGCCCGTCTTATCGACAATCATCTCGACGACGTCCTTGAGCTCGCCGTCCATGCGGCGGCCCTCGCGCACCAGCGCCACAAAACTCGACAGGCCGTTGCGCACCTTGGCACTAAACATGCCCGTCTCGGCTGTTGCGATCTCGCAGGCCTGGAAGAACGAGCAACGGTTGTCGCGCGCCAGCTGCTCGATCTTTTGGATCGAGGTGGAGCCGATGCCACGGCGCGGTGTGTTGATGACGCGCTTGACGCTCATCTCGTCGGCCGGGTTCACGATCATCTTAAGGTAGGCCATGACGTCGCGGATCTCGGCACGGTCGAAGAATCGCGTGCCGCCCACGATCTTGTAGGGCACGCCCGCGCGCAGGAACATATCTTCGAGGATACGCGACTGGGCGTTGGTGCGGTAGAAGACGGCGATGTCGTCGTAGCTCGTGCCTTTGGCATGCAGCTTCTCGATCTCGCCGGCAATCCAGCGGCCCTCGTCGCGCTCGTCGCTTGCCTGGAAAGCCTGGATCTTCTCGCCATCGCCCTCGGCCGTAAACAGGCGCTTGTCCTTGCGCTGCGAGTTGTGGCGTACCACGGCGTTGGCGGCGTTCAGGATATGACCCGTAGAGCGGTAGTTCTGCTCCAGCTTGACGGTCTTGCAGTCTTTAAAGTCCTTCTCAAAGTCCAGGATGTTGGTGATGTCGGCGCCGCGCCAGCTATAAATGGACTGGTCATCGTCGCCCACGACCATGAGGTTTTGGTACTTGGCGGCCAGCAGGTTGGCGATTTCGTACTGGACGTGGTTGGTGTCCTGATACTCGTCGACGCTAATGTAGCGGAAGCGCTCTTGGTACTTATCGAGCACCTCGGGGCGGGTGCGCAGCAGCTCAAGCGCGCGCACGAGCAGGTCGTCGAAGTCCATCGCATTGGCGGCGCGCAGGCGGCGCTCCAGCTCCAGGTAGACTTGCGCGGCCTTTTTGTCGTTGGGGCTATCGGCGCTCTTGAGCATGTCCTCGGGCCCGATCATGGCGTTTTTGGCCGAGCTGATCTTGCTGCGGATCATGTTGATGGGGAACTGCTTTTGCTCGATGCCGAGCGCCTGCATAATGTCACGCACCATGCGCTTTGAGTCATCGTCATCGTAGATGGTGAACTGACCGGTATAACCCAGCAGGTCGGCGTCCTCACGCAGCATGCGCACGCACATGGCATGGAAGGTGCACACCCACATGCCGCGGGTGCCGCTGGGAATGAGCGCCGCCAGACGCTCGCGCATCTCGGCCGCAGCCTTGTTGGTAAACGTGATGGCAAGAACCTGCCAAGGCTTAACACCCAGGTCGCCGAGCATATGTGCGATGCGGAAGGTCAAGACGCGGGTCTTGCCCGAGCCGGCGCCGGCGAGCACCAGCAACGGACCCTCGGTGGACAGGACCGCCTCGCGCTGGGCGGGATTAAGGCTGTCGATGTCGACGAGCGGCTTGGGTGCCGGCGCGGGAGCGTCGTAGATGTCGAGCGGAACGAGCTCGGGCTCCGGCGCAGCAGGGGCGGCATATGCATCGAGCGGCACGGGTTCCGGCACAGGCGGCACGGGTACCGCGGCGTTCTTTTCCCAGGGCAAGGGCTGGGTCATGGGCGACTCCTCATCTGACGAACGGCGCGCCTGCGGGCAGCGCCATAGTTTGAGCCGTACCAGTATACCGAGTCGCGCGGACACCGACGCAAATCACACCACGACTCCGTGCGCCACCGTCAGGCCCACCCCGGCGAATTTGGTGCAAAGGTGTCAGGTTAGTCTGCACCACGTTGGTGCAAAGAAACCTGACCCCAATGTACCAATCACGGAGCCACCGATGTCATGGCAACGGTAGCGAGCGGCGGCCAGGGCGAACAAATTGGCATGAAAAGAGGACGGCATAGACCTTTTGGTCATGCCGCCCTCTTTGAATGACAAGTTGTCGCCCTGGCCGCCGCGCAGCGTCGACTAAGTTAGAGGCCGAGCATCGGCTCCAGAACGAAGAAGTATGCGAGCACTACGATGCCCAGGATGATGCGGTAAACACCGAAGCACTTAAAGTCGTGACGGCGGACGAAGCCCATGAGCCACTTGATGGCGATGAGCGAAACCACAAAGGCAACAACGCAGCCCACGCCCAAGATGGCGATCTCGTTGGTGCCGAACGTGCCGCCCTTGATGAAGTACTTGACCAGCTTGAGCGCACTCGCGCCAAACATGACAGGGATGGCCAGGAAGAACGTGAACTTAGACGCCACCGAGCGCGTGCAGCCCAAAAGCAGGCCGCCGATGATGGTAGAACCGGAGCGAGACGTACCAGGCACCAGCGAAAGCACCTGGAAGCAGCCGATACCCAGCGCAGTCTTCCAGCTTAGATCCTCGAGCGTGGCGATGGAACCAAAGTCCAGATTCTCGTCATCGTCCTCATCCTCAGCGGTAGCCGTGGCGGGCGCCGCAAAGTGCGCACCGGCGGGACGTTCACCCGACACCACAGCACGCGAACCAAACGAACCGGCAACGACCATTTCCTCGCGCTTGCTCGCGCGCCAGTTCTCGATCACGATAAACAGCACGCCGTACACAATGAGCGCCAGCGCCACGACGGGAGCATTGTAGAAATGCTCCTCCATCCAGTCGTTGAGCGGCAGGCCGATCGCCGCCGCAGGAATGCAACCGAGCACAATCTTGCCCCACAGCACCCAGGTGTCGTGACGGCCCTCCTTGCCCTTGCTGGGCGAGAACGGATTGAGCTCATGGAAGAACAGCACACAGACGGCCAAAATGGCGCCAAGCTGAATCACGACCAGGAACATGTTCCAGAACGTCTCGCTCACGTTCATCTTGACGAACTCGTCCACCAAGATCATGTGACCGGTCGACGAAACGGGCAGCCATTCGGTGATGCCCTCGACCAGGCCCATGAAGGCAGATTTTAAAAGCTCGATGATATCCAAAGGGACCCCCTCGTTAGACACCCGCCGATATTGTTCTGCGGACGGTGCGGGCGATGTCCCATTATCAACCGTTGGCGGCGCGCCTGCGCCTACCCTTACCAAAAAACTCGCCCGTTCACAGAATTGCGAGCGGTCAAACCCAAATCCTTGGGTATAACTGCAACAAGATAAAGTGTCCGGCGGCCAACGCGCCCGCGCCCGCCCGATGCACGAGCCCCGCGCCCGTGCGATAGACCAAGGAGGAAACCATGAACGAGGGCTACACCAAGGTATTTGTTTCACTCGACGGTACTGAACAGCAGGATTTTGTGCTCGCACGCGCCATCAAGGTCGCCGCGAACAACGGCGCCAAGCTAATCATCGGCCACGTTATCGATTCCACGGCGCTCGAGAGCGCCGGTTCCTATCCGGTCGATCTGGTCAACGGCCTAGAGGAGGCATTTAAGAACTCCATCGCCAAGCAGCTCGAAGAGGCCAAGGCCAATCCCGATATTCCCGAGGTCGAGGTCATGATTCGCGCCGGCCGTATTCGTGAGACGCTCAAAGACGAGATGCTCGACGTGGTCAAGCCCGACCTGGTGCTCTGCGGCGCCCGCGGCCTGTCCTCGATCAAGTACGCGCTCCTGGGTTCGATTTCGACGTTCCTGCTGCGCAATACGGACTGCGACATTTTGGTCGTGAAGTAGCGTTGCTCCCACCGGCCGCGGGGCCTGCGGGGTTTCCACGGGCACGTCCTCGCCGCGTTGCGGCTGCGGGATGTGCCCTTAGGAAACCCCTCCCGGCCCCGCGGCCTTCGCAGCCTTACTTCAGCGAGTTGTCTGATAAAAGATGGCGTGCCGCCCCGTTTGGGGCGGCACGTTTTGTTTGGGCTGCACGTTTTTGTTTTGGGAGATCCATTTGAGCCTCATAGTTATGTTCACGTTCGGGAACATAGCGCCAGTTGCCTTAGCTAAGTTCACGTTCGGGAACATAGCCGTCCGCAGCGCAAGACGGCCCGGCTACTCAAAGTATTGGAACTTGTTCGTTGAGAAGGAAAACGTTACGACAAAGCCTTCTCCGGAGTCGGATGCCGCGGTGACGTCGATGCCCATCTTGGAGCACAGGCGCGCCACCAGGTAGAGGCCGATGCCCGTTGCGCGCTTGGTGGTGCGGCCGTTGTCGCCGGTAAAGCCCTTCTCGAACACGCGCGGCAGGTCGGCCGCGCTCACGCCGCAGCCGTTGTCCGCGACGGTGAGCTCGATGCGTTCGCTCGCCAAGCCCTCGTCCAGCAATGCGCCCGAAAACACGATCTTCGCGCCGTCCTCGCACGCATATTTAATGCTGTTCTGAATGAGCTGACCCAGAATAAACTCGAGCCACTTCTCGTCGGTAAAGACCTCAAAGTCGAGGTTCTCGCACACCGGCGCCACATGTGCCGCGATAAGTTCGCGCGCGTTGGCTTTAATCGCGCCCGTCACCAAGGTCTTGAGATCCCAACGGCGAATCAGGTAGTCGCGCTCCACGACTTCCGAGCGCGCATAGTACAGTGCCTGGTCGATATAGCGCTCAACGCGAGCCAGCTCGCGACCCAGGTCATCCACACGCGACAGGTCGTCTTCGCTGCCGTCCAGGTTTTCAAGAATCAGATGGGCTGCCGCCAGGGGCAACTTGGCCTCGTGGACCCAGCTTTCGATATAGTCGCGATAGTCGTCGGTTTGACGTCGCCCTTCCGCTACCTCATCGCAAGCCGCCTTGCCCACGCGGCGCAGGACTTCGTATTCGAGCTCGCCCTCGGCATAGGTCGGACACTGCACCATCTCCTGCACCCACGCAGGGCTTTCCAGCTCCTCGGCCGCGCGCTCCAGCTGGTGCAAAAATCGACGGCGGCGCGCGTACTCGATCACGATGCCGAGCATGCCAAAGATAAAGGACACGCCGACCGCCACGACCACGATGGAAACGGGTGCCCCGGCGACCGTCAGCACAAAGCAACTCAACAGCACGCCGCACGTCCACACGGCGACGGGAAGCAGCGCATCTTTAAAGAACTTGGCAAACGACATAACCGGCACCTAGACCGAGTAACCCTGACCGCGATGCGTGGTCAGATACCCCTTGACGCCGATTTTTTCGAGCGTGGTGCGCAGACGGTTGATGTTGACAGTGAGCGTGTTGTCGTCCACAAAGGCATCGGAGTCCCACAGGTCCTGCATGATGGCCGAGCGCGAGACGATCTTGCCCGCGCGGCTCAGGAGCAGCGAGAGAATGCGCAGCTCATTTTTGGTGAGCTCGGTGCTGTCGCCGGTCGCCGTGTTGGTGACCATAGAACGGGCGAGGTCGAGCTCCAGCCCCTTGTGGACGAGCGTGCTGCGCTCGCCCGCCGCCGCGGTGCGACGCAGCAAGGCATTGATGCGCGCCACGAGCACGCGCGCGCTATAGGGCTTGGAAACGAAGTCGTCCGCGCCGAGCGTCATGGCCATGACCTCGTCGATCTCGGTCGTGCGCGAGGTGAGGACGATGATGGGGACCTCGGATTCGCGGCGAACCTCGTGGCAGATATGCTGGCCGTCCTTGACGGGAAGCGTGAGGTCGAGCAACACCAGGTCGGGCGCGGCGGCGAGAATATCGCGCGAGACATGCTCGAACGATTCGCAGGCCTCGATTTCAAACCCGGCGCGGGCAAGGATGTCGACAAGCTCACGACGAATGGGCTCGTCGTCCTCAACGATATAGATTAGCGCCATGGATTCCGCTCCCCTCTTGGTTGTCTTGCCACCATTATGGCTGCGAAACTGCAGGTGCGCGCCACGCACGTCGCCAAGGTGACAGAACTGTTCGCGAGCGGGGGCGTTTTGTCCGCCTCGCACTCGCAGCGGTGGCGGGAACCAAAATGATTCTTTAATCCCCGTCCCAGAATAATCATTTAGCGGCGGGCGCGAAGCTTTTCGTAGCCGTCGACAAAGAAGGCGACCGTGGCGGCGTCGGCCTCGGCGGCGTCCGTCTCGGTTGCGGGGACCACGCCGTGCTCGTCGCTCACCAGGAACAGCGCGCCCTTAAGCTGCGCGGGAATATCTACGCGCGTGACCGGGATGCCCTTGGTCTGGGCCAGCTGCTCGATGAGCGTCGCCGTGCCGCACAGGCACTCGTCCGCCGGCGCCACAAAGGCGAGTTCGCCGTTGTTGACGGCGGCGAGCAGCTCGGGCGCCACGCCGGTCTCGTCGGCTTCGGAGCGGGCCTCGGCGGAGCGGGCACGCAGCGCCTTGGCCGACGTATCGGCGAGCGGCTCGTACTCCCCCACTGTCATGGCGGCGTTGCCGTTGATGTCGATCACCAGCATGAGCACACCGTCGTGTGCGGTGTAATCGCCCTCGGCTAGCGACCACTCAACGTGCTGCTTGGCCCAGCTGAGCATGTTATGGGTAAGCGGCTCGCCCTGCACCAGACGCTCGGACAGTGCACGGATGTGGCGGTTGAGCATGGGCACCTTTTTATTGGACATGCGCCAGCGGCAGACAAGCGCGGGCTTGTCGAGCGTGAACTTCTCGACCGCCTCCTGATTGGCGCAAAAGTCCTCGTACGCACGCTGATCCTCGGCATTGCCAAACAGCTCGGCATCATCAATCTGGGGCATGGTCATACCTTTCGTGTTAGTCATTCCGTCCTCTTATACCAAAAAGACGGCCCTCCAAACGGAGCGACCGTCTTTTGCAGAGATTATTTTGACGATATGGTCAGGCGACCGAACAGTTTAATGGGATAGAGAAACATCCCATTAAGGGTTTTCCAAGTGCCCGAGATTGCCCCGAAAGAGGAGCGCCGCGTACTAAATGTACGCAAGCGACGGTTTGAGGGGCAAGGTCGGGTGCTTGGGAAAGCCTCTAGTGCCTAAAATGCCTAGCTCCGGTGAAGACCATCGCAATACCATGCTCGTTGCAGGCCTGGATGCTCTCGTCGTCGCGCTTGGAGCCGCCGGGCTGAATGATGCAGGTCACGCCGTGCGCGGCAAGCACGTCGACGTTGTCGCGGAACGGGAAGAACGCGTCGCTTGCGCAGGCAAAGCCGCCCTTCTCCACGCCCTCGCGTTCGCAGAAGTCCTCAGCACGCTCGCAGGCCAGCAACGCGGAATCCACGCGGTTGGGCTGACCGGGGCCCATGCCAATGCCGGCCTTACCCTTGGAGACCAGGATGGCGTTGGACTTGACGCCCTTGCAGACCTTCCAGGCAAACTCGAGCTCGGCCATCTCGGCGTCGGTGGGCTTGCGGTCGGTGGGGAACGTAAAGGTCGCGGGGTCCTCGGTCACGTGGTCGACTTCCTGCACCAGCATGCCGCCGTCGATGGAGCGCAGCTCCACATGGGCACCGTGGTCCACGCCGCCGGTAGCCAGCACGCGCAGGTTGGGGCGCTTGGCCATGCGCTCGAGCGCCTCGGCGGTATAGCTCGGGGCGATGATGACCTCGACGAACTGCTTGTTCTGGTCGGCGAAGTGCTCAACCAGCTCAAAGGGAACTTCGCGGTTGCAGGCGATGATGCCGCCGAAGGCGCTCTTGGGATCGCAGGCAAAGGCGCGATCGTAGGCGGCCGTGATGTCCTCGGCAACGGCGGAACCGCAGGGGTTCTGATGCTTGAGGATCACGCAGGCCGGCTCGTCGAACTCGCGGACCAGGTTCCAAGCGGCGTCGGCATCCAGATAGTTGTTGTAGCTGAGCGGCTTGCCCTGGATCTGCTCGGAGCCCACGAGCGGGAACTGCGAGCTCGCGGTGTTCTCGCAGCCCTCGGCAAAACGATAGACCGTGGCCTTCTGCTGTGGGTTCTCGCCATAGCGCAGGTCGTCGACCTTTTCCAGCGAAATCTCGAGCTTGGCAGAGGTGTCCGCCACGTCGCTTGCCTGGGCGGCAAGCCAACGGGAGATAGCCGTATCGTAGGCGGCGGTAGTCTGGTAGACCTTCACCTGCAGGCGACGACGGGTGGCAAGCGTGGTGCAGCCGCCGGTCTCGCGCATCTCGGCAAGGACAGCGTCGTAGTCGGCCGGGTCAGAGATGACGGTAACGCTCGCAGCGTTCTTAGCGGCGGAGCGCAGCATGGAGGGACCGCCAATGTCGATGTGCTCGATGGCATCCGCAAAGGTGACCTCGGGGTTGGCGACGGTCTTCTCGAACTCGTACAGGTTGACGACGACCAGGTCGATCAGCTTAATGCCGTGCTGGGCGGCCTCCTGCATGTGCTGCTCGGAATCGCGGCGGGCCAGCAGCGCGCCGTGAACCTTGGGGTGCAGGGTCTTAACGCGGCCGTCCATCATCTCGGGATAGCCCGTGAACTCCTCGATGGGGGTTACGGGAACGCCCGCGTCCTCGATGGCACGAGCCGTGCCGCCCGTAGAGATGATCTCGACGCCAAAGTCATCGACCAGCGTCCGTGCGAAATCGACGACGCCCGTCTTATCGGTAACCGAGATCAACGCGCGCGCGATCTTCACATCAGATCCCATGCAGTCCTCCTGTCTGGTACGCCGCCGTGCTCTGTGAGTCGGTGATACGTCGATCTGCAGCGCTCGCGCAGCGGCATTGAAAATACTGATTCAATGTAGCGCATCGAGCGCATCGATGCACCCCGCAACGGGCGCATGTGCAGAAAAAGTTTGCGAGCAGAGGGGATGGGCACGGCACCGGGCACGGTGAGTTCATGGAACACAGGGGCACCATAATTAGATGCCAATAGCGTGGTAGAACTGTGCTCGATATGCATCCGCAAAAGAAAGAGGCACCATGGTCTCGCGGGTTCTCTACCGACCGTTTGATACCGAAGACTTCGACGCCATCGCGCTGATTCTGCAGCAGCTTTGGCATAACAATTCGGATAACGATGAGTACAACCGCCTTGAGGCCGCATGCGACCTCGCCTATTGCCTTTCGTCCTCGACGTTTTCGCAGGTTGCGGTAATTGACGGCGAGGCGCGCGGCATTGCGCTTGCACGCGCAGGACAGAGCCCCGGCGTCACTATCAACGAGCATTGGATGGATACCGAACGCGCGTTGCTGTCGCAGATGCGCGAACTGGAGCCCGATGCCTGCGCCGAGTATCTCTCGTTTGTGCGCGCAACCATCCGAACCAACAACCGCCTGCTCGAGAGCAGCCCATTGCCGCACGACAACGAAGTCACGCTGCTCGCCGTCGATCCCGATGTCCATGGCCTGGGCGTTGGCTCGGTGTTGCTCGATGCCGCTGTCTCGTACCTTTCCTCGCGCGGGGCGACAAGGGCGCACCTGTACACCGACTCCAACTGCTCGTGGAAGTTCTACGAGCTGCACGGCTTTAAGCGCACGGCCACGCACCGCGCCAACCGCGAAGAGCGTCGTCACGACATGCCGCGTGAAAGCTTTCTCTACGAACTCGACCTAACAGCCTAGCCCAAGCAGCCACACCTGGTCATTTAAGAACGTCCCCAATGACTGATCCCCAACAACTAGTCATTTAAGTCTGTCCCCAATGAGTGGCCTAGGGGGTTTGTAGATAGCCCTGGTCAAAAAACATCAAATATGAGTACTGTTACCTTTTTAGTAGCAGCGATTTGGGGCATTTTTGATGCTTATAGGCATGACGACCAGCTGCACGAGCTGACATAACTCCCCAAATGTTCAATAAAATGGGCTCCTAACGAGAAGTACTCTCATTAGGAGCCCATTATTATGTGCAAACATATGTGACCAACGCAGCAACAGTACTCATATTTGGCATTTTTTGTCCACTGTCCCTTGCGCGAAGGTCCGCAGCGGAAAGTTTGACCCGTTTCGATGCACAAAAATGGGATGAATCTTCCCTGGCAACCGCCCAGAAAGATCCACCCCAAAGCAAGCGCTCGCTAGAACGTTCCGCCGCCGCCTCCGCCGACGCCGCCACCGCCGCCACCGGAAAAGCCGCCGCCGCTGCCGCCGCTCGAGCTATCGGAACTCGAAGCCAGCTCGCGGATGGTCTCGTGATACACCTCGTTGAACGAATCGAGCGGAGACTCGTTGCCGTAGTGATGGTAATACCACCAGTAGCAGGGGTAGTTGTCGTAGAAATCGTCGCTGTTGCGCAGATCCGCAGGCACGGCCTCGGCCAGCTGTCGCAGCACTTCTTTCGAAACGCCCAGGGCAACGCCCATCACCAGCAGTTTGTTCCACAAGATTAGGTCGCTGGGGATAGCCTCCTTCAGGCGCGTAAAGTCCTCGAGCCAATGCTTGAGCGCCTTGCAGCGAGCCGCCACCTCGGCGCCCTCCGGCGTGTAACGGCGGAAGGTGCAGCTCAGGACAAAGCCCACGATCGTAACGGGGATCGAGATCATAGCGGCACCGACGTTGGCATCCGCAAAGTCGGTATAGAACAGAGAGCCCAGAATGCCAAAGACAATGATGATGCCGAGAACCAGGCCGGCCACCATCGCGATAGTGCCATCCGATGCAATAAGCTCGCGCGCCTCCAGCTTGCCCTTAACTGTGCTCTGATAGTCCTCGAGCTTGTCGCCAACAGATGTGGTGCGCTCGCTAGCGTACTCCTCCAACTCGCTAAACGTGCGCGAACGGACTCCGTCCTTATCGGGCTTAACGCCAGCAAAGAAGACCTTGAGCACGTCGCGATCGATGCCGTCCTTCTTGGCAGCCTTCCAGGCCTCGTCGGTCACTGTGATGCGATACGTCTGCTCCTCTTTTTCGCGACGGAGCAGACCCTTCTTCTTGGTCTCGGTCGCTTCTTCCAGCTTGATCACGCGGTCGTCGGTGAGCTTCATAAGTGTGGCGATATATGCCTGATCGGGCACGTCGTTCCAGCTCATGAGAGCTGCAAGCACCGCGGGATGGTCGGCCGAGGGCACATCGCGGAAGTACTCGTCCTGGAAGAGTGGCTTGGGCTTGGGCCTGCGCAGCTTAAGCATCACGATCACACCGGTATAGGCAACCGCCACGACAACACACACCACGGCAATCGCGCCGGCAACCGCACGCGCGTGCTCACGGCGAGCGTTGGCCTCGTCGGCCCATTCCTTCTCTTCGCTCAGAATCGTCGACATGCGCTCTTCGCTCGAGGCGGCGAGCTGCGGCACCCAGTCGTTGGGGAAGGCGATGCGTGCCTCGGCGAATTCTCCCTCATGCACGCAGGGAATGGTATAGGTGACCATGGGCTCGTCCGCATCGAGTGACACGTCGCCCGTCAGCGGGCCGTGGCCCCATGCGCGGAAGTTATCGCCCTTGACGGCGGCCGTCCCGGCAGCGGCATTTGCAAAGTAGACTTCCATCTCGACGTCATCGGAGTCCGCAGACCAGCCGTCACCCACAAATTTCCAGTAGAGCTCGGCGGTATCGGCCCAGTTCATAACCGCACCGGTCATGGAATAACTCACGTAGTAGATTGCGCTGTCGCCGCTCTCGTGAGGGCTGAACACCTTAATCTTTACGCCGTCGTCGGACTGTTCCACCGTGTAAACGCCGTCGTCGCCTTTGTTTGCGCTGTCGACCTTGTTAAACGCAGTGTCGTCTTCCTCGACGCTTAGCACATTGACGACCACCGAGCCGCCTTGCTGGTTAGAGCCTGTATTGATATCCCAATACACGCCGTTGATGTCGTCGTCGAAATCGAACTGGCGTCCCTCGACAACGGTCAGCGAGCCATCGGCCTCAACCGTGGCGCCGATGTAGGTTTGGCTCATGGAGTAGCCGTCGGCGTGCGCGGCGGCAGGCAGCAGCAACAACGCAAGCGCGACGAGTGCGCAGACGGAAGCGAATCGCGCAAACAGGCGGCGCTGCCGACAGGGCTGGGCAACGGGGGCGTTCATAGGCACATCCTTTGTCTGTGGTACCAGTAGCGTCATTGTCCCACGTTTGCGGGCTCATGTGACGAACATCTAGGCCAGCGGAGTATCAAACGGGACGAAAGTCACGTCCACGGCCGGCACTTGGGGACGTTCCTTATCTGCCGGCAGTCTGGGACACTCCTTGCCATGGCCCGCGCCAGCAGCAGACACCACTTCACAGCTCCGTCACAGGTGTAGCGGCTTTGTGTGGGCGCGGCATGCGCTGATTGAGCCGCCAGTTGAGGGGCATAAAGCAGTTGAGCGAAAACGGTTTGCCCCTTTGCCGTCCGCTCGAGGATCATGTCCCCCTTTTCCGCGGAAACCCCGGCAGTTGCGAAGAGCTGCCGGGGTTTCTGTCGTTTGAGGGCTAAATTGATTGACGACGATTAAGGTGCCGAGCCGGTGGTCCGGCACGCGCAACGCGCGGCCTCAGCAACTTGCAGGCCACGGCAGCGTCTCCCCCACCGCGCCCCGCGCTATACTCGTCCGCATGGACATCAACGCACGCAACATAGCAACACCCGCCGCCGACGCGCCAACGACGCCGGCCGCTCCCGCGCCCGTCGTGGGGCGCTTCGCCCCGTCGCCCTCGGGCCGTATGCACTTGGGCAACGTGTTCAGCTGCCTGTGCGCATGGCTTTCGGCCCGCAGCCAGGACGGCAGCATCGTGTTACGCATTGAGGACCTGGACGATCGCTGCAAGCGCCCGGAATTTGCCGCCCAATTGATTGACGACCTGGCCTGGCTAGGGCTGGAGTGGGACGAAGGCCCCTACTACCAGCACGACCGCCTGGACCTGTACGAGAGCGCCTTGCGCCGGCTGAAAGACGCCGGCCTCACCTATCCCTGCTTTTGCACACGCGCCGAGCTCCACGCCGCGAGTGCACCGCACGCGAGCGACGGCACGCCCATCTACCGTGGTGTCTGCCGAAGTCTTTCGGCCGAGGAGGTGGCCCGCCGCAGCGCCCTGCGCGCCCCGGCCACACGTCTGTGCGTGCCCACCGTCGACGACCTCGCAGACGACGTGATCGAATTTGTGGACCGCACGTACGGGGCCCAATGCGAGGCGCTCGCCACCGAGTGCGGCGACTTTTTGGTCCGCCGCAGCGACGGCGTGTTTGCCTATCAGCTAGCCGTGGTGGTCGACGACGCCGCCATGGGCGTCACCGAGGTCGTGCGCGGATGCGACCTGCTGGGGTCCACGCCGCGCCAGATCTATCTGCAGCACCTGTTGGGACTGCCCACGCCGCACTACGCACATATTCCGCTGCTCATGGCACCGGACGGCCGCCGCCTTTCCAAACGAGATCGCGATCTGGACCTGGGCGAACTCCGCGCCCGCTTTGGCACGCCCGAAGCGCTGCTGGGCTGGCTCGCCGGGCAAACGGGCATCGCGCCGGACACCACGCCGCGCTCTGTCGAGCGGCTGGTCGAGCACTTTAGCTGGGATGTTATCCGCGCGCACCGAGAGAACATCACTGTAACGGCCGAGTAGCCAAATACGCCCCACCCCTACGCAACATCCCAAGGCTGGAGTTCGTCGCCCAGGCGAACGATGCAGTCGTAGAGCACGGTATGGCGCTCGGTCGGGTTGGCATCCCGATGAAAATGCCCGTAGTACCAGCGCTTGTAGTCCAAGCGGTCTTCCAACTCGTCAAAAAATGCCGTAAGTCGATCGACGGCGGGGCAATTCCAGCCGGGCGCCGGATAGAGCGTGGGCGAAAGCATGCGCGTAGAGCAGGTGTGGGTGACCACGTAGTCGACCTTCCAGCCCACGCTGTCGAGCTTCGTCCGTGCCTCCTCAAAGTTGCGCTCGTCCGGCAACTCCTGCGGCCACCAGCTGGAATACGGAATGCGGTATTCCTTGTCCACGCTCGTGGCGCCGCCCATGGTAAAGACCGTTGAGCCGTCGAGTTCAAAAACCTCGCCGCGCGTCAGGCGCCGTATGGGCGAGGTGTCCGACAGGCGCTGTGTCAGTCCGCCGTGCCACAACTCCATGGGTCGCTCCGCCCAGTGGTCGAAACGTTCGTGGTTGCCGTCGACGAACAGCACGGTATAGGGGCGCGACTCCAGCCAAGCGATGTCGGCGCACTCCTCGGCAGAGAAATCCCACGGAAAGCCAAAGTCGCCGGCAATGATGAGATGGTCGTCGCTCGTCAGGCTTTCCCCAAGATCCCAATCGCGCAGCTTTTGCATGTCAGCGCCGCCATGGACGTCGCCCGTCACATAGACCGTCATCGGATCACCGCTTCCCTGTAAGTCGCTAGCCCACATTCTGCACGATCACTAAGTCAACCGTTCCAGCCCTTCCATCCTTTGGGACCTACCCCTCGCTCTTCCATCCAAACGGGTCAAACACCCAAAAGATCAGATCGAGCACGCCGCCGGTCATCATGGCGCCGGCAAGAGCCATGCAAACATGCAGAGAACTGGCACTTCGGAGCACATCAAACGGCCCCAGAACAGCCAGCAGCGCGACCGTTGCGCCGGCAAGGCACAGCACGAGGCACGGCCCCGCGTTCTTGACGCACTTCTTTGCGAGATGCTTGGTGTTATCACTCATCGATATCGAACTCCTTAGAGGACCGTTGTTTGGGTACATGCCGCCGCGGCAGAGCAGGGCGGCAGGGTAAGTGTCACATGTCGTGCGGACATGCTTGAGTTACCCTACAAGTTAATGGATTTGATAGAATGTAGGGTAACTACTCGGAAAGGAGGCTCCATGTCCGTCTTAGAAGATGTCCTAGAAGAGGAATATGCACGCTCGAGCCGCCTCTTGGGCCTCATGGAGCAGGAAATCAGTCTCCTTCCAAAGGGCAGCATCCGCATGCGAAACATAAAGGGCCACGAATACTGCTATCTCAACTATCGAGTCGGCGACAAGGTCAAAAGTGACTATGTACCCGCTACAAAGGTTGATGAGCTGCAAGCCAAAATCGAACGTCGAAGGGCTCTTGCGGCCGCCATTAGAGAGCAGAAGCGATCTCAAAAGCTAATCATACGTGCGTTGGGAAGGGTGCCGAATGCTGACTGAGCAGCAGAGGTTTTCCTCTAAAACAATTTGAAAACCTTGCCGCATACATGCTGTTCGCATCCGCTGAGTCCGAGCCGCTGCCCAAGTCACCATGTGCCCGACACACAAATAGTTACACGCGGAACTATTCCAAAACTGAAAGAACCACTGCAGTTAGTACCCAATAACCATAATGCCTTTTAACGGAACAGGCATGCGCCCGCTTGCATACAATGTTTTGAAAAAAGTTACGACCTTTTCGTAGTCTCTGCTTGAGTTGTCACCACTCTTGTACACATTACGAACGACTACACAAAGATATGCTGCATCCTGTATCATGCACGCTTCAAAAAAATCCTTCAGAAACTGGTTGTTCGCGACAGCGCGCCCGGCCTCAATCTCCACTATCGTGTTAGTGTCCCTATGGACGGCATCGACCTCAAAAGCTTTATCAATTAAGCCTTTCTCCCCATACAACACTGGCATCGATAGTTTCTCGTTTTTCTTTTTCCCCACCTCAACATTGAAACCAAATTGCTCCAAATCGAACGCCAAAATTCGGAGCACGCTATCGCTGTGCTCACTGTTTTTATCAGAACGAATCTGCTCAATATTTTTATTTACAGCTTTTACAACGTCCATTAACGGCTGCGGCGGACGACCGTTTAATGGGAAGTAAATCCAGTTGCACTCCATTGATAGTCCTTTCTCTATATTCATTCAGCCACTGCAGCTTTTTTAAATTAATGTTATAAAACACCGACGACTAACGATGCCATAAACAGTCAATCGGTCAGCCTTTTAGCAGCTAGCGAACCATGCAAGCAAACAGAAACCTTAATCAACATGACGGATTGGTGCTTTCGGTCATTAGCAAACAGAATCACTTGCCCATGGAGCCATTTACCCTTGGCCTTTCAATTAGGACTGGCGTCAAATGCCACATGCCTAAGTAATATTAAGGTCCTTCCATGGCTGCCGTGTGTGAAACTCATACTTTTGCAACGCGATTTTAATCCATATGATCCGTTCGCCTTGCTTATCCCATTTCTGCCGCCGGCTTGTCATCGGCTCACCATCCCCCGTTATCGAGGTCTAATACTTTTCCCACTGCCACCCAAAAACTCATCCAACATTAATCTTGGCTCAAGAATCGCTTAATCTATAACCTGCACTATAGAGTTCGACCAAGGGCGGGGCGGCGCAACGCAGACCGCCGAACGCAACGCTCGCGCCCGAGCAAATTGCCCGGCGTCGCGCCCATCGAACGAAAGGACAGGTCATGGACGACCTCGAAAAAGTTGAAACCATCCGCACCAAGTGCAACGTGAGTTACACCGATGCCAAGGCGGCGCTCGACGCTGCCGACGGCAACGTTTTGGATGCCATCATTTGGCTCGAGTCGCAGGGCAAGACCCAGACCACGTCGGCGCATGCCGCCACCGAGTCCGCGCCAGTCGATGAGCCCTCGGCCGAGATGGTCGCCGCGCAGGTCGCCTACGAAAAGTCGAGCGAAAAGACCGACTTCTCCAAGAAGATGGACGGCGTGTGGGAGTACCTCAAAAAGCTCTTCCGTCTGAGCCTGGACACCAAGTTTATCGCCACGCGCCGCGACGCGATCATCCTCAACATCCCCATCCTGATTCCCATCGTCGCCCTGTTTGCCTGGGGCGCCACGATATGGCTGATGCTGCTTGGCCTGTTCTTTGGCATGCGCTACCGCATCGATAGCGACGGCGACGTGCCCGGCAGCATCAACAACCTGATGGACAGCGCTGCCAATGCCGCGGACGACATCAAGCAAAATCTGAACGACGACAAGTAATCGCAGATGGGGGCACGCATGGCACGGATCCTGATCGTAGAGGACGAGGAGAAAATCGCCCGCTTTGTGACGCTCGAGCTGGAGCACGAGGGCTACCAGGTGGAGCACGCCGCCGATGGCCGCACCGCCGTTGACCTAGCGCTGGAGCGCGACTACGATCTGATTCTGCTCGATGTACTGCTGCCGCAGCTCAACGGCATGGAGGTGCTGCGGCGTGTCCGCAAGCACAAGGATGTGCCGGTGATCATGGTCACCGCGCGCGATGCCGTGATGGACAAGGTGGCCGGGCTCGACGCCGGTGCTGACGATTACCTGACCAAGCCGTTTGCCATTGAGGAGCTGTTCGCACGGATCCGCGTGGCGCTAAAGCGCTCGGAGGCTGTGCGGACGGCTTCGGGCGTTGGCGGCGTTGGGGCCGGGGAGGGCGCTACGGGTGCCGGTGCCGCCGCGACGTCCCCGGCTAGCGACTCGGCCAAGACCTCTGCCGCTCCCTCCCCCGCCGTGCTCACCGTGGGCTCGGTCGCGCTCGACCCCGACCGCCGCGAAGTCACGGTCGGCGGCTCGCCCATCGCGCTCACGGCTCGCGAGTTCGACGTCCTCGCCCTGCTTATGGCACATGCCGGCACCGTACTCACGCGCGAGCGCATCGCGCACGAGGCGCTGGGCTACGAATACGTGGGCGACACCAACAACGTCGACGTGCACATCGCGCACCTGCGCGCCAAGATCGAAGACGCCGGCGGTGCCCGCATCATCCAGACCGTGCGCGGGGTGGGCTATGTCTGCCGCGCGTAACGCCGAGGCCAAGCGCGTCACCTCCATCGCCCGCGCCATCAACTGGAGCTATATGTGGCGCCGCTTGGTGAGCTACGTCTGGCTGGATCTGTTACTGCTGCTTGTTGCGGCGACAATCCTCGTCTATGGCTACAACCAGACGTTGCCCGATGGCACGTTTACCGCGGGATGGATCCCCGGCTCCGCCGTTCACGGCATGTCGCTGGCGCCCGCGCGCAGCTGGGACCTGACCACGCTCACCTATACCGTCGAGCTTGCGCATAGCACCAAGACCTTCCCCCTCGCACAGGACCTCGTCACGCTATGGCCTCTCTACCTTGTCGTTGCGGGCTGGCAGGTTATCAGCGTGCTCAACATGCTCGGCGGCGCCCGCCGCGTGCGCCGCACTATGGCACCGCTCAACGACCTGGCCTTGCGTGTGGACGAGCTCGGCCGCATGCAGCTCGCCGGCGGCAAGATGGAAACGCTGGAGCAGGCCATCGAGCGCGCAAGCGTCGACTCGCCGAGCGTCACCACCGGCGACGCCGACCTGGCGAGCATCGAGGTCGCACTCAACCGCCTGCTGCGCCAGATGCAAGAGGCCAAGCTGCAGCAGATGCGCTTTGTCAACGACGCGAGCCACGAGCTGCGCACGCCCATCGCGGTGATTCAGGGCTACGTAAACATGCTCGACCGCTGGGGCAAAGACGACCCGGACGTGCTGGCAGAGTCCATTGCCTCGCTCAAGGCCGAAAGCGAGCACATGCAAGAGCTCGTGGAGCAGCTGCTGTTTTTGGCGCGCGGCGATGCCGGGCGCACGGTTCTGCGGCGCGCAAATACCAACCTGGCCGCACTGGTCGACGAGGTATGTGAGGAATCGCAGATGATCGATACCGAGCACACATATCGACTGGCGTACGACGCTGCGCTTGCCAACGACCCGCGCTGCGACGCGCCCGTCGACGTGGCGCTCGTGAAGCAGGCTCTGCGCGTGATCGTGCAAAACGCCGCCAAGTACTCGGATGCGGGAACGACCGTCACGTTTGGCATAACGCCCGATGCGGGCATGGGCACGATCGACATAAGTGTTGAGGACGAGGGCATCGGCATGAATCAGGAATCCGCAGCTCACGCGTTCGAGCGGTTCTACCGCGCCGACAACGCACGCGATGCCGGCGCGCAGGGCTCGGGCCTGGGGCTCGCCATTGCCAAGTGGATTGTCGATAGCCATGGCGGCGTCATTGGCGTGACCTCGGTCGAGGGCGTCGGCAGCCGCTTTACGATTCGCCTGCCGCGGTAGGGGCACCCGCGCGAATCAAGGTCTAATACTTTTCCGCGAAGTGAACGTCTGTTTTTGGACCCCTGAAGCATCCACATTTTTCGTCGGTAAAATCACAGGATTCTAGTATCGAAACCGCAGGAAACGATGCCCTTAAAGTGTCGATGCTTCGGGGGCCCGATTTGTCTCGTTCACTTCTCGGAAAAGTATTAGACTTCGGTTTTTTGTCCGTTGCAAAAGTCGACCCCTCGACATAAATAAAGGGATAAGGCCATGCGACCCTATCCCTTTTTGCTAGCTATGGCAGCTTGTGCGCTACTCGCGGCACAGGTGCACGGCGAAACCGGCAAACTCGCGCTTAAAGTACACGAGCTTGGTGCCGCCGTCGGGCAGCAGCACGCGCGACTCCTCGTTGACCTCGAGCCCGCGCTCGGCAAACCACTTCTCGGCCGCATCGATGTCGTTGACAGCAAAGCCAATGTGGCCCTTGGCGCCACGACCGTTCTGCTTCATGATCTCGACCAGCGAATCGTTAAAGTACGAAACCGGGGTCTCGATAACGGGCAGGCCCATCATCGTCGAGAACAGCTCCGCGATCTCCAGGGCGTCTGCCGGGTCAGTGGCGTTAATGCCCACATGGGCAACGCGCATGCCAAAGAGCTCTACCGGGTTGGCGTTCTGCTCACTCATACAGTCAGCGCCTACTGAGCCATAACGTCGAGGACGGCCTTCTCGGCAGCGACGCGGTTCATGCCGGTCATGAAGGGCACGCCACTCACGTACGGGCAGGTGAGGCCCTCGGGGGCAACGGTGGTGGCGATCAGCAGGTCGGCGCCCTCGTCGCAGTAGTCCTTGGCCTCGGAGATGGCGCACTGCACGATCTCGTACTTGTCGGCATAACCGTTGGCGTCGAGCAAGGTGGCGACCTTCTGGGCAACGAGCGTGGAAGTAGCAGCGCCAGCACCGCAAGCCAAAACGATCTTCTTCATAGGTAATGTCTCCCTTCATGGTTTACTTTAGGTAAGTGTACCGCAGCGAGCGATAGCACTCGGCCTCGATGAGCTTTTATGCCAGTTCCTTGATTGGCAACTTCATCCGAACACCTCCCATATTCATCCGTACATGTACG
>CAJLDK010000004.1:0-151897 GCA_905205405.1 uncultured Collinsella sp.
GGCGGGGCCATTGTGGCTCTTGACAGCGGATTGGGTCATATGAGCGAAAACCCGCTAGAGCGGCATCCTCTTGACAACCAAAGAAATGCCGGTGTTTTGGCAACGACAGCGAGCGGGTCGCATTTGAGACAAGGTGACGTGAAACGAAAGGGCGCTGACCTTCTGGTCGCGCCCTTGAAGTTGAACGTCAGATTGTCCAAATGCGGCCCGCGCAGCGTCGGCCGGTTACGGCGTTTGGAAAACGCCGTAACCTACAAAATGAGCATCGCGTCGCCAAAGCTGAAGAAGCGGTAACGTTCTTCGATAGCGGCGGCATAGGCATCCATGATCTGGTCGCGGGTGGCAAGTGCGCTCACAAGCATCATGAGCGTGGAGCGCGGCACGTGGAAGTTCGTGATCAGCGCGTCGACCACGTGATAGGTCGAGCCGGGCATGAGGTAAAGCTGCGTCGTCGCGTTCTCGCGCACCACGATGTCACCGCGGCCGAGCGTGTCGGCGCCGTCCTCGCGGCCTTCAAAATAGCGCGCCGTCACAGCCGGATCGGACACCGGAGCATCGGCGTCAAACGCGCTCTCGAGCGAGCGCACCGCCGTGGTACCGACAGCAATCACACGATGGCCCTCGGCCTTCGCCTTATGCACGGCGTCGACAACCTCCTGCGACACGTGGTAGCGCTCGGTGTGCATCACATGCTGCGTGGGATCGTCCTCCTCCACCAGACGGAAGGTATCGATACCAACCTCGAGCTCGACGGCGGCAAACTTCGCACCCTTGGCCTCAATTGCGGCCATGAGCTCGGGAGTAAAGTGCAGACCCGCCGTAGGAGCGGCAGCCGAGTGCTCTTCTTTCATGGCGTAGACGGTCTGGTACTTCTCGGGGTCGCCCTCGTAATCGGTAATGTAGGGCGGCAGCGGCACGCGACCGGCGGCATGGATGGCCTCGTCGAGCGTGCGCGGGTCGCCGGCGGCATTGCAACCGGCCGGCTCAAAGCGCACCAGACGGCCACCGCGGCTATCGGTGACAAAGTCGATGACCTCGGCCGTCAGCACCACGGGCGCGCCCTCGGGCGCATGGGCGCCGCCGGCGCGATACTCAATCTGAGCACCGGGCTTCAGACGCTTGCCCGGCTTGACCAGGCACTCCCAAACGTGGCCCAGCGGATCAACATCCTCGCGGCGCTTGAGCAGCAGTGTCTCGACCACGCCGCCCGAGCCTGCCTTGCGACCGATAAGACGGGCCGGCATCACGCGCGTCTGGTTGATGACGAGCACGTCGCCCGGCTCGATATAGTCGATGATGTCGCGGAAGATGCGGTGCTCAACGGTACCGCCGTGCTCCAGCGGCGTCCCCGCCTGGGAGCCTTTGCGATCCACCACCAGCAGGCGGCAGGAGTCGCGCGGCTCTGCAGGAGCCTGGGCAATCAGTTCCTCAGGAAGGTTGTAGTCAAAATCATCGGTACGCATAGACACGTCGGATACTCCTTATATAGCTAAAGTCCGCTCTACATCCTAGCAGGCTGACGTCCCAAACGAACTACTTTTTGGCGGCTTTACGCTCGTCGCGGATGCGGGCGCGGTCCATGGCCGCCTCGACGGCCGAGAATCGGCAGCCGCAATAATTCTGCCGATACATGCCAAGCTCGCGCGAACGGCGTGTTGCCTCGGGATAATACGGGCGAAAATCGCGAATGACCGGGACGAGCCCATGTGCCGCCGCCAGACGCTCCAACACGTCATTACAGGTTTCGAACAGCTGATACGGCGAGACGGCAAGCGTCGTACCCACAAACTCAAACCCGTGCTCCTGGGCCACGCGGCACGCCTCGGCCAGACGCAGGGCATAGCACGCGCGACAACGACGGGGCCGATCGGCACCCAGCGGGGCCACGCCGGCCTCCCAGCGCTCGCGATCCTCGCTTGCCTCAATGAGCTCGATGCCGCCGTCGGCACACCACCGGCGCAGCTCGTCCAGGCGGCGCTGCCATTCATCGCGCGGCTGAATATTGGGGTTGGTCCAGCAAATCGTGGGCTCAAACCCCTCCTCGCGCAGCAGGCGGACCGGCTCAAGCGAGCACGGCGCACAGCACGCATGCAGCAGCAGCGGCTTCATGGACATCTCCTCTCCCAGAAAAATCATCCCAAAAAGACTACCTTGCGAAAAAACGCACGCCAAAGGACGTGTCCTCGCAGGCGGCAATGCGACGGTCGCGCAGGATGGTCCGCACGTAATACCAATCGCCCACACAGCCCGACAAATGCAAGCCGGCCGCCAGGTAGCACAGCAGCGGATAGCCCGAACATGTAAACCCCAGGGCAAACGCCGCCGTCACAATAACCGTCGGCGCCAGGCAAACCGCCATGTACCGCCGGCGCGAATACACAACGTCCTCGGCGCAGGCGTAAATCATGCAGGTTTCGAGATTTGCTCCGAAGGTCACCCGAGCACCAGCAGGCGCAAACAGCTTAAAGAACACCGCGTGCACCAGCTCGTGCACGGCAAATGACGCCGCCGAAACCGCGGCCAAGCCGACTATCCAGCCCACGACAGCCATCCAGCTGCCCGCTTCAGCCGCATCCAAGTCTGCAGGCCCGCCCAGCAGCATAAACACCGGCACCAGGCACACGGCAAATGCGCCAAGCACTGCCATCCCCCACACAAAGCAGGCGTGCAGAAAATCCTCGTCCTCAAACGCATGTATGTTGGAAATCTCATTCATAGCATCTTAGGATAGCGCCCCTGCCACGTACCCGTCCGCATGTGCGATAATGTCGAACGATATGCACGAATTGACCACCGCGTCGCCAGGCCTTGCGCCCGGCCGCGCTCTCACCATATGCGAAGGAGTCCCATGGCATCCAAATACTCCATGAACGACCGTCCCAGCTGGCCTCGCCGCGCCATCGTTACCGCCGGCGAGCCCTACGGCAACAAGGGCCTTCACTTTGGCCACGTTGGTGGCGTCTTTGTCCCGGCCGACTTCTTCGCCCGCTTCCTGCGCGACCGTCTGGGCCGCGAGAACGTCATCTTCACCTCGGGCACCGACTGCTACGGCTCGCCCATCATGGAGAGCTACCGCAAGCTCAAGGAGAACGAAGGCTACGACAAGTCCATCGGCGAATATGTCGAGTCCAATCACTCCCGCCAGGCCGCGACCCTCAACAACTACAACATCAGCTGCGATATCTACGGCGGCTCGGGCCTTGAGCCGGCGGCCCAGATCCACAACGAGGTGACTGCCGAGATTATCGAGCGCCTGCACGAGCAGGGCACCATCTCCAAGCGCTCCACGCTGCAGTTCTACGACGCCAAGGCCGGCACATTCCTCAACGGCCGCCAGGTCATCGGCCGCTGCCCCATCCAAGGCTGCAAGTCCGAGAAGGCGTACGCCGACGAGTGCGACCTGGGTCACCAGTTTGAGCCCGAGGAGCTCATCGCGCCCAAGAGCCAGCTCACCGGCGAGGTGCCCGAGCTGCGCCCAGTCGACAATCTCTACTTTGATCTGCCGGCCTACCTCGACTTTATGAAGACCTATACCGCTAAGCTCGCCCAGAACCCGCAGGTTCGCTCCGTGGTCTCCAAGACCATGGAGGAGTGGCTGCTGCCGGCTCAGCTCTACATCCAGAACAAGTTCCGCGAGGCCTTCGATGCCGTCGAGGACCAGCTCCCCGAGCACACCGTGCTGGAACCCGAGGGCAACAAGAGCAGCTTTACCGTCACCTTCCCCAGCTGGAAGGAGCGCGACGACGCCCACGCGGTGCTCGCCAACGGCGGCGTGCGCTTCCGCAGCGGCAAAGCGCTCGTGCCCTTCCGCATCACCGGCAACATCGACTGGGGCGTTCCGGTACCCGAGGTCGACGGCGTTTCCGACGTCACCTGCTGGTGCTGGCCCGAGAGCCTATGGGCGCCCATCAGCTATACGCGTACCGTGCTCGCGCGCGATGCTAAGGCCGCCGGCGTGACCGAGGGCGTCGCCGCCCAGGATGCCGCCCTTATGGGCGAGCCCGCTGCCGACTCCACGCAGGTGCCCGCGCCCACCTACCAGCACAGCTCGCTCGACTGGCGCGACTGGTGGTGCTCAGACGACGCACAGATCTACCAGTTTATCGGTCAGGACAACATCTACTTCTACTGCATCGCGCAGACCGCCATGTGGGAGGCCCTGGGCTGGGACCTCACGCAGAGCACCGTCAGCGCCTGCTACCACCTGCTCTACATGGGCAAAAAGGCCAGCTCGTCCTCGCAGACGCCTCCCCCGCCGGCAGACGACCTGCTCAACCACTACACCTGCGAGCAGATGCGCGCGCACTGGCTGTCGCTCGGCCTGTCCGAAAAGCCGGTGAGCTTTAGCCCCAAGGCATACGACACCCGCGTGACCGGCAAGGACAAGGACGGCAACGAGGTGCGCGCCTGCGACGACAAGCGCGTCATCGATCCGGCCCTTAAGGAGAGCGCCCTTTTGACCGGCGTGTTCAACCGTCTGGCCCGCAGCTGCTTCTACGGCGTCGCCGTCAAGGAAGGCGACGAGAGCCCCTATCGCAACGGCTGCATCCCCGCCGGTGCGGCCTCTGCCGCCGTGGTCGAAGCCGCCGAGCAGGCAGCTCTCGCCTTTGAGCAGGCTATGTACAAGTTCGAGACGCACCGCGCGCTTGCCATGTGCGACGACTACCTGCGCGCCGCCAACAAGCGCTGGAGCGACGCTTCCAAGGCCGCCAACAAGCTCGAAGGCAAGCCAGCAAACGCCGCGATGACGCAGGCCCTCGTCGACGCCTTTACCGAGCTGCGCGTGGCGACCGTGCTCATGCACGGCATCGTCCCTGCCGGCTGCGAGCTCATCTGCGAGTACTTCGACATCGACCCGGTCGCCTTCTTTAGCTGGGATAACATCTTCGCCTCCACGGATGAGTTTGTGGAGAGCCTGGGCGAGAAGCCCGGCGAGCACCGCGTAAAGCCGCTGCCCCCGCGCTTCGACTTCTTTAGCAAGCACGAGAGCCAGTACTAAACACTCGACATGTAATGGAATGGGAAGGAAAGACGGATGTCCAAGCCGCGTCGTCGTAAGCAGAAAAAGCAGGTCAAGGCCGAGCTCAAGCTCAGGCAGTTTGCCGCCACCGAGCTTTCCGACCAGCTTGCCGCCCTTCCTTGCGCCGCCGACCTGCCGCGCTTTATGGTCGACACGGTCGCCGGCGCCTATGCGCCCGCCGATGCCGAGCTCATGATCGAGGGCTTCGGCGCCGCGGCCACACGCCCGGTCACGCTGCGCGCCAACACGCTCAAGGCAACCGCCGAGGACATCGCTGCGGCGCTCGATGCCGCCGGCATCGCCCACAACCCCGTCACCTGGTACCTAGACGCCTTCATCCTGCCCGAGGCCCAGGTTTCCGATCTGTGGGATCTCGACATCTACCGCGACGGCAAAATCTACCTGCAGAGCCTGTCGTCCATGATGCCGCCGCTGGTCCTGGGCGCACAGGCAGGCGAGGACATCCTGGACATGTGCGCAGCCCCCGGTGGCAAGACGACGCAGATCGCCGCCCTCACGCAGGGGCAGGCGCACCTTACCGCCTGCGAGATGAGCATTCCCCGCGCCGAGAAGCTCGAAGCCAACCTCCACCGCCAAGGCGCAAAAAACGTGCCCGTCATGCGCATCGACGCACGCGAGCTCGACGAGTTCTTCCGCTTTGACCGCATCCTGCTCGACGCCCCCTGCACCGGCACGGGCACCGTCATCAGCGGCAACGAGAAAAGCCTGCGCGGCCTGACCGAGCAGCTGCTGAGCAAGTGTGCCCGCTCGCAGCGAGCACTTCTGGACCGCGCCATGGGAGCCCTTAAACCGGGCGGCACGCTCGTCTATTCGACTTGTTCGATCTTGCCGCAGGAAAACGAGGACGCCCTGCAAGAGGCCCTCGACAAGCACATGGATTGCGAGCTTATCCCCCTCGACGGCACGCCGAGCGAAAGTGAAACGCGCCGTGCTCAGGAAGTTGGCGAAGAGCCACGCATCGAGTCCAACGCTCTCACCGAGGCAATCGCCGCTGGTCAGGTATCGGCCATCGCCAACGGCCTGCCCGGCACGCTCACCATTCCGCCCAGCCGCGAATTTGAGGGCTTCTACATTGCCCTGATCCGAAAACGCAGCTAGCGCACGGATCCAAAACTCAACAAGCTATCTCCGTGCGCGTTTGCCCTGCTGGTCGCGATGCTGTTTAAGCATCGCGCGCTCCTTGCGTTCGGCCCTTTTACCTTTAATGGCCGTAACCACAAAGTAGATGACCGCGGCGGCTACGATTGCGCCCACGCATAGGCCAATCGAGCCCAACATTGCCGAAAATTCCATACCGCGTCACCTCTCTTTTAAACGGGACTTTCAAGATAGCACCTCGATCCCCGCCACCACAGCTCCTCCACGTTCGCCGCCCTTCGGTCTAACGGAGGACGCGGCGGGGAAAAATCAACTCGTCAAACGATTTAGCATTCGCAATTCCGGCTGCATCGCGCCGGCCGTCATCACATAGAATCGAGCTTCCATGGATACCCTCAACGATCTAAATGAGCGCGTCGACGCCTTCGTCGGCACCAGCTCCTTCGACACGCCTGCCGCGGCAAACGACCAAGCTCCCATCGATGTGCCCGCCGAGGTTCACGAAGACATCGTCGCCTCGGTCGATTTCTCCGAGGTCGAGCTCGCAGACGAGTTCACCGAGCCCCAGGTAGCCGTGACCCCCAACGGACTGCTCCCCATGGAGCCGCTGCCCATCGACGGGCGCCTGCGCAAGGCGGCCCTTCGCATGCCTGACGAGATTGAGGAGGCCAGCGGCTTCACGCTCTTCGGCCGTCGTATCAAATCGCTCATCTACACCACCGACGTCGCGGTCATCCGCAACTCCAACGCCGATGCCGTCTTTGCCGTTTACCCCTTCACGCCGCAGCCCGCCATTACGCAGGCGCTGCTGACCGTCGCCGAGTGCCCGGTCTTCGTAGGCGTGGGCGGTGGCACCACCACCGGCAAGCGCTCCGTTCAGATGGCAGCCGTCTCCGAGATGCAGGGCGCGGCGGGCTGTGTGGTCAACTCCCCCGCCACCGCCGAGATGGTCGAGCACATCACCAACATCGCCGACATCCCCGTCATCGCCACGGTCGTACGTTGCGACGACGATGCTCACGCAAAGGTGCGCGCCGGCGCCAAGATTCTTAACATCGCCGCTGGCAAAAACACGCCGCAGGTCCTGCGTGAACTGCGCGAGCACTATCCCAACCTGCCGCTCATCGCGCCGGGCGGCAAGACGCCCGAGAGCATCCGCGAGACCATCGCCGCCGGCGCCAACGCCATCATCTGGACGCCGCCTTCGGCACAGCAGCTACAGACCGACATGATGCAGCGTTATCGCAAGATGAAGGAAGACGCCACGCCCGTTATCTCGCGCGACGATGTGCCCATTATCGACCAGGTCGCCGCCGCCGAAGTCAGCCAGGTCGAGAACATGAATCCCGACGTGCCGATTCCCGACGAGGTCATCGAGCGCGTCGCTTCGATCCACGAGCGCGTCGAGGAGCGTCGCGCCAACCGCGGGCTCAAGCCCTCACTGCACGGCTTTTTCTTCCGAGGAAAGAAACGCTAGCAAAACATCTTGGCCCGCCCCACAAACGTGAGGCGGGCCGTTTTCGTTTGAGCAATCATGCAGCGATGTGATGGGGCAAATTAATCCACGCGCTTGTCGCCCATAAAGAAGAGCGCCACCGTACCAGGTCCGGTATGCGAGCCAATCAGAGTACCGATGTTATTGATCTCAATCTTGCCTTTAAGCTGCGGAACCTGTTTCTCAATCAGCGCCGCAACTGCCTCGGCATCCTCGCGGCACGCCGAGTGCGACATGATGCACTTACCCGAATAATCCGCACCGTCCTGCACGTGTGCCATCATGGTCTGAGCCATCTCGGAAATCGCGCGCTTCTTAGTGCGAATCTTCTCACGTGGCGACAGCCCACCTTCGCAATCGACCGTCATAAGCGGGCAAATCTTAAGCGCCGTGCCGATGATCGCGCTCGCAGCCGAAATGCGACCGCCGCGCAGGTAGCTCGACAGATCGGTCGAGAAGAACCAGTGGTGCAGGTTGAGCTTGTGCTCCTCGATCCAGGCAGCCGTCTCGTCGAGTGAAGCCCCGCTATCGCGCACGTCGGCGGCACATTCCGCCAGCAGGCCAAAGCCCGAAGACGCCGCCAGCGAATCGACGACGCGCACCTTGCCGCCCTGGGGATAGCGATCCGCGAGCATCTGCGCCGCAACGCAGGCCGATCCATACGTGCCCGAAATACCCGACGACAACGTCAGGTGCAGCACGTCTTTGCCCTCGGCAACAAGCGGCTCCCAAAACTCCTCGTACTCACCCACGCTCACCTGAGACGTCTTGGGCATGGCGCCCGCGGATATCTGGGCAAAAAACTCGTCCGGCGTAACCGACTGATACAGATCGTCCGCATAGACAACATCGTCGATCTCGTAATGAAAACACACGACAGGGATATTGCGCGATTCAAAGAACTCCCGAGTTCGATCGGCGGCGGATTCACAGGTCAGGACAAAATCACTCATATGAGGCTCCTTACGTATAGTTATAAAAATTATCGCACAGCAAGCATAAATACGGTACAAATGTCCACTATTTACCAAATAGAGCCAAAGGTGGTGAACATCTTTACCGTCATCATCTCTATCGATCCCGGAGGCATACGTCTGTAAAAACGACCCTACGTCTCCACCCAACCGCCATATCTACCTCAACTAAATCGATTTACCAAACCGTTCGGCCAACAATTCGACCTCCCACCCCCAATCGAAACAAAAGCGGCGCATACTGATAAACGTTTGACGCTGTTTATCAGTTTTACCAACCCCATCGGAAGGTGTTTCATGGTCGCATTCGATCGCAATCCGCAAGACTTCAAGTATCTGCGCCTGCTGTCGAAACAATTTCCCACCGAGCAATCCGCGTTTACCGAGATCATCAATCTCTCGGCCATCCTCAACCTGCCCAAAGGCACCGAGCATTTTATGAGCGACGTGCATGGCGAGTACGAAGCCTTTATGCACATCCTCAACAACTGCTCGGGCGTCGTGCGCGAGCATGTCGACGAGATTTTTGGCGACACGCTTTCCTTTGACGAAAAGGGCGAGCTGTGCACGCTCATCTACTACCCGCACGAGAAGATCGAGCTGGTCCGCAGCCAGCGCGAGGACTCGCCCACCTGGTACAAGACGATGCTTGACCAACTCATTATGGTTGCCCGCTCGCTTTCGAGCCGTTATACGCGCTCCAAGGTGCGTAAGGCCATCCCACGCGATTACGCCTATATCATCGACGAGCTGCTGCACACGCACCCGGACGAGAACAACTATCGCGTGCGCTATCACGAGCGCATCGTGGAGTCCATCCTGGAGACCGCAAGCGCCGACGACTTTATCGAGTCGCTTGCCTCGCTCATCAAGCGCCTGGCCGTCGACCACCTGCACCTGGTGGGCGACATCTTCGACCGCGGTGGCGGCGCGGCCAAGATTATGGACCGCCTGCTCACCTACCATTCGCTCGACATCCAGTGGGCAACCACGACCTGCTGTGGATGGGCGCTGCGGCCGGTGAGCCCGCCTGCATCGCCACGGTGCTGCGCAACAACCTACGCTACGACAACTACGAGATCCTGGAGAACGACTACGGCATCTCGCTGCGTGAGCTTGTCGCCTTTGCCGATGCCACCTACACCGCCGGTGAGTCCATCACCCCGCTGGTCAAGGCCATCAACGTGCTGCTCTTTAAGCTCGAGGGTCAGATTATCCAGCGCCACCCCGAGTTCGACATGACCGACCGCCTGTTACTCGACAAGATCGACCACGACACCGGCACGGTCACGCTCGCCGACGGCAGCGTGTGGCCGCTCACGACCAACGACTTCCCCACCGTCGACCCGACGGACCCCTATACGCTCACGTCTCAGGAGCAGCACATCATCGACAAGCTCGTGTCCGAGTTTGTCACCGCCGATCACCTGCATCGCCATATCGATTTCCTCTATTCCCACGGCTCGATGTACAAGGTCACCAACGGCAACCTGCTGTTCCATGGCTGCGTGCCGCTCAACGAAGACGGCACCTTTAGCAGCATGAACTGTCTGGGCACCTGGCACGCTGGCCGCGATTATCTCGATTTTTGCGACCACATCGCCCGCCGCGCCTGGCGCGTGGGCGACCGCGACGCCCTCGACTGGATGTGGTACCTGTGGATTGGCTTTAGCTCACCCGCCAGCGGACGCCTGGTGCGTACCTTTGAGCGCGCCTATATCGCCGATAAGAGCACCTGGGTCGAGCCGATGGACCCGTACTTTACGCTTACTAAGTCGCCCTCGGTCTGCGATGACATCATGCGCGAGTTTGGCGTCGTGCCCATGGCATGTTCACCGACCGGCCACATCATCAACGGCCACACGCCCGTTAAAACCACCAAGGGTGAGCAGCCCATCCGCGCCGAGGGCAAACTGCTGGTCATCGATGGCGGCTTCTGCCGCGCTTACCATCCCAAGACGGGTATCGCCGGCTATACGCTCATCTCGAGCTCGCGCGGCTGCCGCCTCAAGTCGCACCGGGCCTTTACGACGGTTGCCGAGGCACTCACGCGCAACGTGGACATCGAAAGCGAGACCAACCGTTTTGACCAAGCAGACCGTCGCCGCATGGTGAGCGACACCGATACTGGCGCCAAGATTCGCAGCCAGATCCAGGATCTGCGCCAGCTGCTCGATGCATATAGAAACGGTGCTATCGAGGAGCGCGTCTAGCCCCACCCGCGGGGATTGGCTAAACTTGCTGAGTTTGTCATCCCCGCGGCGCCCCGGCGCCACCATAAGGCAGGTACCATGCAAAAGCTCCTTGCGCAGATCATGAAGTTTGGCGTCGTCGGCGTCATTGCCACGGTCATCGACTTTGGCATTATGAATCTGCTCCACTACGGTCTGGGCCTTAACATCCTAATCGCCAACACCAGCGGCTTTATCATCTCGCTCATCTTTAACTACCTCGCAAGCATGAAGTACGTGTTTGCGCACAAGGAAGGCATAAGCCGCCGCCGCGAGTTCATTATCTTTGTCGTGCTGTCCGTGATCGGCCTGGCACTCAACGACGGTATCGTGTTGACACTCAACGCCGGCCTGGGACTCGAGGCCAATATCGCCAAGATCTGCGCCACCGCGCTTGTCATGGTCTACAACTTTGTGACCCGAAAGATCTTCCTGGAAGGCGACGAGACCAAGTAACTCGCAACCTTACAGCTTTACAATGCCCACGGATGACGCGCGTCGAGCGCCGTGTTGTTCGCGGGCATTGCTCGTTTACGGGCAAGTTTTCAACGTTTGCGGATTAGCTCTTGAAAATTTGGCGAGTTCGTATAGTTCTTGGCAAGGACCTTACGTTTCCCTTGCAAAAGCTCTAAAGTATCCTCTGCTCGATTCATCAACGCATTGGATGTGATTACGTGCGCAAGGCACTGGCACAACCTCATACCAAGCAGTTCCTCAAGTTCGCTGTCGTGGGTCTTGTCTCCTTTGGCATCGACTGGGGTATGCTCATTGCGCTCGTCGAGCTGTTTCACCTCGACTTTTTGATGAGCACCACGGTTTCGTTCATCACGTCCGTCGTGGTCAACTACTGGCTCAGCATGAAGTACGTGTTCGACCACCGCGAGGGCATGAGCCGCAAGCGCGAGTTCACGATCTTCACCATCCTGTCGGTGATCGGCCTGGGCCTCAACGACCTGTACATGTTTGTGGGCGTCACGTTTTTGAGCATCGGCTACCAGGCCATGAAGGCCATCGCCACGTTCCTCGTCACCTGGTACAACTACTTCAGCCGCCGCTTCTTCCTCGAGGGCGCACGGTCGTAGTCGATTCACTATTTGCTTGAATGTAAAACCGGTTGGAATTCCCGTTCCAACCGGTTTTTTTGTTTGCCGAGAGACCCGGCGACCCAGTCCCATTCGCATGAAAAACGGGCGGCCCGGATGTTTGTCCGAACCGCCCGTCTGGCGCACTATGTCGAGGTCCCTAGCCTGTAACGTAATACCAGACCACGTTGTCGCCATTGGAGAGAACGTAGTTACTGCAGGCCGTCATGGGCGTTGTGCCGTTGACGGAGTACATCCAGCCGCTCGTGCCACCGTACTGTTTCTCGGCCAAACCACCAATCGCGGAGACATACGTGCCGTACGACGAGCCATGTGCGTTAACGGAAAGGCCCAGCGCGCACAGGGCATCATAGACGGTAGCGCCTTCGTTAAAGGTAAAGGTGCCACCAGAAGACACAGGATTGCCCACAGCGCTCGATGTGACCGAAACCGTTACCGTTACGTAGCTGGACTCCTGCGAGCCGCTCTGGCCGCCCGAGGAGGCGTTTCCACCATTAGAGGATGAGGCTCCATCAGACGACTGACCGCCGCCCGAAGAAGCACCGCCAGACACATTGGAAGTATCGCCGGCTCCCGTATTCTGGGCAGCGGATTTATCTCCAGACTTCTTGCCGTCCTGACTATCGGACTTCTTGCTATCCGAGCTTTTATCCGATTCCTTGTTTGAAGACTCGGAATCGTCCTTGGACTTGGACCCATCTTTTGCGTCATTCGATGACTTGGAATCCTTGGAACTGGCCTCGCCCGAAGTCGTAGTCGAGCCAGACACCTTGGTGTCCTTGGTGACGACGCTCTCCCCCGTCACGGTCTGAACGAGCCAGTCAATGGACCAGGCGCCGCTCTCGGAAGGATGGACGAAGCCCAGCGAGACGACGATCAGAATGGTGCACACGGCAGTCAGAACACCAAGGAGCGCCTTGCGACGAGGGGCGGACGCCGCCGAAGCGGCGCCCTTTTGCTTTGCATCGTCGAACTGAATGAACGATGAATCTGGTTGCTTGGGGTCAGCGTCCTTGGATTTATTGGACACAGCCCTCACCTACCGACGTTTGGTGAACACGAACACGCCGACGATGGCGAGACCGATGACGCCGGCGGCAACGCCAACAATGGCGAGCGGGTTGATGCCAGTCTCCTGCTCGGAGGCACTAGAGGACTTCTTAGCAGTGGTCGTGGAAGCAGCACCCGTATCGGACTTGGAATCGGACTTCTTGTCGGACTTGTTGTCCTTCTTGTCAGACTTCTTGTCAGACTTCTTCTCGTCCTTCTTATCGGACTTATCGGTGTCCTTCTTGTCGGACTTGTTGTCCTTGGTCTCGGTCTTGGTCGACACCGTCGTCTTGGTCGTCGGCTTATGACCCGGGGCGATAGCGCCGCCGGCCTGCTGGCCCTTCGTGCCGGAGCCGGAACCCGTGCCCGTGCCAGCACCGGAACCGTTGCCAGCGCCACCGTTGCCACCATTAGTGCCAGAACCGCCATTGCCGCCAGGGTTGGTGGCATTCTTGGTCCACTTGGCATACAGCGTCAGATCGGCCGTCACCGGCATACTGAAGTCATACGCCTGCGCGCAAGTCTCATCGGTGAACCAACCGCCGAAAGTGTAGCCATCGCGCGTCGGATCGGCCGGCTTGACCAGCTTGCCGTCGGCCGTAGCCACAAACTTAGTGTCGCAAGCAGACCCGCCGTTGGAATTAAAGGCAACCGTCCAAGACTCAACAGCCCCGAGCTTGAACAGCGTGCCCGAATCATTGATGTAGTAGAGGTTGCCAGAAGCATCGGCAATGACCGGAGAGTCACAGTATTGGTAATGGCCAGCCGCATCATAAATCTGCGTCGCCTCTGCGTCGCCGAGCGTATAGCGATACACGCCACCACCAGCAGAGTAGCTGACGTAATCCTTGCTATCCGCGCTGTTAACGGTGAAGTACACATAGGTCTTGCTGCCCTGAACACTCACCAGCGGAGTAGCAGCAATACCGTTGAGGCCAGCCGGCAGCGCCTTGCCGTCGGCAGCAGCGACCATCGTGGTCTTACCCGTCTTCAGGTTATAGAGAACCAGAGCAGAGCCAGTAGCCGTCTGTCCGCCGACAATCAGATTGTCACCAGACACCGCAGGGGCGCTCAGATTATTCGTAAGGCCCAGATCAACCGTCTTCTGTTCACTCAGCACGCCCTTTGCCGAAAGCGAAATCACATGGAGCATTCCGTCGTGCGTCATCTGATAGAAGGTCGAACCATTGGACGGATCGGCAATGCAATCGGCATTTGCGACAGCGCCGAGCTTCATGGTCGAAACGACATCGCCCGTCGTCTTATCAATGCACTTAAGCGTGCCCGCGCTCGTAGGAACAATGGTGTACTTATCCGTCAGCGCAGCACCAGTCCAATAATAGCCCTCGGAAGGGTCAATGTTCTGCCAAGAGACTTCGCCCGTGGCAATCTTGATACGCTTCAGGGAGCCGTTGCCGTAGGTCGCGTTGTAGTTCTCGTCATACGAAATATCGACCGTACCAACATAGATGTACTCGCCATCCGAAACCACGGTGCAGGAGCTCTGCGTCAAGTCCGTCAAACCAGGCGTCAGCCACTTGCAGATCAGCTTGTCCGCAGTAATCGCCTGGACCGCACCGCCGTTGAGCGGAACGATGATAAGGCCATTGGCATAGATCGGACGAGAGGTATAGCTCACCTTGGAGGCAAGCGGCGCAGAGGCAACCTTTTTACCCGTGGACGAATCGATCTTAATGAGCTCGTTCTCGGTCGCGATGTACACAAAACCGTTAGCAATGACAGGCTCGCTGCAGTTGGCATACTGCTGGCCAGACTCGGCCTTCCAATCGAAGGCCCACTTAAGACCAGCGGCCTGCGCAGGCGTCTTGGCATCCGTTACGGTCGAACCGTTGCCACTGTTGCCGTAGCCGGCCCACTCGGCATCCCAATCAGGAGTCGTCGCACTCGGGTCCACGACAATCTTGTCAGGATCGGGCATGGGCGAATCGTCGGTGGTATAGGCAAGCGTAACCTTATCGTCGCTCTTGAGCGTAATCTGATTGGCGCAGAGTAAGGAGGGCTCTCCATTGATATACAGATGCCAATTTTTATTGGTCGCAGCATCCCAGACATACGGCTTGTGATCGAACGGCGAAGTAATGGAATTCAGGAACCAGTATGCACCGCTCTGGGAGGCGTTGTAATCAACGCTCTTCGCCTTCAGAACCGTCTCAATAAGGTCCTGGGCCGTAGAGCCTTCGGGCAGAGAAACATTGCTTGCCGAGCCCCAGCGAGTATTGTTGCCGTTGACATCGGGACCGATAACATCGACGGACCCAAGAACCTGACCGGGGAGGGCATCGGCGTCAGCACCATACATAAAGGTGACGGCGTCACCCTCCTGGAGCTTGTAGGCACCGGCGCCAACGTCGGCGAACTTGCCATTTACGTAGAAGCGCCAATAGCTATTGGTCGCAGCATCCCAGCCATAGGACTTACCATCGAACGGCGAAGTAATGCCGTTGAGGAACCAGCCCCAAGACGATTCGCCAGCATCGAGAGTAAGGCCGGTCTGCTCAAGGAGATCCTTGGCAGTAGAACCCGCCTTGAGACTCGTCTGGCCCGTCGAAGCCCAAACCTGCTGCTTGCCGTCCTTGTCCTTACCGAGGACCTGAACGGAAGCATGGACGGAATCGGACGGCAACTGGTCGCCCCAGCCACCGTAGAACCACGTAACGGTATCGCCAGCATGAATGGTGACATTGTCTGCCGTGTAGTCGCTCGACTTGCCGTTAATGAACAGCTGCCAATGGGTCGAATAATCGAGCGGCGTACCCAGCTCAACGCCGTTGTACTTAAGGCTCAGAATGAAGGAGCCCGCAGCAACGGCGTCGATGTCATTCGCCTCGAGCGCGACCTTCGTAAGGTCAAGTGCGCTCGAGCCGGACGTCACCACATACTGCGCGTTATCGACCCAAGTCTGAGTCTTGCCCTGGGCATCGCGACCAATGACGGTCACATTCGCAGCAAGCTGGTCCTTAACGACAGGGGACGAGCTACCAGCCGTATAGGCAAACTCAATCTTCTGCCCCTGGGTGAGCTTGACGCTGCTCGCGCCAACCGAGGAAGACGCGCCATCAACAAAGAGCTGCCAGAAGGCACCAGTTGTCGCGTCGTAGGCAAGCGTGCGGCTATCCGTCGGGGACGTAATGCTCTTGAGGTAGAACCCGTATGCCGTGTTTGCATCGTAGTCCGCCTTGAAGCCCGTCTTCTGCTGCAGCTTAACGAAGGCGTCCGCAGCCGTCGCGCCCTCGTCGAGCTTGAGTTGCGTAGGTGCCACCCAGGTCTGAGCCTTGCCGTCGGCATCGGTGCCGACAATCGAGAACGAGACCTCGACTTGCTTCTTGGCGACATCGCCGGTTTCTGTCGGGTTCTCTGTCTGGACGGCAGTCGCGGCGGCAGATCCTGCTTGGCCAGCGGATGCCGTCGAAGACTGCACGCTCGTGGCAGGGCTCTCCCCCGTCGCCGAGCCTTCGTCGCCAGTTGCCGCCTCTGTAGTGGCGGCACTAGCTGCAGGCGCGCCCTCGGAATCCGAAACCTCGGCCTTACCCTGGTCGGCAGCACCATCCGCAGGCGCTGCACCCTCGTCCGGCGTCGTAGCCTGAGCCACAGCCTCGGCAATGCCCTCGGCGCCCTCGGCCCACAGCTGAGCCGGCGTGGTGCCAAAGGCCATCGCGAAGGCCAGGAATGCCACCAGGCCGCGCTTGGCTACGCCGCGCGCAATTGCGCCACGGCGATGCGAGACGCGCTGACGCTCGTCCACAAACATATCCATTTGTCTCCCATTGTCTGTACTTGGAGCGTTGCCTTGAGGCTGCCCCACGTCATCGCGCATGTTGCGCTCGAGTTCCCCCATCGGGGTCCCCCTTCCCTCCAGAGCCCTATGCACACCGGCGGCATACGCCGCAGCCGCATGCAAGATGGGAGGCGATCCGACTTAACCTTAACGACTCGGGCACGTCGTCCGATCTGCGACGCGAACATCCCGAGCCAAGAGGAATTACGGTTACTGGTACAGCCGGGGACTTGCACCCCAATTCTCCCAAACGCGCAGGTAAACCGCGCATTCGTGCGTCTCCGCACCACCATCTAGGCCATCGATTATTACCGTCAAAATGGTATCACGCAAAAGGGCCTCGCACGCAGGCGAAGCCCAAGGTAAAAGCTATTGTTTGCGATAGGAAAATGCGGTGACGGTCGCGGCCTCTAGTGCTTGCCGCCGTGACTGTTGAGCCAGATATTGCGGCCCAGCATAAGCGCCAGCACCAGCGCGCTCACGTAGCCCATAAAGCCAATGACCGGGATACCAAACACGACCGGCTCGATGCGCGCGTAGTACACCACCGACGAACCGATAAACAGGCCGGCGATTACAATTGCCATCGACATGCGATCGATAATTCCGCCCAGCTGTCGCAGCGCCTTATCGCTGCTCATAATCTGCGTGTTCACCTTAAGCTGGCCACGCGTGAGCATGCGCGACGCCAAGCCCAGATACTCGGCCGCCTCGAGCGAGCCTTTTGCCGCGCGATAGCTGCTCGCGGCAAGATCGCGCCCCATATCGCGCATGCGCGCATAGGTGCTCTTCTCGTTTTTGATGTGCGTCTGGATAATCTGGATCATGTTGACGTTGGGCATGTACTCGGTCAGCAGACCCTCGAGTGTCACCATGCCGCGGGCAAACATCGTCACCACACTCGGCAGCTCAACGTCGTTTTTGCGCGCCAGGTTTAGCAGCGAGGTCAAAAACTCGCCGATATCCAGGTCCTTAAGGTCGAGGCCCGCAAAGTCGGCAACGATAAAGTCCAAATCGGACAGAAAGGCCGAATGGTCGAGCTCGGCCGAGTCGCCGCGCGTCACGGCAAAGCGCATAAGCGAATCCTTGAGCTTGGGCACGTCGCCCTCGGCCACGGCGAAAATCATGTCCTTAACGATACCGCGGTCGTGGCTCGACATGCGCCCAACCATGCCCAGGTCAATAAAGTAGACGATGCCGTCCTTGAGAATGATGTTTCCCGCATGCGGGTCGGCATGGAAAAAGCCGTCGTCGAGCACCTGCATCGAATAGTCCTCGACAATCGCCGAGCCGATCTTTTCCAGGTCATAGCCCTCGGCCACCAGGCGCTCGGGATCGGCAATCGAGATGCCGTCAATGTAGTCCATGACCACGACATGCTCGGTGCAAAGGTCCAGGTAAGATTTGGGGCACGACACGCCGCGCACGCTCTTATGGAACTCATAGAAATCGTTGAGGTTTTTGGCCTCGGCCAAAAAGTTGGTCTCCTCGCGAAACGAGGTCCACAGCTCCTCGACCACGCCATGCAAGTCCACAAACTGATCGGTATTGACAAACTTTGAGACGATGCGCACCACCGAGCGAATGATGTCGATGTCCTGAGCCATCACCTGCTGCGCACCGGGGCGCTGCACCTTAACGGCCACGTCCTCGCCGGTCACCAGGCGGGCGCGGTGCACCTGTGCAAGAGAAGCGCTTCCGAGCGGGTTGGGATCGATCGCGTCGAACATCTGCCCCAGGCGCTGGCCGTACTCCTCTTCCAGACACCGGAGCACTACCTCATACGGCACCGGCTCTACATCGGAGCGCAGACGACGCAGCTCGTCGCAAAACCGCTGCGGCAAAATCTCGGAGCGGTTAGCCAGAATCTGCCCCATCTTGACGAACATAGGGCCGAGCTCTTCAAGCAGACGACGCAGGCGCACCGGCGTGAGGTTGTCCCACACGCGATACTTTTTGATCAGGCGAACGATCTGCCCAATGCGCTCACGACGACCTGCCGGCGTGAGCTGGTATTCCTCATCCGGCGCCATCGCGTCGGGCTCCTCGGGGACCATATCGACAGCGCGCGGCTTCTTGCGAGCGCCCGAGACGGCGGCATCGACCTCGTCGACAACCGCCGCCTCGTCACCCAAGGGATCTAGATTGTTGTAATCGGTGGTGGAATCTGCCATCTGCGCTGCTACTCGGCCTCTTCGGTATCCTTCGCATCGTCGGGCTCAACGGACTCGACGGGCACCGAGGTCACGTTGTCCTCGACCGAATCGACGATGTCGCGCACATGGGCCAGGAAGGCTGTACGCTCGGGCGCGGTCATAACGCGGACGCGAGCCAGAATGAGCTCGTCGAGCACGCGTTGGGCCGCGGTCTCGCCCTGCATGCCCAAGCGCTCGGTCAGATCGGAGATGGTACCGCCGGCCTGCTCGAACATGTCGGACACGCTGCGGGCGATATCGGGGGTGGCGGTGTCCTTGCGGACCTGCTCGCCTTTGGTGTTAAGGTCGTCGAGGACCTTCTTGCCGCCTTCGACAGCAACGGCGGCAGCGCCAAAGCCCACGTTGATGGCGCCGTTAACAAGCTGATCGAGTTTCATAACCATGGTTGTCTCCAATCACAAACAACTGCATTGGCGTTCTTGTACCCAAGATTGAGTGAAAGCGACAAAGCGTTTTAGCGCTATTCGATCGACGGGAAATCCCTATCTCACGTTGTCGTTCATCGCGAAAGAGTTCTTCATGGCGCAGCTCGTGGTGTAGAGCACCTTGCCCAACAGGGCATCGGTCTCCACGCGCACGAGCTCGGCAAACTCCTCGTTGGCGCGTGCAAGCTCGGCAGGCACCTCGGCCTCGGGCAGCGCGGCTACGGCAGCGTCGACGTCATGAATCTGCTTGTGGCCCATGCCGCCGACCTTCTCCTGATAATCCTCGACTGCGCGGCCGCACTCATGGAAGCGGACGTCGGCCAGCGCGCCGATCAGGCGGTTGGCCCAGTAGAAGTTTTCGGACGTCACGCGAGCCTGCGTGTCGGCAAAGTACTCGGGCATGGTCTCGACGTTGGCGTACAGCGGAACCAGCGCGTTAAACGAGTTGGAGCCAAAGGCCATCCACTGCACGGCGCGGTAGGCCGGATGCGCATAGGGGCGCAGCTGCAGCACAGCGAGCTGGCTGTTGCGGTTGATACCGATGGGGCGATAGGCGCCGCGTGTGGCGGGCGTGCCCTTGCTGCCGTAGCAGTCGTACTCCGTGCCCTGGTAGTGGCTCGAAAGCACGTACTTGATGTCCTCGATGGTCACCTTACGCTCGGGCACGCGGCTCCAGGGGATGCCATCGCTCTCGGGCGTGTAGTCGGCGTCGGGGCCGTCCCACACATCGCTGGGGTTAAGGCAGCGCTGCATGTACCACGCGCGCGGCGTGTTGTAGACATGGTCGCTGTCGCTGTGCGAGCCAAAGGCCTCGCGCGGGTTAAAGATCGCAGCCGGGCCGTCGCCATCGACGCCCAGCGTCAGGTCCAGATGCCACTCGGCCATCCAGGCACGCAGGTCGGCGGAGCACATGTGGTCGGCCTGGGCGCTCTCGGCGTCATCCAGGTCAAAGCTGTCGATACCCAGCTGGTTGGGCATGGTCACATAGGCGTCATCGGGCACGCGCTTGGCGATCCAGTGGTGGCCGCCGATGGTCTCGAGCCACCAGATCTCGTCCACGTCGCTAAAGGCAATGCCGTTGTTCTCGTAGGTGCCATAACGCTCGAGCAGGTCACCCAGAATGCGTACGCCGTCGCGGGCAGATTTGGCATATGGCAGCACCAGGGTCACCATGTCCTCCTCGCCCAGGCCACCGGGCTGTGCCGGAACGTATCCGTCCTCGCCCTCGTTGCCCTTGGCGGGCACGTAGTCCACGAGCGGGTCGGCGCCGCGAACGCGCTCGTTAGTGGTGAGCGTCTCGGTTGCGGACATGCCCACATTGAGCTCGTTGAAGCCCGCCTCGGCCCAAATGCCGTGACCGGGAATAACATCGGGGACGCTCGTGTAGCGCATGGGATTATCGGGCAGCTCAACGGTCAGGTGACTCAGGACGCTCGTGTAGACGCGCGGCTGCTCGTCGGGATGCACCACGCGCATACGCTTGGGCTCAAACACCCCGTTGGACGAGTCCTCGTTGCGGGCAACCAACGTCGACCCGTCGTAGCTCGCGTTCTTACCAACCAAAATCGTTGTGCACGGCATGCGCATCCTCCTTGAGCGAAGAAATCAAACGATAACAGTGTATCGCTTCGGCGCAGAAAGGGCGAAACCGCGGCGCTGGCAACCCCTGTGGTCAAAAAATGCCAAATGTGAGTACTGTCACCAATTTAGTAACATCAATTTTGCTACGTATGGGTGCCAAAAGTCTACATTTGTTCAAAAATTAGATGATGTAATTCCTCATAGGTCCAATAAAATAGGCTCTTTATCGATAATAAATATCGTTAGAGAGCCTATTTGACCTAAAGAATATGTGACTATCTTGGCAACAGTACTCATATTTGGCATTTTTTGTCCACGGGGTATAGAGCTAACCCCTCAAACAGCCCAAAACGCCTATTTCGATGCGCGCTCGGCCGCCTCGATCACGTGTTTGGCGAGGATCGCCGTCGTCACAGCGCCCACGCCGCCCGGCACGGGCGTGATGGCGTTAACGACCGGCTCCGCAGCATCAGAATCGACGTCACCCACCAACTTGCCAGCGGCCTCGTCCCAATTAATGCCAACATCAATGATCGTCTGGCCCTCTCGAACCGCATCCACGTCAATCGTACGCGCGCGTCCAACGGCGGCAACCACAATGTCGGCAGCACGGCACTCGGCAGCAAGGTCGTGCGTATGCGTATGGCACGTCGTCACTGTGGCATTGCGAGCCGTAAGCATGGCGGCAACGGGACGGCCAATCACCAGCGACCGACCAACGACCGCGACCTTGGCCCCATCCAGCTCAACGCCGTAATGATCCAGCAAAGCAAGCACGGCTTCGGCTGTGCAGGGGGCAAAACCCTCGCCGCGCCCCGAAAGCGTGGTGAGCAGCGAAGTCGGCGTCATGGAGTCAACGTCCTTGGCAGGATCGAGTGCCGCGGCAACCGCGTCCTCGTCAAGGCCGGCGGGCAGCGGGCGGAACATCAGGCAGCCATGAACAGACGAATCGGTATTGATGTCCTCGATGGCCGCCAACAGCTCGTCCTGCGAAACATCGGCGGGAAGCAAAACGCGGCGAGCCTCAATGCCAACCTTTTCGCAGCGCTTGAGCGCACCGCGCTCGTAGGATAGGTCGTCCTCGCGTTCACCCACGCGCACGATAGCCAGCGTCGGCACAACGCCGCGCTCGCGCAAAGCCACGCAGCGAGCAGCAAGTTCCTCAGTCAAAGCGCGAGCAACGGGGGCACCCTTCAGCAGTTCAGCCATGGCTATCCCCTCTTCCTTGCGGCGTCGGCGGCGCGGCGCGCCAGCGCATCGGCGCGCGGCAACCACATGTCGAGCAACTCATCACACGCCGTCTCGAGCTCCTCAGCACGAGCGCGATCCTTCATAGACGTGGTGTTCGCAAAGAGCGTCAAGCTCGCGCCCTGCATAGCGGAACGGCAGAACACGGCGCCGCACGCCACATCGGACAGCAGCTGACGCGAACCCTTGTCGGCCATGTCCTCGAGCAGCGCCAGCGCACGCCCGCAGGCATCCATAATGCGATACGGCGGCATAGCGGCCACATGCAGCGCATCCTGAATCGCGGTCGCTCGAGCCGGATCGTCACGCGGAATACCGTACGCCGCGGACACCTGCCCATAGGCACGAACGTCCTCGGCAACCAACTCGACAAGCTCCTGGGCCAGCTCATCAGCCTGGGCAAACGCGCGCGTCAGGTCATCCGCGCGATCGGCAAGCGCGGGGTTGGTCGCGCCGTAGCGCGCGACCATCCCGCACAGCGAGGCGCCCAGCGCACCCACAAAGGCGCTCGCGCTGCCGCCGCCGGGCACCGGCTCGCGCGCGGCAAGCGCCTCGGCAAACCCGCGGCAGGTCTTGTCCATCATCTCTTGGCTCATACGCATGCACCTTCAAGTCATATACATCGGTCGGGTGGCAACCGCCGACCGACCGCATCGATCACATAATGGTGCTAAGTCTAGCCCATAAGCACATGGGCGTCAGCGCACCTGGCCATCGCGGATTTCTATGGCACACGATAGGCGGCAGCGACACAAACATGGGACACATGACCCACCTTTCGAGACTTCCGGGCAGCGGCAACTGGAGCATACATATAGGTAAGGAGCCCTATGTTGGGGCAAGCTCATCACGGCACCGGACGACGAATGGAGGAATAACCGCACAGTAAACAAAGACATCATGTGCATGCGTAACCGCCGCCCCAGCGATCCGCGGCACACGATGTCCCTGGCAGACAAGGAGGACGCCACCATGAAGAAAAAGACCCTATCGATCCTTTCCCTTTGCATCGCCCTCTTTGCCGCATTTGCCCTTGTCGGCTGCGGCGGGAGCGCATCGGGCGGAGGCGGCAGCACCGCCAAGAGCGAGAGCAAGGAAAAGGCCCCCGTCGCCAAGAAGACCGACTTTATCTGGTTTAAGGTCGAGATGCCCGAGGGTGTCGGCGTAAGCGACTCCGCCGGCAAGAATGCCGACAGGGTTCAGCTCACCTTCCCCGAAGACGAGAACGCCTCGGCCGATCGCTTTATCCCCGTTTGGAAAAAAGCGCTGACGGCCGAGGAGTCCCACGCCGACCAGGCAGAAAAGAAGGGGGATACGTTCCAGTGGAAGGATGGCGGGTCCGTCGAATATAACGGCAGGACGTGGCTCGTCGGAACGTACGAAGACAACAGCGGTATCTCAACCATCCTTTTTACCGACGTTGAACCAGGAAGCGTCTACGTCCTCATCTCGAACTTCGACCAGCACAAGAAAGAAGCCGAGGCGCTCCTCAACTCCATCGAGTTCCCCGATGACATGGCAGAGGCAGTTTCCGAGGCGCGCGAAGTCGAGATTTCGAGCATCGAGATCAAGCATTAGGGGCTCGCACGCAGCATCGCATGCGCAGTCATTAAATGATCGGACGCCCAGCCAGGGGAGGATCGGATCGGCCGGCCCTCCCCTCTTTTGCGCCCCACTTAACGGCGCAAATCCGGCCCTCAGAATGGGACACATGGCCCACCCTAGCGAGCCGCCCGCGCGTACAGTAAAGGCAGGTAATCCATGGGCGGTTACAGATCGAGGAGGACACGACCATGAAAAAGAAGGCCTTAGCGATTCTCACCCTCTGCATCAGCCTCTTTGCCGCGGTTGCCCTGGTGGGCTGTGGCGGAAGCGGTGGCGCTACCGGCAGCAGCGGTGGCGGCGGAGCAGAAAAGTCAGCCGTGGATATGAGGACCGACTTCATTTGGTTTAAGGTCGAGGTCCCCGAGGGCGTCGAGATTACCGACGTTGCCGGCGACACGGCCGACAGGGCCCAGTTTAAGTTCACCGAAAGCGAGCACGCGAGCGACCGCTTCATTCCTGTCTTCGACCCCGACAAGAACGCCGACGAGCTGTTCGACTACGAGGCAAAGTGGAAGGCCAACTCCGGATGGACCGAAAGCGACCCCGTTAAATACAACGGCAAGACCTGGCGCAGTGCTTACTTCACGCACTCGGGCGGCGTAACGACTGAGTACTTCACCGACGTTGAGGGCGGCAGCGTCTACGTGCGCATCGACAACGTCGAGGAGCACAAGGACGCCGTCGAAGCCATGATGAAGTCCCTGGAATTTGCCGATGACATCGCCAAGGCCAAGACTGAGGCCATGGACGTCAAGCTCGACGATATCGAGATCAAGCGCTAAGCGACTGGCGAGCGCAACGGGAAACACGGGCGCAGCGCTAACAAGCGGCGGTGCCCCAGCGCTTCGTACCCAGGGAGGGCCGGTAAACCGGCCCTCCCTTTCTTATGCCGGTAGCCGGCGAACGCGAGGGTGCCGGACGCCGGAACCGCCCCAAATGTGGCAACAGTACGAAAACGACAAACACCTCAACACGTCCGCCCACCGATTTATTGCGCCGCGCAGACAATTAAACCAGCATCTTTAAACATCTGGGCAGTATAGTGACCAAAACTATCGCATAACCGCACGCTGCGAATGGAGGAGTTATGACCGAACACCATGCCATCAGCCGCCGAGCATTTACGCTGGGCTTAGGTCTTGCGGCGCTGTCGCCGCTTGCAAGCCTGCCAGAAACCGCGGCACCGGGCATTCCCCTGCGAGCGGCATTTGCAGACGACACGCCCAAACCGGCGGAGCACCTCGGTAATTTCGTCATTCGCCTTCGCCCCGCGGGCTATTTTCGTACTGCAAGCGTCAACCAAGACGGCAACGTTCGCGGCAACGTCTGCCACCTGTTTAATGACGGTACGTCCAACAAGCTCATCCTTGAGAACGTAACGACCAAGAATGACGATACAAACTGGTATGCTATCCGCACCTTGCTCAATTTCGAAGAGCATAAAAAGACGGGCTACAGCATTTGGTCGGTCGACGACGACTCGGACAAAGACGGAAAGGTCATCCACGTATGGGGCGGCGAGTATGACAACAAGCCCAGCCGCGCTTTTGCGTTCGAGCGTCAATCAAACGGAACCTATATCATCCGAGACCGCACGGTCGAGAAAGAAACCGAGAAAAAAGACATTAAGTACTTGGCAATAGAATCGAACGGCAAAGACCAGGACAACAATAAGATCTGCCATAAGAGTAAGAGCATTCCGTGGGAGCTCGAACTTATCGGTTACGACATGAAAAAGAACGATGCCACGGTTAGCAGCCTCGACTGGATCACGTACAGCAGCTACGTCGATGGGCCATGTTGGATGAAATACGTCGACGACAACAAGTTCCTCGACGAGCTGAGCATCCCGGGTACGCACGATTCGGGCACCTGCAGCGTGGACAACGACACTGAGCCCCAATCCTCGCAAGTAAAATGCCAGCAGGATTACATTCCCACGCAGTTGCTCGAGGGAATCCGCTATTTTGATATCCGACTCGGAAAGGGCGACGACCCCGGTATCGACCACGGGATTTTCTACCTACTCAAAAAAGACGGGAACTATCTGCATCTCTCCGATGTCATCGGGTACTTCAAAACGTTTTTGAACGAAAACCTGTCAGAAGCGCTCATCATGCTCGTATCGCGCGGCAACGATGAGGCTACCGACGAAAGCATAACGACGGCCTTCGCCAAGGTTATGGCCGATAACCCCAACCTGTTCTACACGTCGAGCCACGTCCCCACGCTGGGCGAGGTGCGCGGAAAGATCGTTCTGCTGCGTCGATTTAGGCTCGCCGGCAACAGTGCAAGCGGCCATACGTGGGGCCTCAACCTTACCGAATGGGATGACAAGATCAAGGCTCACTCCGACAGCACCACTATGTGTCTCGTCCAAGACGCGCGGGGCTTTGAAGCCGCGGGGGAAACAGGCGACAAAGAGCCCTATTGCACCAAGGTATACGCCCAGGACAAGTACAAACTCACGGGAACCGACAAGCTCAGCTGGGTCGATAATGCGCTGAAGGAAACGACCGGGCGCACGCGCAACAAGGTGGACGTCGTGGACGATGACAGGGCCAAGGTGCAAGTCCAGGAGCGTTGCTGGTCTATCAACTACACCAGCTGCACGGGCTTGTCGCACGGAGGCAATCCTATTACCTCGGCACGAGTAGTCAACGAGCATCTGTACAAGAGCCCGTACATCAATCCCAGCGGCACCGAGGATACAAAGTCAGATTACCTCAAGCACATTGGCATCATCGCATCCGACTTTGTTGATGCGGCGCTGGCCCGGAGCATCTATCAGCGCAATTACGATGCGAAGCACACGCAGTCGGCTTCGTACTACCTCCCGACCCGTATGCGCATGACATACGGCGACTCGCTGAGCGATGCCTCACTCCAGGATGGCAAGACCGTTGGCGAGGGTCATTTCCGTCTCGTCGACAGCAGCAACGTACTCAACGTGGCGGCTTCGGGCCATGCGTTTACCATCGAATATGTGGATGTCGACGCCTTGGGCAACGAGACCGTTACGGAGCTGCGGGGTCATGTGCCCATCGATATCGATCCGCGCGCGTTGACGCCCCATTTTGAGGGGCTCGAAGGCCTTAAGGCCGGCGAAGACGTGCGCGCCAAGATTGCGGCATCACTCGAGGGCAAGCTCGAAACCGATGCCTGCACGGCCCAGCTCGAGTTTGCGCACGACGCGGACGGCGCTCCGGGCACGGCAATGGTCGAGGGCGAGGCATTTACCGCAGGGACGTACTGGGTGCGCGCGAAAGGCCTTTTGGGCGACGCGGCGCAGAACTACAAGCTTGCCAATGACGGAGCCGCGAGCTTTACCGTGACGGCTTCGGGCAACGCAGGCGCTACGGACACCGGCGACGGCAACGGCACCAACGCAGGCGGCGCCGACAAGAACGACAAGGGCAACAAGCGCAAGGGCTCAGGCGAAAAGCTTGCCGGCACAGGCGACGGCTCTGGCATCGCCGCCGGGCTCGCTGCCGCCGCCGTGGCGACGACAGTCGCCGGCGCAGCAATGCTTGCCAGCGAACGCGAAAACGCTGGGGACGACAGCGAATAGGCAAGCCGACCCTTTTGGACACATCGGCTCGACGAGGGGCGCAGGACACCGTTCTGTGCCCCCTGATTTTTACCTTGGCCCGAACGCCGCCATACGCTACATCACCATGTTCAGCGCGTTAACAAACTCCTGGGCCTTCGCACGACTGCTCAGGCTAAAGACACAAGCAGTCAACAGCCTGTTGCGCAGAAAAACATCGCGGCCTTTGATTCTATTGACGCCCGTAATGTCCTTAAGATAGACAATTTCGGCGTGCTTGCCACCAAAAGTGCCCTTCTTGAGCACCTCGATGCGGTTGGGGTAGATCTTGACGTCTTTAAACCTACCCGAACCCTTGTCCTGAAACAGCAAGGTGTTGTTGTCCATGCATGTCACTCCCATGGGGTTCGTGAAAACTGTCTCTATTGCCACATTTTAGTCACCGCAAGGCCCCCATGCGAAGGTGCCAGACAACGCAGCAATTCGTGTCAGCGCGAGGCTTTAAACTAAATGCAATAAAGATGCACTCCTCAAGAGGAAAGTCGGGCGATATTGATGGGTGAACTGGTAAACCGCGGGGAATCGGCAATCGTGCCAGAAGTTTTTTACAAGCAGGTTTCCTCGATTCTCAACGCCGCTCGCGACAAGGCCTATACCGCCATTAACTTTGCGATGGTTGAGGCATATTGGGAGATCGGCAAGAGCATTGTTGATGAGCAGGGCGGAGAGGAGCGTGCCAAGTATGGAGAGGCCCTGCTCAAGGCCCTCGCAATCAGACTTACCAAGGATTTTGGTAAGGGTTTTGAAGCAAGGGAGCTGCGCAAAATGCGTCAGTTCTATCTTGCATTTCCAATTCGGGACTCACTGCGTCCCGAATTGAGCTGGACACATTACCGCAGGTTAATACGCATTCCTGACCCCGAAGCTCGCACCTGGTACATGAACGAATGCGCCGACTCTCGCTGGAGCACGCGCCAGCTCGAACGCCAGATTAACACTATGTTCCGCGAGCGCCTACTTGCCAGCAAAGACAAGGAGGCTGTCACCCAGGAAATCCAAAAGAGCACCCCGGCTCGTCGTCCCGAGGATATCATCCGCGACCCATATGTGCTGGAGTTTTTAGGTTTCTCGGACGATGCCGCGTTTCGCGAGAGCGATCTAGAGCAGGCGCTCATCACGCATCTTCAGAAGTTCCTGCTGGAGCTTGGCCGTGGTTTCGCTTTCGAGGCGCGCCAAAAGCGCATCACCTTTGATGGGCGCCATTTCTATATTGACCTTGTGTTTTACAACTATCTGATGCGCTGCTTCGTGCTCATCGACCTTAAGACCGATGACCTTACGCATCAGGACCTGGGCCAGATGCAAATGTATGTGAACTACTACACGCGTGAGCTCATGAACGAAGGCGACAATCCGCCCATAGGCATCGTGCTCTGCGCGGACAAAAGCAATTCGCTCGTCGAGTACACGCTGCCCGAAGACAACGACCAAGTGTTTGCCGCCAAATACCTGCCGTATCTTCCAAGCAAGGAAGAGCTGGCGCGCGAGCTGAGTGCCGAGTACCGCGCCATCAACGAAGCGACCAATGACGAAACGCAAGGGTAGCAATGAGGCTCCAGCGAGCGCGACAACGGCAACGGATCGCTCATGCGCATCGCTCCCCTGGCGTTCACCGATGCGACAGACGAAGAGGTCAGCAAGGTCTCCGCGATTACGCACGCCCACAGAACGTCGACCGATGCATGCGTCATATTTGTCGAGCTGATGAGAGACGTGCTGAACGGCGCACTCCCCTCGTGGGCGCTGCAGCTGAAAAGCGCGCCCGACCACGAAATCAGGTCCGGCGGTTTCGTGCGCGACACGCTTAAAGCCGCTACCTGGTGCTTTGTCAACACCAACAGTTACGAAGATTGCGTGCTTGCCGCCGTCAACCTAGGCGACGACACCGACACCACCGCAGCCGTCGCAGGCGCCCTCGCCGGCACGGCCTACGGTATCGGCGCAATTCCGCAGGAGTGGATCAACACCCTGCGCAGTAGAGAGCTGATAGAACGGTGTTTGTTTTAGGACACCCTCTCGATGTGTGTAACCGGCATTGCCCGGAACCTCTACTCGATCTGGCGGGAATATAAGCAGTAACGGATAGCGAAGGGAGTCATGAAAAGGGCCGGCTGCAACCGACCCTTTTGACGATAATACCTGCGTTGCCCGCGTCTCCGAAGTTTGAGTAGCTGAGGAGCGGGTTCCGCGGCACCTCCTGATTTTACCCAGTGGCAAGACTCTTTTACAGCCGTTCCACCGTTTATTTACATCTGCCATCACGGGCGGGATGTTGCGCACTCTCGCGAGCCAACCGGCACCACTCCCCTACTTACCAAAGATCGCAGCGAACAAGCCCTTGCGTTTGGGCTTCTCCTCTCGGTAGGAACCCTCGACGGCGGCTGCAACCTGGCGCGGTTGCTCGCCGTCTCCACGGCGCACGATCTGGTATAGGAACGGCGATTTTACATATTTGACCTCGACGGGTGTGGCGTGTACGGTGCTCTCACCGGACAGATGCAGGCTCGGATTGAGCGGCGCCACAATATGCGTCTCGCGCTTGTCGCTAAACACCACCGCCGCCGCACGGCCCGTCTGGCCGTTCACGGCAATGCGCACCTGCTCGCCATTACGTCCATCCGACGCGGGACGATCGACAAAGTAGACCGGCACCATAACCAGGCCGTCCTTGTGCTTGCGAGCCTTGCGCGCCCACGTGCGGATGCTCTTTTTATTGAGCCCCAGCACCGCCTCGGCATCGTTGCCGGCAATATCGAGCGCCAGCTTATCAATAACCACCTGGTCCTTGGTGGACGCATCGGCGGAAACGACGCGGAAGTCGCCTTCCTGCATAGCGGGATCGAACGGCCCCACCTTGCCAAAGTCCCACGGCTCCAAAATGCCCATAAGGCGAACATCCAGATAGTTTGCCCGCGGATACGCCCAGTCGAGCACCTCGTAGTACACCAGGGTTTCCTTGCTCAGGCCCTTGCCCGGGAAGCTCGCCATCATACGCAGGTCCGCCAGCGCCATGGGGAAATAGAAGAGCATCATGTCGTTTTGGATCGCGTCTTCCACGTCGTGCCCGGCAAAGGCATCCGGGTACTGGCGCACCAGCTGCAGCGCGTTGGCACGTGCCTGCTGCGGCGAAATTTCGCAGGGAATACCCTGCTCAGGCACATACTCCGCACCCACGCCCATGGTCAGACGTTTGCTAAACGTACCGGGCTTGAGCAGGTCGGCAATGCCGATCTTGTTGCCGCAGGACGGGCACTCAAACACACGCTGCGTTGACTCGCCCTCAAAGGACGCTCCGCAGAAGGGGCAGGGAATGCTCACGTGCGTCGCTTCTTGGAACTCCTGCGCCGTGCCGCGGTCCTCCCACAGCAGGTGCTCAAGAACCGACTGATTGCGCCAGTACGAATTGAAGAAATACCAGTCCGGGTCCTCTGGGCGCTCGAGCTGCGAGACGTGCGTGAGCTTGAGCAGCCCATCAACCACCGTCAACGGCGTATGACGAATGCCCAGGGCGCTCTTGGGCTCCCCGGCGTCCGCTTGCCACGGAATAACCGTTTCGCAATAGGCGCACTCAAAGCTGCGCTTTGCCTGGTGCGAATACATGGGGCCGCCGCAGTTTTGGCATTTAATGGCAAACATCTCGTCCATGGAAACGTCCTCCTTTGCACAGGGCTGTCGACATTAAGTATGTCGAGCAAATCGGCGCATGCCCATACCCATGTGGCCCAAAATGGAGCACTCGGTCGGACGGGAAGGCGCAGTGAGCTCGAACGCGCGCAGGCAGTCGTCCCCCTCCGCCTCGCGCTCGTTAGCGCCGGCAGACCAATGCTGCATTTTCTAAGCATCGGTACACGTTGCGTCTGTGCGAGCTACACTATCCCCTTAAACATGATTGTGAGGACGATCGCCATGCTATTTGTAAATCGGCTGGTACATACGCTTGTTCCCGGCAGCGAAAGCGAGCCGGTCGATACCTCCTGCCGCACCAACGCGGGTTTTGCCGCAAGCCTCATCTGCATCGGGCTCAACATCACGCTGTGCCTGGCCAAGGGCATAGCTGGTCTGCTCGCGGGCTCCGTCTCGCTTATCGCCGACGCCTTCAACAACCTCTCCGATGCCTCGAGCAACATCGTGAGCCTGCTCGGATTCCGCCTTGCCAGCCGCCCGGCCGATGAAGGCCACCCCTATGGCCACGGCCGCTACGAGTACCTAGCGGGGCTGTTTGTCGCCGTTCTCGTTTGCGCCGTCGGCATCAACCTGATCCTGGAGTCGGTCACCAAGATCGTCAAGCCCTCTCCCACCGCATATTCGGCGCTCTCCATGGCGGCCCTTGTCCTGTCCATGCTCGTCAAGTTCTGGATGGCGGCATTCAACCGCACGCTGGGCAACCGCATCGATTCCGAGACGCTTATCGCCACGGCGCAGGATTCCAAAAACGACGTCATTGCCTCGGCCTCGGTCCTGGCCGCAGCGCTTATTTCGCAGACGACCGGCTTTGACCTCGATGGCTGGGCAGGCCTGGGCGTGGGCATCTTCATCTGCATCAGCGGCATGGGCCTGGTGCGCGACGCCATCAGCCCGCTGTTGGGACAAGCGCCCGACCCCAAGCTCGTCCAGGCAATCCGCGACAAGATCATGTCGTATCCTCAGGTCCTAGGCACGCACGACCTCATGGTGCACGACTACGGTCCCGGCCGCCAGTTTGCCAGCGCACACGTGGAAATGCCCGGCGAGAGCGATGCCTTTGAGCACCACGAGATTCTGGACACCATTGAGCACGATATCAAACGGCAGATGGGCATCGACATCACGCTACACTGCGACCCCATCGCCACCACCGGCGACGACCTGCGCGGCTGGGTCAAGCGCGGCATCATGCAGATCGACCCCGCGCTCTCCATCCACGACCTGCACGAGCACGACGGGTTCGTTTCGTTTGACCTTGTGCGTCCCGACGGCTTTGACATATCCGACGAGGAGCTGCTGGAGCTCGTCACGCGCATCGTGCACGAGCGCCGACCCAATGCCTCATGCGTCGTTACGTTTGACTCGGGCTTTAGCTCGCCCGACCGTCCGGCCGAGCAGCTGTAGCCCGCTTAACAGCTAGTTTCCCTGAGCGCCCGAGATGCCGTTTTGCAGAGCGTTCCAGGCATCCGTCGCCATGCCGCCCAAGTTCTGAGCGGTGTCGCCCAGGTTCTGGGCCGTGTCGCCCAGCTCTTGGGCCTTATCCCCAAGCTCCTGTGCCTTGTTGCTCAAGTCCTCCAGCGTATTGGAACTCGAGCTGTCGGTACCGCTTTGGCCGTCGGGCGAGTTGCCCGAGCTATTCTTGTGCGTGAGTTGAATTTCGAGGTTGCCGCTGTCGTTATAGTAAGCAGAAGTAACGACCCAGTTGGCATCGATGACGGGCGTTGAGCCATCATCAGTCAGGACCACGGCATTCGAAAGATTGGCGCCGCGCGACTTGAGAAGTTTCTTGGCGTTGGACCAGTACTGCCCCGGGATATCGCTCAGATCGACGGTGCTAGACGAGGCGGACTCGGTTTGCTCGGCAGCGGTATCGGCCGTTGAACTCCCTCGTTTGTTGAGCATGCCCGACACAATGGCAAACACAACCGACAGCGCAAAGAAGATCGCCAGCACGATGAGGATCTTCTTGATCACGCTCGACGAACGCGACGGCTTCTTCTCCTCGTCCTCGCCATATTGCGGAATCGACTTGGGGTACTCGCGATACGGCTCGCGCGACTCGTAGCGAGACTGCGCCGTGCGAGGCATATACGTCGTCTGCTGAGGCTGCGGAATGGGATTTTGTGGCAGGTCATTATAGGGATTCGGCGTCGAGGCGGCATAAGAATCCTGCGGCGCGTAATCAAACGGGTCCGGAGCTGCATTGCCATAGGGGCCTTGCGAAGATGCAGCGTAAGAATCCTGCGCCGTGTCGCCATAGCCCATAACCCGGGTGGGCTCGGCAGAAGGCTGCGTCGCGGCGGGGTCGGTATAACCGGGGTTGGGAACAACGCGGGTCGCATCGGCGCTATCGCCAGCCTGCGCGGAACCGTAGCCGCCCATCACGGTTGTCTTGTCCTGATCCATGCAACGATTCCTTTCCGTCGCGCGTGAGCCTCAAGTTATCCATGCATTCTACCCGCGCAAAAGCCTATGATGGGCAGAGCCCGTCGGTATCTACAAGACATGCGCGGGCCTAAGGATAAAAAAGCCCCGCCGGGCCTTGCGGGCACGGCGGGGCGGGCTAGCAGCTATGGACAGCAGACTTAGAACAGGCCGGTAATGTTGCCGTCGTTGTCGACGTCGATGTTCTCGGCCGCGGGGACCTTGGGCAGGCCCGGCATGGTCAGAACACTGCCAGTCAGCGCGACCACAAAGTGGGCGCCGGCGGAAACCTTGAGCTCACGCACCGTGATGCGGAAGTTCTCGGGAGCGCCCAGGGCCTTGGCGTTGTCGCTAAAGCTGTACTGCGTCTTGGCCACGCACACCGGCAGGTTGCCAAAGCCGTTCTCGCGCAGCTCGGCGAGCTGGCGCTTGGCGGCCGGCGTAAAGTCAACGCCGTCGGCGCGGTAGACCTTGGTGGCAATGGCCTCAAGAGCGTCGGCCACATCGGCGCCGTCCTCATAGGCAAACTTGAGCTCGCTCGGCTGCTCAATCAGACGCATGACCTCATCGGCAAGCTCGAGCGCGCCCTCGCCGCCCTTAGCCCAGACCTCGGAAAGCTTAACGTTGACGCCGAGCTTCTGGCACTCGGACTCGATGAGCGCAAGCTCAGCCTCGGTGTCCGTCGGGAAGCGGTTGATGGCGACTACGCAGGGCAGACCATAAACGTTCTGGATGTTGTCGACGTGACGCAGCAGGTTGGGCATGCCGGCCTTGAGTGCCTCGAGGTTCTCCTCGTTGAGGTCGGCCTTGGCGACGCCACCGTTGTACTTCAGCGCACGAGCGGTCGCGACGACCACGACGGCGCTGGGGCGAACGCCCGTCATGCGGCACTTGATGTCGAGGAACTTCTCGGCACCCAGATCGGCACCGAAGCCGGCCTCGGTAATGGCGACATCGCCAAAGCGCATCGCCATACGCGTGGCCATGATAGAGTTGCAGCCGTGGGCGATGTTGGCGAAAGGACCGCCGTGGACAAACGCGGGCGTGCCCTCGAGCGTTTGCACCAGGTTGGGCTTGAGCGCGTCCTTAAGCAACGCGGCCATGGCACCCTGGGCCTTAAGGTCACGGGCACGGACGGGCTCGCCGGCAAAGCTGTAGCCGACGACGATCTCGCCCAGGCGCTCCTTGAGGTCGTTAATGCTCGTAGACAGGCACAGGATTGCCATGACCTCGGAGGCGACGGTGATATCGAAGCCGTCCTCGCGCGGCACGCCCTGGGCCTTACCGCCAATACCGTCGATGACGTGGCGCAGCTGACGGTCGTTCATATCGACGACGCGCTTCCAAGTGATGCGTTTAACGTCGATACCGAGCTGGTTGCCCTGCTGGATGTGGTTATCAAGCATGGCGGCCAGCAGGTTGTTGGCAGCACCGATGGCATGGAAGTCGCCGGTAAAGTGCAGGTTGATATCCTCCATGGGGATGACCTGAGCCCAGCCGCCGCCGGCAGCGCCGCCCTTAACGCCAAAGACGGGGCCGAGCGAAGGCTCGCGCAGGGCCACGGCACTCTTGACGCCGCGTCGGCGCAAGCCATCGGCCAGACCGATGGTCGTGGTGGTCTTACCCTCGCCCGCAGGCGTTGGGTTGATAGCGGTCACGAGGACGAGCTTGGCCTGGTGATCAGTCGGCTCGTTGAGCAGTGAATAGTCGACCTTAGCCTTGTCGAAGCCGTACGGAATAAGGTGCTTAACGTCGACGCCGGCGTTCTTGGCCACCTCGGTAATAGGCAGCGGCGTGACAGAACGTGCGATTTCGATGTCAGTAGGCATGGGCGGTCCTTTCGTTACCGAATGAGAAAAAGACCAATTCAGCATAGCACGGGCGCGCAATAGTAAAACGCCCATAACCGATGAACGGCGATATGTTTACCCGATGCCCAGCGATAGCCCAACAGCCCGCCAAAACAAAGCGCCCTAAACGGTAGGTTCAATCCCCAGGTGCTCAAAGGTGCGAAGGGTTGCCTGACGGCCCTGCGGCGTACGAATCATCAACCCGCACTGCAGCAAATAGGGCTCATAGACATCCTCGAGCGTGCCCGGGTCCTCGCCCACCGCGCTGGCAAGGGTCGTAAGTCCCACGGCACGACCGGAGAACGTCTTGGCGAGCGTCTCCAAAATGCGAATATCCATCCAGTCCAGACCGAGCTCGTCGATCTCAAAGAACTCGAGTGCCTGACGGCAGATATCGAGCTCAATGGGACCGTTGCCGCGCACCTGTGCGTAATCGCGCACGCGCTTGAGCAGGCGGTTGGCAAGACGTGGCGTGCCGCGCGAACGCGAGCCGATCTCGAGTGCACTGGGGTGGTCGATCGTCACGCCCAGGATAGTCGCCGAGCGCGTCACAATCTGCGCGAGCTCCTCGACCGTGTAGTAATCCAGGCGATATGAAATGCCAAAGCGGTCGCGCAACGGGCCTGTCAACATGCCTGAGCGGGTCGTTGCCGCTACCAACGTAAACTTGGGAATATCCAGGCGAATCGAGCGCGCCGCCGGACCCTTGCCAATCACGATATCGAGGGCAAAGTCCTCCATCGCGGGGTACAGTACCTCCTCGACCGAACGGTTGAGGCGGTGGATCTCGTCGATAAACAGCACATCACCCGGCTGCAAGTTAGTAAGGATGGCCGCCAGGTCGCCCGTGCGCGCGATGGCAGGGCCACTCGTGGTCTTGATCTGAGCGCCCAGCTCGTTGGCGATAACGGTGGCCAGCGTGGTCTTGCCCAGGCCCGGAGGACCCGAGAAAATCACGTGGTCGAGCGTCTCGCCACGGCTCTGCGCCGCTTCGATCAACACGCGCAGGCTCTGCTTGATATGCTCCTGGCCGCAGTAATCGTCCAGGCGCTGGGGGCGCAAAGTGCGATCGACATCGAGGTCCTCGGCCGTCAGCTCCGAGCCCACCATGCGCTCGCCGTGCGCCATGGATGCCGCCGGCGAGTTGCCGGGCGTCGCCCACAGGTCCTGAGAGTCATCGGCTTCCCACATCACGCATCCATTCCGAGTCGCTTAAGCGCCGCGCCGAGCAGATCCTCGACACGCATATCCTGCCCATCATACCCGCTCAGAGCGACATCGGTCTCCTGCGGGCTAAAGCCCATGGAAAGGAGTGCCGCACGAGCATCATCAATGGCCGAGGGAGCGGCAGCGGGCACGGGCATCGCAACCTGTCCGGGAATCACGTCGACCGGCACAAAGCCCTTATCCTTGGCAAAGGTGCTCTTGAGCTCCAGGATCAGACGCTGAGCTGTCTTTTTGCCCACACCGGGCACCTTGGCCATGCCCTTGTCGTCCTCGGCCATCACCAGCGAATACAACTGGCCCACGGTATAGGTGGAGAGCACGGCAAGCGCCAGGCGCGGGCCAACGCCCGAGACGGACACGAGCCGGTCAAACATCGTGCGCTCGTCCTTGGAGGCAAAGCCAAAGAGCGTCATGGCGTCCTCGCGCACCTGCATACGGGTATAGAGGCGCACCTCGCCGCCGGGCGTAGGCAGCGTGGCGGCAGTGCTGCCCGAAATACCGAGCTCAAAGCCTACGCCCGATACATCGACAACGGCCGAGCTCATCGTGGCCTCGACAAGCGTTCCATGGAGCTGGGAAATCATCAGTATCCGGTTCCTCTCTGTTGATAGAACTCGCCGCCGGTAAGCGCCCGGGTGCGGCTGAGGTTAACGTGGCAGATGGCGCAGGCCAGAGCATCGGCGGCATGGTCGGGATGCGGGTCGTGATCGAGCTGCGTGAGCGTACGAACCATATACGCGACCTGCCGTTTGTCCGCGGCGCCGGTGCCCACAACCGCCTGCTTAATCTGCATAGGCGTGTACTCGCCAATCTCGAGCGCGCATTCCGAAAGCGCCACGAGTGCAGCACCGCGGGCATGCGCCGTAGGGATGGCCGAGCGAACGTTGGCGCCAAAGTAAATGCTCTCGATAGCAGCGGTATCGGGTCGATAGCGTTCGACAACGCCCTTGAGGTCACGGGCGATATGCGACAGGCGCACCGCGAGCGGACTGCCCGTGCTGGTCTCGATACAACCGTAGGCACGGCAGCGAACCTCACCGCGCCGCTCCTCGATAATCCCCCAACCCGTGTGGGCCAAACCGGGATCGATACCCAAAATGACCAAGCCAACCTCCCCTCGCCACAAGTACGGCGCAAGACAAGGCCCCGCGCATCATTCACGAACGTCTGTTCTAGAATAACACAACAGCGACCGTATCTAACAAGCAAGGTTGAACCATAGGTTGAGCATAAGTCAGCGAGCGAGTCCCTGCCGTGGCAAGGTGTCGCGAAAGAGGAGCGCCGCGTACTTCTGTACGCAAGCGACGGTTTGAGCGGCAGATTGCCCGACAGGGGCTCGCGCAGCGTCGACTCGTTACGCGGTTTGGCAAAACCGCGTAACCTTGGCCCCGTCCCCAGTTTAGTTCTGCGAGAAGAATGGGAACTGTCGGGGATCAACCGGCGGCTGCGGCATCGGCGTGCCCTGGGGTCCACCCTGCGGTCCGCCCTGGCCGCCCATCATCTTTTCGATGGCGTCCTGGACCTCGCCCTCGAACTTTTTCATGCCCTCGTGCAGGCGGCGCTGGCCGTCCTCGGAGCGCAGTTCCTCCATCTGCTCGGGTGAAATACCCAACAGGTCGCCCAGCACGCCCATCATCTCGTTTCGCACGCGCTCACTAGTATCCTCGTCAGCAAAACGGCGCACCTCGGCGCGCGCCAGCGAATCGACCGTCATACGCTCCTTGCCGTTAAGCCCCAGGTCGGACCACGCGAGCATGTACGGCCAGGAGCGCTCGGCAAACGAACGGGACGAAACGATCGGCGCCGTCGGCAACATGCGGCGGGCAGCCTCACCCTGTCGAACGAGCATCAGCAGCAGCGAGCAGGCCTCAGGCTTGCCAGCGGCCATCGGGATGTCGTCGAAAGATTGATTGCGGTCCACGTGCGCCTCAAGCGCGCCATCGATCTCACCCGGCTCGACCCCGCCGAGCAGCTGTGCCGCGCGGTCGAGCATATCGACCGGACCGTCGAGCGTCGAGAGCGCCTGCGCCAGCACTCGCTCCATACAATCTTCCACCGCGTTGAGCGTCACGAGCTCTTGGGGCACCACGGCAGACGTGCGGTTGCGCACGCGCGCCACAAACTCAAGCGTCGACAGGTACACATCGCCAAAGGGCGCATAATCGCCCTGGTAGCCGCCGCAAAGCGCCGGCGCCGCCAGTGCGTACTCGGTTTTGGACAGCGGGCTCAGCGCCATCGCACCCAACTCGAGCGCCGTGTCCTCCAGCATGAGGCCCAGCGTGCGAGAGCGCAGGCGCTCGGCGTCGCCCGCCGACACATCGCGGTCGAGCACGCGCGCGGCATCCGGCGCATCGCGCTCAACCGTGCGAATATGCAGGCGCTCGGCAATGGCGCGAACGGCGGCACAGCGAGCAGCCTCGGCCTCCTCCTGCGCCGGCGTAAAGATGCGGTTGCGCCCCAGCACCAGGCCAATCACATTACGTGGGCCCAGAGCGTCGACGGCCAGCGCCGCCAGCAGGGACGACGGCAAGTCGCCCTCGAGTGCCACCACGGCGCGCGACGCACCGTGGGCCCGGGCGTTGTCGCGCACGGCGAGCACCAGCGCCTGCCACAGCCACTCCTCGGAACGGAACTCGGGCAGTTCGTGATCTTCCAGGGCATCGAGCATCACGCCGCGCTGAATCTCCTGAACCAGCAGGCTCTCCTCAAAACACGGCGCTTGGGCCACCACGCGACCGCAGTCGTCGAGCACAAACGAACCGCCGGTATACACCGACTCGTCATAGGCACCGACCGGCGCCATACAGGCAAACCACACGCTGCGCTTGGATGCGATCTTGCGGTAGGCGCCGCTGCGAACGGCGGCAATGGCGGCAGTCTCGCGGTCGGTCATGTCAAACGCATTGATTTGGAAATACGCAATGAGGTCAACACCGGTCGGCAACATCTCGAGTTCGCGGTCCAAGTCAAAAATCACGGCGATGCGCACGCCGTCCACGTCGAACACCGGCGGCGCCCAACGCGTGTCGTTGTTCTCGCCACGCTGCAGGGCAATGCTCGAACGCGCCGGCACCACATGACCGTCTTTGAGCATCATGTAGTCGAGCAGCGGCTGACCCTCAAACGAAACCGCCGCGGGCACGATGCAGATCATGTCAAGCTCCTGGATGCGCTCGGCGACACCAGTCAAGCCGGCAAGCATGTCGTGCTCAAAGTCGGCAGCGCCCACCAGGCCACCGGGCATGGCGCCCATAAAGAGCGGAGCCGGAACGCACAGCACGCGCGCCCCGCGCTCGTGGGCCAGACGAGCCTGGTCCTCGATGCGGCCGCAAATGCCCTCAATATCACCCAGGCGCATATCGATCTGTGCAAGCGCGAGCTTCATGGCTCAGCCCTTTCCGTCGTAAACCATCGAAATCGTAGTAAAAGCGCCGGCCGCATGATGCAGTCGGCGCTCGCATGTGCATATGCTAGCTATGATACCCCGAGCGGGGGCGCGCTCCTAGAACGTCGCGGACCACAGCCCGTGCAGGTTGCAGTAGGCATAGACGGTACCGGTCTTGGAACCGCCGGCAAAAAACGTCGCGGGCTTCATGCCGGGCTCAAGGTAATGGACCTCTAAGCGGCCCTCGGCCTCAAGGGCGATCCACTCAATATAGTGCTCGGGCAGGCTGGGGTGCTCGACCGAGCCAACGCGTGCGCGAATCACGTGACCGTCGCGCTCGGTCTCGACAACAGGCACGTGCTTCTCGTGCGCCGCGTCCTCAGTGTTTGCGGTCAGTTCCGTGCAACCGGCAGGGGCTGCAACGTCGTTGCCAAGGGCGGCAATGAGCTTACCGTCGGGGTCCTTAAAGAATTTCGCCATGATGTTCTCCTTTGCTGACGTGCCAATGTTCTTGATGGTTCTTATGCCCAAAGGCAGACAAACCATCCACGGCATTGCAAATGAACACATAACGGGCGGGGACGATGGGGCAGCGTGCGCTATCCGCCCTGGCGGCCCCACCCGAGCGGGTTAGCGCCCGTCGCCGCCCAGCAGCGCCAGAACATCTTCGCGGGTAAACAGCGCCGACGAGATGCCGTCGCCGCCGAGCACGCTGTTGACCAGGTCGCGCTTGGACTCCTGCATCTGCATAATGCGCTCCTCGATCGTGTCCTTGGCGATGAGCTTGTACACGGTCACGGTATGTTGCTGGCCAATACGGTGCGCGCGGTCGGTCGCCTGGTCCTGCGCTGCCACGTTCCACCACGGGTCGTAGTGGATGACCACGTCGGCCGCCGTCAGGTTAAGGCCCACGCCGCCCGCCTTGAGCGAAATCAAAAAGACCGGAACCTCGCCCGCTTGGAACTGCGCGACCATCTTGGCGCGGCTCTCCTTAGACGAAGCGCCCGTGAGCTTAAGGAAGGCGATGTCCTCCTTGGCCAAGCGCTTACCGATGATATCGAGCATACCCGTAAACTGGCTGAACAACAAGATGCGATGTCCACCGTCGAGTGCGCCGTGCACGAGCTCCATGCACGTATCGAGTTTGGCGCTCCCCGCCTTGTAATCCTCGTAGTGTAGATGCGGGTCGCAGCAGATCTGGCGCAGCTTGGTGAGCTCGGCGAGCACCTTGAGCTTGTCTTTCTTAAACTCGGATGCCTCGCGGTGCTGCACCTGCTGGGCGATGCGGTCCTGGTTGGCCAGGTAGAGCTTGCGCTGCTCGCCGGTGAGCTGCGCCACGACTGTGTCCTCGATCTTCTCGGGCAGGTCGGCCACCACGTCTTCCTTGACACGGCGCAGCACAAACGGCGACACGAGCGCCTGCAGGCGAGCGGCGCTATCGCCCTCGGCATGCTCGACGGGGCTCTCAAAGCGCTTGGCAAACGACTCGCGCGTCCCCAAAAGGCCCGGCATCAAAAAGTCGAAGATGCTCCAAAGCTCGGACAAGCGGTTTTCGATGGGCGTGCCCGTCAGGGCAAAGCGCACGCCGGCAGGCAGGCGCTTTGCGGCGCGCGCCACCTGCGTGAGCGGATTTTTAATGTACTGGGCCTCATCGAGCACCACGCGGGCAAAATCCTGCTCGACGTACTCGTCGATATCGCGCCGCATAAGATCATACGACGTCACAACCACGCTATGCTCGGCCACGCCGGCAATCTGTACACGACGTTGAGCTTTGGCGCCCACGATGGCGCACACATCGAGCGACGGGGCAAAGCGCTCCAGCTCGGCGGTCCAGTTGTACACGAGTGAGGCCGGGCATACCACGAGCGTGGGCTTGGTGTCCCCCGCCTCCACGCGCGCCAGAATATGCGCAATCATCTGGAGCGTTTTGCCCAGGCCCATGTCGTCGGCCAAGATGCCGCCAAGGCCCAGGTGTTCGAGCGAGCCGAGCCACTGGTATCCGTCGACCTGGTAGCCGCGCATCGTTGCCTTGAGCGAGGCGGGTACCGTAAAGTCCATCTTGCCGAGCGTGTCCAGGCGCTCGACGGTGCGGCGGAACGCGGCGTCGCGATCGGCCTCGAGCGCCGGCGTGCGCGCGAGCATGCTATCGACAAAAAGGGTGCTCGACGCGGGAAGCGACACGCCGTCGAGCAGGTCGACGGCATCGACACCCAGATCTTCGGCAAGGCCAAACGCGGCGCGCGCTCCCTCATCCAGGCGCACGATGTCGCCGGACGTCAGGCGCGCAAACGTCTGGTGGCGCTTGTACGAATCGAGATAGACGGCAAGGTCCGCGGCCGAAAGCCCGCTCGCGCCCAGCTCGACGTCGAGCAGGTTACTCTTGACGGTCGCACGCACCGAAAGCTTGGGCGCAGGGCGGACCGAGACCTGGCGCAGACGGTCACTGAGCATGACCTCACCCAGCTCGGACAGGGCGGACAGACCCTCGGTCAGCAGACAGAACAGGCTCTCATCATCGCGCTCCTCAAACGCCAGACCGCCCTTGTAGAAATCGAAGTACAGGGCCGCTGTATCCATAACGCGAAACTCCGCCACCTCGTCGCGGGGTGGCACACCGGGGCGCTGCTCTTCGAAGGGGCTGCCCGGAGCGCCCAAGCTAAAGAGATCCGCCGACCAATCGCCGTAGGTAACCGTAATTATGCAGGTCACGAGCCCATCGTCGACACCGATCGCCATAGCAAAGCTCGGCTCGGGTGCCACGGTATCGAGCGCGGCGGGCGCGGTGAGGTCGGTGTAGTCGCGCAAAATGGGCAGCGCCATACGGCAGAACTCACCCACCTGCTCGGCGGCAATATGGGCGGGCGTGCGGCACGGCAGCAAGCGCGACAAAAAAGGTGCGGCATGCTGAGCAAATGCAGCGTCGGTACGGCGCGCGCGGCGCGTGTCAACCAAGTAGGCGGCATCGCCCGACGCAAAGCAGTACATATCGGCGGGCAGGCGCAGGTCATAGCTACCACCAGCCGCCGGCGCGATTTTGGCGGCAAGCAGCGGTGGGCGCTTAGCGGATGCCTCGTCCTCCCCTTGCGGAGACAGCTCAACCGCCACGTCGTAGGTGCGATGCGTCGTCATCCCCCGCGACCAGGCGGGCTCAAAGGAGATGGTCTGGCCGCGCAGCAGGTCCAGCACATATACGATGCTATGCTCGGACAGCGGCAACTGACGCTCGGCAACAAAACCGCTGCGGGCAAAGTCGTACGACGCCGAACGCGAGCTTGTGATGTCATCGAGATAGGCAACTGTCGTCACAACAAGGTTGAGCAGCTTTGCCGATGTTTCGTCAAAGGCCTCAGGTGAATGGACAAACGTGAGCTTCTTGCCATAGGAGAACGTGCCGCCGCGCACGTAGGCATCGGCCATGCCGTCGATGTCCTTGACCACGTAGGAGACCGATCCACAGCGAATGCGGAACTCGAGCGCCCAGCTAAAGCGGTCAGCGAACAGCGGATTGTAGTACGGCACCAACGAGGGCTCCAATGCCGCTTTGGGGGCGTCGGGATCAACGGCACCGGCAAGCTTGCGGCGCATGCTCGCCAGCTCATCCATGCGCGCGTCCGAAAGATCGGAGAGCGCCGCCACAAGGCTCGGGCTCGTGGGGACGGGCGCCGGAAAGGGAAAGTTGGGGTTGACGGCCGGCGCTTTGGGTGCGGTGCGCGCGGGCTGTTTCGACTGCGCCGTAAACGTGCGAACCGGCGTGCGCAAACCTTCGACGGGCTCGGCGCCGCTGGCATCCAAATACGCCAGAGCCGTGGCAATAGCGTGCTTGCACATACCGGGGTAACGATAGGCGGCGGGGCAATCGCAGTCGTAGTCGATCACCTCGTGCTCGTCCATGTCGAGCGCCACGTGCGTCTTGTACAGGTCGCCACGCGAACCGCGCACCGAGCCCTCGACCGTCACGTTTTTGGAGAAGCGCGAGCCGCTGTCCTCGATCGACAGCACGGCGCCGTTGAGCATGAGCGAACGCCCCTTCATAAAGGTGCCGCTCAACGCCGCCTCTTTGCGAAGCGCCTGCACAAACGTCCCCTGCGCCATCACTTCCTCCAATCTCACCCGGGGTAGCTTAGATCACCGTCACGCGACCCTGGTTACCCACAATGGCCTTGGCCTCGGCCAGCAGCGGAATCGAGCGCGCGTTGACCTTGGCAGGCACCTCGGCGCGCAGCACGCGCCCGTCCACCTGCTCGATAAAGATCTCCACGCGGTCGCCGCCCGGGTTAGCGGTGAGCACCGTGGCAAGACGCGCCATATTGCCCTGGCTAAAGCGGCTGTTGGGCACCATGACCTCAAACACCTTGGGCTTGTTGTTCTCCTCGTTGAGCTCCAGCGGCACAATCTCCTGCGCGATGATCTGGTCGCCGCGGTCCGAGCGCTCGAGCTTGCCCTTGATGCGCACAAAGGCGTCGGACAGCTGCGCGCCGGTCTCGGGATCGACCTCGCCGTACAGATACCCCTCGGCCTCCTTGTAGGTCTTGGGGAACACCACGACCGTGGCCTCGCCTTCCATGTCCTCGAGCTGCACGATGCCCATGGGGTCACCGTTTTTGGTCACGCGCTTGGACACGCTCGAGACCATGCCGGCCCACCACAGCGCCTTGCCCTCGGGAATCTCCTGGTTGATGGTGCCGCCCGTAGGATTCTGAACTTCGTAGCCGGTATCGATCTGCGAGAACGAGAAGTCGCGCGCCTTGGCTAGTGCATACTCAAACGGGCGCAGCGGGTGGTCCGAGACATAGATGCCCAGAACCTCCTTCTCCTGGCTCAGCTTAAGGTGGCGGTCCCACTCCTGGCCGTCCGGATCGGGCACGCTCACCTCAAAGCCCGAGCCCTCAACGTCGCCAAACATGTCGAAGAACGAGGTCTGGCCGCTCGCGCGGTCCTTCTGGCGCTTTATCGCGGCGTCGATGATGTTCTCGGGGTTGTTCTTGTCCACAAAGTGCATCATCTGACGACGCGGATACCCAGTGGAGTCGAAGGCGCCTGCCTTGATCAGCGATTCGATTACGCGACGGTTGGCCTGGCTCGAGTCCACGCGCTCGACAAAGTCGTGCAGTGTCTTAAACGGACCGCCCGCCTCGCGCTCGGCGATAATCGCCTGCGCCACGCCGGTGCCCACGCCGCGGATGCCGGCCAGACCAAAGCGCACGCCCTCCTTGGTAGCCGTGAACTCGGTGCCGGACTCGTTGACATCTGGCGACAGCACGGGGATGCCGTCGTGACGGCACGCCGAGACGTAGTGCACGATCTTGTCGGTCTTGCCCGTATAGGACGTCAGAACGGCCGCCATGTACTCGTGCGGATAGTGCGCCTTGAGCCACGCCGTCTGCATAACCAGGATGGCGTAGCCGGCGGAGTGCGACTTGTTGAAGGCGTAGGATGCGAACTCGAGAACATCGTCCCAAATCTTCTGGGCGACCTCGCGCGTGTAGTTGTTCTTGATAGCGCCGTTCATCCAGTGGTCGTAGGTGGTCTCGTCCGAGCCATCCTCCCAGTGCAGCACCGTCGACGTGAGCAGCTTGATCTTTTTCTTAGCCACGGGCTTACGGATACGCGAGTCCGATTCGCCCTTGGAGAAGCCGCACATCTCGACGGAGATGAGCATAACCTGTTCCTGGTAGACCATGGTGCCGTAGGTTTCGCCCAAGATGTCGTCCAGGCGGTCGTCGTAGGAGACGGCCGGCTCCTTGCCGTTCATACGGTTGATGTAGGACGAAACCATGCCGGCGCCCAGCGGGCCCGGGCGGTACAGGGCGATCAATGCCACGACGTGCTTGTACTCGGTGGGCTTCATGTTCTTGATCGTGGCCGTCATGCCGGCGGACTCGACCTGGAAGACGCCGGCGGTATGGCCGGAGCCCATGAGCTTAAAGATCTCGGGGTCGTCAAAGGGGATCTCTTCCTCTTTGATGTCGATGCCGAAGTTCTTTTTGATGTTTGCCTTGGCCTTGGAGATAACCGTCAGCGTGCGCAGGCCCAAGAAGTCCATCTTGAGCAGGCCCATGTCGGCAACGGTATGACCTTCGTACTGGGTAATCTCGACGCCGCCCTTGGTGTCGAGCTTGGTGGGCACGTGCTCGTTGACGGGGTCGCGGCAGATCAGAACGGCGCACGCGTGCACACCCTCGCCACGGGTAAGGCCCTCAATCGAGAGCGCCGTGTCGATGATGCGGCGGGCGTCGTCGTCCTTTTTATAGGCCTCGGCAAAATCGGGGTTAAACAGATCCTCTTTGCCGGGTTGCTTTTCGAGCACCTGCTTGAGCTTGACCTTGGGGTCGCTCGAGACCATCTTGGACAGACGCTGGCCCATGTAGACCGGGTAGTCCAGGACGCGCGCAGCGTCGTTGATGGCCTGCTTGGCCTTAATGGTCGAGTAGGTGATGACGTGGGTGACCTTCTCGGGGCCGTAGAGCTGGCGAACGTGCTCCACGACCTCGAGGCGCCGCTCATCGTCGAAGTCCATATCGATATCGGGCATCTCGGTACGCTGCGGGGACAGGAACCTCTCGAACATCAGACCGTTCTCGAGCGGGTCGAACGCGGTGATGTTCATGGCGTAGGCGACGATAGCGCCGGCGGCCGAGCCACGGCCGGGGCCGACGCCGATGCCGTTGTCCTTGGCCCATTGCACGTACTCGGCAACAATCAAGAAGTAGGCGGCAAAGCCCTTGTCGCAGATGACTTTGTATTCGTACTCAAAGCGCTCTTTGATGTTGACGCCACCAATCTCGCGCGTGGCCCAGTCGTCGCCGTAGTGCTGGCGCAGGCCCTTCTCGCACTCGCGGCGGAACTGGCTCTCGTGCGTCTCGCCGGGATCGAGCAGCGGGAAGCGCGGCAGGATGATGGAGTCCCAGTCCAGCTCAACGTAGCACTTGTCGGCGATCTCGAGCGTGTTGTCGCAGGCCTCGGGGCAATACGGGAACATCGCCCGCATCTCCTCCTCGGTCTTCATGTAAAACTCCGAGCCAGTCATGCGCATGCGGTTAGGGTCGTCGACCTTGGCGTTCATGCCAATGCACATGATGACGTCCTGCACGGGCGCGTCCTCGCGGCGCAGGTAGTGGAAGTCGTTGGTGGCGATGACCTTGACGCCCACCTGCTTGGCGATATCGATGAGCGTACGGTCCATCTGCTCGTCGGTCAGACCATTGTCGGTAGTGATGCCGTGTTCCTGGATCTCGATGTAAAAGTCGCCGGGTTCGAAGGTATCGCGGAAGGTCTCGGCCCACTTGATGGCGCCCTCCATGTCACCGCGGTCGATGTATTTGGGGATGATGCCCGCGATGCAGGCGCTCGTGCAGATCATGCCCTTGGCGTGGCGGCGCAGGTTGTCGAGCGTCACGCGCGGCTTATAGTAAAAGCCCTGCACGGCGGCCTCGGAGACCGTCTGCATCAGGTTGACGTATCCCTCCTGGTCCTTGGCCAGAAGGATCATGTGGTAGAGCTCGGGCTTATGGTCGCGGGCAAGCGTCTCGTCCGGCGTAAAGTAGACCTCGCAGCCAAAGATGGGCTTGATGACCAGAGGCGGCTTGAGCTCGTCGATGTTGCCCTTCTCGTCCCACATGGCCATGTCCTTCACATACTGGGCATGCTCGCGCGGGCTGGACTCGGGATCGGGCTCCACCAGCTCGTCGCGGCGGTCCTTTTCCAAGAAGGCCTTGTCGTGGCTCCAGGTTTTGTACTCGGGCGTGTTGTGGTTGACGGCGTCGCAGGCCAGCGCCAGGTCGGGTACGCCATACATGTAGCCGTGGTCGGTAATGGCCACGGCGGGCATGCCCAGCTCAACGGCACGATTGACCATATCCTGGATACGGGTTGCGCCGTCGAGCATGGAGAAAACAGTGTGATTGTGCAGATGGACGAATGCCATGTGATGAGCTCCGATGCGGGTTCGTGTTCTGACTGAACGATTTTACCCCACGGCACGGACAGCGCCCGAACCTAGCCAAACCCACACGGGCAGTCTTTTTGGGACGTGTCTTTTTTAGCTGCTTTGACCTGATTGCTTCATTCGTCGCAAAGGGGCCGGACCGCGACCCCATGTCGCGGTCCGGCCCCTGAGGAAAGCTCAGCTCAGGTCCTCGCCGTTTGAGGCAATTACCTTGCGATACCACTCGAACGATCTTTTCTTGCTGCGCCGACGTGTGCCGTGTCCTTCGTCATCGAGGTCGACATAAATGAAACCGTAGCGCTTGCGCATCTGGCCCGTTGCGACCGAAACCAGATCGATCGGTCCCCAGCACGTGTAGCCCAGGAGGTCCACCCCGTCGATTTCGACGGCGTCCTTCATAGCCTGGATGTGCTCGCGCAGGTAATCGATACGGTATCCATCATCCACAAAGCCGTTCTGATCCGGCTCATCCGGGGCTCCGAGACCGTTCTCCACGATAAAGAGCGGCTTTTCGTACCGGTCGTATATGTCGTTCATGGTGATGCGCAGCCCTGCGGGATCGATGAATCTGCCCCATGGCTCCATCTTGAGGTAAGGGTTGGGGGCACTCTTGAGTAGATTGGAGTCGAACTGCCCCTCGGTGTTTGCCTGCGCCACGCGCGTCGAGTAGTAAGAGAAGCCCACGAAGTCCACCGGATTCTGCGCAAGGACCTCCTCATCGCCCTCCGCCCAAGGAATCGCGAACCCTTGACGCTCATACTCCGTGAGCATGTAGCACGGATAGTGGCCGCGCACCTGCACGTCGGTGAACATGTAGTGCTTGCGATTCTCGTCCTGAGCCGTTTTAACGTCGGCAGGGTTGCAGGTAGCAGGATAGAAAATACCCGCATTGAGCATGCAGCCGATTTGCGCACCAGGGATGATCTCATGGCAGGCGCGCACCGCGCAAGCACTCGCCACGAGCACGTGATGCACCGCGTTATGAACGGAGACGTAGCGGTCCTCCCCCTCATCAAACACGATGCCTGCCGCCATGAAGCACGCAGAGGTCATGATGTTGATCTCGTTGAACGTGAGCCAAGAGCGCACTTGATTGCGGTAACGTGCGAACACAGTGCGAGCGAAGCGCTCAAACATGCCCACGAGAGCGCGGTTGCGCCAACCGCCGTATGCCGTAACAAGATGCATGGGCACGTCATAGTGGTTGAGCGTCACCACCGGCTCGATGCCCTGTTCGAGGCAGGTGCGAAACACATCCTCATAGAACGCGAGGCCCTGCTCGTTGGGTTCGGAGTCATCCCCGTTGGGGAATATACGGCTCCATGCGATGGAGAGGCGCAGAGCCTTGAAGCCCATCTCGCCGAAGAGCGCGATGTCCTCGCGGTAATGATGATAGAAATCGATGGCCTGTTGGGCCGGGTAGTAATGGTCGGACAGCGGCTCGAGCGGAACGTCGTCACCCCTGATGACGGCGAGACGGTCCCGCCCGTACGGCAGAAGATCCGCGTTGGCGAGCCCCCGCCCGCCCTCGTCCCAGGCACCCTCACACTGGTTGGCGGAAAGCGCGCCGCCCCAGAGGAAATCAGAACGCAATGGCATGGGAGTCCTCCTTATCTTGCTTTTAGTGCGAACGGGCACCACCATGCAGCGGTGCCCGTCCGGGTTCATGGGGCCCCAGTTCCGAGAAGAGACTCGTTGCGCTAAGGCACCCTTCTAGATGCAGCGCTTAAGCCTCAAGGGCCTCCTCGGCTTCCTTCTCGCCCGATTCGCGATTGTCGAAGCCAAAGACCATGCAGAGGGCGAATGTCACCGCAAAGCCAATCGCGCAGCTGATGGCGCCCGGAATGATGTCCTGGCTGAACTTGATGACGTTCATCCACGGGAAGCCGACTCCCGAGAAGACGAAGATGCGCGCGTTGAGCAGACCGCATGCAAGGCCGCCGGCCGCGCCGCCGATCATCGACCAAGCGAGCGCCTTCTTATCGCGCAAGAGGATGCCGTAAATGATGGGCTCGGATACGCGGCCGAGCGCATAGGTAGCGAAGGTAGTCCAACCGAGCTGACGGTTAGCCTTGCCCTTTGCACGGATGCCGTAGGCGAGCGCGACCGCAAGCGTCACGTAAACAACCACCGTCGTACCCGGAGTGCACACGGCGTCATAGCCCACCTCAAGCCAGCCGGGCATCATAGCGGTGAGAATCGGCACATGCATGCCGGTAGCGATCACGAGGTTCCACGTCGCACCGACCACCAGACCGCACAGCGGACCGGCGTTCGCGCCGAGCCAGATGATGATATCGGCGATGATGCCCATAATGAAGGAGACGGCGGGGCCGAAGACGCAGAGTGCAAGCGGCAGCATGATGAGCATGGTCCCCACTGGAATCACGAGGATGCGCAGCATGTCAGGGCAATGCTTCTTGATAAGCCCCTCTACGTAGGACTGAATCCACACGATGAGGATGATGGGAAGCACCGACTGTGTGTAATTCACCAGCGTCATGGGGATGCCGTAGACGTCGAACGGAGCGCCCTCCTCGACGATAGCGAGCATGCTCGGATGAATCATAATAGCAGCCGTCATGAGCGCGAGCACAGGACTCGTCTGGAACTTCTTGGCCGCCGCATAGGCACCGAAGATCGGCAGGAAGTAATATGCCGCGTCTCCCACCAAGGTGAAGAGCCGGTACATGCTGCCCTCCGCGGCTAGAAGGCCCGCGCCTTCCGGACCAAGCAAAATGGTGAACATGCGGAAGATACCCGCGATGCAGAACACGGGCAGAATGGGAGCGATAGAGCCGCTCACCGCATCGAGAATCAGATTGCCGATGCGCTTCGGAGCGAACCGCTCCTTCCAGGGAAGCCTCTCTGCTGCGTCCAGATCTTCATCAATCGCCGTCTGGACTTCAAAGCCGCCTTCCCTGCATACCGCGTCGTAGACCTTGTCGACGGTCGGCCCGATTACGAGCTGCACCTGGCCGCCAGCGTGCACCACGCTAATCACTTCGGGAATCGCATTGAGCTTGGCGTCATCTGCAAGCCCCTCGTCCTTAAGAACGAGGCGCAGACGCGTCATGCAATGCGTCGCGCTTGAAACATTCGCCTTGCCGCCCACCTCTTCGATGATTCTTTGGGCGAGTTTTTGATAGTTAGTCATCATTCCTCCTTTTACGCCACGAATCGTCGTGGCACGAGATGGTTCTCGTACTTTCGGAGGTCATGCCCTGCCCTAACACAGGTTACAATCCTTCTGGCCTGGGTTGTCAGCGTCCGGCTGTGCCGGATTCCGCCTTCGTACAGATACGGTTGACATGGAGCATGAAGTAAAGCTTCTCCTCGTCGGTGAGCTCCGTATGCCATTCCCGCTTCATATAGGTACAGATGTGGTCGATGCATTGCGCAAGCTCGGGAAACTCCTCGCGCGAATTCGCATAAAGCGGCAAATTGGCGCTGCTGAGGCTATCGTTACCCTTGATACGCTTGAACAGATACTGCACGTGTGTCGCAAACCGTGAGAACTCAAAAGACTCCCGATCGATGATGGTACGGAAATCGTACTCGACGATATCAGTGACATCGTTGAGCAGGCGCTCAAACGATTGGGCGCGATCGCTTGCCACAGTAACCTCTGCCCCAGTCTTTGCATTGACCAAATTCATGGCGATGCTTGCCACCTCTTCGCGCGGCAGCTCGACGCCCAACTCCTGCCGCACGCGCGCGGTAATGTAGCGGCCGATTTTGTATTCCAGCGGATAAAGCTGCTGCACATCATAGGTAAGGGGCATATCAAAACGAATGCCCTTCCTCTGCCGCGCAATCGCAAAGGCGATATGGTCGGCCATGATGAGCACGGCGTTGGGACTGAGTTCGTAAGGCAGCTCGTTCTCTACAATATCCATGATCTTTGCCGTAAACAGCACCACATCGGCAGGAAGATCCTGCATGATACGCTGCCCCTCGGCATCGATGCTATAGAACGTGCGCTCGATATGGTCCATCGCGAGCTCCCGGGGGAAGTCACCACCGAAGCCGACACCCTTGCCGAGCGCCACGACCTCGCGACCGCGACTATCTCGACAAATCACGGCGTTATTGTTGAGCTTTCTGATCGCCAGCATATCGATGCACCTCCTCTCTTGATGATAGGGCACTCATTCGGAGCTGAACAAAAAGGGCATGACCTCGGCAGAAAGCAGCACCCTACTTGCCTACGGTCATGCCCTAAAGTGACACCCGAATATATGTGCAATTGAATAACGAACGGAATCCGGATGGCCATGCTCCCCAAAGGGATAACAACCCATCACATGTATTTATAGGCCCACCCGAGATGAACGTCAAGTGTAAATTTGCGTAATCCGCACCCTTGATTGGCAACTTCATCCGCGTAATCCGCACCCCCGACTGATTCTGAGTTGCGGTGAAATAGTTCCTGATGGAGCCAGCTGGGCCGTAAAACAGGAACTATTTCACCGCAAGTTATGGGGAGACTGGGCGTGCGGACGGCCCTGGTGAGCTAGAGGTTGTAGGTGACCACCTGGGACTCGGCGGGGTTGGAGGGATCGGACTGCTCCACGCGGACGAACTTGACCGTCACCGTCTTAAAGCCCGCCTTGTGCAGAACATCCGAATAGACGCGCGCCTGCAGGGCGTGCTTCTCGAACAGCTGGTCGGGTGTCTCATCCGGCGTGCCACCCGTCTTGTAGTCGATGGCCAGTGCGCGTGACGGATCGGCCGGGTCGGTCGCCAGTGCATCGATGGCGCCCTCGGCATATGCACCGTAGCGGGCAATGTCCTTGTCCTCGCAGCCCAGCGAAAAGAACGGCACCTCGGCGCGAACGCACGGCCAGGCAAGCAGCTCGGCACGGACCGCCGACTTGAGCCAGCGGTCCAGGGCAACGTCGAAGCGCTCGCGCTGCTCCGGCGTCAGGCGCCACAGACGCGCCAGCGCATCGGCACGCGCGGCGGGCAGCTCATCGGCACCCATCTCGATCAGCCACTGGCAGGCGGCATGGAACGCCGAGCCCAGCGCCATGGGGTTGCCGGCGGGCTCGACAGCAGCCACGTCCGCATCCGTCATCTCGGAACCATCCGACTCCGCACCATCGCCGGCCTCGTCCATGGGCACGTGTGCCTCGGCGGCACGGTCCTCGGACTCGGCATGCAGCGCCGCGGCAATTGACGAGTAGCTGTACGAATCGCGCGCCGGATACGGGCAGGTGCCCATGCGCACGCCCACCGCCTGGGGATACACGAGCTCAAACGCATCGGGCTCGGGGTCGGCAGGACCGGGAACGGCAGCGCGGGCATCCGCACCGGCACCCTCCGGCTCCGCATCGCCGCGGACAAGCCTGCCTTCGGCATCAAGCGAAGCATTGGCCTCAAACGACTGCTCGCCAAAAGCAAAGTCAGCCAGCGAGATGAGCTCGTAGTCGCCCGGCTGGGAGTTGTCGAACACCAAACGGTCGGCATCGAGCTGCGGCATGTCCAGGCCGTCCGTCGGCAGAATACGACGCAGCACGTCGTAGGTCAGATCGGTCTCGACATCGAAGGTCGGCGCGCACAGCTTGCCGCGGCTCACGCCGGCATCCATCGCCAGAATGACCAGCTCGCGCGCTCGCGTCATGGCGACATAAAGCAGACGAGCCCGCTCCTCGAGCGAAAGCTGCAGGTCGTCGTTGCGCAAGTGAGCAAATGCCTCGGCGGGAGAACCCGTCGCGCAGACATCCTCCATGAGCTCTGGCGGCAGCCACAGCGACGTGCCCTTGCCCTTAAACGCGTGCTCAAACTGCTTTTTGACGTCATCGCCCTTTACGAACGTGCCGTCCGCGAGTTTAACGCCGTCGAAGCGTGCAGGCAGTGCCACGACCTGCGCTCCGCCCTCGACGCGACCCATCTGTGCCGCACCGGACGATTTGCGCACGCCAAAGCACTCCGCAACCGCCACGACCGGATACTCCAGGCCCTTGGACGCATGCACGGTCATGATGCGTACCGCGCCGTCACCCTCCTCGTTGAGCGCGCCCGGGGCTTCCTTGCCCGCCAGGAAGCGGTCAAAGGCCAGCGCAATGGAGCGCGGCGAGTTACCGAACTCGGCCTCGGCCTCAACCACAGCATCGAGCGCCTTGAGCACGTTGGCGGCAATGGCCTTGCCCTCGGGACCACGCTGTGCCAGACGCACAAACCAGCCCGAAGCGTTGACCACGTCGCGCGCGATCGCCGCGAACGAATCGCGGCCCACACGACGAAGCGCATAGCATAGCACCTCGCGGGCGCGCGTCACGAGCGGCAGGCTCTGCAAGCCCGGCACATCGGAATCGCTCATGATGCCCGCGTCGATGTTGCGGCGCGAGGTCTCCCCCGTCTGGTCGTCCAGCTTGGTCGCCAGCGCCAGGAACTCCTGGGCGCCGAGCGCAAACATCGGCGAGGCCAGCAGCGGCATAAGGCCCTGCGCCGTATCGGCCGGATTGGCGAGCGCGCAGACTAGGGCGCGCACCGTCTGCACCTCGGCTGCCTGGGCAAAGACCGAGCCACCCGCGATCACGCAGTCGAGTCCTTGGTCGCGGAAAGCCTGGGCATAGACGTCGGCGTTGGTCATGCGGCCCAGCAGCAGCACCATGCCGCCCTGGGGCTGACCGGCATCGGCAAGCGCGCGGAACCGCTCTGCGATCGCGCGGGCCTTGGCCTGTGTGCGCTCCTGCGTACTGCCGCCGGCAACAAAGAGGGCCTGACGACGCGAGGCGTCTGCCACCAGCGTGTCCTTGCGGCCGTCGCTCGCCTCAAGATCCAAAAAGCCCTGCATCAGGCCGCCGTCGTCGCCGTCGAAGACGCGAGCCACATAGCGTAGCACCTCGTCGTGGCTGCGGAAGTTGCGCACGAGCTTAACGAGCTCGCCAGCAGGGGCGTCGGCCGCGGCAGTCGCCTCGGGCGCGGCAGACGAGCCCACCTTGCGCTCCTGGCGACGGAACACCTCGACCTCCGCCCCGCGGAAGCGGTAGATCGACTGCTGTGCATCGCCTACGGTACACAACGCGCGCTCCCCCGCACCCGTCAGGTAACGGATCAGGTCGACCTGCATCTGATCGGTATCCTGGAACTCATCGATCATGACCATCTTAAAGCGACCCTCGTATGCCGCTCGGATGGCCGGGTAATCGCGCAGGGCCTCGTAGGCCATGCGCAGCAGATCGTTGTTGTCGAGGGCAGACTGGCCGGCCTTGAGCGCGCGGTACTCAGCCTCTACAGCACGGGCAAGCCCCACCAGTGCCTCGAGCGCGGGACCGCCGCAGGCCAGCACGATATTGATAAACGCATCGGCGGCCTCTGCCTTGAGTAGCTCCACCTGCTCCTTAGGGAATGCCTTGCTCGCGCGCGGCATGGTGCACGACATCATGAGTCGCGCCGCATCGGCCATGGTCTTGCCGCTCGCCTCGAACGCGTCGATGGCATCGAGCGCCGTCTGCGCTTTTTCGGTCGCGGCCTTGCTTGCGCCCAACGCCGATCGATAGGCATCGGCAAGGGCCGAGGTGTCGGCCTGGCCGCGCGCCACGCGCACGTCGTCCATACCGCCCGGCAGCTGGCTCGAGAGCTCCAGCAGGTCGCGCACCAGACCCTTGATGGTCGTGCCGGCGCCAAAGGGACCGCCCTCGCCCGCCATGGGATACCAGGCGTAGAGGGCCTTGAGCGATGCCGCGAGCTCGGGGGCGGCATCGGGCGCCGTCGCGCGGGCCAGCACATGCTCAACAGCCTGATCCATAAGCTCATCGGTATCGGTAAGCACCGTGAACTCGGGATCGATGCCCAGCTCCAACGCATGCGCGCGCAGGATGCGCGAACACATACCGTGAATGGTCGAGATCCAAGCGTCGTCGACGGTCAGGGCCTCCTCGTCCATACCCTCTTCGATAAGCGCGCGACGCACGCGGTCGCGAATCTCGGCCGCGGCATCTTTGGTAAAGGTAATGGCGAGCACCTGATCCAGATGCTCGACAAACGGACCGGATTCGGGCGAGAGCGCGTAGACGATGCGGCGCGTGAGGGTAAAGGTCTTGCCCGAACCGGCGCCCGCCGAGACAAACAGCGGACGGTCGAGCGTTTTGACGACTTGCAGTTGTTGCGGCATCAAAGTCGAAAGATCCATGGTCTACACGTCCCTCCTTACAAACGTTCCTTCGTGGTTATACGAGCAGCGCGCATGCGCGGCCTGAGCCGACGTCGGGTCGACGGCGGCAACGTCGCCTGCCTCGAGTTCGTGCAGGCGCTCGGCGATGCCGGCCTCCACGCGATCGAGCAGGGCGTCGAAGTCCATGCTGCCACCCTCGCCGGGAAAGCCCTTCTTAAGCCCCGGGATGCGGCCGTCACCACGCTCCTCCTCGAGCAGCTCGGCACTCGCGGCGCCGCGCAGCGCCGGTTTGCCGCCCTTGGTCGAAAAATAGAGCGCCGCACGGGCATCCAGATCCAGCGCCCGGCGCATGGCCTGCGCATAGATAAGCGTCTGGGTATGGGGCGGCAGCCACCGCGGGTCGTCGATGGCGGCCTCGCCCGATTCCTCGTCGCGAACCGTGGGGTCGGCGAGCTTAAACTCCTCGACACCCGAACGATGCTTGTAGTCGATTACCACGGCGCGATTCTCGGCATCCACATCCACGCGGTCGATGCGCCCGCCGAGCGGCCAACCGGCATACTCGACCTGGAGCTCGTTGAACGCAAACTCCAGGTAGCGCGGAGCAAAGGGGGTGAGCGCCTCGGACTCGTAGGCAAGCACGCCCTCCAGCTGCGGCAAGATCTCAGCCACCTGGCGCTCCTCCACTGGAGAGAGCGGCACCAGCGGGCCCTCGGTACCGCGCTTGCCCGCATGCTCGGCCAGGGTCTCGGCAAAGACCTCGCGCAACAGCCCCTGCGCGCGCGGCAGATTCATGGGCGTCACGCGCTCCATGCCCTCCTGCGGAAGACGTGCATGCAAGTGCTCCAGCACGTCATGGACAAAGTTGCCCTTCTCCATGTTGCCAAAGCCCGCATCGATGGACTGAGGTTTGACGCGATACGAGACGAACCAGCACAGCGGGCAGGTGGAATAGGCCTCGATCTGCGAGGCGGACGTCAGGCGCGGCACGAGCGGCGCGCCCTCGCCCTCGCCATCGCGACGGCGCAGGACCAAATACGGCACGGCCTCGGCACTCAGATGCTGAGGGGCTTCACAGGTCACGCGCTCGCGTTTGAGACCTTCGCCTGCCGCGGGATCGAAGTCCCTTACGATATCGCCCTCACCCACGCACTTCGCCTTGTCGGCGTCAGCGGCCTTAGCGTCACCAGTGGCCTTAGCATCGTCAGCGGCCTTGTCGGCGTCAGCGGCCTCGGCGTGCGCCCGCAGCTCGGTCCACACGGCAGCCGGATAGCACTCGCGCGCCTGGCGATCGTGCGTCACGCGGGCGAGCGCAACCGGACCACGCGACGCTTGCATCGCACGGCCAAAGCGCACGCGCAGCAGGGCCGCAGGCTCAAGCGTCACGCCCTCGCGACCAAGGCTCGCCGTCAGCGTAGCCAGCGGTCCCTCCTCGTGCGAGAGCGGATAGCTGTCCAGATCGACATCGGCAAACAGCACAGCATCGTAGCTGCCGGGGCGCAGAGCCGCCGCATCGGCAAGCGAAGCAAAACGAACCTGAGCACGTGGCGCACGGTCAACCTCGTAGGTCTCGTAATCGTAGGCGGTACTACGCTTGTCCACCTTGGTGCGAATGCCATCGAGCACGGGCACGATCGCGGCCTGCGACACGTCGAGCGCGCGGGCGCCATTCATAAGGATGCCGATGACGTGGCGCAGCAGGGCCACCTCCGCTTGGCGACGGGCTTGGCCATCCAAGCTGCCCAGCGAGCGATCGGGCAACGCCTCGGCAACGGCAAGCATGGCCTTGAGCGCCGTCACGGGCTTGTCACGCCACAGCGCCTGGAACACGTCCGAGACCACGCACGGCACGTTCTTAAACCAGTTCTCGTCGCTCGCCGCCTTGCGCGCGCCCCTCACCTGGCCTTGGACGCTCTGCAGCAGGCTCTTAACGCCCGCGGTAGTCTTGCTGCGCGAGAGACGCATATTCTTATCGAAGGTACGGGCATTGACGGCATCAGCGCCCGAAAGCGGACTGTAAATCCAGTCGGTAAGCTCCGGCGCGGGCCACCACTCAGTCTTAGAAGCTGCCCCTTCGTCGGCGGCCTTCATACGCTCGATCAGGTTGGCGAGCGCCGTGAACTGCCTGCCCGCAATGGATTGAGAAAACGCCGTGAACTCAACTGTCTCGGCAGCGATATGACGAGCCGCCAGACGAGAGGCGAGCTCACCGAACAGCTGGGGTGCCCGGGCAGAAACAACGAGCACGCGTACGGGGTCGGCGGGCGTTGCAGCAGCCTTATCGTCCTTGGACTCCTTGTGCGTTTTCGCCAACTTATCGATGGCGTCCGCATAAGCATGGGCACGGGCATGGGGGCCGGCGACCTCAATAAAGGCAGGCTGAGCGGCGGTCCCGCAAGCGGCATCAGACGCGACGGCGTCCTCCCTCAGCGGCGCGGCCTCGAACAGCACACCGCGGGCATCAAATGCCGCGGCAAGCTCCTCGCGCATCGCCGCCTGCTCGCAGGCAAGCAGTACGACGACCTCTCCCCCATTGTTCGCCACGGCAGACAGCAGCTCGAGCAGGCCGTGCGTAAACGACGTGATACCGCGCACGCATACGGCGCGGGTGCACGCCGGCAGGTTATCGGCCAGGGCATCGGCCATAATGTCAGCCGCCTCGCAGGGCTCGACCATATCTCGACGGTCCAAACCGCGCGCATAGGCGCACAAAAGTTCAAACACGCGAGCCTCGGCGTCGCTTTTGGGCTTGGGCTTGCAAACGTTGTCGCAGCAACGCTCGGTGCCTGTCCCTGCCACACCCGGCAGCACATCGCGAGCCATACGCGCGAGCATACGCACCGTGCCCTGGCTGCGCGAAAGCGGCTGCAGGTCGGCGTCGTCGAGGCGCGCTACCATGTCCGAAAACAGCATCTGGCGCTGCAGGTTGTCGACGAAACCGCGCCCGTCGCCCAAAAGCTCCCAAAGCGAGCGAAGCCACGATGTAGGCGTCTTGTAGTCAATACCCAGCGAAACGCCGGCTTCCGCCGCATCATGACGGCACAGGTCGAGCTCGGCAAACGTTGGCGCCAGCAGCACGGCACGCCCGTGGCGGGCAATAAGGTCGGCAAGCAGCGCCGCCTCGGCATCGCTCAAATCCGCGCCGGCGTTGGTGGTATAGATTCGAACAGGCATGGTCCTCCACTCAAACCGTTCGCAATATTCAATGCTTTCATCCTACCCGCCCGCGCGGACAGATTTGCCCCACGCCAACAGATTTGACCCCTTGGAGACGGAGGAAAATGGATCACCGAGGAGGTCAGTCTAACCCAGTGATCCGTTTTCCTCCGTCCCCAAAGGATCAAAAAACCGCCCCCGAAGGGACGGTTCTGCGCAATTCGTTTTTACCGCTGGCCTACTCGCCATCCTCCAGCTTGATGAGGATCTTGCGATAGCCGCCGTACTCGCCGTTGAGTGCCTTGGACACGCGGCTCACCGTAGTGGACGAAGCGCCGGTGCGGGCCTGAACCTCAACATAAGGCTCGCCCTCATCCAGATAACGCGCAACCTGCAGACGTTGCGAAAGATCGCAGATCTCGCGCGGCGTGCAGATATCGGTCAAAAACGCCTGGATATCCTTCTCGTCATCCAAAAGACTAAATGCGTGGACCAGCTGCTTGACATCAGGCTTGTCAAACATGTTCTCGATATTCATCGATCACCGCCAAACCCGCCATAAGGCATCGAAGTTGATACTGACATCGGGCATCGTTCGCCCGTTCTATGCAATAGGGCAACGCCTGTGGCTTTTGCCCGTAGCAGTGTAGCACACCACCAAACTAAAGCGACAAGACTCTCTGCCAGCGGCGCGTTTTTCAGGACGAACGCCGTTTTGAAACCGAATGCGCACGTAAGCTCCACGAATATTTGAGACAATGGGCGGCCAAACAGAGCCGTGCCCGAGCATCTGTCCGAGTTGCAAAGGCATGTGCCTCTCACGCTCCCTCACCACGCCATGCGCAAGAAAGGATTCACACCATGCGCTTTATGCTCAACTGGCTTTTGACCTCAATCGCCATCGCGATCGCAACGTTTCTCGTCCCCGGCATTCAGCCCTTCGGCATGGCCGACGCCTGGGTCTGCTTTGCCTTCGTGGGACTGTTCCTCAACATCGTCGACTCGCTCGTTAAGCCGTTCCTGACGGTCATCTCGCTGCCACTCACTATTATCACGCTTGGTATTTTTCAGCTTGTGGTCAACAGCTTTATGCTCGAGCTGGCCAGCTACCTGTCGGTCAATCTGCTGGGCGCGGGTATCTCCATCGCCAGCTTTGGATCGGCGTTTATGGGCAGCATCCTGGTATCCATCATGCGCAGCATTCTCGACAGCATCGCCCGGAACTAAAGCGACCGGATACGGACCGCCACAACACGCCAAAACGAAGGCCGTCCATCGCAACGATGGGCGGCCTTGCCATTTGTCGAGCCTCAGAGGGCAGGAAAATCTACCATTTCTACCCCGTCCCCCAATAGCAGGTGGGGCTAGATGACGTAGTCGTAGCCCTCGCTGGGGGCGACGAGCGTATCGAGCGTCACGCCATCGAGGTAGTCGTTGATGAGCTTGTCCAGGTTCTTCCACACATCGAGTGTGGGACACTCATCCGAACGCGAACAGCCCTTGCAGTCGCCGTCCAGGCATGCGACCGGTGCCAGACTACCCTCGGTCAGGCGCAGAATCTCGCCCACCGTGTACTGCTCGGGCGGGCGCGTGAGCACGTAACCACCGCCCTTGCCGCGCATGCCCGAGAGCATATTGGCGCGCACGAGTGTGGCCAAAATGTTCTCCAGATACTTCTCCGAAATCCCCTGACGCGCGGCGATCTCTTTGAGGGGAATGCGGCCTGCCGCCTGGTGCTCGGCCAGGTCGACCATAACGCGCAGGGCATATCTGCCCTTTGTGGAAACCAACATATATATTGCTGCCTTTCGGTCTTTTAATTCGTAGAAATTCTAGCCGAAATATTGGTTTTGAAAATACCTATTCCCGTCAAGATGGTTAATCGACTCGTAATAATCTTCTATTTCCTATTGCATTACTAGGCTTTAGTGCCTACTATGCTTGCCAACAGCAAAACGAACAACCCATAAGGTTTGTGGGTTTCGTTGCTACACACACCGTAAAACCACACGGTATCCAGTCATTTGAACACTTTGGAGGTTCACCATGAGCAATGTGTACACATCCATCGATCAGCTTATCGGCCACACTCCGCTTCTGGAGCTCACTCACTTTGAGGCCGATGAGGACCTCAAGGCCCGCGTGCTCGTCAAGCTGGAATACTTCAACCCCGCCGGATCCGTTAAAGACCGCGTCGCCAAGAACATGATTGACGAGGCCGAGAAGGCAGGCAAGCTCGTGCGTGGCGGCGACTACACCATCATCGAGCCCACGAGCGGCAACACCGGCGTCGGCATCGCCTCGGTGGCGGCCGCCCGCGGCTACAAGGTGATCATCACCATGCCCGAGACCATGTCCGTCGAGCGCCGCAAGCTGATGCAGGCATACGGTGCGCAGCTCGTGCTCACCGACGGCTCCAAAGGAATGAAGGGCGCTATCGCCAAGGCCGAAGAGTTGCAGAAGGAGACCCCCAACAGCATCATCGCCGGCCAGTTTGTGAACCCCGCGAACCCGGCCATTCACAAGGCCACGACCGGCCCCGAGATCTGGGACGACACCGACGGCAAGGTCGACATCTTCGTCGCCGGCGTCGGCACCGGCGGCACCGTGACCGGCGTGGGCGAGTTCCTCAAGGAGCAAAACCCCGAGATTCAGGTCGTCGCCGTCGAGCCCGCCACCTCCCCGGTGCTCTCTAAAGGCCAGGCCGGCCCGCACAAGATCCAGGGTATCGGTGCCGGCTTTGTGCCCGACGTCCTCGACACCCAGGTCTACGACGAGATCATCCCCGTCGAGAACGACGACGCCTTTGCCACCGGCCGCGCCGTGGGCCACAAGGAGGGCGTGCTCGTGGGCATTTCGTCCGGCGCCGCCGTGTGGGCCGCACTGCAGCTGGCCAAGCGCCCCGAGAACGAGGGCAAGACCATCGTGGCGCTGCTCGCCGACACCGGCGAGCGCTACCTGTCCACGGCACTCTTCCAGGACTAGAGCTTCTCGTTCTTAGAACGAGTCCAAGGCACGCCGGTCTCCCCTCTCTTCTGGCAGCCTGAGCTCATCCCAACAGGATGCCCCACGAGACGTCCGAACTTGCTACAATGTCTGCGGCGCGGAACCAGCCTCCCGCGCCGCTTTTCTTTTTTGGCCACATGCCACCAAGGAGAACCTCCTCATGCACAACAAGCGCGTGCTCGTCGCCATGAGCGGCGGCGTCGATTCCAGCGTGACCGCGTATCTGCTCAAAAGCCAGGGCTACGAATGTGTCGGCGCCACCATGCGCCTCACCTGCCCCGCACCCGACCCCGCCACGGGCATGAGTAAGGTCGACCGCGACATCGCCGACGCAGAGGCCGTCGCCGAGCGCATAGGCATTCCCCACCATGTGCTCGACTTGCAGCAAACCTTCGACCGTAACGTAATCGAGCGCTTTGTGAACGCCTACCAGGAGGGGCTGACGCCCAATCCGTGCATTATCTGCAACCGCCACATTAAGTTTGGCGCGCTGCTCGATGCAGCGCTGGACATGGGCTGCGACTACATCGCCACGGGCCATTACGCCAAAACAAGCCAGGCGGCAGACGGCACCTGGCAGCTGCATCGCGGCGAGGACCCCAAAAAGGACCAGAGTTACTTTTTGTATTCGCTTACGCAGGAGCGTCTGGCGCGCACGATTTTTCCGCTGGCGGGTCTGGACAAGGAGCGCGACGTGCGCCGGATTGCCGCCGAGCAGGGCTTCATCAACGCCAAGAAGGCCGAAAGCGAGGATATCTGCTTTATTCCAGACGGTAACTACGCGGGCTATATCGAGCGCCGCTGCGGACATCCCGCTGCACCGGGCGACATTGTGTGGCGCGACGGCAGCGTGGTCGGGCGCCACAACGGCGCGCTGCGCTACACCATCGGCCAGCGTAAAGGCCTGGGCGTCGCGATGGCGCATCCCGTGTACGTAACGGGTGTCGACGCCGTCAACAACACCGTGCATCTGGGCGAGGCCGAGGACCTGACGGCCACGGCGCTCACGGCCAACGACTGGATTTGGAGCGCCCCTGCCGACCACATGGAAGCCGAGCTGGATGCCGGCGGCATCCGCGTGGGCGCCAAGTACCGCTACCGACAGAAAGACCAGGCAGCGATCCTTACGCGCGGCGAAGACGGGCAAATGTTGCTGACCTTTGACGAGCCGCAGCGCGCCATCGCCCCCGGCCAGGCTGTCGTTATATACCGCGGCGACATCGTCCTGGGCGGCGGCACCGTGACCGGCGCACTTAAGTAGCCGCGGGTTTATCGCTGCACGTGTCGAAGTACCTCAACAGCGGCACCAACCTCGATTATGCGACGCTCGAGGCCGCGGCGGATGGCCTCGAGTCGACCCTCCGCCGTGGCCCATTCGCTCTGCGAAAGAATCTCGATCGCCTCATCAACAAATCCGTTGAGCCGCGATGAATCGAACCAATCGAGCAAATCCGCAAGCGCCAGCTGGACGGAAGGGTCGGGCCCAAACGGCTTAGCGGAAAACCCAAACTCCCCAGCTGCGAGCACGGCAGTTGGCACGTTGTACCACAGACAGTTGCCGCTATCGAACAGCGGAGCAGGTTTTATCTCCAGGGTGTCGACATTGCGGATGATGCCGAAGTTTCGCCAATGGCGGTCGCTGTTGGCCAAAAGGGCATCGCAGACAATCATCTGCGACATAGACCTTCTCACAGCGGCCTCATCGGCACCATGCTTGCCAAGGCAGCGACAGTATCGATCGTATGTCGAGTTTCCCCGCTGGCCACCAAGTGCGCCCTTAACGTAAACAGCCGGAACGTATTCCTCGCGGCCGTCAAGAAAATCCTCGCACAGGCACGCAGGGCCATCGAACATCCGCTCAACCGTATAAGGAACAAACTCGCCCTCCGACAGCAAGCGACGATGCAGAGCCGTTGCAACCGCCTCGTTAAAGGGCCGTTGGTCGTCCATGCCGCATCCCTTGACCAGAACGCGAACACCGTTGCGAATCATCCACGATTTAGGGAGCTCGCCCTCGGACGTGTTATCAGGATTTTTAAGACCGATGCCTTCCAGCCAACCCGAACGCTCTTCGGGTGCCGATCGCTCAAATTCGTTCTCAAAGTAATTGATGTTTTGCCATTTGAGTTCGGCGCAATCGGCCGGCCGCAGCCAATAGCAATCCGAAAGCGATAGGCCCAGGCACTGAACCGGCACCTCAATGCCACTGGCAATTCCCAGTTCACGATAGCGCGAGACGAGTCCGGGGCGGACGTCAGGCACCGACCGATGGCTCCACCACACGTTGAGCTCCCGTTTATTCACCGTAGGAGAAGAACTCGAGCACGTGCCAAACGGCATTCGTTGCGCATCGAGGACCTCGGCGATTTCGAAGGGAAACTCACGCGTCGGATCAAATGAGACATGCGCGACCTCATGGTCGGCCGACATCAGCGTAAACTTGCGTCCCACATCGGCCGCAGGACGGCGTCCTCGCTTGCGGACCTTTTGGTAGGCGGTCGCAGAATTGTACTCGACCATCTTCCGGCCGCCCACAATATCGCACACAAGCGTCCCCGATGCGGCAAGTTGCGATATGCGGGCTTTCGTAACGCCCAACAGGCGGGCGGCATCACCCATAGATAAGTACTCAGACGTATCCATACACCGCATCACCTCGTTAAGTAATTTACGTGTTTAATTAATAGATTACTTACATCATAATACTAAACGACCTAAAGCGAAAAAAGGCCCGAGAAATCGGGCCTTAGCGATTGGTCAGCCGAGTCGCAAACTGCTTCCTTAGCGCTGCACGTAGGCGCGGACCAGCTCAAAGGTGTTACGCACACCGTCGATGTGGCTGCGCTCGTAGTTGTGGCTCGCGTACACGCCGGGGCCGATCAGGCCGTGACGGATGTCGTAGCCGGCAGAGAGCGTGGCCTCGACGTCCGAACCGTAATGCGGGTACACGTCGATGGCGTAATCGAGCTTAAGCTCGCGCGCGATATTGGACAGCGTGGTCACCAGATCGTAGTTGTAGGGGCCACCCGAATCCTTGGCGCAGATCGACACCATGCGCTCGGTGCAGCCCAGGTCGTCACCCACGCAGCCCATGTCAACGCTGATCATCTCGCGCGTGTCGGCCGGCACGAAAGCGCCGCCGTGGCCGACCTCCTCGTACACGGTAAAGAGCAGGGACACCTTGCGCGAAAGCGACACCTCGCCGTCAGCAACGGCGCGGGCCAGACCCAGCAGAATCGCCGCCGACAGCTTGTCATCCAGAAAGCGGCTCTTAATGTAGCCGCTTTCCGTCACCGTGGTGCGCGGATCCATGGCGATGATATCGCCCGTCTGAATACCCAGCTCGAGGACATCATCCTTGCTATCGACGTTCTCGTCGAGCAGGATTTCCATGTTCTTCTCGATGGTCTTAACCGGCTCATCGGCCACATGCGCCGAAGGCTCGGTATTGAGGACCACGCCCGTGTAGACATTGCCATCGCGCGTGTAAACGGTGCAGTTCTCGCCATCGGCCGTAGACCACTGGTGCCCGCCGAGCGTCGTGGGGCGCAGGCGACCATTGTCCTTAATGGAGCGTACCATGGCGCCCAGGGTATCGACATGGCTCGCCAGTACGAGCGACTCACCCTCGCCACCAAGCTCAACCAACACGTTGCCCTTATTGGAGCGCTCGGGGCCAAAGCCCATATCGCGCAACGTTTCCATTAGATAGTCAGTAGCCGCACGGGTATAGCCCGTAGGTGAAGCAATAGAAGTCAGCGTCTTCAACTGGTCAGTAATATAGGAGAGCGTCTCCTCTAGAGAAGCATCAACATTAGAAGCCATATGCATCCTTCCAAGTAAAACTAAGACCGAGCCCCGATTTTAACCTTTCTGCACGTGCAATACTCTAGAAACCGAGCCGACTCCAGACGTCCCCGCACCGGTTTTGTGCACGCGCTCGGTTTACAGTCCCAATCTTGCATAAATCCTATCGGTATCTGCATAAATATGAGGCATCTATTTGCTTCGTCTCAGGGTACCCCACCTTGGACCGTGCAAAATACGGAGTATTCAGCACCGTGGACCCCGTCAGCCCCATCGCAAACGGCAAAGCGACGCGGTTACAGCAGTGTTGCAGGTCGTCGCAAACCAAAAACGCGGTGGCAGCCCCCTCCGCTCATCGATAGCCCGCCCACAAGGGCTGTCGATGGGCGTCTGCGGGCCACTGCGGCCCATTCACAACGTTATGCATTTTTCAGAGCTTGCTGAATACTCCCAAAAATGCACGCTGAGAAGTGCACCACCTATCCGCAGCGGGCAGCATGCCTTGGTTTTGCCCATCTTGGGGCATCGGCGCGGCACAAAAAGCCCCGCCGCGCGTAGCACGGCGGGGCCAGCAGCAAGTCAAAAGACCATACGCCTACGGGCGAAGGACCACCAAACTGGGCTAGGCAGCCGGGCAAATCTTCTTGAAGAGCTCGATGACGTCGTCGAGCGTCGCCTCGCGCGGGTTGCCCGGGAAGCAGGCGTCAGCCATGGCGTCCTTGGCCAGGACCTCGATCTCGTCGGCCTTCATGGCCTCGCAGGCATGCGGAATGTTCACGTCGGCGGAGAGTTGCTTGACGGCGGCGATGGCGGCGTCGGCAGCCTCGTCGGTGCTCATGCCCGTGGTGTCAACACCCATGGCAACGGCAACCTTGGCCAGGCGCTCGGCGCAAACCGGCTTGTTGAACTCCATGGCGATCGGCAGCAGCATGGCGCAAGCGACGCCGTGCGGAGTGTCGTAGTGGGCAGACAGGGTGTGAGCCATGGCATGGTCGATGCCCAGGCCGACGTTGGAGAAGCCCATGCCGGCGACATACTGGCCAAGAGCCATACCCTCGCGGCCGGAGCCGGGCTGACCAGACTTGGCCTCGGCAACGGAGTCGCGCAGGTTCTCGCTGATCAGCTTAATAGCCTCAAAGTGGAACATGTCGGAGAGCTCCCAAGCGCCCTTGGTGGTGTAGCCCTCGATGGCGTGGGTCAGAGCGTCCATGCCAGTGGAAGCGGTCAGGCCGGCGGGCATGGAAGCCATCATGTCGGGGTCGACGACGGCGACCTCAGGGGCGTCGTTGGTGTCGACGCACACGAACTTGCGGACCTTCTCGGGGTCGGTGATGACGTAGTTGATGGTTACCTCGGCAGCGGTACCGGCGGTCGTCGGCACGGCGATGGTGAACACAGCGTGGTTCTTAGTCGGAGCAACGCCCTCGAGGCTGCGGACATCGGCGAACTCGGGGTTGTTGATGATGATGCCGATAGCCTTGGCGGTGTCCATGGAGGAGCCACCACCGATGGTCACGATAGCGTCAGCCTCGGCGGCCTTAAAGGCCTCGACGCCGTCCTTGACGTTCTGGATGGTGGGGTTGGGCTTAATCTCGGAGTAGAGGCTCCAAGCAATACCGGCGGCGTCGAGCTCGTCGGTTACCTTGGCGGTAACGCCAAACTTGACCAGGTCGGGGTCGGAGCAGACGAAGATCTTCTTGTAGCCACGACGCTGGAGCTCGCCGGGGATCTCCTTGATGGCGCCAGAACCATGATAAGAAATGGTGTTGAGTACGAAACGATTAGCCATTGATAGCCTCCCATCGTGTGCGGGGCGCCCATTACGCCCCACGCTATGTGTCCCATCCTAACGCTTTTGAAACAAAAAATGCATGAGAACGTCAAAAGTGTTAAAGCGTTTCAACATAATAACGGAGCCCCAGTCCTTCCCTCCCGACTGCAGCGAAGGCTAGATTATAGGAGCAATTGCCCAAAGAATACGACCAACTCAGTCTATAAATTGTTTCTGTTTTAGCAATATATGTTTGACAATACGTTTATAAAAGGATACTTTATAGTAATTAATATGCATGCAGCAAATAGTGTCATTCATTTTGTTAGAAATTGCCCATGCGGTTATTGCAGCTGCATGTACTGCAACATACAGCGTAATTCTCCGCACGAAGCAGAAGACGGTTCCAATTCGATCGAGGCGATGACGCGTGATGGCTACTGGTCCTAAATCGAGCAAGACGGCTACAAACGAATATCGAATCTCAATTGAAGGTAACCCTTATCCGCATGCTCTGGCTCTCGTCAACCCAGCGGGAGACAACCTCAACATCAAAAGACATGGGTTCACGGGTCCACTAGGACAGCTATTGAGTCTTAAATACACCGTTTATGACGATGCAAATGAAAAGCTCTTTACTGTCGTCGACGGTGGTTTTAGTAACATGCCCAGGGTTGCGCTCATCATCGAACACAAGGAAGTTGCGGTGTTCGATTATGGCCTAAACAGACTTGAGATGAAGTGCGTAACGAACATACCGAATTACACAATAAAAGGTAACTTCCTATTTGGAGATTACGATATATTCAGTCAACGGGAAGTGAAGCTATCTTCAGTTAACGTCCTTCAATGTGATAAACAATCGTGCTTTAACATACAGGTTTTGGATAAAGCCGAATTAGCCGCCGCAATTGGAATACCCACAGCCATTGCCCTTCTGAGGGCTCGGATTGAAGAGCATCTCGAATAAATTGCAAAAAGCAGTTCGTAACAACATTCAGGAGCTAGATAGTTTTTTCTGGCTCCTGAAGCTGTACTACATAGAGATGAAAAATAATGCGGCAAAGGGGCTGTCCCTTTGCCGCATTCGGTTACTTTCGGCAGCCCTCTTTCCAAGCCTCGGCCGCAACCTTCCAGCGAAAACGCAAGTCGCGCTCGCGGTCGATAAACATGATGGCAAACGCGACAAACAGCAGCACGCTCGCCACGACGATGGCGTGCAGGCCCATGCGCTCAATACACCAGTTGCCCAACACAGCGCCAAACACAAAGGTAAAGATCACGCCAAAGTACAGCAGGCCGTTTTCCAAAAAGCCGCGCTTATGGGTAATGATGTAGTCGTCCACGTTTTGCAAGGCATTACGGAGGTTGCCGATACACATGGTCGTGGCGATGCCGTGTCCATGAATCTTGCGGAAACTCTCGACCTGCATACCGCAGGCAAACGAAGTAAGGCAGTTGGCGAGCAGGTTGAAATCGCCGCCCGGGATAAAGCTCACGCCCAGCAAGATAACAGCTTCAAAAAACACCGTCACCTGGCGCCAGTGAATCACGCTGCCAAAACGCTCGTGTACCAGGTCGGCAAGCATAATGCCCACGGCAAACGACACCACGGGGAAGAAATAGCGTCCCGCGAGCGCCCAATTACCCTCCGAGATGCTCACGCCCACCAACAAGATGTTGCCTGTCTGCGCGTTGGCGAAAACATGGTCGCGCCCAATGTACGAATACACGTCCATAAAGCCACCGGCGAGCGCCAGAATGATGCCCAGCTCGATGGACTCCGATATCTGCTTGGCACGCTGCATCGTCGTGCGGCCTCCTTGTTGACGACCCTCTCGTGCGTTGGCGGAGACATGGCCGCCGTTCATACTGTAACCCATTGACAACATGGCGTGCGCGCGAGACGGGCTCCCCAACGCGCAGATACACAGTCTGGAAACAAACGGCGGGCGCGGCGCCACACCCGCATCGACACGCCGATCCGCCAGCCCATGTACTCCACCAGTCTTTTTAGCCCCGTCCCAAAAAGACTGGTTACAATTACGTGCAGCATACAAACACCGGGAGGGATCGTGGCAAATAAGCCTCAGCACGCTCAGAACAGCCAACGCGGACAGCAGGGCAAACAGGGCCAGCAGCAAAAGCGCGGCGGCAAGGCGCAGGGCTCGCGACCCACGCATGCCTCAGCAGCGCCCTCACGCCCCTGGCGTCCGGGCCGCGACAAGTTCCTCCCCGTCAGCCGCGCCGACATGGATGCGCGTGGCTGGGACCAGTGCGACTTCGTCTATATCTGCGGCGACGCCTATGTGGATCACCCCAGCTTTGGCATGGCCATCATCAGCCGCGTCCTCGACGCGCACGGCTACAAAGTGGGCATTATCTGCCAGCCCGACTGGACCGACCCCGTCAGCATCACCGTGCTCGGCGAGCCGCGCCTGGGCTTTCTCGTCAGCGCCGGCAACATGGACTCCATGGTCAACCACTATTCGGTGACCAAGCACCGCCGCCATACCGACGCCTATACCCCCGGTGGCGAGGAGGGGCACCGCCCCAATCGTGCCGTCACGGTCTACGGCAACCTCATCCGCCAGACGTTCAAAGACGCTCCCATCATCATCGGCGGCATCGAGGCAAGCCTGCGCCGCCTGGCCCACTACGACTACTGGCAGGACAAGCTCAAGCGCTCGGTACTGCTCGACTCGGGCGCCGACATCCTCATCTACGGCATGGGCGAGCACGCGATTGTCGAGATCGCCGACGCGCTCGACGCGGGACTGCCCGTCGACCAGATCACCTATATCAACGGCACCGTCTACCGCACGGGTTCGCTCGACGAGGTCTACGACTACGACCTGCTGCCCAGCTGGGACGACCTTACCGCCGACAAGCTCAACTACGCGCGCAGCTTTAACGTGCAGCAGCAGAATATGGACCCCATCACCGGCCATCGCCTGGTAGAGCCCTATCCCAACAGCGTCTATGTGGTGCAGAACCCGCCATCGGCGACGCTCACCACCGACGAGATGGACGAGGTGGCCGAGCTTCCCTACGCCCGCGATTGGCATCCCGACTACGACGCGGCGGGCGGCGTACCGGCCTTTGCCGAGATCAAGTTTTCCATTAGCTCCAACCGCGGCTGTTTTGGCGAGTGCTCGTTTTGCGCCCTCACCTTCCACCAGGGCCGCGTACTGCAGATGCGCAGCCACGACTCGATCATGCGCGAGGCCGAGCTGCTCACGCGCGATCCCGAGTTTAAGGGCTACATCAACGACGTGGGCGGACCGACGGCTAACTTTAGCCGCCCGGCCTGTGACAAGCAGCTCAAGCACGGCGTGTGCAAGAACAAGCGCTGCCTGTGGCCGAGCGTATGCAAAAACATGGTGGTCGACGAGAGCGGCTACACGCAGCTGCTGCGCGACCTGCGCCAGCTGCCGGGCGTCAAAAAGGTCTTCGTCCGCAGCGGCATCCGTTTTGACTACACCATGGCCGACGCCTCGGACGAGTTTTTGCGCGAGCTGCTGGAGCACCATGTCTCGGGCCAGCTGCGCGTAGCGCCCGAGCATGTGAGCGACGCGGTGCTCTCCGTGATGGGCAAGCCGAGCCGCGCCGTCTACGACGCGTTCTGCCGTAAATTTGAACGCTTGAACCGCGAATACGGCCTCAAGCAGTACGTGGTGCCGTATCTGATCTCGAGCCACCCCGGCTCGACCATGAAGGAAGCTGTGGACCTTGCCGAGGCCGTGCGCGACATGGGCTACATGCCCGAGCAGGTGCAGGACTTCTACCCCACCCCGTCCACCATGTCGACCTGCATGTACTACACCGGCGTGGACCCACGCACCATGAAGCCGATCTACGTGGCACGCGACCCGCACGAGAAGGCCATGCAGCGTGCGCTCATCCAATACCGCAAGCCCGAGAACTACAAGCTCGTACGCGAGGCACTAGAAAAGGCCGGCCGCCGCGATCTGATTGGCTACACCAAGCATTGCCTGATTCGCCCCGTGCCGCCGCGCCCGGGCGAGACATCTGCCAACGGCGGACATGGCACCGGCAAGAAGGGCGGCAAGCCGCACGGTGGCGCCGCCGGCAAGGGACCCAAAGGCAGCAAGGGGCACGGCGGCATGTCGCGCGCACAGAACACTGCCGGTCGCAATCGCGCAGCCCAAGGGCGTCAGGGCGCCAACGGAGGCGGGCGTCGCAACTAGGGCAGCGGTGCGCTCGCTGCGTCCATCCCGCACGCGTGGCGCAGCGAGCGCATTGCCTCAACGAGGATGACGCCGGCGATAGCGACCGTAATTGCCACGTCGAGCGGTGTGTTCACAAACCAGAGCAACGTCATGAAATACGACCAGGCATTAAAGGCAAAGTGCAGCAGGATCGTGTAGCGGAGCTTTCCGGTCGTCACGAGCACCCAACCAAAGATGAGGCCGGCGGCACCCGCGTAGCAACCCTGTACCCAATTCATGTGCATAAAACCGAAGATCGCCGCCTGCAGCACAATCGCCGCGGCGATACCCCACGTGCTTGGGGCCGCCCAGGGCACCATGGCGCCACTCTGCGCGCTCACACGACGCCGGCACTTCCAAAGTGGGCGGCACTGCGGATTAAACGCTCGGAGCGAAAACTCAAAAATGATGCCGCGCACCAGCAACTCCTCGCAAAACGGAGCGCCGAGCACCGTGGTCAGGACGGCAAGAAGGTTGGTATCGCCCAAGCCTGTTTCCTCGACGAGCTCGCTATAATCGGCCGCGGCATCAGGCAACAGCGACAGCACGGCGTCGGTCACGTAGCCAACGACCACCTGCAGGGCCAGGCCAATCACGATAACGCATGCGATGCGTTTCCACGCCCCACGCGCTCCCCCGCCAAGCGGACGCTCGCCCTGCCAGCGCGCCATAAACGAACGCGGCCACAGATAACGCCACCACAGCAGCGCCATTAAAAACGATGCCGTCTGCGCGACGGCCTGAAGCAATTGAATGTCGAGGTCATCGATCGAAAAACCCATGAACTCCGATGCGACGCCAAGGGCGGAGAACAAAACGACGCTCAGGGCAATATCGGCAGCGACGACGCCAAAACAGGCAAGCGCCCAAACCAGCGCATTGAGCATGCCAACCTCCTCAAAACCCGGCACTTAGGGACGTTCCTTAACTGCCGGCAGAAAAGGAACGTCCCTAAGTGCCGGCAGTTTGGGACAGTCATTGTTGATGAGAATCGGGCGCAGCGCCAAAAGCCCCGTTGGGCGAGATGTCGAACGGGAAGGTGCCGCAGCGATTGAACGCGGCGATGAACATGCGGATGGCGTTGGACGGCGTGGTGCCCACGAGCTGAGTTGCCGCCGCGAAGGCCGCCTTTTCCTCGGGCAAGACCTTCGCGACAACCGGGGTCATGTGTTCTGCCATGGCGCTTCCTTTTTGAAACGACGGTGGTGCGGATAGATGCGGGCCACGCGGCTGGGCGACGGGCTGTGAAGGCAACCCGATTGGCCCGCATCCGGAGTTTGTTTCTGCGGCGTTGGTATTACTTGGTATCCCTAAGTATTACCCCGCAGATAGAATACCACACCCGACCCCATGGGGACGAAGGAAAACGGATCATTTTGTTGCTGAGTTAGTATTTAGAGCGTGATGATATCCGAGATATCGAGGGCCTGAGCATCGGCGGTGTCGTGCGTGGCAAGCAGGAGCATGCGGCCGTCGAGCAAGTCGAGCACAGCGTCGGCCGTCACATCGCGCGCGGCGGCATCCAGGCCGGTAAAGGGCTCGTCAAGAATCACCGCGCCGCCCGGGCACAGCAGGGCTCGAGCGATCTCGACGCGACGGCGCTGCCCGCCCGAAAGCTCGGCCACGCGAGCATGCACATCGACCCCCGGCACCAGCAAGCGCAACAGGGCCGCAGCACTCGAGGCGTCCACGCGTGCATCGGCGCACACCAGCACGTTATCCAGGGCAGAAACGTCCTCGACTAGGCTCACATCCTGAAACACCATCGAGCACGGCGCGCACTCCCCCGCTGCCAACGAAAGCAGCATCGACTTGCCCATGCCCGAAGCGCCCATCACACAGATACGCCCACCCGCGGGCACGTTGAGCACCAGACCATCCAGCGCCGGCGCCCAGGGCGCGCGATCGCCCACGGCAAGCGCAAGCTCCGCTGAAGTGCCATCGCTCGCAGCCCCCGCACGCCCGCGCAGCCCATGCCCATGCGCCCGCACGGCCGCACCCCACGCCACGGGTCCCGAAACACGCAGCAGCCACACCAGCACGCGCTCATACGCCCACGAGGCGGCAACGACCAGCACGGTCCACGCCAGCAGATCTGCCGTCTCAATCAAAAGCTTTGCCTGATAGATGCGCTCACCCACGGTGCCCGTCGCCATGCCGATGAGCTCCGCCGCCACACCGGCCTTCCAACTCATGCCGATCACGGCGCGGGCGCACGAAAGCACAAACGGCAGGACTTCGCGCCAGGTGTGAGCGCAAAACAGTCGCCAGCCCCGCACTCCATGCAGACGAAACATCTGCTCCAGTGACTGATCAACCTGCGTCAAACCCTCGACCAGCGAGAAATATACGCCCGGCAGCGCCATCAAAAAGACCGCCGCGATGCTCACACGTGCCGACCCCAACCAAATGAGCAGCAGGACCACCACGCAGGCAACCGGCGTCGCCTTTACAAACGACAGTGCCGGAGCCACCAGGTGCGCAAACGCACGCGACCGCACCGAGACTCCCGCCAGCACGCCGCCGCACACCGCGGCAAGCGCCAGCCCGCCCAGAATCCGCACACCCGAGCCCATCAGAATCGCCCACGTGCTGGCATCGCACACCAGGCGCAGCAACGCCACCGCAACAGCGCCCGGCCCCGGCAAAATCAGCGGCTGCGCCACGAGACCCGCCACCAGCACCCACACGGCAAGCCAAAAGGCGGCGACGGCACCTGCTGCCGCCACCGCCTTCATACGCTCTGTCATTTGTCGAGCAAACGCACGCACGGGCTACTCCATGTAGTAGAAATCGTCAGCCGGGAGCTTGCCGCCCACGGCGCTCGCGTCCGCATCGGCCAGCACCTGCAGGTACCCACCGAGCGCCGCCTTCATATCCTTCCCCGTCTGGCACACGAGCATGCACCCGGGAATCGCCTTTTCGGCAATCGTGGCGTTATCCACGATGCCCGCATCGACCACGGCCTGAGCCCAATCTGCCGGCGCCGCATTGACGGCTTTCACGCTCGCCTCATGGCAGCGCAAGAATTCCGCCACGGCGTCGGGATGCTCCTCGGCAAAGGAACGGCGCACCACGGTCACGCCCGTCAGCAGGCGCGAGCCCGTGTCACCTGCCAGCTCATCCCACACATCGGTCAGACTTACCGGAGCCGACAGCTTGCCTTCGCTCTTGGCGATGGCGGCGGTCTTGAACGGCTCGGGCAGCACGCCCACAGCAGACGGATCGGCAAGCAGGGCCGACAGCACCTCGGTGGGCTCGCTCTTAAACTCGAGCGTCACCTGGCCGGTCAGGCCCGCGCGCTCCAGCAGGTAGTTCATGACGTACTCCGGCGTGGTGCCCTTGCCCGTCATATAGACGGTATGGCCCGCCAGATCGCCAAACGAGGCCACACTCGCATCGCCCGTCACAACGCTCAGCACGCCCAGCGTGTTGATGTCGATGACCTGCACCGCGCCTTCGGTCTTGTTGTAGAGCACGCTCGCCACGTTGGCGGGCACTAGGGCGATATCGACATCGCCCTGAATGACCTTGGGCACGATCTCGTCGGCTGCGGCGCTGATCGCAAAGTCGAACTCGTTATCCGTCTCGCCGCTCGCCGCCTGGTCCATAAACCTCACCAGACCGATCGACGTCGGGCCCTTGAGCGAGGCGACGTGCACCTCAACCGGCTCCGCAGCAGCACCGGCGCCGTCCGTGGCAGCCGAGCCCGCGGCGGACCCGGCACCGACAGCCCCGCCGCCACAGCCCGCGAGCGCAAGCGACAACGCGCCCACGGCGAGCGCCGAGGCAAACCCCCGGCGCGTCATCTCAACATCAAACGCGCGCATCGTTAGCACTTCCCCTCGTTAGGCATCGACCAGGCGTGATGGTCGGTATGCAGCAACTCCTCGGCCAGCGGCGAGAGCGGCGCGCCCAAAAACTCGCGGTAGCACGCCTGAACATCGGGGTTCTCGTGCGAGAAGCGAATGTCCGCAGCGGCATCCAGGCCCCACAGCACCTGGCCGCGCTCGGCCGCCAGCTCGCAGCCGTCGTGGATGGGCTGACCGCCGCCACCGACGCAGCCGCCCGGGCACGCCATGACCTCGACGAAGTCATAGCTCGCACGGCCGTCGCGAATCGCGTCGAGCAGGCGGGCGGCGTTACCCAGCCCGTGCGCCACGGCGACGCGCACCTTGGTGCCATCGATATCGGCGACGGCTTCTTTCCAGCCGTCCAGGCCGCGCACATCGGTAAAGAAGTCCGCATCGGGGTTCTTGCCCGTCACCAGGTAATATGCCGAGCGCACGGCTGCCTCCATCACGCCGCCCGTGGCGCCAAAGATCACGCCCGCGCCCGTGCCAAAGCCCAGCGGCGTATCGAGCGGCTCCTCGACCAGCGTGTCAACGCTCACGTGGCTCGCACGGATCATGCGCACCATCTCGCGCACCGTCAGCGCAACGTCCACATCGGGCGTGCCGTCCTCGCCCACCATGCTCGGCAGCGCGCACTCGGCCTTCTTGGCCGTGCACGGCATAACGGACACCACGAACAGGCGCTCGGACTCCACGCCCAGCACCTTGGCGTAGTAGGTCTTGGCAATAGCGCCGAACATCTGCTGCGGCGACTTGGACGTGGACAGGCTGTCGACAAACTCCGGATAGCGCGCCTTCACAAAGCGCACCCAGCCCGGGCAGCAGCTCGTAAACATGGGCCAGCCGCGGCTGTCGCCCTCGCCCTTGGCGGCGGCGCCCAGGCGCTCGATCAGTTCGGATCCCTCCTCCATAATGGTGAGGTCGGCCGAGAAATCGGTGTCGAACACGTACTCAAAGCCCACGCGGCGCAGCGCGCAGGCCAGGCGCTCAACGGTGGCCTCCTCGCGAGATATGCCGAGTTCCTCGCCCCAGGCGCTGCGCACGGCCGGCGCGATCTGCACCAGCACGATCTTGTCGGGATTAGCGAGCGCGTCAAACACGGTCTCGGTATCGTCGCGCTCGCGCAGGGCGCCCGTCGGACAATGTGTAATGCACTGGCCGCACGCGACGCAATCGGTCTTGCCGATCGGTGCGCGCCCGCGGGTACCCACGGCGGTATGCGTGGCGCGGTTGGTCAGGTCCCAAATCCCTAGGCCCTGCACGCTCTCGCACACCTTGATGCAGCGCATGCATTTAATGCACTTGTCGTTTTCGCGGATGATGGGAAAATCGAAATCCCAGCCCTCGCCCGCCAAATGCCTTTGATACGGCAGATAGAAAATGCCCAGATCGTTGGCGATGGTCTGAAAGTTGCAGTTGCCGCTGCGCACGCAGCTCGTGCACTGCGAATCGTGCTGGGACAGCAGCAGCTGCACGTTGGTGCGACGCGCCTCGCGGGCCTTGGGGCTGTTGGTGTGGACCACCATGCCGTCGAGCACGTAGTTGTTGCAGGCGGCAACCAGCTGGTCGCAGCCCTCAACCTCGACCACGCATACGCGGCAGCCGCCGATCTCGTTTAGATCGCGCAGGTAGCACAGGGTGGGAATCTGGATGCTGACGGACCTGGCCGCATCCAGGATCGTGGTGTGCTCGGGAACCACGACCTCGCAATTATCGATAGTGAGCTTGACCATGTTATGCGCTCCGTTTTCGGTGTTGTCGCTGACGGTGGTGTTGTTGGGCTCTACCATTCCAGGTTCCTCCCTCCGCGGAACGCGCCAAAGCCAAAGTGATCGCAACGCAGGCAGCGGCTCGCCTCCTGGCGCGCCTCCTGCTCGGTGAGACCCTGCTCGACCAGATTCCAATCGTGAATACGCTCGCCGGCCTCGCGCTCGCCCAGCTCGCAGCGGCCGCACTCGTGCTTGCCCTTAAACTGGACGGTCGGCAGCTCGACCTCGAGCTTGATCTTGTGGTCAAAGCCCAGGTAACGGTCGATATTTGCCGAAGCCACGCGGCCGGCGTTGATGGCGCGGATAACGGTGGCGGGGCCGGTCTGGCAGTCGCCGCCGCTAAAGAGGCCGTCGAAGTCGGGCACGGCGCCATCCGAATCGGTGACGACGCGACCCCACTTGCAGGCAATGCCCATGTCCTCAGACGGCTTGGAATCGATGTCCTGGCCAATGGCCACAAAAACGCGCTCGCAGGGAATGACGCGCTCGGGCGTGGCGGCGGCACGCGGGGCCGGACGCCCACGACGGGGCGCGCCGATAATCTGCGGCTGCACGCGCAGGCCGCTCACGCGACCGTCTTCGCCCGTCTCGATGGCGAGCGGAGCCGTCAGCTCCAGTACCTCGCAGCCCTCGGCCTGGGCACCGGCGATCTCGGCGTCCTGGGCTGTCATATCGCAGATGCGCCGGCGGTAGACGATGCTCACCTTTTCGGCACCGCAGCGCACGGCGGAGCGCGCCACGTCCATGGCAACGTTGCCGCCGCCGATGACGCACACGCGCTGGCCGCTCAGGTCGGGCAGCTCGTCATCGCCGATGGCGCGCAGCATCTTGACGGCCGACTCCACGCCGAGCGCCTCTTCGCCCGGAAGGCCGAGCTTCTTATCGCTGTGGGCGCCAATGGCCAGGTAGACGGCATCGAACTCGTCGCGCAGGCGGGCAAGCTCCTCGCCGTTGACGGAGTGGTCGAGCTCCACGTCGATGCCGGCGCTCAAGATCCAGTCGATCTCGGCCTGCAGGCGCTCGCGCGGCAGACGATAGCTGGGGATGCCATAGCGCAGCATGCCGCCCAGGTGGTGGCGCTGCTCAAAGATGGTCACCTTATGGCCCATCACGGCCAGGTAGTAGGCGCAGGAAAGGCCGGCCGGGCCGCCGCCGATCACGGCGACGCGCTTGCCGGTGTTGTCCACTACATGCGGCTTGTGGTCGTTGAGGTCACTGTGCTCGACGGCAAAACGCTTGAGGGCGAGGATGTTCATGGGGTCGTCGACCATGCCACGGCGGCAGTGCATCTCGCAGGGATGCTCGCACACCAGGCCGCAGACAAGCGGCAGCGGATTGTTCTTGCGGATGACCTTGACGGCGTCGGCATAGCGGCCGGCCTCGACCAGCGAAATGTACCCGGGAATGTCGACGTGCGCCGGGCAGCCCGAGACGCACGGGACGCGGGCCTCGCGGTCAAAGCCGCAGGAGTGCTCGCGAATGTGGTGCTCAAAATCGTCGCGGAAGCCACGGATAGCCGTGAGCGCCATGGCGCCGGCCTCGTAGCCGATGGCGCAGTCGCTCGAAAGATAGATGGTGCGGGCAGTGCGCTCAATCAAGTTGAGCGTGGACTCGTCGGCGCGGCCCTCGAGCACATCGGCGAGCAGATCGCTCAGCGCGCTCAGGCCCACGCGGCAGGGCGTGCACTTGCCGCAGCTCTGGGTGGAGCACAGGTTGACGAGCGCCGCCGTAAACTCAACGGGACACGGGGCGAGCGAACTCACCGCCAGACGACGTCCGAGCGCATCGTGCAGGTCGTCCATGACGGCCTGAGCGTGGCTGCGTTCCATTACGTGCAGTCGTGCCATAAGATCCCCTCTCATGCGGCAGCCCGGAGGCGAGACCGGGCGAAGTTGCTACACGCACAACACTGACCTAAAAAGTTGTTAGGTCTCCACGCAGTTCGGCAGGCGGTATGAAATGTCACCCTCGGCGGTGAAATAGAACATTACCGCAGATAAATGCCATATTTGATAAAACGCGTTACCAAATGACAATGCCCCGCCCACGCAATCGCGTGGACGGGGCATTGCTCCAGGTATGCGGCCGGCGACCCTGTTGCTTTTACTTAAGCTCGGGCCAGTAACCCTTGTTGGCCTCGATCATGTCGTCGAGAACCTCCTTGGCGACCTTCATCGACGGCACGGTCTTGTTGAGCGTAAAGGCCTTGAGCGCCTTCTCGTACGAACCCTCGATCGTGGCCTCGACCACGAGCTTCTCGGAGTTCAGCTGCTGCATCATGAGGCCCTGCTGGAACAGCGGGATGTTGTCGCGGCTGATGACCTCGGGGCCGTTCTTGCCAATGTAGGCAGGCAGCTCGACCATGGCGTCGTAAGGCATGTTGGGGATAGCGCCCTTGTTCTCGCAAATGACCAGGAAGCGCTGCTTGGTATCGTTCTTCAGAGCGATAGCCAGGTCGGCAATCCAGTCGCCGTGGCTGCCCGCATAGAACGTGCTCTCGTCGATCTCGCCCGTCTTCTCGTAGTGATCGATACCATCAAAGAGGTTCTTCTCGCGCGTCTCCTCAACCTCGTTTGCACGGGTGCGCTCGGGGTTGGAATGCTCGACGAACTCCTTCTGCTGCAGGTAGTAGTTCAGATACGTGTTGGGCAGGTACTCCGGGAAGCACTCCATGATCTCGTACTCGCCCTTCCAGACGTAGTACCAGCTGCCCTTAGTGTGGCGGTTCTGCTCGGGGTGCTCGTCGGTGGCCTCCTCGGGCTTCTTGGACATCAGCGAGCTCATGCCCTTGAGGTACGAATCGGGCAGCAGGATCTCATGCTCCTTGATGTACTCGCGCAGCTGCGGGAGCACCTCCTCGCCCTTGTGGCGGATCGAGGTGAACCAACCGAAGTGGTTGAGGCCAAAGTAATCGTACTCGACATCCTTCTTGTCGATATCGAGCGCGGCGCAAACCACATCGATGATCGCGATCGGCATGTCGCAGATGTTGATGATGCGAGCGTTGGGACGCAGCACGCGGCAGCCCTCGGAGACGATGGCGGCAGGGTTGGAGTAGTTAAGAATCCAGTAGTCCTTCTTGGCATACTTCTCAACGTCATCGATCAGCTCGACCATGGGGAAGATGGTGCGCATGCCGTAGGCAAGGCCGCCGCAACCGCAGGTCTCCTGACCCACGCAGCCGTGACGCAGCGGAATCTTCTCGTCCTGCTCGCGCATGGCGTAGCCGCCCACGCGCATCTGGGCAAACACGAAGCTCGCGTCGGTAAAAGCCGTCTTTTTGTCGGTGGTCACCGTGAGCTTGATGTCCAGGCCGAGGTCCTCGTGCAGAATCCAGTCCACGAGCACGCCGATCTTGCGCTGGCGCTCCTCGTTGATGTCGTACAGACGAATCTCGTCAACGTCGAGCTCGTCCTTGCGCAGAGCGATGGACTTGACGATGCCGGGGGTAAAGGTGGATCCGCCACCACACAGAGTAATGATCATTGTTTACTGCTCCTTCTCAATTGCGTTTTCGACCTTGTCACGCATCTCGGCGACTTTCATGCCAAAGATGATCTGAATGTTGTTGCCGTTGCGGTTGATGCCGCTGTTGGGCACGTGGTTGATGAGGTTCTCATCGATGAGGTCCGGGTTCTTAACGTTCACGCGGAGACGCGTAAAGCAGTTCTCGAGCTCCTCGATGTTGTCCTTGCCGCCAAGACCTGCGACCAGATCGGCAATGCCCGCATCGACGCCCTCTGCGGGAGCCGCGGCAACAGCGCCCTGCTTCACCGCGACAGACGCGGCGGCCTCGCCCTCGGCAACGGACTCGGCGAGCTCGGACTCCTCCTCGCGACCAGGCGTGTGGAGGTTGAGCTTCTTAATAAGGAAGGTGAAGAGGAAGAAGTACAGAGCGGCGTTGACGACTCCGAGCACCAGCATGACCGGCCAGTTGGTCTTGTCGACACCGAGGACCAGGTTGGAGACCACGATGTTGATGATGCCGCCTGCAGTCGAAGCGGGCACGGAGAGGACCTTGAGCAGAACCAGGAAGATGCCGGAAAGAACCGAGTGAACGACAAAGAGCACGGGAGCGGCAAAGACAAAGAGGAAGTCCATGGGCTCGGTCACGCAGGAGAGCACGGCGGTGATGATCAGCGGGATGATAACGGCCTTGGTCTTATCCTTGTTCCCCTTGTAAGCGGTGAAGATAAAGGCGAGACCGATACCAATGTAGGGCCACAGGTTGTTGAAGGTGTAGCTGTTGAAGTAGGTGCTATCGGAGAAGGGCTGGCCCGTCATCGCCATCTCGGCGACACGGATGGGATAGGCGCCGGCGATAACCTGATCACCCAGCGTAAGGGTGCCGCCCACATCGGAGAACTGGAACGGGGTGTAGATGAGGTGGTGCAGACCGGTGGGAACGAGCAGCTTGTTGAGCATGCCGTAGATGAACAGACCGATGTTGCCCGACTCCTTAATGATACCGGCAACGGAGGAGATGGCACCCTGAACCGGAGGCCAAACGATGCAGAAGCCAGCGCCCATGATCCAGGAGATGATGATCATGATCAGGAACGGGAAGCGAACGCCCGAGAACATCGAAAGGGCAATGGGGAACTGCTTGTTCGAGTACTTGTTGAACACGGCACCGGTGATGCAACCAAGAATGATGCCGCCAAACACGCCGGTATCGAGCACCTGAATGCCCATAACGGTGCTCTGGCCGGTTCCGGTAAGGCCGAGCATGCCGCTCGCCTCGGCAAGAGAACCGGTGGCGTTGAGCACGATGTTATTGGCCTGCAGGAACAGGAAGAACGACATCAGGGCGATCAGCGAAGCATGGCCCTTGTTCTTCTTTGCCATGGCGCCGGCGATGCCCACGCAGAACAGAATCGAGAGGTTGTTGATGATAAACATCAGCGACTGATAGACAACGGCGCCCACAAGCTGGAACGGACCGGAGCCCAGCACAGGGATCACGGCGCAGATGGTCTTGTTGGTCAGAATGATGCCCACGATGAGCAGGATGCCGGCAACCGAGAGATACATCATCGGCTGAACGATCGACTTCGCGAACACCTCCAACGGCGCTTTGAAATTGAACTTCTTTTTTGCGGTCATAGCGGTACTCCCCTTCCTTTTCCGCAAATTGAGATAGCTGTGCCCTGGACAAGACCGCAAGCCTTGCCTTATATCAATCGATGTATGGGCACGTTATGCCTAGAGACCAGGTTCTCCAAGCAGGTTAACAATGTGATATGCGAGATAGCTCTTCTCGGCATTGGTAACGACAACGTTATAGGTAGACGACAAGTGGGCGGCTATGGCGTCCGCGCACGAGAATGCACACGGATACGCCGTTTCATCGATTCGGAACAGCGCGTCGCCATTGATTTGCCCGGCCGCGGGATCGAGCGCTCGCTGCGCGAAAAACTGCAGATGGCGAACGAAACGCTCATAGGGCAGCGAGGTGTTATCGAGGGTCGTAGCATAGCGCTCGGAAACAATCGCGAGCACATCGCGAACAAGCTGGACCGAGATGATGAGACGGTCGGAGCGTTGCGGCATGGTGGCGTTGACGATATGCAGCGTAATAAAACCCTGCTCTTCTTCGCTCATCTGGATGCCCATATACTCCTTGACAATCTGCAGCGCACGGCCCGCAAGCGCATACTCCTTGCGATAGAACTGCTGGATCTCGAGCAGCAACGGATTCTCGCAGGAGACGCCCTTGCGCTCGCGCTCCAAAGCAAGGCCGATATGGTCTGCGAGAGCAATGAGAATCTTGTCGTTGATATCAACATTGAGCTCTCGACGGAGCATCTGAACAATGTCCTCGGAAATCACGAGGTTGACGGTGGGGATGGACTCCAAAAGATGTGCCAAGCGATCAATCGTACGCGAATCCTGAGAAGTGCCCTCCTGCAGCGCATAGGTCTTTTCGACCGATGCATCATCGATAGCGTCGCCGGCATGACGGCCAAAGCAGAGGCCTCGACCGATGACGATGAGCTCGGAGCCATCGTCCGAAGTGACCATTGCGACGTTATTGTTGAAAACTCGCTTGATAACCACGGCACCCACCACAAGAATTTACTCGGAAAGCCAGACGACAGGCTCTTTAACAGCAACAGGGCCGGAAGCATGCTCACGAAGAGTCGACTTCTCCGAGCGCTCGCACACGATAACGAAGACCGTAGGATCGAAGCCGGCGGCGCGGACCGCGTCGAAATCGACCTCGACGAGGGGCTGGCCCGCGTCAACATGGTCACCCTGGGCAACAAGCGCATGGAAGCCCTTGCCCTCAAGTTTAACAGTGTCGATTCCGATATGCAGCATCACCTGAGCAGAGCTGTCGTCGGACATGATGCCCAGCGCGTGCTCAGTCGGAAACAGTGCCGCGACGGTACCGGAGACAGGAGCGCACACCGTTCCCTCTTGGGGAACCACGGCAACGCCATCGCCCACGGCACGGCTGCTAAAAGCGGGATCATTGGTATTTTCTAGATGAACAAGCTCGCCGGAAACAGGAGCGAGGATTTCGAACTCGGAAGTTGCAGTCTTCTGCTCATCCGAACCGCCCATCAGGCGAGAAAAGAAACCCATGGTGGCATGTCCCTTCATAAATATAGCCCAACCAAAATCAAGCGAATGCATCCACAGAGACACACCCGTTCAAAGACTTTGGTTAGGCCCACGTCCGAGGGACTCGGTAACCTTCCGCATTTCTTTTTACGGGAGCTATTGTAGACAAGCCCAAAGCCAGAACAATCATTATGACCGGTGAGCGGTATTTTTTCTTCGATAAACGGTATTTAGGCGGCACTTAGGGACGTTCCTTTCCCGCCGGCACCCAGGGACACTCCTTGCAGCAATTTCGCATGCGTTAGATGAAGAGCTCGCATTCCTTCCGCACGACGCAAGCCTTGCTCAGCATCTGGGAAACAGCGGATAGCTTGTTGGGATCAAGCTTGCGAGCGCCTCGCGGGCATACGGCGATGCAGCGCATGCAGGAGATGCACGCCTCGTCAGCTGCTCGCTTGGGGTCGCCCTTGTCGATAGCACAAACGGGACACGCCGCGGCGCATGCACCGCAGGAGACGCATTCCTCTGTTGCCTCGGGTGCCATACGGCGACCTCCAGCTTGTTTATAAGGGCGATTGCCGGGGATAGAGGGCTCGGACGCATCCTCAGCCAACAGCTTTTGCTGAATTTGTTGCGCAAACTCTGCGAGCTGCGCCGCATCCTGCGCATCCGGTCGCCCAGCAGCAAACTGACGAGCAACGGAATGCTCAGCAATAGCAGAAACAGCTGCAACCACCCTAAATCCGGCGCGCTTCGCAACGTCCTCCAGCTCTACGAGCGTGTCCTCAAACGCGCGGTTTCCGTATACACAAACCAAAACAGCCCGAGCCCCGTTGCCGCGCACCATGCCCAACCGGTCAGCCACCACAGCCGGGATTCTACCGGCATACGCCGGCACAGAGATTACGGCCACGTCGTCCTCAGTCATCGAGACAGCGCTGAGATCTAGCCCGCTATCGGTCAGATCGACGGTAACGGTATTATTGTCCAGCGCCCCGGCCACAAGGCCAGACACCTTCCGCGTTCCACCCGTCGGACTAAACACAATTTCGAATACGCTCATCGAGGCACCCTCTCCCTACGCCTAGCAACGCGTCAAGCCGTTTTCACATTCAGACAGAGTATACGGCGCATGGGGGGAGCTCCCCGTTTTGGTGCGCCAGGCACCCCAATGCACCCACCCTACGCTGTCTGCCTCTTCGTTTTGCATAAATTACGGTACAGATTGTATATATTTACGGGATATCGCCGCGTTCTCCTGAGGTACCCCATCCTGGCCCGTGCAAAAAACGGAGTATTCTGCAACGTGACCGCGCCAGCACCGCCGCGGGTGGGCAAAACTGTAGGGCGCCGTATCGTTCTAAGTCCCGACATGGCGAGAATGACGCGCCCCTGCTCCGGAAAACGGCGAAATCTGACTCGGAACGCTCGCTAGGGATATCCGAAGGCCACCGTTGGCGACGTCGAATCATATGCAGACAACTCGAACTGCAGAATACTCCAAAAAATGCACGGCGCACCCCATAGGACCCATTGCTGCATGGCGGAAAATAGGTCCTCAGCATCCCCCAGATGCATTCCCGAGAAAATCACGTTTGAATTAGCGATGGACACGGCAAACAAAAGGGCCCGAGCGTTGTTTGCTCGGGCCCTTAGCTTGTCTCACGCTAGCGCGCGATGCGCATCTTACTTGCGCTTGCCGCCGCCGTCACCGGGGCGACGGGAGCTGCCGCCGCGCTTGCCACCACGGCTGTTGCCATAGCTGCCACGGTTATCGCGACCGCCGGCACGGCCGCCACGGGAGCCGGTCTGGTTGCCGCCACGCCCGCCACGATAGCCGCCACGACGCTCCTCGCGGGTATCGTCGTAGTTGCGCCAGTCATCGCGACGATCGCGGCTGGCACGCGGGTCACGACGATCGCGCGACTCGTTAGAACGACCAGCGCCGCCGCGGCCGCCATTGCCGCGAGCACCCTCGCGACGCTCGCCGCCGCGGCTACCGCGCTCTTCAAAGCGCTTGCCGCCACGGGACTCGCCGCCGCGGGTGCTACGCTCACCACGGCCCTCGCCGCCGCGGCGCTCGTCACGGCCACCGCGCTCGTCATCACGACCGGAACGACGGTGGTCGCCCGCACCGCGCTTGCCACCGCGCGAACCGCGGCCCTCGTCCTCGCGCTCGACACGACGACGGCCACCGCGATCCCCATCCTCGCGACGGCGGCGATGCGCTTCGCCCTGGAACTGCTTGGCACGGCGCTCGGCACGGTTCCCGCGCGGGGTCTGCTCGACAGCAGCAGCACCCCCGCGCTCCTCGGCAGCCACCTCGCGAGCCACGCTCTCCACAGCCTCGTCCACGCGAGCCTGAACGCCCTCGCGCACGCGGGTCTTGCCGCCGCGCTTGGGACGGCTCGGACGCTCGCCGTCGCCGCGACGCTCATCGCGACCGCGGTTGGAACGACCGGCAACATCGCCGTAATCGTCGCCGTTGCGCTTGCCGTCGCGACGTGCCTGCTCGAGCTTCTTCTTGCTCTTGGACTTGCCGCGCTTGGTCTTCTTCTTCACCTTAAAGGCCGCAGGGTCGCGCTCGGGATCAACCGCGGGCGGGTTGGGACCCACATGCAGGTCGCCGGCCTCGTAGATGTCGGCGGTCTTGTCCATGAGCTTCTCGATCTCATAGAACTCATCGACGTCCTGCTCGGTCACAAACGTGATGGCCCAGCCCAGCTCACCGGCACGGCCCGTGCGGCCGATGCGGTGGATGTAATCGGTCGGCTCGGCCGGCACGTCAAAGTTCACGACATAGCGCACGTCGCTGATGTCGATGCCGCGAGCGAGAACGTCGGTTGCCACCAGCACGTCGACGGTACCGTCGCGGAAGGCCGAGAGCGCGCGCTCGCGCTGGGCCTGGCTACGGTTGCCGTGAATCGCGGCGGCCTTGATGCCCTTACGCTCCAGACGACGGCAGCAGCTGTCGGCGCGGTGCTTGGTACGCATAAAGACGATGGTGCGCTCCGGACCCTCCTTCTTGAGGAACTCGGGCAGCAGGTTGTTCTTGGCCTCGATGGACACCGGGAACACAAACTGGTCGACGGTGTCGGCGGTCGACGTGGCAGGCGCGATCTCCACGCGGGCCGGATCGCTCACCAGGTCGGTGATCTCGCCCACGGCCTCCTCGTCGAGGGTCGCCGAGAATAGCAGCGTCTGGCGCTCGACCGGCGTCTCGCGCACAATACGGCGAACGGCGGGCAAAAAGCCCATGTCGAGCATGCGGTCGGCCTCGTCGAGCACCAGCACCTTGACCTCGTTCAGGTGGCAAGCGCCCTGCTCAATCAGATCGACCAGACGGCCCGGCGTGGCGACAAGGATGTCGCAGCCGTACTTGAGGGCCGCGGTCTGGGGCTTGTAGCTCACGCCGCCCACGACGGTCACGGCGACATGGCCGGTGACGTCGGCAATCTTGCCGGCGACCTCGTCGATCTGCTGTGCGAGCTCGCGCGTGGGGGTGATGACGAGCATCACGGGACCGCGGCCGTTGCCCTCGGGCTTTTTAGCACCGCGACGACGGTTGCGGCCGCCGCGCTCGCGTACGGGTTTGGGAGGAGCGATGTGCTCCAGGTTGTTCATGGTCGGCAGCAAAAAGGCAGCCGTCTTGCCGGTGCCGGTCTGAGCGGCGGCAAGCAGGTCGCGACCCTCGAGCACCACGGGGATGGAGCCGGCCTGCACGGGCGTGGGCGCCGTGTAACCCAGGTTCTCGATGGCACGAAGCATCTCGTCGGAAAGGCCCAGCTCGTCAAAGGCGGGCAGGCTCTCGGTAGCGGACTCAACGGCCTCGGCGGCATTGGCCTCGTCGGCCGCGTCGAAGGCAGCCTGAGTCATGGCCTCGCGGGTCTCGTCCAGAATCTCGGCGTCGGTGACGTCGGATACAGAATTACGCATATGTTGTTGTTCCTTATCTGCACGCGCAATGGACACGGCATGCGGCCGCGCGGGCGTGCTTGGTAGTGCGCTAATACATACAAAACAGGTGCGCACAGAGAGGACGTTGCTCAGCACGCTGGCGATCGCTTTGGCAGCCCTATCACGCGCCGTCCAGACGCAGCAGCTCTAAGCGATGGAGCAGATTCGCCGCCGGTTAGTATACCCGCACTCCGTATGCCCCCACGTAAACCACAGATGACGAGGCGGACGCGGCGGACCTGGGCCAATTGTCTCAATCTGTAACAGATACTCAGCAAAAACCGGTCCAGCTGTTATAGATCGAGACAAACTCAAACCTCGCAAAACAAAATCTCGATCTATAACAATTAGAGGTCATTTTCCCTGCTAGATGTTACAGATTGAGATGTTTGGCAGGGACTGCCAACGATTGAGCAGCCGCCCTCATCTGTAATGAAAAGTCATACATTCCAACTATTACTAGACACCCCCAGGGGGTATGGGTGTATAGTATCGGTTGGTTAACAATTCCAACACTAAACTACAGAAAGGAGAAGCCATGGCTCAAGATAAATTCGATGTGGGTGGCATGACGTGCGCCGCCTGCCAGGCGCACGTAGACCGCGCCGTGAGCAAGCTCGACGGCGTCGAGAGCGTCGCGGTCAATCTGCTCGCCGGCTCTATGCTGGTGGACTACGACCCTGCGCAGGTCTCCCCCGACGATATCTGCACCGCCGTCGACCGCGCTGGCTACTCGGCCTCACCCGTCAGCACGGGCACCGACGCCGCCCAAAGCGGCAGTACGCAAGCCAGGTCCGGCGCCGCCCATATGGAGTCGCCGACCAAAAAGTTGGAGGCCGCCGCCTCTGCCATGCGCACCCGCCTCATCGTCTCAATCGTCTTCCTCATCCCGCTGTTCTACATAGGCATGGGGCACATGCTCGGTTGGCCACTGCCCGGCGTCTTCACCGACCACACCCACAGCATGACGCTCGCCCTCACCGAGCTCGTCTTGCTCATCCCCATCGTCTACGTCAACGACGCGTACTTTATCAACGGCTTCAAGTCGCTCGTGCACGGCGCGCCCACCATGGACGCCCTCATCGCCGTCGGCGCCACCGCTTCCATTGCCTGGTCGCTCTACGCCATGTTCATCATGGCCGACCAGCTAGCCGCAGGTCAGGTGCACGAGGCCATGATGACGGGCATGGACAACCTCTATTTTGAGAGCGCGGGCACGATTCTGTCGCTCGTCACCGTGGGCAAATACCTCGAGACGCGCAGCAAGTCCAAGACCGGCGGCGCCATCGAGGCGCTCATCGACTTGGCGCCCAAGACCGCGACCGTCGTTGCCGATGACAGCACCGAGACCACGGTGGACGTCGACAGTATCCTTCCCGGCCAGGTCCTGCGCGTGCGCCCCGGCGAGTCTATCCCCGTCGACGGCGTGGTACTCGAGGGCGCGTCGGCCGTGGACGAGAGTGCGCTCACCGGCGAGTCCATCCCCGTGGAAAAGACCGCCGGCGACACCGTCAACGCCGCCACCGTCAACCGCACCGGTTCGTTTACCTTCCGTGCCACACGCGTGGGCGCCGACACGTCGCTTGCCAAAATCATCCAGCTCGTCGAGGACGCCAACGCCACCAAGGCGCCCATCGCCCGCCTGGCCGACAAGGTCGCCGGCGTGTTTGTGCCCGTGGTGTTCGTGATCTCGGCCGTGACCTTTGCGGTATGGATGGCGCTGACCGGCAGCATAAACGAGGCGCTCACCTCCGCCGTGGCCGTGTTGGTGATCAGCTGCCCGTGCGCACTCGGCCTGGCCACGCCCGTCGCCATTATGGTGGGCACCGGCAAGGGCGCCGAGATGGGCATTCTGTTTAAGAGCGCCGAGGCGCTGGAGAATCTGCGCAACGTGGGCACCGTGGTGCTCGATAAGACCGGCACCGTCACCCGCGGCAAGCCGGCCGTGACCGACATTGTGGTTGCCGTGCGCGCCGACGGCTCGCCCGCCATGAGCGAAAAGTCGCTGCTCAAGCTGGCCGCCGCGTTGGAGCGCTCGAGCGAGCACCCGCTGGCCGAGGCGATTATGGCCGAGTGCGAGGCACGCGGAATTGTCGCGCGCATGGTCGAGGACTTTGCCGCCGTGCCCGGTCGTGGCGTAACGGCGCGCGAGGGGCAGAATGTCATCGCCGCCGGCAACGTACGCCTGATGAACGAGTTGGGCGTTACCGTGCCCGCGGGTCTTACCGAGCAATTTGCCGCCGAGGGCAAAACACCGCTGTTCTTTGCCAAGAACGGCGAGCTTGTCGGCACCATCGCCGTGGCTGACGAGGTCAAAGAGACGAGCGCCGGGGCCATCGCCGCGCTCCGCAAGCTCGGCGTCGACGTGCGCATGCTCACCGGCGACAACCGCGTGACGGCCGAGGCTATCGCCCGCCGCGTGGGACTCACCAGCGAACAGGTCATCGCCGACGTCCTCCCCGCCGACAAGGAACGCCACGTGCGCGAACTGCAGGATGCGGGCGGCAAGGTCGCCATGGTGGGCGACGGCATCAACGACTCCCCCGCCCTGGCGCGCGCCGACGTGGGCCTTGCGATCGGCACCGGCGCCGACATCGCCAAGGAGGGCGCCGACGTGGTACTCATGCGCAGCGACCTCATGGATGTTGCGCGCGCCATCGAGCTTTCGCGCGCCACGATCCGCAACATCAAGCAGGACCTGTTCTGGGCGCTGTTCTACAACGGCATCGGCATTCCGCTGGCGGCAGGCGTGTTCTTCCCCCTCACCGGTTGGCAGCTCTCGCCGATGTTCGGCGCCGCGGCCATGAGCCTGTCGAGCGTGTGCGTCGTAAGCAATGCTCTGCGCCTACGAACCTTTAAGCCCAAGACGGCGCACTGATGCACCCGACCTTGCCCCTCAAACCGTCGCTCGCGTACCCAAGTACGCTTCGCTCCTCTTTCGAGGCAATCTCGGGCACCTCAGCGCACCTTTAAGATGACGCTGTTCACGACTAAACTGTCAGATAATCTCAATCGATAAGGAGTACACCCATGCGATACACAATCAAGACTTCCGGCCTCATGTGCGGCCACTGCGACGCCACCGTCGAGACGGCGTTGCTCAACGTTGCCGGCGTGACCGACGCCGATGCCGATCACGAGACTCAGACCGTCCAGGTGGAGTGCGCCGACACCGTGACCGCCGAGCAGCTCGCCGCCGCTGTCGAGGCCGCGGGTGAGAAGTTCCACGCCCTTTCGGTGACCGCCGCGTAACGACCCGCACGTACCCCCCCCCGACCAGAAACGAGGACCCGCCATGATGGCAGACCACAAATCGGTAACCCGCATGCTCAAGACGGCACGCGGCCAGATCGACGGCATCTTGCGGATGGTCGATGAGGACCGCTACTGCGTCGATATTTCCACGCAGCTCATGGCAACGCAGGCGCTCATTGCGCGCATCAACGCCGATGTGCTCAAGGCGCATATCGAGGGCTGCGTGACTTCGGCAATCGAATCGGGCGACGAAGACCTCAAAGCCGCCAAGCTCGCCGAGATCGAACGCGTCGTCGACAAGCTCTCCAAGTAATTGGGGCATTGGGGACGGACTGCTTTGCACCTTCTTGGTGCATCGGGGACAGGTATGTTTGCACCACCTTGGTGCAGATTGACCTGTCCCCCTTGCTCTAAATCGGGTATAAAGGCGTGCAGCATATCGAACGAAAGGCAATTTGCATGAATGACTTTATGAAGGGCCGCAATGGCGCCGATGAGCTCACCATTGTTATGGGCTTTGTCGGCATCGTCATCGCGATGATCGGATCGATAGCCCATATCCAGTGGCTCAGCTGGATTGCCATCGCCGTAATCGTGATTGGCGTGCTGCGCGGCCTGTCCAAAAACATCGACGCACGTCGCAAGGAAAACGCGGCCTTTGTCGCCGCGACCGCTAACGTCCCCGGCCTGGGCAAGTTCGTAGCGAGCTTGGGTAGCGGCGCCGCGGCTGCCAACGCCTCGCGCACGGCCGGTACCAGCAAGGAAGACTTTGAGCGTGCCAAGCGCACGGCCAAGAAGATGTGGAAGGGTCGCAAGACCACGGCATACCTCAAGTGCCCCAACTGCGGCCAGATGCTCTCCGTCCCCAAGGGCAAAGGCAAGATCCGCGTCACCTGCCCCAAGTGCCACGCCAAGATGGAAACCCGCTCCTAGCGCCCGCATGCGGGACAAATTAATCAGGTTTGTTTGTCCCAAATCTTAAGTATTTGTTCGATAAAAAAGCCGAGGCCTCGTGTTGAGACCTCGGCTTTTTGCATGCGGCAACGGAGCTGCCCCTTTGTCACATCTACGCCACACCGTCGCGGGCCAGCTCCTCAGCCAGCGCTTCGGCAGGCATGGCCATAATCGCGTCGAGCTCGGCGTCCACCTCGGGAATACGCTTCACCTTGAGCTTGCGTACCAGATCACCGCGACACATCACATGCGTCGGCTCACGCAGAGCGCACAGGTCATCGAGCGGATTCTTGCGCGTCACCAGGATATCGGCGGCCTTGCCGCACTCGATCGTACCGGTCTCGCCGCCCAGCCCCAGCAGCTCGGCGTTGACTTGCGTAGCCGTATGCAGCGCGAAGGCGTTGCTCACACCGACATACTTGGCAAAATAGGCCACCTCACGCCACATGTCGTACTGCGTCACGAACGGGCAGCTTGAGTCCGTGCCCAGGCCCACCTTAATGCCAGCTTCCAGCGCGGCACGGGCGCTCTCGATGATGCCCGAGCACACGATGTCGCCGTTCTTCTTTTGTGTATCGGTCGAATGGGTCTTTTCCGGGTCGAGCAATACAAACGGCAGCGCCGGGCTGATCGTGCAGGTCACGCTCGGCGCGCGTCCCTCGAGCTGTGTGCCCGCGGCGCCGCGATACAGCTCCAGGATCTCGGGCGTCATCGGGGCACCGTGCTCGATCGTGTCGACCCCGGCCTCAAGCGCGGCCTTCACGCCCTCGGTGCTCTCGACATGAGCCATAACCGGCAGGCCCACCTCGTGCGCCGCCTTGCACGCCGCCGCGGCAACATCGATCGGCATGCGCAGCACGCCCGGCTCGCCAACTTCGGTCGCGTCGAACACGCCACCCGTCACGAACAACTTGATGACGTCGGCACCACGAGCGTACAAGTCGCGCACCTGTTCGGCCGCCTCGTCGGGCGTATTGGCGACCTGCGCGAACAGCCCCGCGCCGTGGCCACCCGGCACTGTAACGCCCGTTCCCGGCGCTACCAGACGCGGACCCTGATACTTGCCGGCATCGATAGCATCGCGCACGGCGATGTCGGCAAACAGCGGGTCACCCGCACCGCGCACCGTAGTCACGCCGCTTGCCAGCTGCTGTTGGGCGCTGCCTTTGAGGATGTGGCGAACGATGGCGCGGCCCACGGGATTGTCGAGCTTCTTCATCAGCGCGCCCGCATCACCCGCCGAGACCGGCTTGCCCGAACCGCACAGATGCACGTGCATATTGATGAGGCCCGGCATGAGATACGCCCCTGCCAGGTCGATGACCTCGGCCCCCGCTGGAGCTTGGGCCACAGCGCTCGGTCCCATCCAGGTGATGATGCCACGCTCGACGACCACGGCCATATCGGGCTGCGGCTCCATATGCTCCGAACCATCCAGAATGGTCGCATTGATAAACAACGTGGAACGATCGGCAGATGCCATATCGAGCTCCTCCCTCACGATTAACTTGAACATTTGTCCATTATCACCTAGTCCCGCTGGATTGCTGCAGACGCATCGGTTAACGGAAGGAAGAGGGGATGTGGGGAGACGGAACACGTTGCAGTCCCACCCCAGCGACACCAGGGAAATGTCTCGATCTGTAACAGGTACAGGGTTATTGGGCCCCTTGATGTTACAGATCGAGACATTCGGTCGACGTTTCACCGGCTTGTCTCGATCTGTAACAATTACGAGCTCAAACAACCTCTAAACGTTACAGATCGAGACAAAACCTCTCAGCGCCCATACCACTGGCATCTCCACTCCTCAGCCAATTCAACCTGCCGAGGAATACCCGCCAGCCTCATTTTCTCGACCAGCTTCCCCGGGTCTTTGAGTTCGCTAAACGTAAACCGAAGCACCTTATGCCCGAGCATTGTCAGATGAGATTCCCGCTGACGCTCTGCCACGAATGGGTCAACCGACTCCCGACCCTCGCCGCTCTGCAAGGTGTACTTCCCCTTTCCGTCGAGCTCGCCGATGACACACGTCCCGTCCTCGAGCCGCCAAAAATAGTCGACGCGAAACACTTGGCTCGAATCAAGCGGGTCACGAAACTCCACCTGCAACTCTGGCACCGGAAAACCGTATGCAATAAAGAATGCCCGGAACCGAGACTCGCCACCGTTTTCGGACAGCCCGTCCGCATGCGACGCAATCACCTGAGCTCTGCGATATCCGCGTCTGCCCTCGCAATCGGCCTGGAGCCGTTCGCAGAGGTCGTCGCGCGATATGCCCTTCGCCCGCAGCGCAGAATCGGCGATCGCCAGACCATACGAAAACGGCGCACGCAGCAGACAGTCCTTCACCGTGCGCCAAAACGGCGTCACTCGCACGCCGTCGACGCGCTCAAGCGCACCCGCCGCCTGCGGACGCAACAGCCGGCATCCTGCACTCAGCGGCACCGAGCAACCTGTCTTAACAAGAAATCGCGGCCCAAGCAGATCATTTGGCACCTCCAGACCCCACAAAAGTGCCGCGTCGTAACCCCAAAACGCCCAATCGGGATGAAACTCCGCAAGCCCTTTGATGGTCCGCAGCGCTCGCTCCGTCGGCGTCAACGCATCCCAATCATGCTGAAAACAGAACAGGTGCGACTCAGGCTCCGCGATATCGTCGGTTCCCACATGGCGCCGCAGCCACATGAGCTCGGCATTGTCGTGCGTCACAAGCAGCACGCCTAGTTCAGCCGCCTCCGTGAGCCTGGCAAGCATCCTATTCCGCGCCAACGTGTTGCGAGCCGTATGCTTGTGTTTGAGAACGGTATTAGACACTTCCATCACCACCACATCGGACAAATGGACCATTGTCACCGTTGCCTCCGCTGATAAACGTCTTGATCTGTAACAGTTAGACGTTCTCCAGGCCCCTAAACGTTACAGATTTAGACAAACCAGCGGCGCCCAGGTATTCGTCTCGATCTGTAACAGGTAGACCGGTTTTTTGTCCCTAAACGTTACAGATCGAGACATAAAGGCAGAAGGCAAGGCAGGCGACAACCGTCCATCCCCTACTCCCATTCCTGTTCGTAGATGTTGAGCGACTTCACATACCGCCCCTGGGCACCCATGATGTCGCGGACCAGGCGCAAAAAGAAGCTGATGCACGAGGTGTCGAAACCGTCCTCCAGGTCCTCGGGATGCACCGAGCCCGGCCCGTCGACCGTCGTGTCGCTCAGGCGCGCGATGTCATACAGGTAGAGCTGCCCCGCCGTCAGCCAGACATCGTCGACGCACGCGAGTCGCACCGCAATCGCACCATCGTTCCAGCGCTCCTTTTGCACGATATGTGGGTCGTAGACGTCAAAGCGACGGTCGGTGCGCGTGTCCTTCAGCACGACCATGCCAGTCGCGGGATCCTTGTCCAAAATGCCAAAGCGCGAGAAATACTGCGTGTCACGCACCTGCTTAAGTCGCCCGAGCGAAGCAGGAGAAATTGACGCTGGCGGCTCGTCCACATACAGTTCCAACAGCGTCTTGCCGTGGTAATAGGGGCGCTCAAACAGCAGCCAATCGGTAAACGCCATGTTGTAGGCCATGATTTCGTTTTGAGATGGTTCCTCGCAATAGCTGAGCCACGGATCGACGATAATCTCGAACTGCTCGCGCGCCGGCTCCAGAAATTGAAACTTCCGCAGCATCCAAAAGTGAGCCATGTCGGCAATATCGTTGCCGACGGCTTCAGCCAGCTCTGCTCGGTCAAAAGCGTGGTCAGTCATGGCATCCTCCTCAAACTGATGGACCTCAATTTGAGCTTACGAGGAGGGTGGGCAACCGAGGCAAGCGCGGGCAAAATAGGCCTTCGACTGCAAACCAGATGCTAACCAAACACTTGACGGGACACTTGACCGAATGAGTCCACCGCAACAAAACCGCAGGTAGACATAGACAGCCAACCCGCCCTTTTGAGCCAGATGCCCGCAGCCACCACAGAAACAACAGGTGACCACAGCCCAAGAAGTCGACAAATGAACACCCGTACGTCGACAAACGAGCAAATCGCTCGCAAATCCGCAAGGAGTGTCCCCAACGACTAGACAAAAAATGACTAGTCATTGAGGACGTTCTTAAATGACTACTTTACAGCTCCAGCGCCTCGGCGACCTCGGCTGCGCAGGCCAGGGCATCGGCCATGGCACTCACCACGAGCGAGCTGCCGTTGCGGGCATCACCCGCCACATACACCGGCGCGGCATCCGCGGCGACGCCCTCCGTGCGAGCCGCGAGATGCGAGCCCTCGGCAGCCATCACCGGCAGCGGACGACCAGCGGTGGCAACAGGCACGCTCACCGCATCGAACACACCGTACTCCGGACCCGTAAAACCGCAGGCGATGAGCACCAGCTGCGCTGGCACCTCGTGCTCGGAGCCCGCGATGCGCTCGGGCTTTCCCGCCGACCAGTCCAGATCGACCACGCGCAGACCCGCAGCCGCACCCTTCTTGTCCAGCAGCACCTCGAGTGTATCCACGGCCCAGGCACGCATCTCGCCACCCATCGCAGCGATAGCCTCCTGCTGGCCGTAATCGGTCTTCTTAACGTTGGGCCACTGCGGCCAGGGGTTGCCTGCCGCGCGCTTATCGGGCGCAGCCGGCAAGAACTCAAACTGGCGCACGCTGCGCGCGCCCTGACGCACCGCGGTACCCACGCAGTCGTTGCCGGTATCGCCACCGCCAATGACCACGACGTCCAGGCCGCGTGCGTTCACCGCGGGCTTGCCGCCATCGAGCACCGAGACGGTCGAAGCCGTCAGGTAGTCCACGGCATACACCACGCCCGGGGCATCAATGTTCGCAGCCGAAAGTCCACGCGGAGCACGGGCGCCGGCAGCCACCACGGCGGCGTCAAAGTCGTCGAGCCTGGCGGTAACCTTGGGATCGCTCACGTCGGCGCCCAGCTCGAACACAATACCCAGCTCGCGCATGAGCGCCACACGACGCTCAACCACAGACTTCTCGAGCTTCATGTTGGGAATGCCGTACATGAGTAGGCCGCCGGGGCGGTCGTCGCGCTCAAACACCGTCACGCGGGCACCGCGACGTGCAAGCTCCCATGCTGCCACCAGGCCAGCCGGGCCGGAACCAACCACGGCGACCGAGGGCGCGTCCTCCCCTGCCGGCTCAAAGCGACGTGGGCCGCCGTTGGCCCACTCATGGTCGCTGATCGCACGCTCGTTATCGTGAATCGTCGTGGGTTGGCCGTCGACCGAGCCCAGGTTGCACGCGGCCTCGCACAGTGCCGGGCACACGCGGCTCGTGAACTCAGGCATGGGCGAGGTGAGCGACAGGCGCTCGGCAGCCTCAACCCAGCGGCCGCGGTACACCAGCTCGTTCCACTCGGGAATCAAGTTGTGCAGCGGGCAGCCGCTCGGACGTGCCTTGCCAAAGCTCGCGCCCATCTGGCAAAACGCCACGCCGCACATCATGCAGCGGCTCGCCTGGGCGCGACGTGCGTCGTCATCGAGCTCCACATACAGGGGATCAAAATCATGACTGCGCTCCTCCACGGGACGCAGCTCGTGGGTCACGCGATCGATATCAAGAAAAGCACCGGGCTTATCCATGGCACTTACGCCTCCTTCTTGGTCGAAGCAACAGGGCTGGCAGCCACGGACGCAGCACCCGCAGCACCGCCCGCAATATCGAAGCGAGCGACATCCGCGGCGCTCGCGCGACCGGTCACAATGTCAAACGCCAGCTCCTCTGCCTGCGCATGCGTCTTACCGGCAGCCTCGCTCGCAGCGACAATCGCCAGCACACGCTCGTACTCGGTCGGAATGACCTTCACAAAGTGCTTGCTCATCGTCTCAAAGCTGTAGAGCAGCTTGATGCCGCGCGGGCTCTGCGTCGCGTCCACGTGCTCCTGGATGAGCTCGCGAATCTGCGCCAGCTCGCCGGCAGTCGGGGCCTTGAGCTCAACGCTCTCGTGGTTCACGCGGGCATCGAGCGTGCCGTACTGGTCAAAGACATAGGCCACGCCACCCGTCATGCCGGCGGCGAAGTTCTGCCCGACCTCGCCCAGGACGAGCGCCAGACCACCCGTCATGTACTCGCAGCCATGGTTGCCGCAGCCCTCGACCACCACGGTGGCGCCGGAGTTGCGCACACCAAAGCGCTGGCCGGCAAGACCGTTAATGAAGCCGCGGCCGCTCGTGGCACCAAAGAACGCAACGTTGCCCACGATGATGTTCTCGTCGAACTTGTAGGTCGCATGCGGGTTGGGGCGCACCGACACCTCGCCGCCCGAAAGGCCCTTGCCAAAGTAGTCGTTGGCATCGCCGCACACGTTGAGCGTAATGCCGCGCGGCAAGAAGGCGCCAAAGCTCTGACCGGCCGAACCATCGCAATCGATGGTGATGGAGCCGGCGGGCAGGCCCTCGGGATGCGCCTTGGTCACCGCGTTGCCCAGGATGGTACCCACGCAGCGGTTGACGTTGGCGATATCGGCGCGGAAGCGAATCGGACGCAGGTGCGCACGGGCATCGGCCGTATAGGGCACAAACAACGTGGAGTCGAGCGTCTTGTCGAGCTCACTGTCCGCGGCCATCTGCGGCAGGAAGTGGAGACCGTCGGCACCCGGGATATGAGCACCGAACTCGCAGGTCGCGCTTGCCAGCACGGGCGACAGATCGAGCAGGTTGGCCTTGCGATTGCCCGGGACCTCGATCTGGCGCAAGCACTCGGGATGGCCGACCATCTCGTCGACGGTGCGGAAGCCCAGGCGTGCCATAACCTCGCGCAGCTGCTCGGCAACAAAGAGCATAAAGTGCTCGACGTGCTCGGGCTTGCCGCGGAAGCCGCGACGCAGGCGGCAGTTTTGCGTAGCGATGCCGGCGGGGCAGGTATCCTGCTGGCAATCGCGCTGCATGAGGCAACCCATGGAGATGAGCGGCATGGTCGCAAAGCCAAACTCCTCGGCACCCAGCAGGCAGGCGACGGCAACATCGGTGCCGTCCATAAGCTTGCCATCGGCCTCGAGCACCACGCGAGAGCGCAGGCCGTTTTGCAGCAGCGTCTGCTGGGCCTCGGCAAGACCGAGCTCCAGCGGCAGACCCGCATGCCAGATAGAGTCGCGCGCAGCGGCACCCGAGCCGCCATTGTGGCCGCTGATCAAGATCTTGTCGGCCGCGCCCTTGGCCACACCGGTGGCAATGGTGCCGACGCCGGCCTCGCTGACCAGCTTGACCGACACGCGCGCGCCGGGGTTGGCGTTCTTAAGATCGAAGATAAGCTCCGCCAGGTCCTCGATGGAGTAGATGTCGTGGTGCGGCGGAGGCGAGATCAGGCCGATGCCGGGCGTGGACTGACGGACCTCGGCGATCCAGGGGTAGACCTTCTTGCCGGGCAGGTGGCCACCCTCGCCGGGCTTGGCGCCCTGGGCCATCTTGATCTGAATCTCGAAGGCGCTGCACAAGTAGCGGCTCGTCACGCCAAAGCGCGCACTTGCCACCTGCTTGATCGCGGAGTTCTTGGAGTCGCCGTTGGCCAGCGGAGTCTCGCGACGCGGGTCCTCGCCGCCCTCGCCGGAGTTGGAGCGTCCATGCAGGCGGTTCATGGCGATGGCCATGCACTCGTGCGCCTCTTTGCTGATGGAGCCATACGACATGGCGCCGGTGTTAAAGCGGCGGACGATATTGAGAGCGGGCTCGACCTCGTCAAGCGAAACCGGCGTGCGACCGTTGGCATTAAAGTCGAGCAAGTCGCGCAGGCGAACGGCACGGCCGGTGCGGTGCAGGCGGACGCTGTACTCCTTAAAGGTGTCGTAGCTGTCCTCACGGCAGGCGGTCTGCAGCAAGTAGACAGTCTGCGGATCGATGAGGTGATCCTCGCCGCCGAGCGGGCGCCACTTGGTCAGACCCAGCGTGGGCAGCTGATCGGGAGCCGGGCTCTTAAGGATAGCGAGCGCGGCGTCGTAGCGCTCGTTTTGCTCGCGCTCGACGTCCTCGACACCCATACCGCCCACACGGCTCACCGTGCCGGCGAAGTACGCGTTGACGAACTCCGGCGTAAAGCCCACGGCCTCGAAGATCTGTGCCGAATGGTAGCTCTGCACCGTGGAGATGCCCATCTTGGACATGATGGAGACGATGCCGGCGGTCGCAGCCTTATTGTAGTTGGCGATGCCCTGCTCGGCTGTCACGTCCAGGTCGCCGCGTGCCGCCAGATCGCGGATGCACGCATGTGCGTTGTACGGATAGATGCCGCTCGCGGAGTAACCCACCAGTGCCGCAAAGTCGTGCGGGGACACGGCATCGCCGCACTCCACCACGATGTCGGCAAAGGTACGCACGCCGGCGCGGATCAGGTGGTTGCGCACGCAGCCCACGGCAAGCAGCGACGGCACGGGCACCTCGCCCGCAGCGGCACGATCGCTCAACACCACGATGTTCACGCCGTCGCGGACCGCAGCCTCAACGTCCTCTGCAAGCTGCTTGAGCGCAGCCTGCAGCGCGCCCTCGCCGGCATCGCGGCGGTACACGGCACGGAAACGGCGGGTCTTAAAGCCCACGCGGTCGATGGCACAGATACGCTCGAACTCCTCCTCGTTCAGCAGCGGGCGCTCCAAGCGCACCAGCTGGCAGGCCGTACGAGAGTCCTCGAGCAGGTTGCCGTGGTTGCCCAGGTAGAGCGTGGTCGAGGTGACCATATGCTCGCGAAGGGCGTCGATGGGCGGGTTCGTGACCTGAGCGAACAGCTGATAGAAATAGTCGTAGAAGGAGCGCGTCTTCTTGGACAGGCAGGCCAGCGGCGCATCGATGCCCATCGAGGCGAGCGGCGCCTTGCCCTGCTGGGCCATGGGACGCACAACCTCGTCAACATCATCCCAGTGATACCCGAGCTTAGCCATGCGCACGGCGGCGGGCACCTCGGCGTCCTCGGCGGGCGTTGCCGTGGCAGGCCTATCGAGCGCGTCGACGGTCAGCGTCTCCTCGGCAATCCAATCACGGTAGGGCTTTTCCTTGGCGTAACGGGCGCGCAGCTCGTCGTTGTAGATCACGCGGCCGCGGGCAAAATCGACCTCGAGCATCTGGCCCGGCCCCAGACAGCCGCTCGTCAGGATGTTCTCGGGGCTCACCTCGATGGTGCCTACCTCGCTTGCCAGCATAAAGCGACCGTCGCGCGTCACATAGTAGCGGGCGGGACGCAGGCCGTTACGGTCGAGGGCGGCGCCCAGCGTGCGACCGTCGGTAAAGGCGATGGCCGCCGGGCCGTCCCAGGGCTCCATGAGCATGGACTGGTAAGCGTCGTAGGCGCGGCGCTCCTCACTCAGGCTATCGTTGTGGTCCCACGGCTCGGGCAGCAACATGGACGCGGCACGCGTGAGCGGGCGACCGTTCATGACCAAGAATTCGAGCACGTTGTCCAGAATCGCGGAGTCGGAACCCTCGCGGTTGATGATGGGCATCACGCGCTCAAGATCGTGCTGCAGCACGGGGCTGTACAGGTTGGGTTCGCGGGCGCGAATCCAGTTGACGTTGCCCTTGAGGGTGTTGATCTCGCCGTTATGGATGATAAAGCGGTTGGGGTGCGCACGCTCCCAGCTGGGCGTGGTGTTGGTGGAGTAGCGCGAGTGGACGAGCGCCACGGCCGTTTTGACGGCGGCGTCGTTGAGGTCGATGAAGAAGCGGCGCATCTGCGTGGCGACCAGCATGCCCTTGTACACGATGGTGCGCGAGCTCATGGAGCACACGTAGAAGATCTTGTCGCGCAGGGCAAACTCGGCATCGGCCTTCTTTTCGATGGTGCGGCGGCACACGTACAGGCGACGCTCAAAGGCATCGCCGGCGAGCGTGTCGTCCGGACGGCCCAGGAAGGCCTGCAGGATAGTAGGCATGCAGGCGCGGGCCGTCTCGCCCAGGTCGTGCGGGTCGACCGGCACCTCGCGCCAAAAGAGCAGCGGCACGCCAGCCTCGGCGCAGCCCTCCTCAAACACGCGGCGGGCATCCTCTACGCCCTTGTCGTCCTGCGGAAAGAACAGCATGGCCACGCCATAGTCGCCCTCTGCCGGCAGAATCTGGCCGCACTTTTGGGCCTCTTTACGGAAAAAGTGATGCGGAACCTGGAACAGGATGCCGGCGCCGTCGCCGGTGTTCTTCTCGAGTCCCGTACCGCCGCGGTGCTCCAAGTTGACCAGAATGGACAGCGCGTCGTCCAGAATCTGGTGATGGCGCTCACCGTTGATATCGGCAAGCGCGCCGATGCCACATGCATCGTGGTCGAATTCGGGGCGATAAAGGCCCTGCTGCTGAGCGGAATCTGCCTGCATCGCGATCCTCCCCTAGATATTTAGACAGTCAGTTGAATAGGCATAGTAGGAGCATCGCCGGCCCGTTGTGTTTCCCACCCGTTTCGAAACAATCGCGTAACGCACGCGGGACATCTACGTCTTGCCATCAAACGCGTACATCAGCCTCCAAACATGTCAAAAAACGACATCTTTGGAGGCTGACGTACACCTTTTGGAGCAGAACAGCATGTCCCCAATGCACCAACCAATCCCCGCTGGACCAATATTTTGTTAGTCTTGGTTAACTTTTTAGCCTAAAACGGGTATCCTTTGCGGCGTCAAGCAAACGGCACGCAGGAGCGCACCATGCTCAACCATCTCAAACAACACTTTGGTTCCCGGCGCACCGGCGGTCACGGAGGCCTAGACATTGCGCGGCATATCGGCCCCGGGCTGCTCGTGACCGTCGGCTTTATCGACCCGGGCAACTGGGCCTCCAATATGGCCGCGGGCTCGCAGTTTGGCTACGCGCTGCTGTGGATCGTCACGCTGTCCACGATTATGCTCATCGTGCTGCAGCACAACGCGGCGCACTTGGGCATCGCCACGGGCGCCTGCCTTGCCGAGGCCACGACCCGCTTTCTCCCCCGCATCGTGGGACGCGCGGTGCTCGGCAGCGCCTATCTCGCGACCATCGCCACCGCCATGGCCGAAGTCCTGGGCGGCGCGATTGCCCTTCAAATGCTCTTTGGGCTGCCCGTGCGTGCGGGCTGCGTCATCGTGGCGGCAGTATCGATGGCGATGCTCATGACGAACTCCTACAAGCGAGCCGAACGCTGGATCATCGCCTTCGTAGGCGTGGTAGGACTCTCGTTTTTGGCCGAGCTTGCACTAGTCAAGGTCGACTGGCCGCAAGCCGCCGCAAGCTGGATCACGCCCAGTATGCCCACTGGCTCTGCCGCGATTATCGTGAGTGTCCTGGGTGCAGTCGTTATGCCACACAACCTTTTTCTGCACTCCGAGGTCATCCAATCCATGCACTTCGAAGGCCAAGGCGAGCAGGTTATCGAAGAGCGTCTGCGCTACGAGCTCTTCGACACGCTCTTTTCGATGGGCGTGGGCTGGGCAATCAACTCGGCCATGGTCATCCTGGCCGCAACGACCTTCTTTGCGCACGGCATGGTCGTAGACGACCTCGCCGTCGCAGCGGCCACGCTCTCCCCCATTCTGGGCCCGGCGAGCTCGACCATCTTTGCGGTAGCGCTGCTGTTCGCGGGACTATCGAGCAGCGTGACAGCGGGCATGGCGGCGGGGACCATCACTGCAGGCATGTTCGACGAGGAATACGATATCCACGACCGACATTCCTCGATCGGGGTGGCGGCCTGTTTCGTCGGCGCAGTGACGGCGTGCCTAGTCGTCCCAAATCCTTTTGAAGGTCTCATCTGGAGTCAGGCACTGCTGTCGCTTCAACTGCCGATTACGGTCTTTGTGCTCATACGGCTCACCAGTTCACCCCGCGTCATGGGCAAATTCGCCAACTCGCGTCCACTCAACGCGCTGCTTGTAGGGATCGGTGCCATCGTGACGATTCTCGATGTCGTGTTGTTGACAGGGATGTAATGGGACGGGGCACCTACCCAGGCAAACGTCTCGATCTGTAACATCTAGACCCGCTTTTGATGTCTAGATGTTACAGATCGAGATCATTCCGAGGGACAGCTCCGTTTGTCTCAATCTGTAACAAGTGGACCCAATTTTCACCGTTAGATGTTACAGATTGAGACCTTCTGCCGGACGGTTTTGGTTTGTCTCGATCTGTAACAGGAAGACCCGTTTTGAGCCGTTAGACGTTACAGATTAAGACAAAAGGTCGGCCGGACTCACAACAGACAGGATCGGCCAACAGCAACCGTGATCCCTTGGGGGCGGAGAAAAAGGGTCCCGGCCGGGATATCCGACCGGGACCCTTGGACAGAGCTATATGTTGCCGTGAGCCGCGTGCCGACGAGCTACTCCTCGACGAGCTCAAACTGATCGGGACCGACGCCGCAGACCGGGCACACGTAGTCCTCGGGCAGCTCGGGCGTGTCGACCTCAACCTCGTAGCCACAAACGATGCACACGAACTTATACGTCTTCTTCTCCTCAGCCATGATGTTCTCCTCTCGAACGCGACTGGTGATGTACTTCATTTATCAGTATAGATTCTCAATAATATAATGCAAGTATTTTTAAAACATTTCTAGCCTTGATACGAGGACGCCTTCGGAGGCGTCTTGCCCTTCAGGACCTTATGGTAGTAATCGTAGGTGAGCGGCGTCTCGTCACTCAAGCGCTCGGCATCCTCGACCTCGCCGATAAACAGTAGATGCGTGCCAACATCCACAGTGTCGATCAAATGGCAGCTAAACAGGGCCGCCGCGTGCTCGGGCACATAGGGCATGCCCAGAGCCGTCTCGCGGGTCTCGTATTTGGCAAACTTGTCATAATCGCTGCTGGTGCGGAACCCAAAGTTACCGATGTAGAGCATATCGGCGGTCTGATCGATCACGGTCAGCGCGAACGCTTTGGCCGAAGCGATGACGCCCGAGGTGACGTTGTCCTTGTTCACGGCAACCGAAATGCGCGGCGGCATGGACGTCACCTGCACCGCTGTGTTGATAACGCAGCCGGCACGCAGCCCGTCTGCCGCGGCGCTCACCACGTACAGGCCGCTCGGCATGGTAAAGAACGCAGTTTTGTCCATAACGATCACTCCCCTAGCTCGGGTTGGAACCTCATGGATGTATGTACCCACAAAAAAGGCAGCGCCCATAACGGACGCCGCCTTTGAAACATATGTGTCAGAACAGTAAGAAAGATGAGACGCCCGCAGCTGCGGTGAAATAGGGACTGAATAGCCCCTCAAACAGGCAAACCAGTCCGTATTCCACCGCAACTTATGAAGGACGGTCAGCGGTTGCGTTCCTTGAGGGCGCGGTCGATCTCGCGTTGGACATCACGCTTGGCCATGTCCTCGCGCTTGTCGTAGAGCTTCTTGCCGCGACCCAGGCCCAGCAGCAGTTTTACGCGACCGTCGGTATTAAAGTAGAGCTCCAACGGAACCAGCGCATAACCACGGTTGCGAAGTTTGCCGTCAAGAAAGTCGATCTCCTTGCGGTGCAGCAGCAGACGGCGCCGACGGTCGGGATCGCGATTCCACACGCCACCATGGCTATAAGGGTGGATATGCAGACCGACGAGCCAGCACTCACCGCCACGAATCAGTGCGAAGGTATCGGTAATCTGGCACGCGCGCTCGCGAATCGACTTGACCTCGGTACCGCTCAGCTCAATACCGCACTCAAACGTCTCATCGATAAAGTACTCGTGATGTGCCGAGCGATTCTTGGAAATGAGCTTGCGCTCGCGCTTACTGGGCATCGCCGGCCTCCTTGGCGCCATCGGCGTTTGAGCCCGCAGCCTCGCGCTTTGCCCTGCGCTCGGCATTAAGCTCGGCATCGCTCTCGCGCACCAGCTTGATAATCGCCGCGCATGCCTCCTCGCCCACCAGGTCGCGGGCACGGACCGTCAGGCGCGTAGCCTCCTGCTTGTCGCCGTCGCTTGCAGCATCGGTCGCGCACATGATCAGGCAGATGGCGATCTCGGCCGAAGGCGAGGTCGGCACGCCCTGCAGGGCGAGCTCACCCATCACATGGTCGTCACTCTCGTCCGCGGCATCCGGATAGGTGGTATGGATCTTGTTGAGCAGGCGCGTCGTATGCGCATCATTGGGCGCCAGGCGCAGCGCCAGACGCGCGCAGCCCACGGCAGCCGAAATGTTCTCGGTCTCGGGCTCCAAGAAGTACTGACCCAAGTTGGTGTAGGCGCGTGCGGCGCACTTACCGTCGCTCGCGCGCTCCAGCACCGAGAACGAGAGCGATGCCCACTCCTGCTTGTCCTCGAGCGCGCGGAACAGCTCGGCCAAGTCCAAGCGATAGTTGCAGTTCATGGGATCCCAACGCACGGCCTGCATCAGGGCATTCCGAGCACTCACATAATCCTGCTGGCGAATGTAGGCAAACGCCATGTCGGAGTACAGGCGGTCAACGGGAACCTCGACCTGCACCAGCTCGCGCGGATCCTTCTCCACGCGGCGATAGGCCAGGCGCTCAAACTTGCTGTCGAAGCTAAAGTACTGGCGCTTCTCCTCCGTCTTGCACTCAGCGTCGATATACTCCTCGGCGAGCTCCACCAGACGCTCAAGCAGCGGCGTCGCCGTAGCCAGGTCGCCCTGCGCCAGATAGTTCTCGGCATACGTGATGTCTTCCAAGCTGATAGGCAGGTCCATGACAACTCCTCGGTCCGGGCGGCAGACTCAACGCGCGCCTTAAATATCGGTCAATACACAAAACCCGGGTCTCTTACGAGGCCCGGGCGTTCAATTTTGGTAGCCCGTACCAGATTCGAACTGGTGATCTCCGCCTTGAGAGGGCGGCGTCCTAAACCGCTAGACGAACGGGCCATATGTAGCAAATGCAATGGCTGGGATGGAGGGAGTCGAACCCCCATTGACGGAACCAGAATCCGCTGTCCTGCCATTAGACGACATCCCAATGACTGCATCGCTGCGCTCGGCTGTGCCTTTGCGCAAGAAAGAAATATACGGGAAGTCCCGCCGTGACGCAAGCCCCAATTTTGACTTTTTTGAAATTCAGTCAAATTGGCCTAATTTAGTCCAACACGTGAAGGACCTGTGAAGTCGACCGCTGCACACGAAGGGCAAAACGCCGCGAGCGGTAGCCGTCAACCGTTGGCAGATTCTACCGCGAAAACGATAGCACCAGGCAACACAATCGAAGTATCAATGATCACGTAGATATCGAGGCGCCATGGACGAAGAGCTTGATTACCTATGGGAGACCCTGGGCCTCGAGATCACTGCTGACCTTTGGCCCGAACGGGACAAAATCCATCCCACTCTGCGCCCCGCCATCACGGTGATGCAGGCAAACTACCGCCGTGCATCCTTTTTGATCATGCGGATGTCATGGCACGCGGGACTCCCCGACCTTAAGCGAATCCAGGCAAGCCTCGTCGAGCTGTCCGGTATGCCGACTGTCATATCCGAGGCGCACCTGGAGCAGCGACAGCGCGAGCGACTGCAACAGCAGCGGATTCCCTTTATCTGCCCCGGCGTTCAGGCATATCTGCCCTTTATGGACGAGGAGTACTGGAGCGGCAAGCCCAACAAGCACGTAAAGGTCTACGATCCGCACGAATGGGCACAGCTCGATGATTGAGCCGAGCGAGCCCGCCGATGGAAAACACGTCCCACCCTGAGCACTCAAAACGGGTCGCACTTTCCGCAGCCGCTACAGCAACGCCTCGACCCAAGCCGATTCCCTAAAGCCGGGAATCGCAAAGTCGTCGCCCACCAACAGCGGACGCTTAACCAGCATGCCGTCGGTCGCCAGCAGCTCGTAGCACTCCCGATCCGTCATGCCCGCATCTAGACGCGCCTTCAGGCCCAGCTCTCGATATTTCATGCCCGACGAATTAAAGAAGCGCCGCACCGGCAGTCCCGAACGAGCAATCCAGGTCGCAAGCTCATCAGCCGTGGGATTGTCCAAAACGATATCGCGGTCGATATACTCTACCCCGTGTTCGTCCAGCCATGCCTTGGCCTTCTTACAGGTCGAGCACTTGGGATATTCAATAAACAGTACGGTCATGGGAATCCTCCGAATATAGATCGGCCAACGCAGGCACACGCCACACGAGGCGCCTTCGCATGATGGGCCAATTGTAGCCCACGGGTCACACGCTAAACGAACCGTACCCCGAATCCGCGTTTGATGAACGGCAGCAGCTCCATTGCCTCGGGCGTGATATGACCCGCAACGTTCATGCGCTCCTCACCGGGAAGATCGACCCGCGCAATCTCAAGCTCGCCTTCGTAGCGCCCATAGCTGCTATTGCTCACAGCGATCGACCCCGCCTTTCGAAACAGGCCGGCACCGGCATCCATCGGCACGGAATCCGGCTTAAGCGTCGTACGCGACTCCTGAGACCTAAAGATGAGGGTGCTCGAATCGGGTCGGTCGTGATGAATCTGCCCACGCACATAGGCATAACCGGGCTCAAGCTCGCATTGCAGGTCCACGTATCCGGCGGAAACATGAGCAAACTGCGTCCAGCCCGCATCGGAAAGATCGGGGTCGCCGACCAACACAATGTCGCAATCGGCGCCATGTGCAAGCTCAAGCATATTGAGAGCAACCTTTGACGCGCGACCGCGCTGCGCCTCGACCGTCGGCAGTCCCTCGAATACTGGCCCGCGAACGTTAGCATCACCCGGCACAAAAGCCATGATTTCGAATCCAAGCGCCGCAAGACGAAGATTCACCCGAGCAATGTCCTCCAGAGCTAAACCGGTATAAGGCTTGGGGTAAAAATTGTGGCAGGCGGCAAAATGAGTCACATCGGCACCGGCCTCACGCCACGATGCGATTTCATCAGAACTCACCGTCGATGCATTGACCACAATGCGAAATACACCGGACAGCTCCGCGACCCGCCGGGCGCTAAAGCCATAGTCCAAACGAAGGTATTCCAACCCCAGATCGCGCAGGTCCTCGATGCACTCAAGCCCGAGCAAATCGCACGTGCGCGGCCCCACATCGGCAATGAGCGCAATGCCACGGGCGGAAAGCAGCGACAGCACATGACGGACCTTATCGGTATACGCCGCTCCCCCATCCTCGGGAATATGCAGCGAGGTAAACGCATAGCGCGCACCCGCCGCGGCACCGTGCTCAATCGTCCGCTCAATATCCTGCAGAGGACTGGAAAGATAAATCGAAATACCCGTTTTCACGTTTCAACGCTCCTTTAAAAAAGGCCGGCGGAGCAGTTAGCCCCACCGGCACAACCATAGCATCAAGAAATCTGCCGCGCGCCGCGAGCCCTGAGCAACACGGCTCGCGATATCAAACTATTCGCCAAAGAACTCGTTGATCTTCTGCTCGTCGACGCCAAAGAACCACGTCAGGACAAAGCCGGCGGCATAGGCAAGCAGCATAGCGGCAACGTAGCCGAGCTGCTGGCCAGGAACGACGATCAGCAGGCCAAACAGACCGGAAACGCCCTGAGAAACCGTGCCGATGTGAAGCAGCGCCGCGAGCGCGCCGCCAAATCCGGCACCCAGGCAGGCCGTCACAAACGGGCGAACGAGCGGCAGCGTAACGGCATACATCAGAGGCTCGCCCACACCCAGAATGCCAACGGGAATGGACTCTGCGACATACTTCTTGAGCTTGGCGTTCTTGGTCTTAAAGTACAGCGCCAGACCGGCACCGACCTGGCCGCCGCCAGCCATCATAAGGATGGGGAGCAGGTAATTGATGCCCTTGGTAGCGCCGTCGGGATCGTTGAGCATAGCGTGGATCGGCGTGAGCGCCTGATGCAGGCCGACGGAAACCAGCGGCAAGAAGCCTGCCGACAGGATATAGCCGCCCAGGACGCCCAGCTTCTCGAAAATAAAGGTCAAAACGCTAAAGATGGCAGTCGTCAGCCATGCGCCAACCGGCTGGATGACGAGCATCAGAGCAAAGGCACCGATGATGAGCACCAGCAGCGGGGACAAAAACGTGTCGAGTGCGTTGGGCATAACCTTGCGAATCTGACGCTCCATCCAGGCAAAAAATGCGCCAGCGATAAGAGCCGCGATCATGCCGCCCGCTGCGGGGTTGTACTGCGCATTGGTGAGCGGCAGCAGAATGGCAGTGGCAGGATCAGCCGCGCCAGGCGCAAGCAGGGGCATGGCACTGTTGGCGATACACATCATGCCGGCGATGCCGCCCAGCGCAGCGGAGCCGCCAAACTCACGTGCCGCGTTATAGCCCACCAAGATGGGCAGATAGGCAAACAGGGCCCAGCCCATGGAACGAATGCCCTGGTACCACCACTCGCCTGCAAGCGCGCCTGCCGTCGAGACGTTAATGACGTTGCAGATGCCGTTGATGAGGCCAGCCGCAATGATGCCGGGAAGCAGGGCGACGAAGACATTGGAAATCTTCTTGAGGAAGGCCTGAACCGGCTTGGACTCGTACTTGGCCTTCTGCGCGGCCTTGTTTGTGGCCGCAGCGTCAACCACGCTCTCGTCAGCAACGCCTTTCGCAAGGCCGGTGAGCTTGGAGAACTCCTCGAGCACCTTATTCACCTTGCCCGGACCCAGCACGATCTGCATCGTGTCGTCCTCGACCAGGCCCATCACGCCGTCGAGTGCCTTAATGCCCTCCGTGTCGACGTTGCCCGCGTCTTTGACGGTCACGCGCAGGCGCGTCATGCACGCCGCGTTTGCGAGCACGTTGTCTTTACCGCCCAAAAGGTCCAGCAGCTTTTGAGCCAGCTCTTTGTTCGTCATAACTCCTCCTTGTATTGGGTATCTCGTCTGGATGTCATATCAGCTCACGCCGCGCACCTATTGGGCGTCGGCATTGCTCTTCTCATGGCCACTCACCGCAGCACGGACATGGCCTCTCGCTCGCTCAAGAGCTACCACAGCCTGCTCGGCATCGCAGTCCAGCAGTACCGAGACAATAGCGGTTTTTACGTGGCCGCCGGCATCTGCAAGCGCCTGAATAGCGCACTCGCGCGTGCAGCCGGTCGCCTCCATCACGATGTTCTGGCCGCGCACCACCAACTTCTCGTTCGTCTGCTGCACATCGACCATCAGGTTTTGGTATACCTTGCCGATCATGACCATGGCACCGGTCGAAATCATGTTGAGAATGAGCTTTTGAACCGTTCCCGCCTTGAGCCTCGTTGAGCCGGTCAGTACCTCGGGACCGGGCACGGGTTCAATGGCAAGATCTGCGCTCTCCCCGATCTTCGACCCTTGGTTGCAGGCAATTGCAATGGTCTTGCACCCAGTTGCCTTGGCGTACACAAGGCCGCCCACCACATAGGGAGTACGACCGCTTGCCGCCAGGCCAACGACAAGATCCTTGTCCGAGAGTCCACGCCCCCGCAGGTCGCTCGCGCCAAGCTCCTCGCTGTCTTCGGCACCTTCGACAGCCTTGATAAACGCCGTCTCGCCTCCGGCAATGAGCCCGACAATCAGATCGGGTGACACACCAAACGTGGGCGGACACTCCGAAGCGTCGAGTACGCCCAGACGACCGCTGGTGCCTGCGCCCATGTAAAAGACGCGCCCGCCGCGCTCGAGTGCCTCAGCAGCCCAGTCGATTGCTGTGGCAACCTGGGGCAGCACTTTTGTGACCGACTGGACGGCACGAAGATCCTCATCGTTCATCGTCGTGACGATCTGCAGCGATGTCATCGTATCGAGGTTCATTGACCTTTGATTACGCTGTTCGGTCGTGAATTTTGTTAAATCGAGCATTTCATTCACCTCATCTTTCCTGTTTCTCGATGTAGTTTTGCTTAATGACATGCGTCGCTCGTTCGTAGTCGCTGGCAACGTAAGCAGCGTACAGGGCATCGACAACCATAAGCTGGGCCATACGCGAAGCCATGGCACCGCTGCGGACCAAGGGCTCACTCGCAGCGACGCCGAGCACGGCATCGGCCATGGTGGCAAGCTTGGATGATCCATCTACTTTGGTCACGGCCACAACGGGACAGTTGTGACGTTGGGCCTCGGCGGCGCAGTCCAGCACCTCTTGCGTCAAGCCCGAGTAGCTAAAGGCGATTGCCATATCGCCCTCATGCATGTTCTTGGCACACAAGAGCTGATCATGCCAGTCGTCGTACAGATAGCACTCTTTGTCGACACGCATGAGCTTTTGCGCCAGATCGTGCGCGACCAAACGAGAGGCACCGATACCGAACAGATTGACCGCACGTGCCCGCTTAAGATAGGCCGCACATCGCTCCAAGACGGTGTAATCGAGCGTTCGCGCCGTCGCTTCGATCGTGCGCACGTTGCTTTTCATCACCTTCCCCACGATACGTTCGACGCTGTCATCCATGGAGATGTCCTCGAGGGCAACGTCTTTCTTGTCACCCAAGAGCGCCAGCTCGGCAATCAGTTCGCGCTGGAACTCCTTGTAGCCCGCAAAACCCAAGCGCTTGCAAAAGCGCAAAATGCTCGAGGGCGAGGAGAACGTGACATCGGCAAGACCGCGGACGGACAGCCCGACTACCTCGTGCGGATGAGCGCTTACATATGCGATGACATTGCGTTCCGCCGGGCTCGCACTGAGCTCACGCTCGCGAAGCCGCAAAAGCAATCCGTTTGCCATCTCAAACACCTCCGTTGAGAAGAATTAAAGACCAACGAACGATTCGTACCGGATACAAACAGCTTTTACGGTACATTGTGCCGCATCGTGGCGCACAAGGGGCGAGCGTTCTACCGCTCGCCCCTCAAATCCGACCGCTCGGAAATACGCGCGACACAAAATAATTCAACAAGGTCGCATTATCAAAAACGGGCTTGTTACCGGCTAGCGCCTCGCATGGGCGCCAATCGGCCGAGTCGCATAGTGCACCAACGCCGCTGCCAGCAATACCAGCAGCATCGCGGTAACATAGCCCGCAGCATCGAATCCTAAATCGATAACGTCGAAATGCCTGCCGGGAACAAAGATCTTATGTACCTGATCGCCAACGGAGCAGACGGCGCAAAAGAGCAACACGGGCACGCAACGGGAGCATACGCTCCACGGACGCCTGGAAAAGCAAACCACGACCACCGAGGCGAACAATCCGACGAAGAAAAACTCTACGGTATGGGCAACGCGACGGACGTTCGTGCCCACCCACATGCGAATGGAAGCAAGTCGGCCAGACCGGACATTCGAAGCAGCCGAATCGGTGCCCCCGGTCATCCCGTTCTCGGTCTGAGCTTCACCCGCGACATCGGCAGCCTGTACGCCCGTAGCTTGACCCTCCACCACACGCGCGGTGGACTCGCTCAGCAACGACGTCTCCACCGCATTTTGCTCCGTCAGCACCCAGATGCCCGCCAGCGTTGCAGTAAACAGAACGATCGCGGTCCATCCGATTATTTGTTTTACGCGCGCCAAGGGCCTACCTCCTTTTTTGAATATCAGCGAGTGTAGCCCCAAATGGCATCGTCACCGTATCAAAATTTGAATCGCAACAGGAAGCGCCAAAGCGGCGCAAACCCCTACCCCGCCTCGCGCATCCAGCGATCGAACGTCCCCACGCACACGCCCAGGCACTTTGCTGCCTGGCTGCGGGTAATATTGCCCGCCTCATAGCTATCGCGTACCAGATCAAACTGAGGAGGGCACGGCTTGCGAGGTCGACCGAAACGGACCCCTCGCGCCCGTGCCGCTGCAATTCCCTCCGCTTGGCGCCGATGGATATTCTCGCGCTCCACCTGCGCCACGTAGCTCAGCAGTTGCAGCACAATATCGGCAATCAGGGTATTAGTCACATCCGGCGTGCCGCTTGCCCTGGCGCGCGTGTCAAGCAATGGCATGTCCAACACCACAATGGCAACCCCGAGCTCCTTGGTAATGCGACGCCATTCCTCAAGAATCTCGGAGTAATTACGACCAAGTCGGTCGATAGAAAGCACCACCAGCACGTCCCCGTCTCCCAGGACGTGCAGCAGCTCGCGATAGCGCGGTCGATCGAAGTCCTTGCCGCTCGCATGGTCGGCATAAATATTCGCCGAGCCCACGCCATAGGCGCCCAGCGCATCCAGCTGCCGATTAAGATTCTGATCGCGCGAACTCACCCGCGCATAACCATACACCGTCGCCATCTCATCCCCGCTTTCTTGTAAACCTGCCAAAAAGGGACAGGTTTATTTTGGTAGGTTTTACCTCTCGAATAGCAGGTAAGCGGGCGGCCGAGCAGACGGCAAGGTAGCCATGATCCAAATGCGGAGGGCGGCCCCGAAAGACCGCCCTCCGCTCTCCCGCCATGAGTCGAGATTTGGCTAATGGATAAGCTTAAAGTCCAAGTGCCCACGCGTGGTATTGACGCGCGAGACCTCGATAATCACGCGCTGACCCAGTTCATAGCGAGTCCCCGTGTCGGCACCTGTGAGCGTGAGCGCATCCTCGTCGAACTCGAACCACTCGTTGCCCAGGCTCTTGATCGAAACCAAGCCTTCGACCTGCGTCAGGTCCAAGCGCACAAAGAGGCCCATGCTGCTGACCCATGAGACCGTTCCGGCATAGCGCTCGCCCAGGCGATCCTCATAGTACTGGGCAATCTTGATCTTTTGCGTCGCATGGCTAGCGGCATCTGCCGCGCGCTCGGCATCGCTGCATGCGCGGCAGATCTGCGGCAGAATGCGCGGCAGCGACTCGCGCCCCTTGCCGATCAGCCGCGGTGTACGGACCAGGGCGTCCTTGCCGCCGAGCTGCTCATAGGCCAACTGCAGTTTGAGCACGCGGTGCACCACCAGATCGGGGTAGCGACGGATGGGACTCGTAAAGTGACAGTAGCACGGCGCGGCGAGCGCAAAGTGGCCCTCGTTGCGCGGCTTGTACAGTGCGCGCTGCATGCTGCGCAGAAGCAGCGTGTTGACGAGCGGTGCGTTGGCCGTACCGGCGGCAGCATCAACTGCAGCCTGTAGCTCATCGGGACTCCCCAGGGCGATACCGGCAGCACGGCGATCGTCGATGATGCCCAGCTGCGCCAGCGCAACGGCGGCACCGTGCAGGCTATCGGGGCTCGGATCCTCATGCACGCGATAGCAGGCCTCGATATCACGGTCTGCCAGCCACTCTGCAACGCACTCGTTGGCGAGCAGCATGGCTTCCTCGATAAGCGACGTGGCACACGAACGCTCGCGCGCCACAATCTGCACGGGTACTCCGTCCTCATCCAATAGAGCGCGAATCTCGGCCGTGTCAAAATCGACTGAGCCGCGGGCACGACGAATACGACGGCGAAGTTCGGCGAGTTCGTTGGCGGCGACAAGAAAATCGCCGAGGTCGACGTTATAGCCGCGAGCAGTTTCCTCGCACGCAAGACCGCGCTCAAGCGCCTCCTCGCGCGAGGCCTCAGCAGCCGCAACATCCTCGGCCGCACCCTCCAGCACCCCATACTCCACCGCGCCGGCACGCACCAGCAGCGCCTCGGCGCCGTCATAGTCCATACGCACACGCGAGCGAATCACGCTGGGGTACGGATCGTAATGCCGCACGCGACCCTGCGCATCGAGTTCAATGTCAACGGTAAACGCAAGACGGTCCTCGTCAGGGCGAAGCGAACACAGGTCACAGGACAGGCGTTCGGGCAGCATGGGAAGCACGCGATCGGCCAGATACACCGATGTCGTACGATGGCGAGCCTCAAGATCGATATGCCCGTCCCAAGCCACATAGTGAGAAACGTCAGCGATATGCACACCCAGCTTGTAGCCACCCTCGGGCGTGCGCTCAAGCGAAATGGCATCGTCAAAGTCGCGCGCGTCGACCGGGTCGATCGTGATAACAAAGCGGTCGCGCAGATCGCGGCGGAGCGGGTCCTTAAGCGCCGCGGACACATCGAGCGAAAGCCCCTCGGCCTCGTCCAGCGCGGCCTCGGGATAGCTATCGGTATAGCCGTAACGCGCCATCACGTATTGAACGCCCAAATCGGGCGCGTCATCTCCGCCAATGCGGCGTTCGATCGTCACGGTGCCCGATTCCAGGCGCGTCGGGTAGGTCAAAATGCGCGCGACAACGGCATCACCCGGGTGAACGCCCAGACGATCCGCCGAGGTATCCTCGGGCAGAATGAAGAAGTCGGCCTTCAGGCGCGAATCGAGCGGCTCGATCACACCGAGCGGACCAGCGGTCTGGTACGTACCCACCACGCTTATGGCTGCGCGCTCAACCACGCCTTCGATCACGGCGCGCCGCTCACCGTGCGGGCTGTTCTTAATGCTCACGGCTACGGTATCGCCATCCATGATCTCGCGCTTACCGCGGCCCATGACCTTGTAGTCGCCGTTTTCGGTTACAACGTAGGCGCTATGCTCATGGAGCTGCACGCGCCCGGTCAGGCTCGGACGGCGTTCGCTGCGCACCGGCCCGCGCTTATTGCGAGCTCCACGCTTATGCTTGTTATTGCGCCCCATGGCGCCTCCTAACTATCGATTGCGAACTCCAAAGAGTCTACCCAAATGATCCGTTTTCCTGCCGTCCCCTAGGGATCAAAAAACGGGCCGCCCCGCAAGAGACGACCCGTTGGAAGGGATGAATTCCAGGCATGCCTACACGCGCAGGTAGCGGCGCATGGCGATGGCAGAACCAAAGAGACCGATAATCACGCCGACCAGAATCAGCGCAGCATAGGTCACCAGGTAGTACTGCATCGGCAGGGCAAACGACATCCAGCCGATGCTCTCCTGCAAACGCGGAATCATCAGATTGCGCAGCAGCTCCAGAACGCCGATGGAAAGCAGCGAGCCCAAAATGGCCTGCAGTACGCCCTCGGTGATAAACGGGCCGCGAATGAAGCCGTTGCTGGCGCCGACCAGACGCATAATCGCAATCTCACGACGACGCGCCGTGATGGACAGGCGAATCGTGTTGTTGATGAAGATGAATGCGATAAAGGTCAAAAGGCCAACGAGCACCACGGCGGCGATGCGGATGTAGTTGGTCACCTGGAACAGGCGGCTCACTTCCTCCTGGCCGTACAGCACGCTCGCGTTGACGTCGCCGTCATCCGCGATCTTCTGGAAGTCGGCGTTCTTCTTGAGCTTCTGGGCCGTGCTCTCGACCTTGGACGGATCGTCCATCTCAATTGCAAACGAAGCCGGCAGCGGGTTCTGGCCATCGAGCGCGCTCATGGTGGCGTCGGCGTTGCCCGACATCTTGCTCGTATACTCGGCCAGCGCGTCGTCCTTGTCCTTGTACGTCACGGACTTGACGTTGCTCCACGTCTTGAGCTCAGCCTCAAAGGCCTGAACATCTGCCTGGTCGGCGTCATCGCTAATAAAGGCGTTGATGACGACCTGATCCTCGACGGTGCCGATCACGGAGTTCAGCATCGCGGAGCCCATGATGAACAGGCCGATGATAAACAGCGAAAGGAAGATCGTGATGACGGCGCCGAGCGAGGTAGTCCAGTTACGGAAGAAGTGACTGATTGCCTCTTTGAAGGAGTAGCCCACGTTAGTTGGTGCCATAGTTGCCGTAACCTCCCCTCTCCTGGTCGCGGATAACGTGGCCGCCCTCGAGGGCGATCACGCGACGGTGCATGCTATCGACCATCTCGCGGTCGTGCGTGGCGACGATCACGGTGGTGCCGGTGCGGTTAATACGCTCGAGCAGCTTCATGATGCCCAGCGAGATCGCCGGGTCGAGGTTACCCGTGGGCTCGTCGCAGATCAGCAGCGGCGGACGGTTGACCATAGCGCGGGCGACGGCGACGCGCTGCTGCTCGCCACCGGAAAGCTGGTCGGGCAGCGAGTCCATCTGATCGGCCAGACCGACCAGACGCAGCACCTCCGGCACCTGGCTGCGAATGACGCCCTTGGGCTTGCCGATGCACTGCAGAGCAAACGCCACGTTTTCGTAGGCGGTTTTTTGCGGCAGGAGCTTAAAGTCCTGGAACACGGCGCCAATCTGGCGGCGCAGGAACGGAACCTTGCGGTTCTTGATCTTCATGAGGTCCTGACCGGCAACCAGGATGCGACCGCTCGTCGGCTTGACGTCGCGGTTGAGCGTCGACAGCAGCGTGGTCTTACCCGAGCCGGAGTGACCGACCAGGAAGACGAACTCGCCCGGATAGATCTCGATGTTGATGTCGTCGAGTGCAGGCTTGTTGGGCTGTGCCGGATAGATCTTGGTGACATGCTCCATAAGGATGACGGGCTCGACACCGGCCTGCTTGGCCATCTTCTTGCGGCTGGCCTGCGGATCGATGGGCGCAAACACCGACGTAAAATCGGGGTTGTTGAGCGCGTTATCGAGGCTTGCGACCTCGGCCGCCTGATCGCTCTCGACCACCGGGGCAGCAGGCTGCGTGGGGTCGGGAATAGCGGCAAAGAGACCGGACTGCGCAGGCTGAGGAGCCGGTGTCGCAGGGGCCATGGGGTCGGGAATGCCGGCCATGGTAGGCTGCGGCGTGGCAGCGCCAGCCTGAGGCTGCTCCACGCGAGCGGTCACGGCCTGAACGGGCTCAAAACCCGCCGTGCCGGAAAGCGCGACATCGCTGGTGGGATTGTAGGCAAAGGGATCGGATGCCGGCTGTGCCTGATCTGCCGGCTGAGCGGGGGCCTGAGCAACAAGCTGGCCCTCTGAATCCGGAGTGGCGAAACGACTGCCCTGGACGCCTGTCTGCGTCTTGGGGGCATCATCGCCCGCACCGGAGGTACGGAAGTGGTTACCCACTGGTGCTCCTTATCGTCGTGCGTTTAAACTACATGAGCGCTTTGTATTTTAGCAGCATTAGCTTTGCTGCACATAAGAAGCATGGCGGGGTTTGGGTCTCACCGGCCGGGCGCAGGGTTACCTCCCAAATCGTCCTCGCGCATGGCCGGCATTTGTCCTGCTCCTGCGGAGCTGCGGACAAACGCCGGCCTGCGCTGCGGAAAGATTTGGGAGGTAACCCTGCGCCCGGCCTGCGGCTACTATGGGGCCGACGCACCAACTTGAGATGCTGCGCATACAAAATTGGAAGGGTCTGAATTGCACTTTGCTGGGATGGGCTCGTTTCCCCATGGGAACTTTGCTTGGCAGGACTCTAATTTAAATTCAGCATAAACAGGGGCGCCCTCTTTGAGGACGCCCCTGTTCTGGCTTGTTTGCGGTTGTCGACGCGATACTTTGCCTCGTCTTGCCTTAGGCCAAGAACTCCTTGGTGGTCGCCACGATGTTGGCGGCGTCCAGGCCGTACTTGTGCAGGAGCTCGGCACCCGGGCCGGACTCGCCGAAGGTGTCGTTGACGCCAATCTTCTTGAGCGGCGTCGGGCACTGCTCACACAGAACGTCGGCAACGGCGCTGCCCAGGCCACCGATCACGGAGTGCTCCTCGACGGTCACGACGTGACCGGTCTTGGTGGCGCTCTTGACGATCAGGTCGGCGTCGATGGGCTTGATGGTGTGCATGTTGATGACCTCGGCATCGATGCCCTCGGCAGCGAGCTGCTCGGCGGCCTCGAGGGCCTCGCCGACCATTAGGCCGCAGGCGATGATGGTGACGTCGGTGCCCTCGCGCATGACGATGCCCTTGCCTACCTCGAACTTGTAGGTCTCGGGGTCGTTGATGACCGGCGAGGCCAGACGGGCAAAGCGCATGTACACGGGGCCGTCGCACTCGTAGGCGGCGCACGTCACGGCACGAGCCTCCACGTCGTCGGCGGGAACGATAACGGTCATGCCGGGGATGACGCGCATGAGGGCGATATCCTCGCAGCACTGGTGCGTGGCGCCGTCCTCGCCCACCGAGATACCGGCGTGCGTGGCACCGATCTTAACGTTAAGGTGCGGATAGCCGATGGAGTTGCGGACCTGCTCAAAGGCGCGGCCAGCGGCAAACATGGCAAAGGTGCTCGCAAAAGCAACGCGGCCGGTGGTCGCGATACCGGCGGCAACACCCATCAGATTGCTCTCGGCAATGCCCACATCGAAGAAGCGGTCGGGGCAGGCTGCCTTAAACTTGCCGGTCTGCGTGGCGGCGGCCAGGTCGGCGTCGAGGACCACAAAGTCATCGTGCTCGTTGGCGAGCTCGACGAGGGCCTCACCGTAGCTTACGCGCGTGGCGATTTTCTTGACGTCTGCCATCCTAGAGCTCCTCTCCGGCGGCCGTGAGCTCTGCCATGGCCTGCTCAAACTGTTCATCGTTGGGGGCCTTGCCGTGCCAACCCACCTGGTTCTCCATAAAGGAAACGCCCTTGCCCTTGGTGGTCTCGGCGATGATGGCGGTCGGCTGACCCTTGGTGGCGCGGGCCTCGGCAAAGGCGGCGCGGATCTGATCGAAATCGTTGCCGTCGGCGAGCTCCACCACGTGGAACTTGAAGGCGCGGAACTTGTCGGCGAGCGGCATGGGGTCGTTGACCTCCTCGACGGGGCCGTCGATCTGCAGGCCATTGTGGTCGACGATCACGCAGAGGTTGTCAAGCTGCTGGTTGCCGGCAAACATGGCAGCCTCCCAAACCTGGCCCTCCTCGCTCTCGCCGTCGCCCAGCAGGGCGTAGGTGCGATAGTCGTCGCCCCAGTGCTTGGCGGCAACGGCCATGCCCACGGCGGCGGAGATGCCCTGGCCGAGCGAACCGGTGGACATATCGACGCCCGGGGTGTCGTTCATGTTGGGGTGACCTTGCAGGTGGCTGCCGATGTGGCGCAGCGTCTCGAGATCCTCCTTGGGGAAGAATCCGCGCTCGGCGAGCACGGCGTACAGACCAGGCGCGCAATGACCCTTGGAAAGCACGAAGCGATCGCGGTCGGCCTTGCGGGGGTCGGCCGGGTCGACGTTCATTTCCTCAAAGTACAGATAGGTCATGATGTCGGCAGCGCCGAGCGAACCGCCCGGATGGCCGGACTTGGCAGCGTGCACGCCGGTGACGATGCCCTTCCTTACCTCGTTGGCAACCTTTTTGAACTCTTCGTCGCTCATTGTGCCTTCCTTTCATCCTCTTAAGACAAGATGCGCACGGCACGAAAAGGTAGTCCCAACACAGCCGCGATGCACGTACGTCATTCATTATGCTGGAAACTGGAAGCTTTACCAGAGTATTTATCATTATTTGAACAATTGAGCAGGCAGAACCGCTGATGAAACGGTTTATCAATGTGAACGTCTTTTGGATGGAACGCAGTCGGCCCTACGCGTTAATGTCCTTGAATCCCTCACCGAAGGTTTCCGTAACGTCGGCGACCGTCACAATGGCGTGAGGATCGCGCTCGCGCACGATCGTTTTGAGGGTGTTGAGCTCGCGGCGGCTCACAATGACCATGATCACCGGCTTCTCGGCGCCCGAGTACATGCCGGTCGCCTTAAACTTGGTGCAGCCGCGACCCAGGCCATACATGATGTCGGCCGCAATATCGGGAAACTTGTCCGAGATGATGAGTACCATACGGCGCCTGTTGCCGCCGTCGACCACGGCATCGATCACGTAGCCGCTAATGACCATCGAAAGGCCCGCATACAGCGCGTTTTCGACCGAGAAGACCGGGGCCGACAGCACGCACACGGCAACGTCGATCGCCATGACGGTGGAGCCCACCGGTAGTGACGTATTGCGCGAGATAATCTGACCGATGGTGTCAGAGCCGCCAGTGTTGGCACCGGCGCGTAGCACCATGCCGTAGCCAATGCCCGTGATAATGCCGCCCCACATAGCGGGCAGCATCAGGTCGGCATGTGCCAGCGGCGCCACAAACGGAGCGAACAGGTCGGTGAAGAAGCCCAGCAGCACAAAGCCCGTCGCCGTCTGGACCACGTAGAACATGCCCCCCTCGCGCATAACGACCAGCAGCAGCAAGGCATTCATCACAATGGTTTGAATACCGACAGGCAGCGAAATGCCATGAGACGCACCGACTGCCTGGATAATAGTCGCAAGGCCCGTAACGCCACCGGCGGCAAGACCATTGGGAATCAAAAACAGGTCGGTCGCGATGGCGGCCAAGGCACACCCCAACATGATCTGGGGCAGATCGTGAAAGAAGTTCATCGAAAGAATGCGCTTGATGTCCAGACGATATGCCATGCTGCCTCCCTCAAAAAAGCGCACCCCATCGGATGCGCTTTGAACTTCTTCTTGTATTCGATTCTACCGATTCGCCGGACAAAAACCACCCCTGCGCAGGGTTTGCTCTGGATACAAAACCACCCTGCTGGGAGGGTTTTAATCCATTTCCACATAAACCGGGCGGTTTATGCAGACGGGGTCTCCGCGTCAGCGTTGCCGGTAGCCCAGCGATGGTAGCCAATAACAAACGGGTCCAGGTCGCCATCGTCAAGAACTGCCTCGACGTTGCTGGTCTCAACGCCCGTGCGCAGGTCCTTAACCATCTGGTATGGGTAGAGCACGTAGCTGCGGATCTGGTTGCCAAAACCAATCGTGGTCTTGGGTCCGCGGATCTCATCGAGCGCCTCGGCGCGCTTCTCAAGCTCAATCTCGTACAGGCGAGCCTTGAGGATCTGCATGCACGCGGCCTTGTTCTGGATCTGGCTGCGCTCGTTTTGGCAGGTGACCACAATGCCGCTGGGGAAATGCGTCACGCGCACGGCGGAGTCGGTGGTGTTGACGCCCTGGCCACCCGGGCCGCTTGCGTGGTACACGTCGACGCGAATGTCGTCGGGGTTGATCTCGATATCGATATCGTCGGGCAGCACCGGAATGACCTCGACGCCGGCAAACGTGGTCTGGCGGCGCTTCTTGTCGTCGGTGGGGCTAATGCGCACCAGGCGGTGGACACCGGCCTCGGCGCGCAGCATGCCAAATGCGTCCTTGCCCTCGACGGTAAAGGTCGCGCGGTCGATGCCGATGACCTCAGCAGCGGGGCAGTCGTTAATCGTGACCTTCCAGCCGCGGCGCTGGCAGTACTTCATGTACATCTTAAAGAGCATGAAGGTCCAGTCCTGGGCCTCCAGACCACCCTGTCCGGGCTTGATGGTCACAATGGCATCGCCGTGATCGAACTCACCGGTAAACCAGCTCGAAAGCTCGAGCTCGTCGATAGCGCGGGCCAGGCGTTCTGCCGTAGCGGCAGCCTCCTCGCGCAATGCGGCGGCATCGGGGTCGTCGCCCATCTCCTCGGCAAGCTCCAGCGCCGCGCGGGCGTCAGATAGCTCGCCGCGCGCGGCATCCACGGCAGCGATATCTTCCTTGGTGCGCGCGATTTCCTCCATGGTGGCACGGGCGGCGTCGGCGTCATCCCAAAAGCCGGGGGCCACGCTTTTGGCCTCGAGCTCGGTCACGCGCGTGCGCTTTTCGTCCAAGTGGAGATACGACTCGACCTCGCCGAGCCGGTCCGCAAACGCGTCCAGCTCGGCGGGCGTTACCTCTAAAGCCTCAGCCATTAACGATTCCTGCCGTGGCAGTACTTAAACTTCTTGCCGCTACCGCAGGGGCACGGGTCGTTGCGGCCCACGTTGACGTACGGATCGTCGCTCTCGGACTTGCGATAGGTGGTCACCTTGCCACCGTTGTTGACGGCAGCCGGACCACCCTGGACAGCCGTGCGGGCCTGCACCTGCGCCTGCTTGCGCAGCACCGAGTCGCCGTTGTCACCATCGACCTCGGCAGGACCGGAGAAGTGCGCACCCTCGAGCGCGGGCTCCTCCTTGTGCTCCACGGCACGCGGGGCAGCCTTGATCTCGATGCGCAGAACCGTGCGCAGGTAATCCTCGTACATGGTGTCGACGAGGATCTGGAACGCGCCGTAGGCCTCGGTCTTGTACTCGACCAGCGGGTCGCGCTGGCCAAAGCCGCGCAGGCCGATGCCGGTCTTGAGATAGTCCATCTCCTGCAGGTAGTTCATCCAGCGGGTATCGATGACGCGCAGCATGACCTGGGTGTTGAGCTCGCGCATCAGGTCCTCGCCCAAGCGCTCGGCCTTCATGTTGTAGCACTTCTCTACGTAAGCCAGGACATCGGCAGCCAGAGCCTCATAATCCTCGTCGGGGAACTTCGGCGTATCGATGTGGCCGGTGAGCTCCACAACCCACTTGCGCAGGCCCTCCAGGTCGCGCTCGCCATCGTGACTGTCCTTGGTGCAGAACTCCTGAACGCAGCGGTACACGGTGTCGTGCATGACCTCGGTGATGTGGTCGGTCAGGTCCTTGCCGTCCAGAATCTTATTGCGCTCAGCGTAGATGACCTGGCGCTGCTTGTTCATGACGTCGTCGTACTCAAGGACGCTCTTGCGCATGGAGAAGTTGATGCTCTCGACCTTGTGCTGGGCACTCTCGACGGCCTTGGAGATGATCTTGTGCTGGATGGGCATGTCGTCGCCCATTTCTGCCGTGACCATCATCTTGGAGACGCGGTCCATCTTGTCGCCGCCGAACAGGCGCATGAGGTCGTCCTCGAGCGACAGGTAGAACTGGGTCTCGCCCGGATCGCCCTGACGGCCGGAGCGGCCGCGCAGCTGGTTGTCGATACGACGGGACTCGTGGCGCTCGGTGCCGATAACGGTCAGGCCGCCGGCGGCAAGCACGCGCTCGCGCTCGGCCTTGCAGGTCTCCTTGGCCTCGGCGTTAAACTGCTCAAGCTGCTCGGGCGTCACGTCCTCCATGGTCAGGCCCTCGTACTCAAGGCGCTCGCGCACCAGCTCGTCGGGGTTGCCGCCCAACAGGATGTCGGTACCACGACCGGCCATGTTGGTAGCGATGGTCACGGCGCCGTAGCGTCCGGCCTGGGCAACGATATGAGCCTCGCGCTCATGGTGCTTGGCGTTGAGGACCTCGTGCGCGATGCCGCGCTTGGTAAGGGCGGCCGACAGCTTCTCGGAGCTCTCGATGGAGACGGTGCCCACCAGGACCGGCTGGCCCTTGGCGTGACGCTGCTCGACATCGTCGGCGACGGCGTTGTACTTGGCCTGAATGGTACGGTACACCAGGTCCTCGTGGTCAACACGCTGAACGGGTTTGTTGGAGGGGATAACCTCGACGGGCAGCTTGTAGATCTCGCGGAACTCGGCATCCTCGGTGAGTGCCGTACCGGTCATGCCGGAGAGCTTGTCATACAGACGGAAGTAGTTCTGCAAGGTGATAGTGGCCAGCGTCTGGTTCTCCTCGCGTACAAGCACGCCCTCTTTGGCCTCGATGGCCTGGTGCAGGCCCTCGGAGTAACGGCGGCCTTCCATAATGCGGCCGGTGAACTCGTCGACGATCTTGACCTCGCCGTTGGTGACCACATACTGCTTGTCGCGGTGGAACATGTACTGGGCCTTCAGCGCCTGCTGCAGGTGGTTGACCAGCTGGCCGGAGAGATCGGCATAGATGTCATCGATACCCAGGCGGCGCTCGATCTTCTTAAGACCGCGCTCGGTGGCAGCGATGGTGTGCTTAGCCTCGTCCATGACGTAGTCGCCCGTGGGTTCAACGTCCTCGGTGGCGGTAAGCATGTCGTGCGACACGTCCTCGCCGCGCTCAAGGCCACGCACGGCACGCGCGAAGTCCTTGTAGGTACTGGCGGACTTGGTGCCAGCGCCCGAGATGATCAGCGGGGTGCGAGCCTCATCGATCAGGATGGAGTCAACCTCGTCGACGATGGCGTAATGGTGGCCGCGCTGCACGCGCTGCTCGGGACGGGTAACCATGTTGTCGCGCAGGTAATCAAAGCCGAACTCGGAGTTGGTGCCGTAGGTGACGTCGGCCTGGTAGGCCGGGCACTTGAGCTCGAGCGGCATGTTGTTCTGGAGCAGACCGACGGTCATGCCCAGGTACTTATAGATGCGGCCCATCCACTCGGAGTCGCGCTTGGCAAGGTAATCATTGACAGTAACGACGTGCACGCCCTTGCCGGCAATAGCGTTGAGATAGCCGGCCAACGTGGAGACGAGGGTCTTGCCTTCGCCGGTCTTCATCTCGGCGATATGGCCCTCGTGAAGCGCCATGGCGCCGATGAGCTGCACATCAAAGTGGCGCATGCCCATAGTGCGCTTGGAGGCCTCGCGCACGGTGGCAAAAGCCTCGGGGAGCATGTCGTCGAGCGACTCGCCGTTGGCGTAGCGCTCACGGAACTTATCGGTCTGGGCGCGGAGCTCTTCCTCGGTCATCTTCTCAAACTGGGGCTCAAGACCGTTGATCTGGTCGACGATCTTGTAGTAGCGCTTAAGGTCCTTATCGGATCCAAAGGACAGCAGCTTTGACATGAATCCCATGTGGTTTTCCTTTTTGGCCATCGCCCACGCCGTGCAGCTGCGGGCGAGTTAAACACAGATGATTGTACTTTAGCCAAACAAGGCGCGGCCTATACGGTCGACCTCGACCGCCACGTAATAACTATGACCAACCTGCCACAATGGGACAGGTTTATTTTGGCAAGTTTTATCTGAGCAAACGCCGTCTCTCTGCCATGTGGTGCCACGGGGACAGGTTAGTTTGCACCAATAAAAAGAAAAGGGCCGCGCACCCAAACGGATGCACGGCCCTTATGCCATGAATGCGAGTGATTCCGCGGCGAGCTATTTACTCAGCAGCCTCGGTGGTCTCGGCCTCGGCAGCGGCCTCCTCGACGGGAGCCTCTGCGGGAGCCTCGGCAGCCTGCTTGGCAGCCTCCTCGGCGAACTTAGCAGCACGCTTAGCCTTCTCGGCGGCCTTAGCCTCAGCGGCGGCCTTGCGAGCGGCCTCGGCCTCAGCAGCCTTGGCGGCCTTGGCAGCCTTGGCCTCCTCAGCCTTCTTGAGCTGGGCGGCAGCGGCGCCACCGAACTTGTCGGCGAAGCGCTGGACGCGTCCACCGGTGTCGACGAACTTCTGCTGGCCGGTGTAGAACGGGTGGCACTCGTTGCAAAGCTCAACCTTCATCTCGGACACGGTAGCGTGCGTCTTGAAGGTGTTGCCGCAGGAGCACGTCACCGTGCACTCGACATACTGGGGATGGATACCCTGCTTCATGGTAGGACTCCTTATTGGTCAGGCGCTGGTTACCGATCAGCGCATAAGGCGTCTTGGTTTCCGACCAAGACAACAAACTCGGCTATGGTACCACGGCGCCGCGTGTCCCACAAAAGGTTCACGGTCTTTTCGGAACGACACGAATCTGACCCATCGAAACACATCTCCACCGTTCCTTCAACTGGGAAAATGCCGTCCCCGGGGCCTGAGAAGGGCCCCGGGGACGTTCGACTGACTGCGGGAACGGCCTTTCCGCTCAATGTGTTCGGCTGAGATCGGAAATCAACCAAACTGAACTAGGTTCAGTTGACATGGTTAAAAACGAGGGGCGACGCTTTTGCGTCACCCCTCGTCCCGGCCGGTTGCTTTAGTTGTACACACGGTAGTTACACTTGAACTGGGTTATGTGTCCATAGTTGGAGCGGTACCAACCCGACGTATAGCTGATTGCCTCTGCGCCTAGATAGTCGTAGCCCTTGTTGTAGCGAAGCTGACGGTAGGTCGTGTCGTACTCTGCTACGTAAAACGTGTCTCCAGAGAAGGCTTTGTACCGGTCCTTAACCGTCGAAGCCATGTACGCGGGTTCGACATCGCCTTTCTCTCCGTTGAGCGCATAGACGGGTGCCGCGATTCCGCATAAAGCCGTTGCCACGAGGATGACGTAGACAGCCATGCGCGACGCATTGGACTTCAGCTGTTCAAACAGTTTCATGTCATTCACCTTCCTCGTATGTATCGAGGTATTCCTGCTTGAGCGCCTGCGAGGACGACTTGATCTTTTCCACGAGCGCGCCGGCCTCGATGAAGTAGAACGAGTTGGTGAGGTCTGCCAGGTCGTCGAGCAGATGGCTTGAAATGAGCACGCTTCGTCCCCGCGCCACCTCGCTGCGCATCGCGTCGCAGGAGGTTTTCCGCTTTCCCGGATCGAGGCCGTTCAGCGGTTCATCGAGGATGAGGTACGGGCAATCGGTCGCTATCGCCATGGCAAGCTTTACCTGCTGCTTCATTCCTGTCGAGAGTTTACGGGTCGGCTTGTCGAGATATGGGGAGATTCCGAGGGAGTCGCAGAGCGAGTCGATGTCGGCGGCCGATTTCCACGCCTCCCTAACGAAAGCAAGGTGCTCGATGGCCGATAGCGTGGGGTAGAGATCCGCGCTGCCCGAAGAGCTCAGGTAGACGAGTTCTGCAAATTCGGCTGATCGACGTTGGCAGATTCCGTCTGCCGCCAGGCTTCCCGAGCGGATGCGGGTGGGAAATTGGCCCGACAGCGCTTCAAGAAGGGTGGTTTTCCCCGAGCCGTTGGGAGCAACGAGGCCCGCCGCCGTTCCCGGGCTCAGGAAAAGCGACCCGATTGAAAGTATCGTCGTGCTTCCGTATCCCACGCTCGCGTCCAGAAGCTCGAGCCCATGGTGCTTTTTCGCGGGTCCAGGCTGTTTGGGGGAACGTGTCGCAACGGCGCCGACCGCAAAAAAGACCGCGACGTATGCCAGGGCCACGGCAAGCATCGATGCGCTGCCTGAACCGGAGCCAATGAATTCTGTCGGGAAGCATCCTACGTAACCCGTGGCCTCGATAGGCGAGAACACGGCCAGCGGCAGGAGATTGAGCGCGGCGTTATGCCCTAGTGCCGAATCGGACAGCAACGGGAATGCCGGGGCCGCGACAAGCAGCGCGGAGGTAAGGGGGCCCGCGAGGACGCGCCTCGTTGCGGTCGATAGGACGGCGGAGCAAACGGATATCAAGGTTCCGCCCGCAAGCAGCGCGAGAAGCAGGGTCGTGAAGACGTTTCCCGCGGTCGTGGTGGCAAGCGCGCCGTCATGGAAGAAGGCGATCGGGTACCCAATTTGCCCGAAGCCGTTTAGGACCAAGGCGTAAATGCCCCCGGGTGCGAGGCCGGCGAGGAGCATCGCGGTCCCCGCGACGATTATCGAAAACACGATCTGGATAAGGCGCCGGAATTTGGGCGCGGGCGCCTTCGCCGCCAGGGTCGCAGGCCTTGTGGCCCCGAGCAGGAGTATCGACGAGAGAAGGAAGGGGATGAAGGGGAGGAAAGACGGCGCCGTGGCAATGGCGTAAGGCAGGAAGGAAAGGAATGGCAGGTCGCTTGCGGAGGCCGGGATATCCGTGATGCCGGAGCTGCTCAGGGCACGGCAATATGCGAGTGCCGCGTCATTGGTCTCTCGGTCTCCCACGATGGACCCGGATTGGAAGCCTTCGCCCATGAGCGCGTAGTAGCTCTCGGCAGAATCGAGAAAGGCGGCGTCGGCTTGAGCGGCAAGGGCGGCGTTCGCGTATCTTGCAAGCTCCGCGTCAGCTTGCTGCTCTGGCGATAGGTCTGTGCCGTTGGCCTGGGGCGCGCGCGTATTGAATGCGTCGACAAAGCTCTGCATGCCCTGCTTCATAAAGAAGGGCCCGTAGATGGGTGAATTGAACGCAATGGGGACGGAAAAGGCTGCAGCGAGAACGAGCGTACAAATCCATGCGGCCTTGTCTCTTAGGATCAGTTTGAGAAGAAGTCGACAGTACATTTGGAAGCACCTACATTTCTCAAAGCATCGTTAGATTAATAATGACAGACCGAATGAAGATGCGTGCGATGGGGGCGAGGCGAATGGCTGAGCGGTATCGATACGCGGGTTCAACGGTATCACATTGGCCACATAGATTTTTAACTTGCATTTCTACCCGCCCTTTTCGTAGAGTCGCCGATACGTGCTTAGCGCACCCTCGGCGCGTCCGGCAGGCTTTGCGAAATGGGATCCAGGAGACTTCGGCGCAGCATCATCTTGCGGAATGCTTCTAATGAGCCTCCCATCCTTCAAAAACAGAATCTCATCGCACAGCCTATCGACCGAATCCAAGATGTGGGATGACATGATGATGCACGTACCAGAATCGGCCAGCTTCCTGAGAATCTCGGAATGCAAGTCCACCCTGCTGGGGTCGAGCGCGTTCATGGGCTCATCTAATAGAAGGTACCGCGCGCCCGTCGCATACGCAATCGCCAGGGTAAGCTGCTGCTTCATGCCCTGGCTCAGAGTGCGGATCCTCATCTTCGCGAACTCGCCTATCTGCGTTTGTTCCACTATCTCTTCGATATCGCGAGCATGCGGCCACATATCGCAAACCATCTTGAGGTGATCTTCCGCACGCAATCCGGGATACAGCAGCGTCCCCTCACCAGGTGCATAGAAGATCATAGAACGGACCTCTCTCGCACCCGTACCCTGCACCTCATCCAGAACGATGCTCCCGTCCACGCGAGGACCCGGCAAACCTGCCATCGCACGCAGCAACGTCGTCTTTCCATGCCCGTTCGGAGTGACGAGACCGTAGACCGTACCCGGGGCAAACTCAGCGTTCACCGAATCTACGAGCACCTTCTTTCCATAAGAGATCGTCAGCGTTTGAAGGTCAATCATCGAGATCATCCCCTTTCGATCTTTGGAACACTCAGGCGCACCATCAACGGAGATACGGCGCCCAAGACCACCAGCAGAGCGCCCGATGCGCCGACGACCTCTCCAAAAGGCATCGCGTTCGTCCCTCGCCCAAGGAACCCAATCGTCCCCACCTGGGAAGCGGGATCAAACGAGGCGAATGGAGCCAGCAGCGCGACGCCCATGCCCACGCTTTCAACATGAGCGCTCAACGAACCCAACACCAAGAGAACCGCGCAAACCATTCCGGTGACAACGGGGTTGCGGCTAATCGCTGCTGTCAACGTAGCGACGACGGAAATCACGCCGTATGCCATGACCAGCAACGGAATACTGCACAACACCGCCTCCCCCACCATGGACGTTGTCGAAGCTCCCGCCCGAATGAGAGCGACGGGATACTCCGATCCACCCGCACCGTTCTTAATCACGGACACAACGACAGCGGGAACCATCGACACCAAAAGCAGCACCAAGCCAAGCAGGAGAGCCAGCGCAACAGCCGTCAGAAAACGCACATGCGCTGTTGCGGGGATCTGGAGAACCAGAAGGGAACGACACTGCAGGTGGGTGCACGCGAGCGATGTGACAACCACGGGCAACAGCAAAAATAAGGAGGGAAGCGCTGCCTGGAGATACGAAAGGAGGATTAATGGGGGCATCTTCGTACTTAACTCGTAAACCTTGGGGTCCGGCAAGCTCGCGATCGACTCAAGCAGAAGGGCGCGCGCCTCCGCACGAGAAGGAGTCTCCGGCTCGATTCCGATCGATTGCAGGAGAGTCGCATCTGCCGCGCCCAGCTCACCTCGAGCGCGCTCGTACGTCGCAAGGCTTCGAAACCCCTCCGCAGGCATAGGCGCGTACACGAAACCCGAAAGAGCATCCCGCATGTCTTCCAGGGCCGCTTTGCCCTCGACGTCCATATTCGCAGCGTTCTGCTCTAGATACCGATCTATTGAACGGAGCTCCCCATCCCTATACCGAACAGCGGAAACGTTATCAGCGTCAGGAAACATCTCGACCAGAGCCGGGGCCAGCATCGTCGTCGACATTGCAATCGCGCATACGGCGAGGGTAGGAGAACGCAGGAGCAGTTTCCCCATCGTTCTTACGTATGCAACGGCGGAGGCACAAGCGCTCGAACGAGTTGCCGTTCTCGATGCAGTGAAGGAACCTCTCTCAAGACAAATCGGGAATATCGGGCACGCGCAGCCGCTCTTTCCAGCAACGCAAAGCAGGCTAATTGCCAGCACCTCGATCCCGATTGCGCATACGAGGGCAATCGCGCTACGCTCGAAGCAAAGTCCAGGCAGATTCACTATCTGCGTTGTCGGGTACGGGCTATAGGCGCCGACGGTCAACTCAGTGTTCGCATACGTAAGGGGATTCAACAGGGCGAACTCACGTAAAGCGATGGATCTTCCGTAATACCCGGGAACCATCGTCACCCCCATCAGGGCACATACGAACACGATTCCAAGCGTAGGGTTATTGGCAATCTTCACGGCAAGGTGAACGACAAGCGAGATGAACGCTGCCACCAAGAATTGCAAGATGGCCGTCTGCGCGAACACCAGCCAAGCCGGTTTGATAACCGGAGTCGCATATTGAATGTAGCCTATCGGATAGAACGGCGAGCCCGGGCCATTCTTCACAAGCGCGGCGATTATCCCTGGAAGATTGATGGCGAGGACGGCAAGCATTGCAAAAACACTCGCCCATACGCTCGATGCAACAAGTCTACCCAGCTCGCCCATCGGTGCCTGGATGATGAGCTTTTCACGTTTGTTAAGACGCGCGGCAAGGAACGAGACGGCAACGGCCGTTGCGACCCATAGCAAGTACTCCTTCGATCCGTCATAATAGGTGTACTCTCCATCCGATATCTGCAGAAACGGAAGTAGGGGAGAGAGCGGTGCCAAGATAAGACGTCCCGCGGCAAGAGGGTACAGAAGCGCGGGCATGCTTGATGAAGAGGTATAGACACCGTCCTCCCCCGCATTCACAAGCGCATCCGCATAGGATGCTGACAATTCCTGCTCAACACGGGTTATTCCCGACTCGAGGTATTCGACCCGTCCGTCGATGCCAGCCGCGCTCCTGAAGACGGGCAGAGCACAAAGAACCATCAACGCAACAACGACAACACAGAGCGACCTGGAGGAGAGAAGCGACCTAAAGATCGCCTTCGAGATTTTGAGCATATTCATCGCCAACCTTAACCTCATCCAGTCGGAACAGAGGGGCCGAACAAAATGCTCGGCCCTTCCTCGCATCTAGTAGGTGCTATAGACAAATTGCCATTTATCAGTTGTGCCAAGAACACCACAGGAGCACATTGCAGCGAGGCGGGATTCCCTATGATGCGCGGATCGGCGATAGCCATTTCGGTAGGAGATCGTCTTGTAAGAGATGTTGAACATCGAGATGCTGTGCCCGCTTACGCCGCGAGGACAGCTGTGGCTCCAGTAGGTATCGACGACGTCGTCCGTATACCCGAGGGGCTCAACGAGGGCACACTGGCTGCTCTCCTGGGAAGGAGGCATCGGGGTATCCGCAAAAGCGGGGGCTCCCGGCAGCAACAGACAAAGAGCGAGGCCGAGGAAAACCAAGAGCTTACACGACTTAACAGTACTGAACATAATCCTCTCCAATCTAGAGGGGTTTCGGTTGCAGCACGCTGTGATTACTTGCCGGCAAAGTCAATTTAACATAAACTGTTAAAAAGTAACCTGAGTTTTTTAAACTCTTCGGAGGTTATTATGAGTTCCGACAATCGCACTCCCCGGCTTCATTCCTTCCGCATCGCATGTGCGATAGCCTCTGCGACCCTTTGCGCCACCGCCATCGCACAAGTGGCGTTCTCCTTAAAGCCAGCAATCGAAGTGCTCGACAACCCTGTAATTGCAGACTCCCCCGCGTATCCAGCCCTTGCGATCTCGACATTGGTCCCTGCCGTCATCGGTATCGCTACGACCATCCTCAGCGCCGTTCTCGTGTGGACGATCAAGAGCGGAGACCCCTTCAAGAAAGGGTCTGCGACATGCTTGAAGGTGCTCGGCATTCTCTTCGTTGTTCAAGCTGCCACCAGCCTCTACGCCGGCTCACTCAAAACCTCCGTTTCGATGTTTGGCGGCGAGGGGGCCGTCGGCGCCCAAGAGATCGCTTCATCATTCGATTGGACCTCTCTGGTTCTCGGCATCGTCCTGTTCATGCTTTCCCAGCTCTTCTTGTACGCCCGAGAGCTGTACCTCGACTCCGACGAGATTGCGTAAGGAAACGCCATGCCCGTAATTGTTCGCCTCGACAAGATCATGGCCGAGCGAAAGATTTCCTCGAACGAACTTGCCGAAAGGATTGGAACCACGCCCGTGAACCTGTCCCGTATTAAAAAAGGGCATATTCGCGGCATTCGCTTCAACACACTCGAGCAGCTATGCCTCGCCCTTCGTTGCCAACCCGGAGACCTTCTCGAAGTCATGAGCGAAGAGGATGCCCGAAAGGAGTTCGGACTCGATTGGTCCGCCGAGGATTAGAGGGCGGTCGTACTCGCCCTGCACACGGGGATGCGAATCGGCGAGGTCTGCGGCCTTCGGTGGTGCGATGTGGATTTCGAGACGGGCCTGATCTCGATCAGACACTCGGTGGCGTACGCGAAGGGAATGGGTTCGTTCATCAAGGACACCAAGACCCATGACGCCAGGGGTATCCCCATCGACCCGGTCGGCCTACTCCCCTTCCTGAAGGAGACCCACGAGATCGACTGCGGAAAGCTGCGCTTGCGCGGCCTTACCGGGGCGGTCGAGATCGGGGACTGCTACATCCTGTCGGAGCCGGGCGCGACCTTCGCGACGACAAGCTATATCCGCAGGGCGTTCAAGACGTTCTCGGAGACCAACGGCCTCATGGGCACCAACGACGAGCTGATCACGTTCCACGGCCTTCGCCACACGTTCGCAACGCAGTGGATCCGCCAAGGCGGCGATATCAAGGCGCTCCAATCGATCCTCGGCCACAAGGACGCCATGGCGACGCTCAACGTCTACGCCGACATCGAGCCCATCTCCAAAATCCATAACATGCTGCGCGCCACGCCGTGCCTTTGGCGCGGGCACCTCGGGCCGAGGGTCGATCCGGGTCCCATGTTCCAACAGAGGATCCAGGAGTCCATCGAGACGCTCCAGGCGTTCGGCTACGGCATCACCGAGCCGGACGACCGAAATATCGCCATACGCGACGTGAAGACGAACAGTTGGCTCTAGCTCACCGAGTACGCGGCAGTGCTGGGCCCATCCCAACTGAGGTCACGGTGGTCCGATAGGGGCGCCGCCCGCGGCATGCGCCGCGGAGCGGTATCCCCTACCGAAGGGCGGGGATGCCCTCCGCTTCCAGTTCGGAATCAGCCGTCGGAGGCGTTCGGCTGACTGCGGGAACGGCCTGTCCGCTCAATGTGTTCGGCTGAGATCGGAAATCAACCCAACACGAGCCGGACACGCGCCAGACGGCTCTTCCCCGTGCGGCCTTCCCCCTTACGCTCATGTTGCAGGCATGTAACGCCGCAGCGAGCGCGCCTTTTTTGCGCCAGACAGGTACAATGATGAACACTGTACCGTAGCGGAGCGCCCCGCGCGCGCCGCAATCACGCGAAAGGGTTTCCCATGGCCGAGATCTCGTCCTCCCGTATCGTCATCACCGTCCTTGGCAAGAACCGCCCCGGCATCGTCGCCGGCGTCACCCGTGTCCTAGGCGAGGCCAACGTCGACATCCGCGACATCACGCAGTCCATTATCGAGGACATCTTCACCATGACCATGCTGGCCGATACCGCCGAGTCCAAGCTCGACTTCGCCGAGCTGCAGAAGGCGCTGGCCGAGGCCGGCGAGCTTTCGGGCGTCAACGTGTCCATCCAGCGCGAGGACGTCTTCAACTTTATGTACCGCCTGTAGCGAGCAAGCCGCTGGGGATAGCCTGACGCGCGCATGCCCATGCAAGTCACCCCGATGCGGCCCGGAGAGGAGCGCGCATGGCCTACGACGCCAAGAAAATCTATTACCGCTTCGATGACCACTTGAGCCGCCTGGTTCTGGATTACGAGGCGAGCCGTCAGATTTCGCCCGAAAGCGAAAACCTCTACCACGGCCTGCCGACCGACCCTTATGACGAGGACCTGTTTGTCGAGCACAATGTCAAGCGCGGCCTGCGCAATGCAGACGGTTCGGGCGTGGTCGCGGGCCTCACTCGCATCTCGGATGTGCATGGCTACAACAAGGTCGACGGTAAGGTCGTGCCCGATCAGGGCAAACTCACGCTTCGTGGCTACAGCATCGAGGATCTGGTCAACAACGCCCAGGCCGAGAATCGCTACGGCTACGAAGAGGTCGCTTATCTGCTCATTACGGGCTCTCTGCCCACCAAGGAAGAGCTTGACGGTTTTTGCGAACGTCTGGGTGCTTTTAGGCACCTGAGCGACGAATACGTCCGCGAGTTCCCCATGACCACGGTGTCGTCGAGCATCATGAATGTGCTTCAGCGCGCCGTGCTGCTGCTCTACGCCTTCGACGCCGAGCCCGACGCCATTACACCCGAGCACGAAATCGACGTCGCCATCTCCATGCTCGCCCGTCTCCCCCGCATCGCCGCCTTCGCACACATGGCCTCGGTCGCCAAGCTTCGCGGCTCCGAGGTTCACGTGCCACACCCCACGCCCGGTCTCTCCACCGCCGAGACCATCCTACAGGTCTTGCGCGGTGGCATGGCGTTCACCCGCGACGAAGCCATGCTGCTCGACGTGATGCTCATGCTGCATGCAGAGCACGGCGGCGGCAACAACTCCACCTTCGCTTGCCGCGTGCTGTCCTCCTCGGCCACCGACCCGTATTCCGCTTATGCCGCGGCTATCGGCTCGCTCAAGGGCCCGCGCCACGGCGGTGCCAACGCCAAGGTCGTGTCCATGCACGAGGACGTCCGCGCGCATGTCTCCAACTGGGAGGACGAGGACGAGGTCGCAGCCTACCTGGGCAAGATCCTCGACAAGCGGGCCTTCGACGGCACGGGTCTCATCTACGGCATGGGCCACGCCGTCTACACGCTGAGCGACCCGCGCGCCGAGGTGTGCCGCCGTTACGCGCGCACACTTGCCGCCAAGAAGGACCTGGGCGATGAATTCGCGCTCATCGAGCGCATTGAGCGCCTGGCACCCCAGGTCATGCGCGACCACGGCATGACCAAGCCCATCTGCGCCAACATCGACCTGTACACGGGCTTTATCTACAAGATGCTCGACGTGCCCGAAACGCTCTTTACGCCGCTATTCGCCGTCGCCCGCATGGCCGGCTGGTCGGCACACCGCATGGAAGAGCTCTTCTGCGCGCACCGTATTATTCGCCCGGCCTATCGTCCGGTGATCGAGCCGCTGGAGTACAAGCCGCTCGCCGACCGCTAGGACGCGGACCGTTATAGAACTCGAGCGTGGCCAGGGACACAAGCCCTCGGCCACGCTTTTTATGCCAGTAGAAAGGGCTGCATCAAATGATTGTGTTTTCCGATATGGATGGGACGCTGCTGACGAGCGATAAGCAAATGAGCGATGCCACCTGGGCGATGCTCGACGAGCTCGCACGTCGTGGCATCGAGTTTGTTCCCTGCACGGGACGTCCACTGTCGGGCATCTTTGAGCCCATTCTCGCCCATCCCGCCGTGCACTACGCGGTCTGTGCCAACGGCGCCAGCGTCTGGCAGCTCGACGAGGATACGCCCACCGATGCCTCGCGCGCCACGTGCATCTTGAGCCGTCCGCTCGACCGTGGCATTGCCCACCGCATCCATCGCATTGCCGCCGGCCACGATGTGACCTTCGATATCTTCGCGGATGGGCAGTGCTTCCTCCCCCGCTCGCTCTACACGCGTCTGGATGAGTTCTGTGGCGGCGACCCCCACATCGCGGCTTCGCTCAAGCGCACACGAACACCGATCGACATGGATATCGACAGTAAGATCGACGGGGTCGAGACGCTCGAACGCATCGCCATGTACTGGCACGACCCGGCCGATCGCGACGCCATCGCGGCGGCGCTCGACACGCTCGGAGGCATTGAGGTCACGCGTTCGTACGCCATGAATATCGAGGTTATGGGCGAAGGCGCCACCAAGGGAACGGCCCTCACGTGGCTGTGTGAGCACCTGGGCGAGCGCCTCGCCAACGCCTGGGCGTTCGGCGACAACATCAACGACATCCCCATGCTGCAGGCAGCGGGCCACGGCATGGCCATGATCAACGCCGAGCCCGAAGATCGCGAGGCCGCCGACGCCATCACCGAATACGACAACGACCACGACGGCGTCGCCCGCACCATCATGGCCGCCCTCGCCTAGTCATTGGTCAGTCATTGGGGACGTTCTTAAACGACTAGTCACTGGGGACACTCTTCGCAAAAAGCTGCAAGGACCGTCCCCCACTGTCGGCAGAAAAGGAACGTCCCCATCTGCCGGATTAGGAGAGACTCTCCAGCACGCGACGGAGCTCCTGCTGGACGGCGTGGTCGCGGTTACAACCCACCACGCGATCGGCCACCGCCTTAAGCGCGGGGCGCGCGTTTTCCATCGCGCAGCCCGTGCCGACAAAGCGAATGATCTCGTAGTCGTTCATCGAGTCGCCAAACGCCATGACCTCGTCGCGACCAATGCCGTAATGCTCCGCGAGCTGCGCGATACCCGAGGCCTTCGACACACCAGGCTGCATGGCATCGATCCACGCGTTGCCCGAAGGCGCAAAAGTAAAGAGCTGACCAAGTTCGCGCTGTAGTACGTAGGCGCTGTCCATAACGGCACCGTCATCGCAAAAGATACTCGCCTTGATGATATTTACGCTGGGATCGGGCAGCTCCCAAATGCGTTCGGCATTGGGAAGGTCCTTATCGACCTCGCGCACGAACTTGCTCTCGTCATCGAGCAAAAAGGACTTGGTTCGGTCAAAGAGCGCAAGATGCAAATTGGGAAACGTCGCGACGGCCTGGGCGAGCCTTCGAATCGCCAGGTGCGAATACACCTCGCGGTCTACCATTTTGCCGTCGGCGAAGACCTGGGCACCGTTAGCTGCGACAAAGTCCATCTTGTCGCGAACGGGCGCAAAGAACTCGCACAGGCGATCGTAGCGACGACCTGACGATGCGGCGAAATGCACGCCATGCTCGTGTAGCGCCAGAATCAGTTCGTAGGTCTCGGGAGGCACCTGGCCGTTTTCGTCAAGCAATGTGCCGTCCATATCGGATGCAATCAGTTTAAACATAGAAAAGCTCCCTTCGGGCTTGTTGGAATCGAACGTGTATCCGATTCCAACGTACCCAAAGGGAGCTCAAATAAGACTCCGCGGGCGTAAACGTTACAAGGACCTGGCAAATAGCTCACACATGCCAGAGGTCTCACGGTCGCGGCGTCAGGCGACACGCCACCCCGACGGATAGTCGTTTAAGAACGTCCCCGATGACTAGTCGGCGTAGGTGAAGGTCGTGACGTCGAACATGCCCTCGGGGCGGATGCGGAGCGTCGGGATGACCGGCAGGGGCAGGAAGATGATGCCCATGATGGGGTCGAGCGGCGGCTCGATGCCCATGGCGCGCGCCTTGACCATAAAGTCGTCGTGCTGCGCGGCGACATCCTCGGCCGTGCCCTCGCTCATCAGACCACCGAGCGCCAGCGGAATACGCGCCACGACCTCACCGTTGCGCACCAGCACGTGGCCGCCCTGGCCAACAGCCTCGACGGCAGCCATCATATCGGCCGCGTTGTCGCCCACCACGCACACGTTGTGCGAGTCGTGGCCGATCGTCGAGGCGATGGCACCGCCCGTAATGGTAAAGCCACGCACCCAGCCGCGACCAATGTGCTTGCCAACAAGACCCAGGCCCGCAGGGCCATCACCGTCGGCCCCCTCGGCCTGCAGTGACAAGCCGCGGCCGTGGCGCTCGATCAGCATAATGCGGCGCAGGCCCTCGGCATTCTCGGGACGAGCCATGCCCGTGATGGCCTTGCCCGGCACCACGTCGATCACGGCCTCGCCCGGCTTAAAGGCATAGTCGAACACGTCGAGCGATAGCTTCGGCAGCTTAACGGAAGCACGCAGCTCATCGGCAAGGGCCGCAACCTCGGCCATCTCGGGTGCAATTTCGCCCACAAAGGTGCCATCCTGCGCCACCAGGGCACCGGCGGCATAAACACGATGCGGAGCCTTGGCAAACGTAAGGTCATCGAGCACCAGCAGGTCGGCGCGCTTGCCCGGGGCGATCGCGCCACGGAGCTCGTGTGGGTCGCGGCAGCCGTGGTCCAGGCCAAATGCCTCAGCCGTAGAAAGGGACGCCATGGAGATGGCGACCACCGGGTCGATGCCGGCCTCGATAGCCACGCGACAGGCATTGTCGATCATACCGGTCGAAAGCGCGTCGGAAGGAGCACGGTCGTCGGTCGCAAAGCAGCAGCGACGGGCGCGGGCGGGGTTCTCCAGCAGCATCGGCGACAAGTTGGCCAGGTCGTGGCTGCACGTGCCCTCGCGCAGCATCACATACATGCCGCGGGACAGCTTATCGAGCGCCTCCTCGGGAATCGTCGACTCGTGGTCGGCGATAATACCCGCTGCGGCATAGGCGTTGAGGTCTTTGCCGGCAACAAGTGGCGCATGGCCGTCGACCTGCTTGGACGGCGTCTGGTTGGCAGCGTCGATGCGAGCGCAGGTCTCAGGATCGGCCATAAAGACACCCGGCAGGTTCATCATTTCGCCCAGACCAAAGACATCGCCCGGATACTCGGCAAAAAACGCCTGCATGTCAGCGGCGGTAATCACAGCGCCCGCTTGCTCATCGGGCAGCGCGGGCACGCACGAGGGCATCATGTACTTGATGGAAATGGGCGCGCGACGGCCGTCCTCGATCATAAAGCGCAGGCCGTTCAGGCCGGAAACGTTGGCGATCTCGTGGCTGTCGGCGACGGCAGTGGTGGTGCCGCGCGTCGCCGCCATGCGCGCATACTCGGCGGGACGGATGTTCGAGGACTCGATATGCAGATGTCCGTCGATAAAGCCGGGGGCGATATAGCGACCCTGGCAGTCAATGACCTCAGCCGCCTCGTAGGTGCCGGCGGCATCGTCGCGACCGTCGTAGAGCACGCCGACGATTACGCCGTCCTTGACGGCAACGCTACCGGGCGCCACGCGCTGGCCATATACGTCGACAATCTGCGCATTGGTAAACAGCGTGTCGACGGGCACGCGGCCCTCGGCAGCATCGATCACAGACCTCATGACCTCAACGGACATACATACTCCTTTAACTGTAGAAATAACTGCGGAGCGGACGAGCCTTCACCGCAGCAAGCCAATAGCAATTGTATGCCCAAAAGAAGGTCCCGCTAACACCCCGTCCGCTTAACGGCACACGCCGCTTGACGCAATGGGGACAGGTTACTTTGCACCAATGACAAGGAGTGTCCCAAAGTGCCGGCACAAAAGGAACGTCCCCAAGTGCCAAAAAAGCCGCAGCCGGAATCGTTCCGGCTGCGGCCCTATTGCACATGTTAGGTTGACCTACTTGCTAGACCAACTTAAAGCCCTTGCGCTTGCCTACTGAGAGGGTGTCGCCCAGCTTGAGGGCGCTCGGATCGATGTTGTAGCTCTTGGGAGCCACAGCCTTGCCGTTGATCTTGACGCCGCCGCCGTCGATGTCGCGGCGGGCCTGACCGGCGCTGGCCGAAAGGCCCAGGTCCTTGAGCAGGCCGGCGAGGTAAATCTGACCCTCGTCGTTGACGGTCAGCTCAACGTGCTTCTCGGGGAAGTCGGCAAGCTGGCCCTCCTTGAACACGCGGTCGAACTCGGCCTGTGCCTCGTCGCCGGCGCCGGCGCCGTGGTAGGTGTCGCACAGGTCGCGGCCCAGTGCGCGCTTGAGCTCATAGGGGTCGGCGGAGCCATCGGCCAGGGCGGCATCGATCTTGTCGACCTCGGCCGGGGCGAGCGAGCTGGCCAGACGATAGTACTTGCCGATCATCTCGTCGGGGATGGACATGGTCTTGCCGAACATATCCTTGGGAGCGTCGGTCAGGCCGATGTAGTTGCCATAGGACTTGGACATCTTGCGCACGCCGTCGGTGCCCTCGAGCAGCGGCATGGTAAGCGCGATCTGCGGCTCCATGCCCATCTTCTCCATGAGCTCGCGGCCGGCGAGCAGGTTGAAGAGCTGGTCGGTGCCGCCCATCTCGACGTCGGCCTTGATCTGAACGGAGTCGAAGGCCTGCATCACGGGGTACAGAAACTCGTGCAGGGCAATCGGCGTCTGGGACTGGTAGCGCTTGGTAAAGTCGTCGCGCTCAAGGATGCGGGCGACGGTGAACTTGGAGCACACCTGCAGCAGGCCGGCCAGGTCCATCGAAAGGATCCAGTCGCCGTTGTGCACGATGGTGGTCTTCTCGGGGTCCAGGATCTTCATGGCCTGGCTCACGTAGGTCTCGGCGTTGGCCTCGATCTGCTCCTGCGAAAGCTGCGGGCGGGTGGAGTTCTTGCCCGAGGGGTCGCCGATCAGCGCAGTGCCGTTGCCGATGATAAGGGTGACGTTGTGGCCCAGGTCCTGGAACTGACGCATCTTGCGCAGGGGCACGGCATGGCCCAGGTGCAGGTCGGGGCTGGTGGGATCGACGCCGAGCTTGATGTTGAGGGGCTCGCCCTTCTCAAGCTTCTTGCGAAGGTCGGCCTCGGGGACGATCTGCGCTGCACCCGAGGTGATGATACGCATTTGCTCGTCAACAGACAGCATTGGGTATCCTCCTTTTGCTATAGCACCCTCACCGGATACGGCGGTGCTGGAAGTTCATAAACCCACTAATAATAACCAAAACAGCGCGACGCGGCACCTACGACAGGAAAATCCTCGTCCTGCCGCACGCGTCGATAACGACCGGCAAACGCGTGCCGTCACGTTCGACCAAAAAGCGCGCCTGCTGACGGCGCGAGCAGTCACGGCAACGGACCTGCCCCGTTGCATCCGTGGCGCAGGCGCCCTCGGCAGTCAGCAAGCAGTGCTCGCACACCATGAGCTCGGGACGGTCGGCATCGACAGGCCCCAAGACACCGGGGCAAGCGGCAAGTTCGGCAACACGCTCCGCATCATTGCCGAGCAACTCGGCCGACAAGCACACCCGCCCCGCACCGAGTCCGCGCAGCCAGGTAAGCGTGGCCCGATTGGCACAGAACACCGGCGCCGCCACGTCAAACGTTGTGCCCAGCTCGCGGGCCATCGCCACTTGTCCCAGATTGCGGCAGACGACGCGCCCGGCACGCTGCATAAGCGCCCGAGTCCGCTCGGCGTCGCCCGCGCGGCACACTTCGTCGAGCACCACCGTTGTATCGGACAGATCTCGCTCATCGCGCGGACCCACATCCATCAGCTCCCAGGCAAAGACCATACGAGCAAAATCCTCGCGCTTTGCCGGCCCCGCCGACCCCGCCAACTCCGTCGACGCACCGCCATCCACCGCAGCGCCCTCAAAGGGCAGCACCTCAACGGCACGCGCAACGGGCGCAATCGCATCCGCCTCGGCCCGCATGCGCTCCAACACCGCCGCCGTCTGATCCAACACGCCGGCGCTGCGAATCAGATAGACCTCGCAGCCCGCGTCCACCTTACGTTTGCAATGCACGACGATGCGCTCCCCCGCAGCGGCATCCACGGGGCAAGGCACCTGTGGCCAGCGCTTGGGCACATCGGGACGCGCGTCGGCACCCGGGTAAAATCGGATTTCGAGCGTATCGCCCGCCGCCACGGCGGCATCAAGCTCAACCGTCACCTCTTCGTGACCCACCGCCACCAAGTGGCCCACGCGCACGCCCTGGTTGATCGCGCGCTCAAAGCTCATGAGCTCGGCACCCGAACGACCCCGCAGGTAAGCATCGGTAAACCCACGGTTAAACGACCTTCCCAGCTCGCGTTCAAGCTCTTCCACGGCACCGGAGTCCCACGCGCCGTCGCACAGCATATCGAGTGCCCGACGCCACACCCTCACCACGTTGAATACGTAATCGGGATTCTTCATGCGTCCCTCGATCTTGAGCGATGCCACGCCGGTGGCAACAAGCTCGGGCAGGTGCGCGATACCCAGATAGTCACGCGGACAAAGCAGGCGGTCTCCCTCGACGGCAACAACACTCTGCCCCGCCTCGTCCACTAGGTCGTACGCCAGACGGCACGGCTGCGTGCAGTCGCCGCGCATCGCCGAGCGCCCACGCCGCAAGGCCGAGAACTCGCACGCCCCCGAATAGCCGATGCAAATCGCACCGTGGCAGAATACCTCGATGGGCACGCCCGTGGCACATAGCGCCGCAATCTCGTCGACCGTCAGCTCGCGTGCCGTCGTCACGCGCTCGACCCCCAGCTCATCGGCGGCAAGCCGCACGGCACCCTCGCTATGAGCGCCCGCCTGCGTGGACAGGTGAATCTCGACCCCGGGAATCGCCGCGCGCAGCGCGCAGGCCAACCCGGCATCGGCGACAATCAGAGCATCGGCGCCCAGCTCCAGTGCATGAGCTCCCAACGCCACCGCGTCGGACAACTCATCGTCAAACACGAACACGTTGAGCGTTACGTACACACGCACGCCATGGGCATGCGCCACGGCGCAGCCGCGCGCAAACTCGTTATCCGTAAAGCCATGGGCGCTCACACGGGCGTTAAAGCCGCCCAACCCCGCATAGATGGCATCGGCACCCGCGGCGATGGCCGCAAGCATCTGGTCGAGTCCGCCCGCCGGTGCCAGCAGCTCGGGCAGCGCCGCACCGGCAGCATCCAATCCAGTCTCGTATTGTCCGCTCGGCCCCATCGTCCGAATCGCCATCGACAAACTCCTTACCAAGGTATGCATTCACTCTGAAAAATGCCGTCTTCCAGCATACACGAGGCCTCGCGCGCCCCGTTTGGTTTATCGTGTAATAACTTATGTCCATCCTGCCCCGACGGCACATCCACCGTCCGGCACGACATACCTGGAGGTCAATATATGGGTCCTCGCCAACGACAGGGACGCAGCCGTTCAAAGACGCATGCTCTGCCCATAATCCTGCTCTCGTTTTTGGGCTTTCTGCTGATTGCGGGCGTGGCATTTGGCATCGGCATGGTCGGCAACGTCAACCGCTGGCTGTCCGATCTGCCCGACTACACCGACGCCAACGCGTATCTGGTGAGCGAGCCCACCGAGATCGTCGACTGCAACGGCAACAAGATCGCGAGCTTCTACACGCAAAACCGCAAGTCCATCACCAAGGACGAGGTCTCCCCCTACGTGCTGCAGGGCACCGTTGACGTCGAGGACGAGCGCTTCTACGAGCACGGCGGTATCGACCTGTGGGGTATCGCGCGTGCTGCGGTGGCAACCCTCGGCGGCGGACACGAAGGCGCCTCGACGATCACCCAGCAGCTTGTGCGCAACACCATCCTGCAGGAGGAGCAATTCGACTCGACCATTGAGCGTAAGGTGCGCGAGGCCTACATCGCCATCAAGATGGAGGACATGTACTCCAAAGACGAGATCCTCATGATGTACCTCAACACCATCTATTACGGCCACGGCGCCTACGGCATCGAGGCCGCAGCCGAGACCTATCTGTCCAAGAGCGCCGCCGACCTCACCCTCAGCGAGGCCGCGCTGCTCATCGGCCTTCCCAACTCGCCTTCGCAGTACGACCCCACGGTCAACCCCGATCTGGCACTGTCTCGCCGCAACAAGGTTCTCGACAACATGCTGCGCCTGGGCCACATCACCCAGGAGGAGCACGATGCCGCACAGGCCGAGCCCATCACCCTCAACGTGACCGAAATCTCGGGCAGCGGCGTCGACGTATACTCGCAGCCCTACTTTGTCTCCTACGTCAAGCAGCTACTGGAGCAGGAGTTCTCGACCGACGTGCTCTTTAAGGGCGGCCTGACCGTCAAGACCACCATCGACCCCACGATGCAGCAGGTGGCAGAGAATGCCGTCCGCGAGCAGCTCGACACGCTCTCGCTTGACGGCCTGGACATGGGCATGGTCGTCGTCGACCCCAAGACCGGCTACATCAAGTGCATGGTGGGCGGCTACGACTACAACGCCGACGAGAACCACGTAAACCATGCCACGGCCAAGCGTCCCGTCGGCTCCACCTTTAAGGCCTTTACGCTGGCAACTGCCATCCAAAACGGCATGAACCCCAACGTCACCCTCAACTGCAACTCGCCGCTCAAGGCCAAGGGCACCACAACCGAGGTACAAAACTACGCCAACCAGAGCTATGGCAACATCACGCTTAAGCAGGCGACGGCATACTCCTCCAACACCGGCTACATCCAGGTGGCGGAAGCCGTCGGCAACAGCAAGATCATCTCGCTCGTCAAAAAGCTCGGCATCGACCCCGCCAAGGACAACATCGAGGACGTTCCCGTCATGACCCTCGGCACCGGCTCGATCTCGCCGCTCGAGATGGCCGCCGCCTACGCGACGTTTGCCAACGGCGGCTACTATCGCCAGCCGATCGCCATCACCGAGATTGACTCTCGTACCGGTTCGGTGCTGTACCAGCACACCGACAATCCCTCACAGGTGCTTACCGAGGGCGAGGCCGCCGCGGTCACCGATGTTCTGTCCGGCGTCATGAAGGGCAGCGGTACGGGTGCTGCCGGCGCCCTGAGTGTCAACCAGCCCTATGCCGGCAAGACGGGCACCACCGACAACACCACCAACCTGTGGTTCTGCGGCTATACCCCGCAGCTGGCATGCGCCCTGTGGACCGGCTATTCCGCGGGCGAGATCCCCATCCAAAAGTACGGCACGGACCTGCTGGGAGACAGCACCAACCTGCCTGTCTTTAAGCGGTTTATGAACACCGTTCTGACCGGTACCGAGCGCGAGGAGTTTGCGACCGGAACGGCGCCCACCTACAAGAACAACAGCGTCTGGAAGTTCTACGGCACCAACAACACCAAGAAGTCGGAGAACGACGACAAGGACAAGGACGAAGAGGAAGAGGAAGAGGAAACCACCACAACGACTACCACGACGACCACGACCACCGAGACCACGGGCGGCGACACCACCGGCGGCACCGGTACGACCGGTGGCTCGACGGGCGGCTCCACTGGTGGTTCGACCGGCGGCGATGGCGGCACGCCTACGCCTACGCCCACTCCCGACCCCTCGCCCACGCCTGACGATACGGTCGGCTAAGAAGTACGCGACTAAAGCCAACAAGGCCCCGAGCAGCTTATTGAACTGCTCGGGGCCTTTTAGTTTGAAGCGACCTGGTGGGCGGTCTTTATACCGGCAAACAAAAAGAGGTACCGACCAACGTCGATACCCCTTACAAGCCACTATGTCAGCGCACACAATGCCGAGCGCACGACCCGCACACCTACTTGCGAGAATTGCTCAACTTATTGATCAGCGCCTCGAGACGCTCGCCGTCCTCGGCCGTCTGGGCAATAACCAAAATCGTATCGTTGCCGGCAAGCGAGCCAAGCACATCGGGCAACTCTGCCGCATCAACGGCGGCGGCGATGCCGGAAGCCGTGCCAGGCTGAGCCTTGATCATAACCAGATTATCGGTACGCAGAACGCCCGTTACGAGCTCGGAAACCATACGCTGCAGGTGCAAGTCCTCTGCCAGAACATAGATGCCCTCAGGGAGCTTACGCAGCCCCATGTCGGCAATATCGCGAGAGACAGTCGCCTGCGTGCAATCAAAGCCCATAGCACGGAGCTCATCAACCAGCACGCGCTGCGTGCGGACATCCTTATTGCGCACAATATCTCTAATGGCATCCTGGCGCCCATTGCGTTTTTTAGCCATACAAACCCTCTCTCCAAAAGATGGCGGAGACAATCAATCAGTGATTGAATAGTTTAACGCTATTTGAAGGCTTTTGTGTATAAGAACGCATTTCGAAACAATTCTATGCAAGTTTGTTTCGTAATGAGCCGTTTAGGCGGTTTTTGCGCCCGTCCGGTTAAGAAAAGCTGCCAGATGCGTACACATCACGCAGCGCGCGGGCTTAGCGCTGGCGATCGGCCCAAACAACAGGCCCAGTCCCCGATGGTTGTCCTTGAGCGCGGCGACCATCTGACGGGTTCGAGGCGCCTCGAGCATATCACGCATGCGGGCGGAACGCTCGATTGACGACACTCCATGCGGGCTCAGACACAAATTCTCGATGCAGGCGACCAGTCCGGCAAAGTAGAACTCTTGGCTTGCCAGCTTGAGCCGACCACCGCTATCTGCTTCCGAGAGTGAGTCCGCAAGCTCGTCGAGCGCCCGGGTGTCATCGGATACCTTGGCATACATGGTGGGATCAAAGGCATCTGTAAGCTTAGGCGCCGCCGCGTGGAAACAAGCGTCGCCGCATCCGGAGACGCGCTGTGCCTGCGAGAGCGCGCACGCCATAAACCCAACCGTGCGAAACGTCTTATCGCACAAAAGACATGCCTCAAACAGTGGACGGCTGTACATCACGCCAGAGACTTGAGCAACCAAGCCGCCTAAAATCAACTGAGGCAGCCCGGCCACCATCGAAGACTTGTCTTCAATGACAATAGAGGCAGCATCCAAGACACGCGAATGGCGCTCTCGATGTGCATCATAGCGGTCGAGCGACACCGTGGGGAACACTATGTCTGCCGCAGTATCGCACGCGATATCGACCATCTTGGAAAGGGACTGCGGAGCAAACCACTCATCGGCGTTCATGGCGATGATTTGAGAGCCGCGCGAGGCATCAAAACCGGCACGAAGACAAGCGCCGCGCTTCGCGTCCTCGACGTCAATCAAATCAATATGGATGTCCCTGTCGGCAGCAACTTGAAGCGAATGGCGCACACCGGGCGCAGCATCGCGGCAGACAACGACAATCTGCAAATCATAGAGGTCTTGGTTCTGGATACTCTCGAGCGCACGCATCGCATAGCTGGGCGAACCTTCTACCACAAGGATCACCGAAAGTCGCGGATGCGAACAACGTCGAACCAAGTTTTCCATCCTCTCGATAGCACCAAATCAAACTGTCGTTCATGGTACACCCGAGCTATAAAAGCAACGAGCCGCCTAACATGTTGCACGCCAAGAACAGATGTTGCACACGCGCAGCTCACACATAGTATGTGCAAGGCACAGACGCGCCGAGCACTCCCCTAGTCGAGAACGACAAGCTCGTCGGGGCCGTAATCCACACCCATAAACGTAAGGCCGCAGGCAGGAGCCGTGGGGCCCGCAGCGGTACGGTCGCAAGCATCGATAACCTCGCGCATCCACTCGGGTTCACGGCGATGCATGCCAATCTCGACAAGCGTGCCCACGATCGTACGGACCATCGAATGCAGAAACGCATTGCCCTCGATGGTAAACGTCAGGATGTCCTCGCCAAACGCAACCTCATGGCCAAATTCGGCACGCATCACGCAGCGATGCGTGGGCTTGCCAACGGCCGAGGCAACCTTGCAAAAGCTTTTAAAGTCCTGCTCGCCCAGCAGCGCGGGGCAGGCAGAAGACATAGCCTCAACATCCAAGGGATAGCGATGCCACCACACGGCACCGCGGGACAGCACGGGGCGCGCATCGCGATCGGCAATACGGTATGTATACGTACGGGAATGCGCGTCAAAGCGTGCAGAAAAGCCTTTACGGGCCCTGTAGACCTCGTTAATGGCGATATCTTTGGGCAGCAGGGCATCCATGGCCCGCAGCCACCTACGGCGCGTACAAGCGAGCTCAGCGTCCGTAACGGGCACGCTGATGTACTGAGCCACGGCATGCACGCCGGCATCGGTACGCCCCGCGCACGTCAGATCGATCGGGCGGCGAAGCAGCGTCTCGATGGCTCGACGTAGCTCACCAGCAACCGTCGTCTGTCTCGGCTGCTCGGCAAATCCGCTATACGACGAGCCATCATAGGCCACACGAAATACGAGTGTGGCGTCAAGCTCGGAAATCGAATTGAAATCAGACGGCGCAGTCATGGACGCTCCCAACAAACAAGCAACGGTATCGCGACAAAAAAAGAGGGGTACGCGAACGTACCCCTCGAATATAGCCTATGCAGACGGAATGTCTACTCAGCGGTCTCCTCAGCAGGAGCCTCCTCGGCAGCAGTCTCCTCGACAGCCTCGACCTTCTTGGGAGCAGCGGCCTTCTTGGGGGCCGGAGCAGCCTTCTTGGCCTTAGGCGTGCAAGGCTCGGTGACGAGCTCCATGATAACGATGGGAGCATTGTCGCCCTTGCGGTTACCGAGCTTCATGATGCGGGTGTAACCGCCGTTGCGGTCCTGCCACATGCCCTGGGCAGCCTTGTCGAAGATCTCGGCAACGAGCTGCTTATCGCCGAGCTTGGCGATAGCCAGACGACGAGAGTGCAGGTCGCCCTTCTTGGCCCAAGTGATGATCGGATCGACGACCGAACGCAGCGCCTTAGCGCGGGTCTCGGTGGTCTTGATGCGGTCGTTCTCGAAGAGGGCCTTAGCAAGGCTCTTCTTCATGGCCTTGGTGTGGCTCGCATCGGTGCCGAGCTTCAGGCCCTTCTTAACGTTGTGACGCATGGTCTAGTTTCTCCTCAAATATGCGAAGCATTAAGCCTTCAGGCTCAGGCCCATGGACTCAAGCTTGTCCTTCACTTCCTCGATCGACTTAACACCGAAGTTACGGATGTTGAGCAGATCGTTCTCCGAGAACTCAACGAGTTGACGGACCGAGTGAATGCTGGCGCGCTTAAGGCAGTTGTAAGAACGGACGGAAAGGTCCAGATCCTCGATCTGCTTGTCCAGCTCGGCGTTGTCGTTGGTGACCTCGGGAGCGAAGATCGAAGCCTCCTCCTCAACCTCGGGGGTCTCGGCAAGGTTCATAAAGGCGGCCATATGCTGATTGATGATATTGGCAGCCTGGACCACGGCGTCGCGCGGGGCGATGGAGCCGTTGGTCTCGATCTCGAGGACAAGGCGGTCGTAGTCGGTGTGCTGACCGACACGGCAAGCCTCAACGAGCTTGGCGCAACGGGAAACCGGCGAGTACAGCGAGTCGACGTGGATCACACCGATGGGATCGTTGTCGCGCTTGTTGGCCTCGCCAGAGACATAGCCGCGGCCATAGCCGATGCGCATGCTCATGGTGAGATGGCCACCCTCGGTGAGCGTAGCGATGTGCTGCTCGGGGTTGACCAGCTCAAACTCGGACGGAATAAAGAAGTCCGCACCGGTGACCTCGCAGGGGCCGTCAACCGAGATGGTGGCGGTCGCCTCGTCGGTCGTGCCGAGAGCCCTGAAGACAAGACCCTTGACATTCAGGACGATGTCGGTGACATCCTCGACCATGTTAGGGATGGTCATGAACTCGTGCTGCGCACCATCGATCTGAATAGCCTCGACGGCGGCACCCTCGAGCGAGGACAGAAGAACGCGACGAAGGGAGTTACCCAGCGTATCGCCGTAACCACGCTCGAGCGGCTCGACGGAGACACGAGCAGACGTCTCGTTGATCTCTTCGACCTGAACCTGAGGCCTAATGAATTCTGACATGTATTACCTCCAGCCTCAGCAGCCCGGATGGACTACTTAGAGTAGAGCTCGACGATGAGCTGCTCGTTGATATCACCGCTGATCTGCTCACGCGTCGGCAGAGCGAGCACGTTACCAGACAGCTTCTCGATATCGACCTCGAGCCAGCCAGGGACCTCAAAGCGCTCGGAGGAAATCAGGGCCTCCTTGATGGGGAGGAGGTCACGGAACTTCTCGCCGACAGCGACGACGTCGCCAGCCTTGACGCGGTAGGACGGGATGTCCACACGCTTGCCGTTCACGGTGAAGTGACCGTGACGGACGGACTGACGAGCCTCTTTGCGGGTGCGGGCGAAGCCAAGACGGAAGACGACGTTGTCGAGGCGAGACTCAAGGATGATCATGAGGTTCTCACCGGTGACGCCGTTCATCTTGCGGGCCTTGTTGAAGTAGCCGTGGAACTGCTTCTCCAGAACGCCATAGATGAACTTGACCTTCTGCTTCTCGCGCAGCTGCATGCCGTACTCAGATTCCTTGCGACGGCGCTTGGGCTGACGGATAGATTCCTTCTTGCTGCTGTAACCGAGCTCAGCGGGATCGATCCCGAGCTGACGGCAGCGCTTAAGAACAGGAGTCCTGTCGATTGCCATATTGATACGATCCTTTCAGTTACACGCGGCGACGCTTCTTGGGGCGGCAGCCGTTGTGCG
>CAJLDK010000005.1:0-143089 GCA_905205405.1 uncultured Collinsella sp.
GAGCGGGGGCTCCTATCTTTTTAGTGCCCTCGGATTGGGTCATAGTGTCTGTCCGTCCTCTACCTGCGGCGTTGCCCTGGTTGGCACTTAGGGACGTTCCTCTTGTGCCGGCACTTGGGGACGGTCCTAGCCGCCTAGGGTCTACCGGTGCATTGGGGGTTTACGCCTTCCATGCATGACAGTCGTCTCTTTTATGTTTCCTTTAGCCGTCGCTGCCTAGGATGGGGGTTAGTCGGTAGGAAGGGAGCGTCTGTATGGACGACGCGAGCGATCGTGCAATCGAAGAGGATATGCTCAATCAGTTCAACTATTTTGATGATGAGGACGAGGAATTGATCGATCGTCGCGAGCCGGCGGCGCTCGATGCTTTCGACCTTGTTGATGAAGGGCCCGACGAGGACGAGGTCGAATCAGCAGAGCCCCCACAGTCTTCGCGCCTGGACTCGCTGCTTTCGAGAGTCCCTATGCACCACGGCGCTCGTGCCGGCGCACTCCATATGAAAACTGACTGGCACCAGATCGTGACGGCAGGCGATGAACTTGCCGTCGATGCGCCGCTCACCGATAAGTCATCCATTATCTGCCGCACCGGCATGCTCATGCTGGCAAGCGGAACAGGTGCCTGGCGCGTGCGCGATACCATGAATCGTGTTGCTGCCGTACTCGGCGTCACGATTCACGTCGACCTGAGTCTTCTGTCGTTTGAGTGCACCTGCATCGAAGATGGCCACTGCTTTAACGAGGTCGTCAGCCTACCCACAACGGGGGTCAATACTCATCGCATTTGGATGATGGAGAGCTTCCTAAAGGAAATCGAGATTTACGGACGCCGGTTTACCGTGCACGAGTACCACGAGATGCTCAAGACCGTTGAGAGCTCAAAGCCCGATTACTCTCCCTGGCAACAGGGCCTTGCGGCAGCCTGTGCTTGCGGCGCCTTCGTCTTTTTGCTCGGCGGCGGTCCTATCGAGATGGCCTGCGCATTCGTAGGCGCCGGTGTCGGCAACTTTGCTCGCTCCCATATTCTCAAGCAGGGTCTTGGCCAGTTTAGCGCGCTGACGATCGGCGTTGCGCTCGCTTGCGTTTCGTATCTGCTGGCATTGCTCGGCCTTGGCCAGGTCATTCCAGGGGCAATGTCGCACCAAGAAGGCTATATCGGCGCCATGCTCTTTGTGATTCCCGGTTTTCCCCTCATTACGGCAGGCCTCGACATCGCTAAGCTCGACATGCGAAGCGGCATCGAGCGTCTTTCGTATGCTGTGTCAATTATCGTGATGGCGACCCTCGTAGGTTGGATGGTTGCCGAGTGTGTGGGACTGGCGCCGGATGACTTTGCCCCGCTTGGTCTCTCACCGTTGGCTCTTACGCTCTTGCGCATGCTGATGAGCTTTATCGGCGTATTTGGCTTCTCGGTTATGTTCAACAGTCCGGTAAAGATGGCGGCGGCGGCAGGGCTCATCGGCGCCGTGTCTAATACCTTGCGCCTTACGCTCGTCGATGCGCCGACGCTGCTTCCCTTCTTGGGCCTGAGCGCGGGCATGCCTCCCGAGGCAGCAGCGTTTATCGGCGCGCTGGTATCGGGACTGCTCGCGAGCTTAGCCGAAATCAAGCTCACCTACCCACGTATCGCCCTCACGGTGCCATCGATTGTCATTATGGTGCCGGGCTTGTATCTGTATCGCTCGATGTATTACATGTGCACCTTCGACACGGTCAATATGCTCGGCTGGTTTGTGCGTGCAGTGCTCATCGTGGCGTTTTTGCCTGTTGGCCTGGGTGTGGCGCGCACCCTCACCGACCCTCGCTGGCGCCACACCAGCTAATTAGTCGTTGAGGACGTCCCAACGGATCAACTGTGCCTCGCATCTCCATAAACTCAACGCTTACGAAGCGCGTGCCGTTCGTGTTAGGGTAGTTCCACCACATAAGTAGTCGCAGACGCACGTATCACGGGCGGGCGAGATGAAGTTCCAACAGCTCCATCTCGCCCGCCCGTTTTTGTTGCGTGGTGCCGCGGCACAACACAGAAAGGACCATGCCCTTTATGCCTATCAACAAACGAGAGAGCCTGCTGTTCACCTTTATCATGTGCTTTTGCATGGTGCTCTGGATGAGTATCTACAACGTCGCCCTACAGCATGGGGCCATCAACGGCGAGGTTGTTGCCGCCGCGTGGCTCGGCTTCCCCGTTGCCTACGTTTTTGCCATGTGCTGCGACTGGTTTGTTGCCAGCCCCCTTGCCAAGGGTTTCGCCTTTAAATTCCTGGTCAAGCCGGGCAAGAGCTCGTCGCTTGCCATGACGCTCGCCGTCAGCTCCTGCATGGTCGTTCCCATGGTCGTCATCATGTCGCTCTACGGCGCTTGCGAAGGCCTGTTCCATATGCCCGGCGGCCCGCTTGCCAATTTGCAGGCGCTGCCGATGATGTGGCTCGTCAACATTCCGCGCAACTTTATCATGGCCCTGCCCTGGAACCTGCTGGTGGCTGGTCCGGTTGCCCGCTTTGCCTTCCGCCGCGCTTTCCCCATGGGAACCGTCTTTGAAGAGCAGCATATGGAGCTCGTGCATATGCCGGGCGCTCCCGTTGCCGAGGAGGTTGCCAACATTTCCGAGCGCATGGACTCCGAGCCTGCCTGCTAGGCAACGCTTAAAACCAGACCCCCAAACAGACCGGAGCGATTCCTTTTTTGTAGACGTTGTCGTATGGCTGCACGTGGAAAAGGCCCCAACGGTTAACATATACTCCATATGGGTAAAGAGACCAAAGCGCTGCCGCGGGGCGGCGCTTTGCGTTTGAAAAACTAGCTCGTCTAAGAGGAACTAGCATGTTAGACCGTTTTACCGATCGCGCGCGCAAGGTCATGTCCATGGCCAAGCAGGAGGCGCTCGATCTTCATTCAAATAAGGTGGGTACCGAGCATCTGCTGCTCGCGCTCGCCAAGGAGGACGAGGGCATTGCCGCCGAGGCGCTGCGCTCGCTCGATATCGCCTACGACGACATCATGGACACACTCAAAGAGGTCCAGACTACCGTTCCCGAGCCCAGCGAGGAGACCGAGGCCGCTAAGCTCGCCTTTACGCCGCTCGTCATCAGCGTGATGGAGCGCTCTTTCCGCGTGGCACGCGAGAACAACCAGACCTATGTGTCGACCGAGCACCTGCTCATCGGTATCGTCGAAGAGGGCAACGGCATGGCCATGGACATCCTCATGCGCCTGGGTGTGTCGTCCGCTTCCATAAAAAAAGCCATCGAGAAGCTTACCGCCAAGGATCAGGACAAGAAGCGTCCGCTCGCCGGCGCCGGTGCCGGGCGTCCCGGTGCGGGCCTGCCGTTCTTTAGCGGTTCGGACGCCTCGCAGCAAAAGGGGGGCGGCACCGATACACTCAAGCAGTTCGCCACCAACCTTACGCAGAAAGCACGCGATGGCGAGCTCGACCCCGTGATCGGTCGCGAAAAGGAAGTCCAGCGCATGATGGAGATCCTTTCGCGCCGCACCAAGAACAACCCGCTTATCTTGGGTGACCCCGGTGTGGGCAAGACGGCCATCGTCGAGGGCCTGGCGCAGCAGATCGCTGCCGGCAACGTGCCTGAGAACCTCATGAACCAGAATATTTGGACGCTCGACCTGCCGGGTCTTGTCGCGGGCGCCAAGTATCGCGGTGAGTTCGAGGAGCGCCTCAAGAACGTGATCCAGGAGGCAACCGAAGCCGACGACGTCATCCTGTTTATCGACGAGATGCACACCATCATCGGTGCCGGTTCTGCCGAGGGATCCATCGATGCAAGCTCCATGCTCAAGCCCGTGCTCGCGCGCGGTGCTTTTCAGATCATCGGTGCCACCACGGCCGAGGAGTTCCGTAAGTACCTCACCAAGGATCCGGCCTTTGAGCGTCGCTTCCAGACCATCGATGTCGAGGAGCCGAGCGTCGAGGACACGGTCAAGATCCTGACCGCGCTCAAGCCGCGCTACGAGGAGCACCACCATGTGCGTTACACACAGGGTGCTATCGAGGCCGCCGCGAACCTCTCCAACCGCTACATTCAGGACCGCTTCCTGCCCGATAAGGCCATCGACCTCATCGACGAGGCCGGTGCCCGCGCCCGCATTGCCGCCAACCGCGCGCCCGAGCCGGTGCGCGAGGCCGAACATCGCATCGAGGAGCTCAAGGCTGCCGCACAGGAGGCCACCGAGAGCGACGACATGAACAAGGCCGCCGAGATCACCGAGCAGCAGAAAGCCGCCGAGATTGAGCTCGCCGAGGCCAAGGCTGCCTGGACGGCCGAGCTCGACGCCAGTCCGCTCACCATCGATATCTCCCAGATTGCCGACATCGTGTCCGTGACCTCGGGCGTGCCGGTGTCTTCGCTCACCGAGAGCGAGAGCCGTCGCCTGCTGCAGGCCGAAAGCGTGCTCAAGACCCGCATTATCGGCCAGGACGAGGCCGTCGAGGCCGTTGCCAAGGCCGTGCGCCGCAGCCGCTCGCCGCTCAAGGACCCTCGCCGCCCCGGCGGCAGCTTTATCTTCCTGGGCCCCACCGGCACGGGCAAGACCGAGCTTGCCAAGACGCTCGCCGAGTATCTCTTTGGCAGCAAGGACGCGCTCATCAGCTTCGACATGTCGGAGTTTGGCAGCGAGTTCGAGGTCTCCAAGCTTATCGGTAGCCCTCCGGGTTACGTGGGTCACGACGAGGGCGGCCAGCTCACCAAGGCTGTTCGCCGTCATCCGTACTCGGTCGTGCTGTTCGACGAGATCGAGAAGGCGCACCCTGATATCTTCAACATCCTGCTACAGGTGCTGGAGGAGGGCCGCCTGACCGATAGCCAGGGCAAGACGGTCGATTTCCGCAACACCGTGATTATCATGACGTCCAACGTGGGCGCCCGCGAGATCGCGCAGGATGCGAGCGTGGGCTTTGGCACCACCGGCAAGCAGGGTCTCACGTCGAGCGAGATCCGCGGCCGTGCGATGGGCGAGCTCAAGCGCCTGTTCCGCCCCGAGCTGCTCAACCGTATCGATGACATCGTGGTGTTCCAGAAGCTTTCGGGCGAGAACCTGACCAAGATCGCTCACCTGCTGGTGGACGACCTGCGCCAGCGCCTGATTGCCAACGGCATGAACATCAAGCTCACCGATGCGGCCTACGACAAGATTGTGGCCGAGGGCACCGACCTCACCAACGGTGCGCGTCCGCTGCGCCGCGCCATCCAAAAGCTCATTGAGGATCCGTTGTCCGAGGAGCTGCTGGCCGGCGAGTGGGGCAGTGGCGATACCGTCCTGTGCGATGTGGCCGACGGCAAGTTTGTCTTTAGCCATGGTACGGGCGAGATCCCGGCACCGCGTCCGGCGGGCACGCTCGGTGGCGATACCGCTCCGGCAGCGCCGCACACCGGAAACGCTGCGCCTGTGAGTAGTGGCGTGACCTCGGGCCCCGGCGGTATGATGCAAGCTGGCTCCGGCGCGCTGTAGGGCGTGGCGACAATTTGATACGCTCAATCGAGGCGCTCTGGCAAGGGCGCCTCGATTTGTAGAGCTGCGGTGATTGTGACCGTTACGCTATACGGTCCACCGTTAGCCGATGATGCGAGGGCGCTCGGCGTTTTCGACTGGTTTATGCAAACGAAGTCTGGGAATATACAAGGCGCATGTCTTATTGTCTAACCAGTTGCGCCAAGGAGGCACCATGGACTACAAGATTACCGGCTACGAGCCCGCCCAGCTGTTCCATTTCTTTGAGGAGGTCAGCGCGATCCCCCGTGGGTCTGGCAACGAGAAGGGCATCAGCGATTTCCTGGTCGCGTTTGCCAAGGAGCGCGGCCTCGATGTGTACCAGGACGAGGTCTACAACGTCATCATTCGCAAGCCCGCATCTGCCGGTGCCGAGAATGCCCCGACCGTGATGTTGCAGGGCCATATCGACATGGTGTGTGACAAGTTGGGTTCCGTTGAGCACGACTTTACGACCGATGGTATCGACCTGGTCGTCAAGGACGGCGTCCTCACCGCTAACGGCACCACCCTGGGCGCCGACAACGGCATTGCTGTCGCTCTGATGCTTACCGTACTCAACGACGATTCGATTGCTCATCCGGCCCTCGAGTGCGTGTTCACCACCGACGAGGAGACCGGCCTGGTTGGCGCCGAGACGCTCGACAAGTCCCAGATCAGCGCCCGTACCATGATCAACCTCGATTCCGAGGAAGAGGGCGTTGCCACCGTCAGCTGCGCCGGCGGCGTCGTCGTTACCTACACCTGCCCCATCGTGCGCGAGCACAAGACCGGTAGCACCCTCACGCTCGACATCTCCGGCCTGCTGGGCGGCCACTCCGGCAGCGATATCCACCTGGAGCGCGGCAACGGCAACCTCATCATGGCCCGCATCATCGACCGCCTGATGGTTGCCGGCGAGCCCGCCATCGTGAGCTTTAACGGCGGCACCAAGGACAACGCCATCAACCGTGAGTGCAAGGCTGTTCTGGTCTATGCCGACCACGCTGCCGCCGAGGCCGCGGCCCAGATCGCAAAGGACATCATCGCCGACGTCACTGCCGAGCTCGAGGTCTTCGACCCCGGCTTTACCTGCACCGTCGAGATTGCCGACGACGCCGAGGTCGAGGCCATGGACCAGAAGTCCGCGCTTGCCCTCATCCGCGCCCTGCGTCTTGCCCCTAACGGCGTGATTCGCCGCAACGTCGCCACCGACGGCTCCGTCGAGGTTTCCTCCAACATCGGTGTGGTTGCCACCTCTGACGACGAGGTTAAGATCATGCTTTCCCCGCGCTCCTCGATCACCTCGCTGCAGAACGAGTTCAAGGATCGTTTGCAGACGCTTGCCGATGTCCTGGGCTTCGACGCCAAGTTTGAGTTCGAGTATCCCGGCTGGAGCTATGCCGAGCATTCGCCGGTCCGCGACGTCTTTGTCGAGAGCTATCGCGAGCTCTTTGGCTCCGAGCTGCGCATAGAGTCCATTCATGCCGGCCTTGAGTGCGGCCTGTTTGCCGAGGCCCTGCACGGCCTGGACGCCATCGCCGTGGGCCCGACGCTCTCCGATGTCCACACCCCGGACGAGAGCATGGAGCTCGCTTCTGCCGAGCGTTTCTACGAGCTGCTCATCGACGTGCTCAAGCGCCTCGCCGCGTAAAGGTTGCGCTAGCAGCAGTCCGAGCCACGTGCTAGCGGATTGCAAATGACATTACGAGAGGGGGTACCCGGTCTTTTGCGACAGGTGTCCCCTCTCTTCTTTTAAGAAATGGGAAATTGATTGGCGTCTAGCCCATATCCGCCCTGATGAGGTCGAGGGTTCGCTGGCAGTTTTCGCGGACGGGGCCGAGCATATGCTCGCGCAGGTCCGCCATGCCGGGCAGGTCGGCGTATTCGTCCATGACCTCTTCCATGCAAATGGGTACCTCGTAGGCGAGGTCCATCATGGTCGCAAAGCAAAACTTCTCGGATAGCCCGGCATCGGTGAGCGCCGCCTCCAGCGCGGGGTCGCCCATACCGTGGTATCGGCGGATAGCGCCTGGACCGATGCGCCCCACTCGATTTTCGCCGCCAACGCTCATGGCAAGGCGCGCCCGGCGGCGCATACGCTCATACGCCAAACCCGAAGCGACATCGTACATTCGAGCCATCATGGCTGCGCCGTCGTTTCCAAGGAGCAGGGAATAGTTTTTCGCGTGCGCATCCGGTGCGCCGATAATGGCGTTGAAGAACAGTATCTGCGTAAACAGATACAGGTTAAGTTGATGGTGGCTCGTATTTACGAGGAGCTCTTGAATGTCGCGTGTGGTCGGGCCGCCGTCTGCCGTGTACTTTTGGGCGGGCATCACCCCAAGTGCCTGACAGAGGTCTTCTTGATGTAGGCGCCTGATCGTTCCGTCTTTGACTTTCACGCGGTCATAGCGCTCAACAATGAGGGCAGGTTCGTCCTCAAACATACGATATTCGACGTTTGCCGTTGCGATACCGGCGCGCTGGGCGCTATTCATGCAGACAAACTCATTGAGAGCCTCGAGTTTAAATCCGATAACGCCATTTTTGAAAATATGCGTCGTGGGCGAGGACCCCATGCATTCGCACCAGCGGTCGTTTGTGAACGCGAGCGCGAACTTGCCCTGGTTGCCTCCAAGTGACCAACTTTCATCTAGACCCATCCACGATGCATCGCGGTCATCTCTGATTGACTTGAGACGGAGAGCAATTTCGTGGTCGTCTATAGGGCGGTATTCGCCGGAGCGATGCAGGACGGCGTCGATATCTTCTTCGGCACAAAATTGCACTCCGCCCGGACAGTCGAGTCCGATACGGCTGAGCAGTGCAACGGGATTGTTGGGCCTAACGTCGAATTCGGCAGCAATCGCTTTTCGTTGGTTCTCGCTGTCGGGTAGAAGGCCAAACAGGTACGGATTCATGACCTGTTGGCCGTATGTGCGATTTGATACGGGTATGTTGGTCGATAGGGCTGGCCCGTCGTAGTCTTGGTCGTAGGAAAAGCTGATAAGACCTTTCTCATCCTGTGCGAGCGTTCCCGCAGGTACGCCGCAAATAATAGTCCGAAGCGTTTTTCTGACCATAGACTATTTCCCTTCAGACTTGGCTTGGGCGGGTGCGTTAGCGGCAATCGAGACTCCGAGATTGGACATGGCGAAATCGGCGAAGGCCCTGTCGTAGAGCTCGGACGTAAGGGGGGTATCTGCAAGAGCCGGAATAGTTGTGCTGCGACGGTTGCGATGATGAAGACGTTGAGCGTGATGGCGTCTGGAGGTGCTGCAAGGTTGATCGGCATGCGGGGCGTCGACTGGCTGCTCATTTTTCGTTTCGCCTATATCCCCTTGTGCTGCGAGCGCCAGTCCAAGAGCGTCGAAAATCGCCAACAACTTGTCGAGCCGAATACCCGTGGCGTCTCCTAGCTCGAGCGATGCGAGCAGGCGCTCCGAAACGCCGGCTTTTTTAGCGAGGGCCGCACGGGTGATTTCCTGCGACTCGCGTGCCTGACGCACATAGATGCCAGCTTGGCGTGGTGTGGTGATGGGAAGGGTATCCATGGCGATCTCCAACATGCAGACTTTTGCATATCAGTATGACATGCAAAAGTCTGCACGAAAAGACCTCATGCAAAACTTTGCATGAGGCCTTGTACTGGCGTTGAGTTTTGAGCGATTGCGTTTGGCGTTACAGCGCCAAAATCCCCAGATGCTCAAGCAAGATCTTAAGTCCGATGAGGATGAGCACGATGCCGCCCACGATGGTGGCGGGTTTTTCGTAGCGTGCGCCAAAGGTGTGGCCAATCGCCACGCCGGCGACAGAGAAGATAAACGTTGTGACGCCGATAAGCGATACGGCGGGAACGATGTCGACCGAGAGTGCCGCAAACGAGATGCCTACGGCTAGGGCATCAATCGAGGTGGCGATGGCAAGGATTAGGTACTCGCCCAGGTCAATCCTCTCGGCATTCTTGTTGTCGCCTTCGTCCTCGTCCTCGGTAAAGGCCTCCCACAGCATTTTGCCGCCGATGAAGGCGAGCAGAATAAGGGCGATCCAGTGGTCGATGGGTCCGATGATGCCCATGAATTGACTGCCAAGCGCCCATCCGATTACGGGCATGCCGGCCTGAAAGCCGCCAAAGAACAGGCCGAGCACCGCGGCGACTTTAAGGTTGATCTTCTTCATGCCAAGGCCCTTGCAGATGGATATGGCAAAGGCGTCCATCGAAAGGCCAACGGCGAGCAGCACGAGCTCTGCGAGTCCCATAGTCTGGCTCTCTCTCTGCGGGCGGGCCCGCGTGTACCTCTTGGGGGAGTAACAAAAAAGACCCGTGGCGTACGCGTTGCGCGCACAGCCACGAGTCTCGTTCATTAAGGCAAGCCAGACCGTTTCGGCCAGTATGTTGACTTGCCGCGCCACCGGAGGCGAACCCGGTCACGCGACTACTCCCTCATTCATGTGAACCCCGATGCTACCACATAAGCAGCTCATTTGGGTTGGGGCTCTTTTGACTACCTCAGCGGTGTTCGCTCATTCTGTAAGCATCGGATTTCGCGAGCGCCGCGGGGACAAACCGTGAGAAACTATTTAGCGTTTATGGAGCGTATGCGATGGGAGCGATGCCTTGGATAAGAACGAGCTGCAAAAGCGTATGGAACAGGCCATCCGCCTGACGGCACCTGGTCAGCCGATCCGCACCGCCCTCGACATGATCATCGCCGGTCATCTGGGTGCCCTTATCTGCGTCGGCGACACCGAAAACGTGCTCGCTGCCGGTAACGACGGCTTCCCGCTCAACATTTCGTTCACCTCGAACCGTCTGTTCGAGCTCTCCAAGATGGACGGCGCCATCGTCATCGACGGCGACCTCACCCAGATCCTGCGCGCCAACTTCCATCTCAATCCCGATCCCTCGCTTGCCACGAGCGAGACGGGCATGCGTCATCGCACCGCCGCTCGCATGTCGGTGCTCACCGATGCCATTGTGATCTCGGTCTCGGCCCGTCGTGCCGTCGTCAACGTGTACGTTCACGGCAAGAGCTATGAGATCCAGCCCGTCACCACCATCATGAGCTCGGTCAACCAGCTCGTCGCCACGCTTCAGACCACCCGTCAGTCGCTCGACCGCTCCCTGCTGCGTCTGACGGCCCTCGAGCTCGATGACTACGTTACGCTCGCCGATATCACCGGGATTTTCTCGAGCTTCGAGATCATGCAGCAGGCAAAGACTGAGCTTAAGGATTGCATTGTCAAGCTGGGCAACCAGGGCAAGCTCGTGCAGATGCAGCTCGAGCAGCTCGCCGGCTCCAGCATGGATACCGAGTACGACCTGATGATTCGCGACTATGCGAGTGATTCCTCCGAGGCCAATGCCGAAAAGATCCGCGCCAACCTGAGCCGTATGACGCCTAAGGACCTGTCCGACCCACAGCATGTGGCGGCGGTTCTGGGTTACGACGACCTGGACGAGGACTCCGTCATGACGCCGCTGGGCCTGCGCACGCTTTCGCGCGTGTCCGTCGTGCGCGACGGCGTGGCCGAGAAGATCGTCGACGAGTACGGCTCGCTGCAGGAGCTCATGGATGACATCAGCGAGGATCCGGAGCGCCTGGGCGACTTTGGCGTCAACAACCCTGCCATTCTTGCGGACTCCCTGTACCGCATGAAGGGCACCAAACAGGGGAACGCATAATGGCGCCCGTATGCGCCGTGGTCGTTGCCGGCGGCAGCGGTCAGCGCTTTGGAAATCCCGGCGGCAAGCAGCTCGTTAACGTGGCGGGTCGTCCGCTCATGAGCTGGTCCATCCGCGCGTTCGATCGTAGCGACAAGGTCGGCCACATCGTGGTGGTGTGCCCTGCCGAGCACCGTGCCGAGATGCGCCGCCTGGCCATCGACCCCTTTGACTATGACACGCCCATCAGTTTTGCCGATGCCGGCGATACCCGCCAGGACTCCACCCGTGCCGGCGTGCATGCGGTACCGGCGGGTTTCGAATATGTCGCCATCCACGACGGCGCCCGTCCGCTCATCACGACCGAGGCCATCGATCATGCGATTGACGTGCTTGTGGGTGACCGCTCGCTCGACGGCGTCGTGTGCGGCCAGCCCGCGATCGACACGCTCAAGATCGTCGACGGCGATAATATCGTCGAGACGCCGCCGCGCGAGCTCTATTGGACCGCACAGACGCCGCAGATCTTTATCGTCGACGCCATGAAGCGCGCTCACGCCGCTGCTATCGCCGAGGACTTTATCGGTACCGACGATTCATCGCTGGTTGAGCGCATGGGCGGGCGCGTCCGCTGTGTCCAGAGCCCGCGCGATAACCTTAAGGTGACGGTGCCCGAGGACCTGCGTCCCGTAACCGCGATTCTGCTTGGCCGTATGGCCGAGGGAGAGGACCTTCCCCATGTTCAGTAACCTGCGCATTGGCCACGGCTACGACGTCCACCGTTTGGTGGAGGGGCGTCGATGTATCATCGGCGGGGTCGACATTCCCTACGAGCGCGGCCTGCTGGGTCACTCGGATGCCGATGTGCTCGCACACGCCTTGGCCGACGCCATTCTGGGCGCCTGCCGCGGGGGAGACATCGGCAAATTGTTCCCCGACACCGATCCCGCCTACGAGGGTGCCGATTCGATGGTGCTGCTCGCTCGCGTGATGGACTATGCGCGCGAGCTGGGCTTTGAGTTTGTCGATGCCGATTGCACCATTGCCTGTCAGCAACCCAAGATCACTCCGCACCGCGATGCCATGCGCGCCAACCTTGCCCATGCCCTGGGCGTTGACGTCGAAAACGTGGGCGTCGCCGCCACTACGACCGAAAAGCTCGGTTGGGAAGGCCAGGGCGAGGGAATCGGTGCCTGGGCCGTCTGCCTGCTACAGAAAACCGTTAAGGAGTAACGAATGCGTATCTACAACAGCGCTACCCATAAAAAGGAAGAGTTCCAGCCCATCGAGTCCGGCAAAGTCCGCATGTACGTGTGCGGCCCCACGGTCTACGACAACATCCACATCGGCAATGCCCGCACGTTCATCAGCTTTGACGTGATTCGTCGCTGGCTCATCGCGAGCGGCTACGAGGTCACGTTTGCCCAGAACCTCACTGATGTCGATGACAAGATCATCAAGCGCGCCAACGAGCAGGGCCGTACGGCTGCCGAGGTTGCGACGGAGTTCTCCGACAAGTTCATTGGCGTTATGCGCGCTGCCAACGTGCTCGATCCCGATGTACGCCCCCGCGCCACCAAGGAGATCGGCCCCATGATCGCCATGATCAAGACACTCATCGAGCAGGGCCACGCGTACGCAGCCGATAACGGCGATGTGTACTTTGCCGTGCGCAGCGATCCCAACTATGGTCAGGTCTCGGGCCGCAACATCGACGACCTTATGGTTGGTGCGCGCATCGAGGAGAACGAGGACAAGAACGACCCGCTCGACTTTGCCCTGTGGAAGGCCGCCAAGCCCGGCGAGCCCAGCTGGCCGAGCCCCTGGGGCGAGGGCCGTCCCGGTTGGCACACCGAGTGCGCCGCCATGGTGCACCGCTATCTGGGCACTCCGATCGACATCCACGGCGGCGGCTCCGACCTTGCCTTCCCGCATCACGAGAATGAGTGCGCCCAGGCTACTTGCGCCTGGCACCAGGGTTTCTCCAACGCCTGGATGCACACGGGCATGCTGCTGGTCGACGGCGAGAAGATGTCCAAGTCGCTCGGTAACTTCTTTACGCTGGCCGAGGTGCTCGAGCAACACTCTGCCGCGGCCCTGCGCCTGCTGATGCTGCAGACGAGCTATCGCTCGCCTCTCGATTTCTCTTGGGAGCGCCTGGAGGGTGCCGAGAACTCGCTCACGCGTATCGCCGGTACGGTCGAGAATCTGCGTTGGGCTGCAAACCACGCGACGGCCAACGCCGATGAGGCTGCCGCCGAGGCGTTTGCCGCCAAGGCCGCCGAGACCCACACTGCCTTTAAGGAGTGCATGGACGACGACTTTAACACCGCAGGTGCCATGGGTGCCGTCTTTGGCTTTGTGACCGAGTGCAACCAGTATCTGGAGCAGGCGGGCGACGCTGCCGACAAGGCCGCCGCGCTTGCTGCCGCCGATACGCTGGTCGAGCTGCTCGATACGTTTGGCGTTGAGCTCCCCGAGCCCAAGGTCGAGTTGCCGCTGGGCCTGCTGGGCGTTGCCGCCGGCCTGGTCGCCTACACGGGCGACGACGTGGACGAGGCCGCCGCCAAGATTCTCGAGGCCCGCGCCGAGGCCCGTGCCGCCAAGAACTGGGATCTGGCCGACGCCATCCGCGACCAGCTCAAGGACCTCGGGCTGACGATCGAGGATACCGCCGCCGGTACTCGTATTAAGAGTCTCTAGTATTTGTCGACCGTTCGAGGTGCGGCAGATTGCCTTGAAAGAGGAGGGCATAGACCTGGTGGTCATGCCCGACGATTGAAAGGCAAGGTGCCGTGGCTCGGACGGTCGATTCTTGTTCGTTTTCTATTTAAGGAGGCCGTCTTATGGCCGACAATCGCAAGCGTGCGCCTCGTGGTGGCAAACAGGCTGCTTCTGGCTCGCGTCCGATTCGCCGCAACGACCGCGCTGCCACTCCCAAGGGCCAGCGCGAGCGCACCCAGGCCGCACGTCCGCAGCGCGATCGCAACCGCGACAACATTCAGGTCCCCAAGGGCGAGTTTATCGAAGGCCGTCGTGCTGCCGCCGAGGCACTGCGTACCGGCTTTCCCGTCAAGTGCGCGCTCATCGCCGAGGGCGGGGAGCGCGATGCTGCCTTGTCGCGCCTGGTCGACGATCTCAACGCCGCGGACGTCCGCATTAAGTATGTGCCGCGCGCGCAGCTCGATGCGCTGTCGAGCCATGGCGCTCATCAGGGCATTGCGCTCGAGGTGGGTAATTTCCCCTATGCGGACGTCGCCGATATCCTTGACCGCGCGGGTGACGGCCCGGCGCTCGTCGTCGTACTCGACCATGTGACCGACGACGGTAACTTTGGTGCCATCGTGCGCTCTGCCGAGGTCGTGGGCGCGGCGGGCGTCATCATTGCCAACAAGCGCGCCGCCGGTGTGACCGTGGGCAGCTACAAAACCTCTGCTGGTGCCGTTATGCATCTGCCCATCGCACAGGTTCCCAACATCGCTCGAGCGCTCGACGACCTCAAGGCTGCTGGCTTTTGGGTGGGCGGTGCTTCCGAGCACGCCGAGGGCAGCTGCTGGGATGCTCCCTTTGAGGGCCGCGTTGCGCTCGTCATGGGCTCCGAGGGCGACGGCATCTCGCGCCTGGTGCTCGAGAAATGCGACTTTTTGACCAAGCTTCCCCAGCGCGGCATGACCGAGAGTCTCAATGTGGCCCAGGCGACCACCGCGCTGTGCTTTGAGTGGCTGCGCCGCAATGCCGGCGAGCTCATGGGGGAGGAGTAGCGCATGTCCAAGAAGAACCGCGCCAAGTCCAAGGCCAAGCGCTTTGGCGAGGGCTCGGCCAAGCCGATTGTTTCGGCCGCGACCTACGGCGTGGGCGGCAATGCGTTTGCGCAGGCTATCGCCGACCCAGTCTCGACGGTGCACTCCAACAAGCCCGAGCTGCTGGTGGTCGACGGTTACAACGTGATCCACTGCACGCCGCGCTACGAAAAGCTCGTCTACGACCATTCCGACGATCCATATTCCAGCGACGTCCACGATATGGCGCGCACCGCGCTCATCAACGATGTTGCGGCGTTTGCCCAGGGCCGCTACGAGGCCGTGATCGTGTTCGACGGCGCGGGCAATATCTCCAGCGAGCGTCCCAACCTGCCGGCCCGCGGCGTGCGCATCGAGTTTTCGCCGACGGGCGTCTCTGCCGACACCGTGGTGCAGAAGCTCTGCATCGAGGCACGTGAGGAGGGCCGCGCGTGCTCCGTGGTATCGAGTGATGGCACAATTCAAGCCGTCGTCATGGGCAAGGGTGTCACGCGCATCTCGAGCCGCATGCTGGTGGACGAGATCAAGCAGATCGATAACGACGTTCACGAGGCAGAGGAAGCTCCGCAGATCAAGATGACTCTGGGCAGTCGCCTGAGCCCCGAGGCGCTGGCCAAGCTCAAGGCCCTGCGCGGGAGGTAGGGGAGCTGACGGCGCGACGCTGTCTCGCTAACTCCATTCAGCGATGTCGATCATTCTACGGAGGCGCCATGTAAGCGCCTCTTTTAGATATGGCAGCCTTGCCGTGAGCGCGTTGTTTCTGGACAGAATCTCGATTGCCTCGTCAACGAAGCCTTCGAGTTTGTCGCCGTCAAACCAGCCCATGTCCTCGACGAGCAACATTTGTTTGGCGGGGCTTGAATGAAATTGTGCGCTGGTAAAACTGTGCTCTCCCGCCCTAAGCTCCTCTAGTGATATGTTGCACCAGAGTGATGAGCCCGAATCGAAGATGGGGGCTGGTCTGCAGACCAGTGAGTTGACGTTTCGCACGAGGCCGAAGTTGCGCCAATGACGATCGTAGTTGGCAATGATGTCGTCACATACGATCATGCGGTCAAAGGCGTCTTTTATATCTGTCGCTCCAAGCTCCTCACAGTTTGCTACATACCGTTCGTAATCGGTTAGTCGCTCGTCTGCATTTGCATGCTGGTTTACATAGAACGCAGGGACATATTCTTCTTCGTCAGTTAAGAAGACATTGCATGTGCTCAAGGCAGAAGTACCTGTGCCTTCGAGCGAATAGGGTACATAATCGCAAGCGTTTAGGATGCGACGGTGAAGTGCGGTCGCCACCATCTCGTTATAGGGTTCCTGGTTCAGGTGCGCACCTGCCTTGTGGAGTATTCGACGGTCATCCTCGCATGTCCAGTACTTTTGAAGATTGCCGTCCGAGGTGTTGTCGGGCTTTGCGGCAGCTGCCTTGCCCTCTGGGGCGAAGGGCGCGATGCTGAGAGAGACGTCGTCAAAAGCATTATTGAAGAAATTGATATCTTCCCACGCGAGACCGGAGCCTTGGGGTCTAATCCAATACTGGTCGGATAAGGAGAGGCCAAGATTTCGCTGGATGAGTTCGTCGGGAACATCGACTGCTGCTTCTGCCAACAGGGATGCAAGCCCAATGCGCGCGAGCGGGATACCGCGGCCTCGCCACCAAATGCGGAAAGAGTCGAGCGACACGGGACTATTGGGGCCAAGTACTCCAATAGGGGCGTGGGCACGATCGACGTCGGCGCCGATGTGGGTGAAGTCTTTCCGTGATCTGCTGTAGACCAGCTGGGCCACTTCGTGCGTGCGGTTCATGAGGGTAAATGCGATTTCGCTTTTCCCATGCCCGCGACGAGGCCGTCCCCCTCTTTTGGTTGCGGAGCGGAGTCGCGTGTCTACGCTGTCTTTGTCGATAAGCCACACGCCAGAAGCCTTGCGGGCGGTCAGCGCGCCGTTCTTAATGAGCTCCTGCACCCTGCGCGGGGTGATGCCGAGCAGTTCGGCTGCTTCCTTTGTAGTCAACATCGCGAAACCCTTCGCCAGAACGAATAGTTTTATATAGCCAATTGTAATTAAAACTATTCGTTCTGGCGAAGAGTTTTAAGATTGAGGGCGAACTGACAGAAATGAACGGGCTTGGTACGTGTTGTTGCTGGATTTTGCATATTTATATAACGCCGCGCGGCCTGTTGCGCCTCGTCCGCAATTCCTTTATTCTTAATTGGCTTCGCGCGAAAGCGCCAAGTGTGCCAGTGTGGCGCAACGGTAGCGCAACTGATTTGTAATCAGTGGGTTGCAGGTTCGATTCCTGTCACTGGCTCCATGAGAGTTTCGGGCTCTGTTCCTTGTGGGACAGGGCCCGTTTCTATTTAGGTGGTGCGCCATTGGGTTAGCGCCCATCCCGTTTTTGGTTTGTCTCGTCCTCCAGTTTGTCTAAATCTGTAACACCAAGACCGATATTTGGCATCTAACTGTTACAGATTGAGATGAAACTTAGGGTGTTTTAGGAATATCTTGATCTGTAACATGTAGAAGCGGAATAGGTCTCCTGCTGTTACAGATCGAGACAAGGGCGGGTACGGTCCTGGATGTCCTGCTCGAGCGTGGATTTCTGGACACGAGAGAGAAGAAAATCTCCCGACCGGAGAACGAGCGTGGATAATTAACTTGGATAGGGGGCTAAGGTAAACACCGATTGTCTATCGACGGCTTTAGAAACAACGACCCCGATTTCATTGTGGAATCGGGGTCGTTTGTGCCTCAGGAATCCGAATGGATTAATCGAGCTCCTAAGGGACTTCTTGGGTTCTTGCTAATGGTCTGCCGAGGATGTCCCCAATGCAAACAGCGGGCATTTACTCAATATAGTTGGGGTTCTTCTTGATGATCACGCGTGCAGCGATGAACGAGACGACGATGGCGATGACGGCGACAACGCACGCCAGTACGAAGTTGCCCATGGATCCATCGGGAGCGATAAAAATCAGCGCCGAAAGAAGGCCGGGGCATGCTCCCGCAACATACTCCTTCAGGACGAAGATACCTGCGGGGAGTCCCGCGCAGAGGGCGCCGATTGCCGTGCCGACAAGCAGGCGGGGACGCTCGATGAGGCAGCCGTAGAACGCGGGCTCAGTTACGCCGCAGAGTGCGGTGACGGCAACCGTGGTGACCATACCCCTCTTCTCCTTGTTGCCTTTCATTGCAGTTGCCAAGGCGAGACTCGTGCCGCCAATGCAGAGGTTTGAGATGAAGCCAAAGATGATGGGCGCCCAGCCGAGCTGCGCCAAGCTCGTAACTTCGATTGCGATGTAGGCCTTATCAAGACCGAGCATGACAAAATAGGGGTTAAGGGCTGCAAGGATTGGAGTAGCGATAAATGCCACGTTATCCATGAGCCACGTGACGGCATCACTCAGCGCGTAGCCCATCATGCTGCCGGCGGGGCCGAGGATAATCAGCTCAACAGGCACGACGATAAACATGGTGAGTAGCGGCTTCAAGAACAGTTTGGTAACGTCCGGGATGATTTTCTGAAGACCGCGATCAACAAAGTACATGAACACAACGCCCAGTACGATTGGCACCACCGTGCTCGAGTAGTCATTCGTCGGGATGGGAATACCAAGAAAGTCGAGACCCTCGGCACCGCTAATGGACGAGCTGATCATGATCGCGCCCAGCAATGCGCCCATGATGGGCTGCATCTTCATGACGGCCGCGAGCTGATAACCAAGATAAACGGGTAAGAAGCTAAACGAAGCGCTAAAGATCGCCAACAGGACCTGGGCGGTTCCGCTATCGGTGCTCAATCCGCAATAATTGACCAGGAGATTCTTGATCGAAAGAATGAGTCCGCCAACGATGAGCGCCGGGACGATGGGCATGAATACCTGTGCAGAGACGTTCCCGAATTTCTCAATCAAGCCCATGGCGGTGTTACCGCTTTTAATGCCTTCTGCAAGGTCTTTGGCGGTTTGGGCATCGTCGGCAACCGTGCCACCGCCGACTTCGATTCCCGCGAAGTCGAGGAAGTCGTTGTAAGCCTCGGTGACGTTGGGGCCGATGATCACCTGAAGCTGGCCACCGCTGACTACTGCCCCGAGCGCCTGATCGGCCGATTTGGCGAGCTGGAGATCGATGATCGAGGTGTCTCGTGCGTCGATGCGAAGGCGCGTCGCACAATGAGTTACCGATGTAATGTTCTCTTTGCCGCCAACAGCCTTTAGGACTGTTTCGGACATTGCCTGATATTTCATCTCTTTCTCCTAACCTTCCTGCTCCTGATACTTCGAGATAAGGTCTCGGTACCAATACCAGCTCTTTTTGGGGGTGCGCTCCAGATTGTTCTCGAAGTCGATATGGACAAGTCCGTATCGTTTTTCGTAGCCGTTGATCCAGCTATACAGATCCATCGTCGACCAGAGGTAGTAGCCCTCAACGCGCGCGCCGTCGCGCTTAGCCCTCATCATGTGCTCGATGAACTGGCCCAGAAGCTCGATGCGGTCATCATCGTGGATCATTCCGTCTGCGTCTGGTTGCTCATAGGCGCCATGTCCGTTTTCCGTAATAAAGATGCGGGGCGCGTCATAGCGCTCGTGGACATCCATGATGGTTGAATACATGCAACCTGGGAGTATTTCGCGGCCCCATTTATTGCGGGGAACATTGCTGTCGCGGGCGCTTTCAAACAAGGGCGCAATGCATTTTCCTTCGACCTTTTTGCTCGAACCGCCCTTATTGTTCGCCGAAACGGCAAGCTCTCCACCGTGCCAGTCGGTTACATACTCTCGGCAATACACGTTGAGTCCAATAAAATCGACTTTACCGTCTCTGAATTCTTCTACGTCATTTGGGGATCGATAGAGCGAGACGCCAAGTTTTTCAAGGATTTCGTCCATTTCTGGCGGCAGTTGACCCTGAAGCGCTGGTGCCAGAATCATGCGATTGGCGAAAAAGTCTGCGTATCGAAATACGTCATCAGGGTGCTCGGTTGCCGGGTCGAGTTCGACAACGCCGCCATCGTGGACGGCGCCGATGATGCCGTCGTAGCCCATTTGACGATATGTTCGGACTGCGAGTGCGCTCGCGCGCATCAGGTTGTACTGAAACTGCATGTACGACTGAACGTCGAGCGATCGATTGGGGGGATAGTTGCCCAACATGTTTACGCAGTAGCTGTAGAAATGCGGCTCGTTAACGGTAGCCCAGATTTTGACGCGGTCTCCAAAGCGCTCAAAGCAAATCTTGGCGTATTTGCAGAACCACTCTGCCATGTCGTTGTTCAGCCATCCGCCTTTGCAAGCAAGCGTGAATGGTAGATCGTAATGGAACAGCGTAACGTTGGGCTCTATGCCATTTTCGAGGCAACAATCAATGACCCGATTATAAAAATCGATACCCTCTTCATTCACTTCGCCGATACCCGTGGGGATGATTCGACTCCATGAAAGAGAGAAGCGATAAGTGTTTTGTCCGCCTTCTTTCATCATGCGGATATCTTCTTCATAGCGATGGTAGAAGTCGCAAGATACATCACCGTCAACATGGTTGATGTTCTTATTGCTTGTGTGGCTAAAGAAGTCCCACTCGCCAAGGCCTTTGCCGTCTTCGTTCCAGGCACCCTCGCACTGATAAGACGCCGTGGCGGAACCCCAGAGAAACGGCATGTTGTTCACGTTGTCCATGAATCCCCTTTCCATCATTCAACACGGTGGATACGTGTGGCGGAATTACGATTAAGATGACGTCAACTGATTTGAATCATAGGAGAACGACCAAAGCTGTTTGATTCAATAAATGAACCATGATTTCGAGGAGAGCGGAAAGAGGGATCACGTGAATATCAATGACTTCGATGTGCTCAATCGCATTAGCTCAATCATCAACAGCGAGTTTGGGTCAAACGATGCCGCCATCGCTCGATATCTCATCGCTCACATTAGGCGTTCGAGCGAAATCAATGTTGCCGCAATAACCCGCGATGCATTCGTGACCCGTTCCGCTGTTCGTCGTTTCTGCAATCGATTGGGCTACCAGTCTCTTAGCGATTTGAAAGAATCATTTACTCAATCAGTCTTTCCAAGCGACTTAAGCCATCGAGAGGAGGAATTTGGCTACGAGGAGTACAGGGCAGAGCTCGACGTTCGCATGATCGAGATGTTCGCTGAGGTTGAAAGCGGCGTGTCCGATATCGCTATTAAGCACCTTGCCGACGAAATTGATGGCCATAAAAACGTTGAAATCTGGTGCACCAATAATGTGAGCGCCAATCTCGTACGATTTCAGCAGGAAATGTTTTATGCGGGCAAGATAGTTCGCATAGTTGCTGGGGCTAACGTCGCGGAATTGAAAAACATGGGAGACGTTTCGCAGTCATTGATAATTCTCGTATCGGTCTCCGGGCTATTTGCGTCACAGGCACGTGAGTATCTTGATTGCCGTTCGGGCAGGAAGATTCTAATTACTGCGTTTAGCAACGATGACAAATCGAGGTCTTTTGACCGTGTATATCGTCTTGGTAATGCGGGAAACGGAATTGACCGACTCGGCGTTTATTCGAAATATGCCATGACTTATTTCTTCGACTTGCTATCGTCGTGTTACTTGAGTCGCTACCCCTGCACCAAGGGGGAGCCGCTCTATGGGTCTACTTTGGCCTGGCCCGAGTAGTTCGGCTCTATAGTTCTCCCGCCTGGAGAATGAGCGTGGATAATCTTCCACTTTGGGCCCAGTGGCACGCCAATAGTGGGAGATTATCCACGCTCGATTTCAAACGGGAGAAAATCCACGCTCGAATCTGCCACGGAAGCCCGATCTCGACCTATATATAGGTGCAAATAGGCTGTTATCGAAGTCCGATCCTGAAGGTGTACTCCACTACACCAAAGTATTCGCTCGGGAAATGTCACCAGCGCAGCCAAATCCACCGTCCTTCACATCCAAACTCAACAAAACAGCAGGTCACGGCTATATAGATACGCCCGGAACCGTGTATCTAGAGGTTTTCGTTGACAGCCCCCAAGGTTGCATCGTATTATCTTTTTCGTTCGCGGGGGCGGCGGTCCAAAAGACCAAAGGACCTGCGGATACTTGAACGATTGGGAGTTTGCCCGAGTGGTTAATGGGGACGGGCTGTAAACCCGTTGGCTCTGCCTACATAGGTTCGAATCCTATAGCTCCCACCCGTCAAGTGCCTGTATAGCTCAGTCGGTAGAGCACTTCGTTGGTAACGAAGAGGTCACCAGTTCAAGTCTGGTTGCAGGCTCCATCCGGCGGTGTAGCTCAGTTGGTTAGAGCACACGGTTCATACCCGTGGCGTCACTGGTTCGAATCCAGTCACCGCTACCATAGGTAACACGGTGGCTTCTCAATAGTATGTTGAGAGGCCACTATGGTATAAAGGCAAAGTCCCGTCCGGGGACGACCTGTTTAGAGGAGGGCTTTATGGCCAAAGAGAAGTTTGAGCGCACTAAGCCGCATGTTAACATCGGCACCATTGGTCACGTCGACCACGGCAAGACCACGCTGACCGCCGCCATCACCAAGGTTCTCTCCGAGACCGAGGGCTGCAAGGCTGACTTCACTGCGTTCGAGAACATCGACAAGGCTCCCGAGGAGCGCGAGCGCGGCATTACGATCTCCGTCTCCCACGTCGAGTACGAGACTGCTGCCCGTCACTACGCTCACGTTGACTGCCCGGGCCACGCTGACTACGTCAAGAACATGATCTCCGGTGCTGCTCAGATGGACGGCGCTATCCTGGTCATCGCCGCTACCGACGGCCCCATGGCTCAGACCCGCGAGCACATCCTGCTCGCCCGTCAGGTTGGCGTTCCCTACATCGTCGTCTTCCTGAACAAGTGCGACATGGTCGACGATGACGAGCTCATCGACCTCGTCGAGATGGAGACCCGTGAGCTCCTCTCCGAGTACGATTTCCCCGGCGACGACATCCCCGTCATCCGTGGTTCCGCTCTGGGCGCTCTCGAGGGCGACGCCAAGTGGATGGACGCTATCCGCGAGCTCATGAACGCCGTCGACGAGTACATCCCGACGCCTGCTCGTAACAACGACCTCCCGTTCCTGATGGCCGTTGAGGACGTTATGACCATCTCCGGCCGTGGTACCGTTGCTACCGGCCGTGTCGAGCGCGGTGAGCTCAAGCTCAACGAGCCCGTCGAGATCGTCGGCATCAAGGATACCCAGAACACCGTCGTTACCGGTATCGAGATGTTCCGTAAGTCCATGGACTTCTGCGAGGCTGGCGACAACGTCGGTCTGCTGCTCCGCGGCATCAAGCGCGAGGACATCGAGCGCGGCCAGGTTCTCTGCAAGCCCGGTTCGGTTACCCCGCACACCAAGTTCACCGGTGAGATCTACGTTCTGACCAAGGAGGAGGGCGGCCGTCACACCCCGTTCTTCGATGGTTATCGTCCTCAGTTCTACTTCCGTACCACCGACGTTACCGGTACGGTCAAGCTCCCCGAGGGCACCGAGATGGCTATGCCTGGTGACCACATCACCATCGAGGGCGACCTCATCCACCCGATCGCCATGGAGGAGGGCCTGCGCTTCGCTATCCGCGAGGGTGGCCACACCGTCGGTTCGGGCATCGTCTCCACGATCATTGAGTAAATTAGCTCTCTGATATAGTTGACTTAGAGAACCCGGCACTTATATGGGTGCCGGGTTCTTTTCTGCAATGGATATTGAGCCGTTGCTGGTGTCGAGAGGATCGATAATGGTCCTGGATGCACCGTCGATTAGCTTTCGATGGCTTCATTGATGTGTTCCTAATATGAATGGATCCACCGAGAACCAATTGATTCGAGGTTTTCATTGACAGCACTTACATAGAGCTGATAAAGTACCATCTCGTGCCCGTACGGGGCGGATATGAAAGGTTCAGGATACATGCGTACTCTAGTTACTCTTGCGTGCACTGAGTGCAAGCGCCGCAACTATACGACCACCAAGAACAAGGCGAACATGCCTGATCGTATGGAGATCAAGAAGTATTGCCCCTGGTGCCGTCACCACACGCTGCACAAAGAGACTCGCTAGTCTTTAGTCATATACGCCAGTAGTTCAATTGGTAGAGCATCGGTCTCCAAAACCGAGTGTTGAGGGTTCGAGTCCTTCCTGGCGTGCCAGTCATTATTCCGTAAGCTCCCAATTGGGGGCTTACGGTTTACTCATGTATAAGCGCATTGCGCGGAGGTAACCCAAATGGCCAACAAGAAGAACAAGAAGAAGGCACAGCAGCAGGCACCTGCCAATAACGCTGCCGCCAACTCCAAGGTTGAGGCCAAGAAGGCCGTTGCCAAGAAGAACGAGAAGGCTGCGAAGTCCAAGAAGAACGAGAAGCCTGGTTTCTTCGCCCGCACCAAGAAGTATTTCGCTTCGGTGAAGTCCGAGATGAAGCGTGTCACGTGGCCCGATAAGAAGGAGCTCGTGAACTACTCGGTCGTCGTTTGCGCTTCTCTGATCGTCGTCGGCGTCGTCATCGCTCTGCTCGATGCTGGCTTTGGCGAGGCTCTTGCTCTGTTCTCTGGATTGAGGGGCTAAACCATGTCTAAGCGTTGGTACGTCGTTCACACTTACTCTGGATACGAGAACCGCGTTAAGTCCGATCTCGAGCATCGCATCGAGACCATGGGCATGCAGGACCGTATCTTTGATATCGAGATTCCTATGGAGCGCGTCACCGAGATCAAAGAGGGTGGCAAGCGCGAGACCAAGGATTCCAAGATCTTCCCGGGTTATGTCCTGGTCCGCATGGAGATGGATGACGATGCTTGGACGTGCGTTCGTAACACGCCTGGCGTCACCGGTTTCCTGGGCGGCAACGGCAAGCCCGCTCCGCTTTCCCGCGACGAGTACAACAAGATGACTCGTCGTCCCGGTAAGGGCGATTCGCCCAAGCGTACCTCGGTTGATATTCAGGTCGGCACGTCCGTCCGCGTCACCGATGGCCCGCTTACCGACTTTGATGGCAAGGTCTCCGAGGTTAACACCGAGGCTGGCAAGCTTAAGGTCACGCTGATGATCTTTGGCCGCGAGACGCCGGTCGAGCTCGACTTTAACCAGGTCGCTGTCATCGCTTAAGTTTTCGTACGTTCGCGCGAGCGTGCTTCTTCTGTGACTGCTCATCTCAGGAGTGCTTCTAACACGTGCGTGCTTACGATATAGCAAGTACTTCACACTCGTGATTCGAAAGGAATGACCATGGCTGAGAAGAAGGTTGCCAACGTCATTAAGCTCCAGATTCCTGCTGGTGCAGCTAACCCCGCTCCTCCCGTCGGCCCCGCTCTGGGCGCTGCTGGCGTGAACATCATGCAGTTCTGCCAGGCCTTTAACGCCGAGACGCAGGACAAGAAGGGCGACATCATCCCCGTTGAGATCTCTGTCTACGAGGATAAGTCCTTCTCCTTCATCACCAAGACCCCGCCGGCGGCTCACCTCATCAAGAAGGAGCTGAACCTCAAGTCTGGTTCCGCTAAGCCCCAGGCCGACAAGGTTGGTCAGCTCTCCCAGGAGCAGCTCACCAAGATCGCCGAGATCAAGATGCCGGACCTCAATGCCAACGACATTGACGCCGCCAAGAAGATCATCGCCGGTACCGCCCGTTCCATGGGCGTCACCATCGCTGAGTAGCGATTTCTTATGGTAACGACGGGTGCTCCGACCGGGGCGCCCGTTAAATGTGTGCAATAGGGCACACGATACGATGTGGGAGGGCTCACGCCCGTTTAACCACAGGAGGTAATGCACATGGCTAAGCATGGTAAGAGCTATAACGCCGCTGCCGAGAAGATCGATCGCGCCACGCTCTACACCCCCCTTCAGGCTGCCAAGCTCATTAAGGAGCTCGACACCGCCAAGTTCGACGAGACCGTCGAGGCCCACTTCCGTCTGGGCATCGATACTCGTAAGGCTGACCAGAACATCCGTGGTTCCATCTCCCTGCCCCACGGCACCGGCAAGACCGTTCGTGTTGCCGTCTTCGCCGAGGGCGAGAAGGCCCGCGAGGCTGAGGCTGCCGGCGCCGACATCATCGGTTCCGACGAGCTTGTCGCCCAGATTCAGAAGGGCGAGATCAACTTCGACGCCGCTATCGCTACGCCGAACATGATGGCCAAGGTTGGCCGCATCGGTAAGATCCTTGGTCCCCGTGGCCTCATGCCGAACCCCAAGCTCGGCACCGTGACCATGGACGTCGCCAAGATGGTCTCCGAGCTCAAGGCTGGCCGCGTTGAGTACCGCGCCGACCGCTACGGCATCTGCCACGTGCCCCTGGGCAAGAAGTCCTTCACCGAGCAGCAGCTCGTCGAGAACTACGCTGCCCTGTACACCGAGATCCTGCGCGTCAAGCCCTCTTCTGCTAAGGGCAAGTACGTCAAGTCCATCTCCGTGTCTTCCACCATGGGCCCTGGCGTCAAGGTCGATCCCGCTATCCAGCGCGACTTCCTGGCTGAGTAACTAACAGTTACTGCCTGAGCAAAGCAAGCATTGCTAAAGAGACCCGGTTCTGCCTCGTGCAGGACCGGGTCTCTTGCTTTTGAGTCAACGAAACCACCACGAAGGGGACAGGCACCCTTGTGGTGGTTTTACTTGTGTTGTACTTTAGCGCGATGTAGTACTACCCGAGGCCGAAGGGAGCCCAACATGTTTAAGAACACGCAACAGCTCCTAGGCCTAGCGCTACTAGATTGGATAGCGCGCTAGGGTTGTAATCTCGCTATAACGATTTGTTGTACCCGGGTGCGCTATCGTTTGCCGCTTTCAGGCGTGATGAGCGACACGGGTATTTTTCTATCTCTAGGCCTTCTCTCTCTCCTGAAAGCCATCTGTCATAAAACGGTCAATCAGGAGGAACATATAAGCCGCAAAATCACAATCTTTGACGCCACCCTGTGCGACGGTGAGCAGTCGCCGGGCGCCAGCATGAATACCGAGGAAAAGCTCTTCATCGCCCGCCAGCTGGTGCGCATGAACGTGGACGTTATCGAGGCGGGCTTTCCCATCTCGAGTCCTGGTGACTTTCGCTCCGTACAGGAGATTGGCAAGATTGCGGGCGACCGATGCACGGTATGCGGCCTGACGCGCGCTGTCGACAGGGATATCGAAGTGGCTGCAGAGGCGCTCAAAACGGCCCAGAGGCCCCGTATCCATACAGGGCTGGGCGTGAGCACCAGTCACCTGCGCGACAAGCTCCATATGACTGAGGAAAGGGCAATTGAGTGAGCGATCCATGCCGTCAAACATGCTCGCAAGTTCGTTGACGATGTTGAGTTTTATGCCGAGGATGCCGGCCGCTCCGATCAGGAGTTTCTGGTGCGCATTATCGAGGCGGCCGTAAAGGCCGGTGCCACGGTCGTGAACATCCCCGATACGATGGGCTACAACATGCCGTGGGACTTTGGCGCCCGCATCCGTGACCTGCGCGGGCGCTGCGGGTGCGGCCGGTCAGCGCGCGGTCGACGTGATGGAGTATCGCGAGTACGAGATTGAGCGCATTGCGCGCCAGGCATTTGAGGCGGCGCGCAAACGTCGCGGCAAGGTGACGAGCGTTGATAAGCGCAACGTGCTGGAGACGAGCCGCATGTGGCGCGAGATCGTGCATCGCGTGCAAGACGAGGAGTACTCCGACGTGGAGCTTGAGGACCTGCTCGTCGACAACGCCGCCATGCAGCTCATCAGTCGACCGGCAGACTTTGACGTCGTGGTGACGGAGAACATGTTCGGCGACATCCTGTCCGATGAGGCGGCTCAGATTACCGGATCGCTCGGTATGCTTGCCTCTGCCTCGCTGGATGATGGCGTATCGCTGTTTGGGCCGAGCGCTGGCAGCGCTCCTGACATCGCGGGGCTCGGCGTGGCCAATCCGCTGGCTCAAATCTTGTCGGTGGCGATGCTGCTGACCTACGCGCTCGACATGGGCGAGCAAGCCGCGTGGATCGAGAGCGCCGTGGCGCGCGTGCTCGACGAGGGCTGGCGCACCCGTGACATCGCCGATGTCAACACCCCGGCAGATAAGATCCTCGGCACCACGACGATGGGCGACAAGGTCGTCGCCGCGCTGTAGGCGATGCCGATTCAAGCTGTCAAATATCTCAATCTGTAACATCTAAGGGGCAAAATCGTTCCTACCTGTTACAGATTGAGATTTTCGGCCGAGCATCCGTGGTCTGTCTCGATCTGTAACAGCTAACCGATTATTTGGGCCCTACCTGTTACAGATTGAGACAAACCGTTGGGACAGGTCGGACGAGTCAGCAAAACCACCACAAAGGTGCCGGTCCCCTTCGTGGTGGTTTTTAGCGCAACGAGGTGTTCCCAGCCGACCATACGGGCGGCCTTGCGCTCACGCTGCTCGATGACAGCGCATCTTTAGACGCGAAGTGCGGAACCGGGTGCATATACGAGCCGCGTAGCGTTACGAATTCATGGGAATGACCGTATCGCCAATTTGTACGCTTGCAATCTTGTCTGTGTCACAAACTTGCGAGAACGGCCAGGTCTTGTGGACATCAGTGGTGCCGTTATCCAGTTTATTTGCGAAATAGCCGCTGTGGCTGGTTGCGTCCTCAACATGACCGTCTTTGAACGTCACGATGAGGGGTATGTTGCCAACGGCATCCATAGACTCCTCCATGTTTTGAGACATCTTGCCGCTGTTGTTGTCGTGTTCGATGGAACGATCTATGTTGTAGCGGACTGAAACGCCAACGCAGGATACGGTGGCCTCTTGAATCGTCGCCTTGGTGCCGTTAAAGTTGACCGATTTGGGCGCGGGAATCGTAACGGATGTATCTTCGTAATTCAGCTGGAACTTAAGATCCCATGGGCCCGTAAGTATTTTCTTATACTCGGGAAGCTCTTTGCCAGCACGTGGCACAACGAGAGAGTTGATATGCGTGCGGACGGTCCTGCCCATAAGGCCGGGTGATTCAACGCTGAACTGTGCAAAGTATTGAATGCTGGAGTCATTGGGGTTCTTGTCAATGAGCCATGATTGGCCTTGGCCGCCATGCTCGCCATCAACGTATACGTTTCCATCGACACTTCCGGCGATAGTTCCGTTCTCGCCCGGCTCGGAAAGCTTTTTCAGGGCAGCGGGATCGTCGAACGTAAGCGTATAGGCGATGGTAACCATATCCTTGTCGCCCATGATGGCGTCGGCGGTCACGGTGACTCCGTTGTTGGAGCAGCTAGCACCGACGGGCCGGCCAATTCGGTCGATGATCTCGGTTTGAGAAGCAGGTCCGTCAAAGATGTCGGAAAGCATGTCAGAAGGAAGCGGCAGGACGCCTGTTGCCATAGCCGTGCCAGCGCCTCCAATGACGATAGCGAGGACTGCCGTTACAGCGGCAATGCGAGCGACTGTTCTTACGGGATGGCGGGCGATGCGCGGCTTGCGTCGCGTGCCATTAAAGTTGCTTTGAGCGGTCGCCGCATCGCTCGAGGCGACGGACTGAGCAATCGAGTTTGCCATGTGCTGCTTCGCATTATCGGTAAACGAAATGTGCTCCAGGGCGTGGCGATAGTCATTCGAATTCGTAGTCATTGTGGTCTCCTTTCAAGGAAAGCCGAAGTGACGCACGTCCGCGGCTAAGGTGCTGGGCGGTTGCAGCTGGCGTCGCGTGAACGGCGTCTGCGATTTCCCTGATGCTCATGCCTGCGTAGTAGTGCAAAAAGATGGCGATGCGCTGTGCTTGAGGCAGGGCCGTGACAGCGGAAAGAATGGCGCAGTCGCGTTGCGCGAATTCTTGCTCGGTATGTGTTACGGGTGCGCAGAAATCGGGGAGCGAATCGAGGTCGACAACCGGGTGATTCGCGTGCGTACGGCCGATATCGCGACATGCGTTCAGTGCGACTCGGATCACCCAAGCACGTTCGTGTTCGAGCGAGTCGAACGGTTGAGTGCGTTGGAGAATCTTGATCAGCGTGTCCTGGCAGATGTCTTGAGCGTCGTCAGCGGATCCAAGGGCCGAATAGCACAATCGAAGGATGAGGTCGGAATACGTGTCGACCAAGCGCTTTGCTTCCCGCTCGATCTGATCGGCATCGCATCGGAGCGTGCTATTGCGGTTACGGCGTGCAGGCATAGTGTCACCTCCAATTGGTCGTGGTGGATATAGGGAAGGCGTCTCGCGAGGTCCCTCTACATACAACACGGTCGAGACTGCATAAGTTGACAAAAAAAGACGGCACGTGAGCGCCGTCCTTACAAAACAATGAGTGTTCTCGTTAATTACACAAGCACCGTGATGGACAGGTCGGACGAGTCAGCAAAATCACCATAAAGGTGCCTATCCCCTTCGTGGTGGTTGTTGGCAGTTACCAGGGGGTTCTGGCGGTTGAAGACTCGATTGCTTCGTGGCGTTTGAGCTCGCGGCGCATGGTTTGCGAGTTGAGCCAAGCGGCCTTCCAACCGCGCGTGGGGTAGCGCGCCTCGTCAATTTCGATCTTGGTATAGCCGCAGGCGTTGACAATCTTCGTTCCGCATGGGTGTTGGCGCTCGCGTTGAAAGTTGGGGCCGTAGCTTTGGTGCACATGCCCGTGAATCATATAGTCGGGACCCCAAGACTCAAGAGCCGCATTAAAGCACTCGAATCCTCGATGCGGCAGGTCGTCCAGGTCGCCCATGCCTGCGACGGGTGCATGGGTAAGTAGAATATCGCATCCGTCTACCAGTGCGATTTTTCGCGATAGCTTGCGCATGCGTTTTGCCATCTCGCGCTCGGTATACATGTTGGCACCGTCTCGATAGCGCATGGAGCCGCCAAGCCCCGCAATGCGGACGCCGCGATACACGTACACGGTGTCTTCGACACAAATACATCCGCCCGGTGCATGACGTGCATAGCGGTCGTCGTGGTTGCCGCGTACGTAGATAAGCGGTTTGTTGATGACCGTGACCAAAAACTCAAGATAGTCCGGATCCAGATCGCCAGCGGACAAAATCAGGTCGACACCCTCAAAGCGCTCCTTGCGAAAGCACTCCCACAGGCAGCGCTCCTCTACATCGGCAATGGCTAGGATATTCATAGGGCACGGACCTCCGGCTCGTTATCGAGCTGCGGAATCGAGCCTATAACGTTGTCAGCCAGCCAGTTCATCTCGACAATCTGCGTACTCGGCAGGGGAGGGAAGCCCTCAATCTGAACCACGCCGTCCTGGCTGTGGAGCTCGCCGCCAAATGGGTTGATGGAGCCCTCGACAATGCCGTTGCGAAGCAGCTGCACAAGTTTACGCGTCTGATAGGGTAGGCCCGGAGCGTAGCGAATATCGATGACGCCGGAGCTCATACCGTACCAGTAGTTGACGGCGCGCACCTGCTGGTCATCGGCGGTCTCGTCCCATGTGCCGTGCAGTAGGCTGCGTACGATGAGTTCGTAGTAACGGCCCCAGTTCCATACCGGCATAGCAATACCGGTAACTTCCTTGCCGTTTACCAGACGGTGAAGCCCGTAGGCGGTGGGGTCCTCGAGAGACTTGGACATATCGGCGCCGGTCATGACGCTCACGCCCTCGCGACACATGGCTTCGGCAAGACCGCCGGCGGGAACATCTCCCCAAGTGAGGATAATCTGCGCACGAGGGTCGAGCAGCGAGGCACCGATAGCGAAGGCGTTGATTTCGCTCAGCGCGCCCGAGGCGAAGACCGACGCATGGTAGCCAATACGGTGGTTGTCGGCCATGCTGGCGGCAAGGGCGCCCAGTAGGAACTTGGCCTCGTACATCTTTCCAAAGTACGAGCGGACGCTTTGGTGGGGAAGGCCGATTGAGCAGTTAAGGAACCGCACCTGGGGATACTCGACTGACGCCCTGAGCGTGTATTCCATGAGCCGGTGTGAGGTCGAGAAGATGACGTTCGCCCCGTGCTTTACGGCTGTCTCGACGGCGGCGTAGAACACGTCCGAATCGTGGCAGTCCTCGAACGCCTCGGTGCGCACGATGCCGCCAAAGTGCTCATCGAGATACTGACGCCCTTGGTCGTGCAGGCTGTCCCAACTCGACGTCGCACAGGGGAACTCATGGATAAAGGCGATGCGCAGGGGGTTGGCCGCCGAGTAGACGGTCTTGCCCATAAAGAAGTTGAGCACGCCGGAGGTGGACTTGGCGGGCGCCTCTTCCTCATCGACACTCGGTGCCTCGACAAGATCGACCTTCTCCTCATCACTTTTGCCGGCAATGACCAACTCGCGCCAAATCTTACACAGACGGTTTACGACGATGTCCGTCGGTGTGTCCAGCAGGCGGTCTTGGTTGTACACGTTGAGGTAGACGAGCATGGCGTCGGCGGGCGTAATGTCCAGATGGTCGCCGCCGGCGCGCAGGTAGGCGCGCTTAAAGAGCAGGAAGGTATGGCGCAGGTAGTCGATCTTTTTCTGCGGCCATTTTTCGATAAGGTTCTGACCGAGCATCTTGGCGAGCGTTTCGTAGCTTCCCTCACGCGAGAACTCGATCTCGTATAGGGGGCAGACGCGCCAAAACGCGCAGAACTCACCGTACAGGCGGCTTTCGACGGAATCCCATTTGCCGGGGTAGAGACGGGTGACTTTAGCCGAAACCGTTGGAGCGTCCAGGAATTTGAGGACACTGACGCGCTTGTTGCCCTCTTGGACGTAAAACCGATGCATGAACTCGGTGACGATGATGGGGTCGCGATAGCCCTCGGTTACCTGGATGTCGTAGAGGTTGGACCACTTGCGGGCGAACTCGGTGCTAAATGGCAACAGGGGCATAAAGTTGCACGAAAAGGCAGACTGACGGCCCTTGGTAACCGTGCCGACGACCATTTCGAGCGGAATATCCCGCAGGCCGACGCTCTCTCGCTGACCTAAGGGGAGCTGGGCAACCAAGCTGTCGAGGTCCGTAAGGTATGGGTGCTCGCTTTGGCTGATGGCGCGACGGCGTCCCTGTTCGCCGCGCTTGCGCGCTTGACGATAGGCCTCTTCCATGGTGTCTACTCCCTTAGTCGTTTAAACAACGATATGAACCATGGTACCACGATGCGAAACCACCACAAAGGTGCCTGTCCCCTTTGCGGTGGTTTTAGGCGATGATGGGGGCGATGGCGCGGATGCAGGCGTCGGCTGCCGTAAAGGTGGTGCTGTCGTCACTGACGATAAAGATGATCTTACCCTTAATGCCAAAGTCGCCGATCTCGCTAAAGAGCACGTACGGCTCCTTGTCAAAGCCAGAGATGGGAAGCACCGCGGCCTTGGTGGCGTCGGTAAGCTCATCTGCCAGCGCATCCAGCGAGGCCCACTTGGACGTGTCCTTTACGGCAACGGGCACGGTAACGCGCCCAAAGGGCATCAAGTGCACGAGCGTGTTCTTGGAGATGTTTGAATTGGGGACGATGATGGTCTGCCCGCAGGCGTCCTCGATGGTCGTGTGGCGCCAAGTGATGTCCTGGACCACGCCCGACACGCCGCCGACCTCGATATTGTCGCCGGGCTTGATGATGCCCATAAAGGTCACTTGCATGCCGCCGATAAGGTTTGATAGCGTGTCCTGAAAGCCGAGCGAGATGGCGATGCCGCCGACGCCAAGAGCGGCGACGAGCGCGTTTGCGTTAATGCCAAAGCAGTTGTCGAGGATAAAGCTGCCGCCGATCATCCAGATGACGGCACGCGCGATGTTGATGAAGATGCTCGATGCGGGAAGCGGGTTGTCGTCTCGGTTGAGTAGGTGGCGCAGGGTCTTGGATGCCACCTTGGCGGCGATGGCGGTGACTATTACCAAGATGACGGCCCAGATGATGTTGTGGACCCAGTGCTGCTCAAAGAAATGAAGAATCGGTTCAAACAATTCCATGTAGGGAAAACCTCCTAATGATCATTCAACCATGATACCCACCAAAAAGCCCGTCCGATCACATCGGACGGGCCGATAACTTGAGATGGGGTGGCCGCGGTGGCGTAAGCTGGGCCGCCGGCGAGCACGCCGGCAAGGAGTGCGGCGGTCAAGCAAGACGGGGAAGGAGTCTTCTCATGGCAGTTTCCTTAGTTCTTAACCAGTGGTTCCTGCTGACGCTGGATTATCGACATAATATGCGAAAACCGTCGCAAAGGTATCTGTTCCTTTGCGGCGGTTTTGACGTTTGCGCAGATAAAACCTGCCAAAATAAACCTGTCCCTTATTGGCAGGTTTTAGCTCAGCAGCATGCGGTCGTTGGCGAGCTCGCCGCCCGAGACCTCCTCGAACTTCTGCAGCAGGTCGGCGACGGTGAGCGACTTCTTCTCGTCGCCCGCCACGTCGTAGATAACGTGGCCCTCGTGCATCATGATCAGGCGATTGCCCAGACGGATGGCGTCATTCATGTTGTGCGTGACCATGAGCGTGGTCAGGTGGTTCTCGTCGACAATCTCCTCGGTCAGATTGAGCACCTTAGAGGCGGTCTTGGGGTCGAGGGCCGCGGTGTGCTCGTCGAGCAGCAGCAAGCGCGGCTTGGTGAGCGTGGCCATGAGCAGCGTGAGTGCCTGGCGCTGGCCACCCGAAAGCAGGCCGACCTTGGCGTTGAGGCGCGTGTCCAGGCCAAGGTCCAGGCGCTTGAGCAACTCAACGTACTCGTCCTTCTCGGCCTTGGTGACGCCCCACGAAAGGCCGCGACGCTGGCCGCGACGCTTGGCGAGGGCCAAGTTCTCGGCAATCTGCATGTCGGCTGCGGTGCCGCGCATGGGATCCTGGAACACGCGGCCCAGGTACTTGGCGCGCTGCGACTCGCTCAGGCGCGAGATGTCGGTGCCGTCGAGCTCGATAACGCCCGAATCGAGCGGATATACGCCGGCAATCATGTTGAGCAGCGTGGATTTGCCGGCGCCGTTGCCGCCGATCACAGTTACAAAGTCGCCGTCGTTGAGGGTAAGGTCGACGCCGGTGAGCGCGCGCTTCTCGGTGACGGTGCCCTTGTTAAAGGTCTTCTTGACGTGCGAGAGCTTAAGCATCTGCCTCATCTCCCTTCGTGTAGGAGCTGCGGAGCTTATAGCGCTCCCAAACCACGGGCACGCACAGGGCCACGGCGACAATCACAGCAGAGAGCAGTTTCATGTCGTTGGCGTCCATGCCCAGCTGCAGCACGATGGCGCGGATGAGGAAGTACACCACGGAGCCAAAGACGGCGGAGGCCAGACGGACGGAGAACTGCGTGAGACCGCCGGGCAGCAGGCGGCCGAGCACCTCGCCGATGACGATGGCGGCAAGACCGATAACGATGGCGCCGGTGCCCATGCCAATGTCGGCATACTTCTGGCTCTGGCAGATGAGCGCACCCGAAAGGCCAATGAGGGCGTTGGAGAGCACGAGGGCGATCATTTTGGTGGTGTTGGTGTTAACGCCCAGGGCGCGGATCATGTACTCGTTGTTGCCGGTGGCACGCAGTGCCGAGCCGATCTCGGTGCCAAAGAACCAGTACAGGATGGCGACGATGGCCACGGCCAGCACGATGCCTAGGATAATGGCAACAGTGGACTGCGGCAGGCCCGTCATGTTGCTGACGGATGAGAAGATAGTGCCCTTGGCAAGGATGGGCGTGTTGGACTTGCCCATGATGCGCAGGTTGATGGACCACAGACTGATCTGCGTAAGGATTCCGGCGAGGATTGCGGGAATCTCAAAGACGGTGGTCAAGATGCCCGTGACGGCGCCCGCGATGGCGCCGGCGCACATGCCGGCCAGCACGGCGAGCAAGGGGTCGACGTTATTGTTGACGATGAGTACGGCGCAGACACAGCCGCCGAGGGCAAAGCTGCCGTCGCAGGTCATATCGGGGATGTCGAGCAGGCGGAACGTGATAAACACGCCAAGCACCATAATGCCCCAGAGGACGCCCTGCGAAACGGCGCCCTGCAATGCAATGAGCATGCTTCATACCTCCTAGGATAGGGTGGACACGTGATTTTCCATAATAGCGGTACCAATGCATAAAAGAGCTGCGGACGGATGTTTTGTCTCATCCGAAACAAGCAGGGCGAACGCCGGTCTTTAGCGTTCGCCCCAAGGACTCAGATATTGAATAACGCGGCTGTGGCGCGCGTGCGGGCCCTAGACGCGTTACCGCGCATGGCGCTACTCGTCCAGAGCGGAAAGGTCGATGCCTAGGGCCTCGGCCATCTCGTCGTTCTTGACGACGACCAGGTCCTTGCTCGAGAGGTGCTTGATCGGCATATCCTCGGGCTTGGCCTCGCCCTTCAGGATCTTAACGGCCATCTCGCCCGCGGCGTAGCCCAGGTCCTTATAGTTGATGGAGAGGGTGAACAGGCCGCCGGCCATGCACATACCCTCCTCGCCGGTCACGAAGGGGAGCTTATTCTCCTTGCAGATCTGGCCGACCTGCGAAGCGCCCGCAGCGATGGTGTTGTCAGTGGGGGAGTACAGCGCGTCGACCTTGCCCACGGCAGACTCGACGACGGACTGAATCTCGTTGGAGCTCGAGACGGTGAAGTCGGTGTACTCGAGGCCCAGCTTGTCGAGCTCCTTCTTGGCGGCCTTGATCTGGACGTCGGAGTTGGACTCGGCGGTGCAGTAGAGCAGGCCGACCTTTTTAACGTCGGGCAGGACCTTCTGCATCATCTCGAGCTGCTCGGCGACCGGGGTGAGGTCGGAAGCGCCCGTGACGTTGGTGCCGGGCTTGTCGTTGTCCTGGACCAGGCCGGAGGCGGCGTAGTCGGTGATGGCACAGCCCACGATGGGGATATCGGCCGTGGCGCCGGCGGCAGCCTGCGCGGCGGGCGTGGCGATGGCATAAATCAGGCTGACGTTGTCGCCCACAAACTTGTCGGCAATGGACTTACACGTGGACTGGTCGTTCTGAGCGTTCTTCTGGTCGATCTTGACCTTAAGGCCGCTCTCCTTGATGGCCTTGACAAAGCCATCGTTGGCGGCGTCGAGTGCGGAGTGCTCGGTGAGCTGCAGAACGCCGATGGTGTAGTCGGAACCGGCGGCAGCAGAGCCGGAACCAGAGTTGCCGCCGCATCCGGCGAGCGGGGCGAGCGCGAGCAGGCCGGCGGAGACCAGAAGGCTCCTGCGGCTGATGGTGATGTCCTTCATATCATTACCCCCAGTATAAAAATGGCTGGAAACACTGCACTGGGACAAAGTGCAAGTGGGACTATAGTAGCGCTGATGTCCATTTTTACAACAGCCTGGCGGGTTTTTTAATACAGAATCGGATGGGCGGTACGGGTAGTCGAATGGGCGGCGGAGGGTCTTATGCGGCGGAGGCGGCGTCGTCCTCGTCCAGGGCGGCGAAGAGCTTCTTGCCGTCGAGGAGACGTGTGGTGACGTTTCTCATGCGGCCGATCTCAACGGTACGCAACGTGTCATCGGCGCCTCGCGCGTCATAGACCGTTCCCAGCAAATACGAGATGCCGTCTCGTTGCTTGATGGCAAAGGGCCGGAGTGTCATCCGTGCCACTTCGACCTCTCCGCGTGCCGTGACACTCGAAATATCAAAACTCACCGTGGTTCCGTGGTCGATGGCCTGCTCGATGAGCTCGCAGGCATCGATGCGCTTGACGGGCGTGCGTGTGGCCTTGGTGGATTTGCCGCCTGCGCTTCGAGCAGGCTCGGGTGCATCGAGGTAGCCGCGAACGTCGGCACTCGCCATGGCGACCAGGTGCTGCGCCATGCTTTTTCGAATGGCGATGGGCGTAGAGCGGTTGCGCATGACCATGCCGTGGAGTCGGATGATTTCTTCGTCGGTGAGCGGACGGGTCAAGAGCCGATACCCCACGCCGCGCTTGTACTCAATTTCGTATCCAGCATGGCGAAGTGCGGAGATGGCGGTGTAGATGCTGCGCCGCGCCGCCGAGATGGGCATGCGGGCGGGGTCGTCGGGATGGGCGAGGCGCCGGATCAACTCATCGGAAAGCATGGCCTTGTCCTCACCGGTGTTTTCGCTCAATAGTTGCAGGATGCGAACGGCGCGATAGGCTGCCATCGAGGCGGCGCCCCTCGTCGTGGTCTCGTAAGTTTCAACAGCGGTTTCGGTCATGGCGCCCACGTCCTTTCCGTTTTGGGTGGCGACGGTATGGAGCCTAGGACGAGGGGCTTTCCCAGGGGCGCAGGACGCCCTGGGCGGTCGGTAGCCGTCGGCAAGCGGCGGGTCGAGTTTTCAACAGCCCTGCCCAACTGACCAAAAACTTGCCAAAAGCTTGACGGATGCTGTTGAAAAAAGCGCCCCTCGGCTTGCCGAGAGGCGCTGGCGTGATGCGCTGGAACGCGTTTGGTGGCGCTGTGGCGATTAGAAGTCGGCGTTGCCCACGGTGCGCGGGTGCGGCAGGACGTCGCGGATGTTGCCCACACCGGTCAGATACATGACCAAGCGCTCGAAGCCCAGACCGTAGCCGGCGTGCTTGCAGGAACCGTAGCGGCGCAGGTCAAGGTAGTACTTGTACTGCTCGGGATTCATGCCCAGGTCCTTGATGCGGGCTTCGAGCAGATCCAGGCGCTCCTCGCGCTGGGAGCCGCCGATAATCTCGCCGATACCGGGAACCAGGCAGTCGGCGGCGGCGACGGTCTTGCCGTCCTCGTTCATGCGCATGTAGAACGCCTTGATCTCGGCCGGATAGTCGGTCACAAAAGTCGGTCGCTTAAAGTGCTCCTCGGTCAGGAAGCGCTCGTGCTCGGTCTGCAGGTCGATGCCCCAGCTCACGGGATAGTCAAACTTGTGACCGGCGGCGACGGCCTGCTCCAGGATTTCGATGGCCTCGGTATAGGTGACGCGGGCAAAGTCGGAGTTTGCCACGTGGTCCAGGCGCTCGAGCAGACCCTTGTCCACAAACTTGTTGAGCATATTGAGCTCGTCGGGGCAGGTTGCCATGACGTCCTTAAGGACGTACTTGAGCATGGCCTCGGCGTTATCCATGTAGTCGTTAAGGTCGGCAAAGGCCATCTCGGGCTCGATCATCCAAAACTCGGCGGCGTGGCGCGTGGTGTTGGAGTTTTCGGCGCGGAAGGTGGGGCCAAAGGTGTACACGTCGCCAAAGGCCATGGCAAAGTTCTCGGCATTGAGCTGGCCGGACACGGTGAGGCTCGCGTGCTTGCCAAAGAAGTCTTGGCTCCAGTCGACCTCGCCGGACTCGGTGAGGGGCGGATTTTTGGGGTCGAGCGTGGTCACGCGGAACATCTCGCCGGCGCCCTCGCAATCACTCGTGGTGATGATAGGGGTGTTGACGTAGACAAAGCCCTGCTCCTGGAAGAAGCGGTGGATGGCGGCAGCCGCGACAGAACGGATGCGGAACACGGCACGGAACAGGTTGGTGCGCGGGCGCAGGTGCTGCTGGGTGCGCAGGAACTCGACGGTTGCGCGCTTCTTCTGCAGCGGGTAATCCGGGGCGCTGACGCCCTCGACCTCGATGGAGGTGGCAGAAAGCTCGAAAGGCTGGGGTGCATCGGGGGTCAGCTTGACGGTGCCGGTGCAAATGAGTGCGGCCGAGACGTTTTGATGGGCGATCTCGTCGTAGTTGTCGAGCGCCTCGCGGTTCATGACGACCTGCAGGTCGCGGAAGCAGCTGCCGTCGTTGAGCGTAACAAAGCCAAAGTTCTTCATGTCGCGGACGGACTTGACCCAGCCGGCAACGGTGACGGTCTGGCCGCCGAGCGACTCGGCATCGACATAGAGCTGCGCGATTTTGGTGCGGTTCACGTATCCTCCCATAACGGTTGAATGATAGTTATCCATACAGTTCGATATTCTAGCAGCTCGGCTCATTTGGGCTATACAGATAAGGCATTGGCGGGATGGTTTTTCAAACGAAAAGCGCCCGCGGCCAAATGGTCGCGGGCGCTTGACGAGGTGCCTTTTGGTTGTGTGGCGCGGGGCCTAGCTACTTGGTCTTGGCAACCAGCAGCGGGTCGCCAAGCTTGACGAGCGGGTTGCCGCCGATAAGCGTTCCAGACTCGCCGACATGGTCGATGCTCTTAAGACGATCGAGCTCGGAGACGATGACGGTCACGATGTCCTCGTGGCCGGCGGCCTTGATGGCCTCGCGATCGAAGCTGATGAGCGGCTGGCCGGCCTTGACCACATCGCCCATCTCGACAAAGCGGGCAAAACCCTTGCCGTTCATTTCCACGGTGCCCAGGCCAACATGGATGAATACGCGCAGACCGTCCTCGGTAATCATGCCGATGGAGTGGTTGGTGACAGTGGTGGCGCCGATGCGGCCGTTGGCGGGCGCATAGATGGTGCCGGTAATGGGCTCGATGCCATAGCCCTGGCCAAGCATGCCCGAGGCGATCGTCTCGTCGGGAACCTCGTCCAGGCTGACGAGCACGCCGTTGACGGGGGCATAGATGACGCCTTCGCGGGTGGCGAAGCTTGCTGCGGGCGGAACGGACGCCTCGCCGGTCGAGGTGAAGGTGGACTTAAGCGAATCGAGCAGACCCATAGTTGCCTCCAACTTAAATAGGCGCATATCGCGCGTTTGGTTTGCCGGAAACGTTTCATATCTGTTTCGCGGCTTGGTCAACACCCCCTATTCTACGCTGCTCAGCGATACCTCTGAGCTGGGATTATGTGATATATCAGTTGAAGGGAAACTTATTGCTGGCGTGTTTCTGCGTCACGGGTTCAAGTGGGGTACGCTTGAAGGCGAAAAACAATGGCGCTTAATTTGCGCGAAGGGAGCACATATGATTGTCGAGAACCATGCACTGTGGGGCGAGGAGCCGACCGAGGAATATCCGGCGACGTTTACGTATTTGGGTGCCGAGCCGCTGCCCGACAAGCCCAATGGCCGCCGCCCCGCGGTGATCATCTGCGGCGGAGGCGGGTTTACGCATATCGCTCCGCACGAGCAGGACCCGGTGGCGTTTGCGTTTTTGGACCGCGGCTACCAGGCCTTTGTGCTCAACTATGTGACGAGCGCCACGGGCGACGTGAGCTTTCCGCACCCGCAGGCGGACCTCGCCAAGATGGTCGCTACCGTGCGCGCCAACGCCGACGAGTGGCATGTCGATCCCAAGCGCGTGTGCATCGTGGGTTTCTCGGCGGGCGGCATGATCTGCGCCTCGTTGGCAACGCAGTGGAAGACCGGACCCTTCGCGGGCCTTGCCGGGGCTCGTCCGGAGGATATTCGTCCCGACGCCGTGGTGCTGGGCTATCCGTTGCTCGACCTTGCCTATGTGCGCGATATGCAGACGCGCGACCCGCGCATCGACCTGCGCGTGCCCAAGACGGGTGGCAAGACAGGGCGCGATTTGCTCAACGACTATCTGTCGATGGTGACGGGCGGCGAGGCGACCGATGAGCACCTGACCGACATTTGCCCTACCACGCACGTTTCGCGCCAGATGCCCCCGACCTTTGTGTGGGGCGTTTCGGACGATAAGACGGCGCCGGTCGCGCAGGTCTACCCGTTTGCGCAGCGCATGGCCGAGGAGGGTGTTGCATGCGAGACGCACGTCTTTGACCAGGGTGGCCACGGCCTTTCGCTCGGTAACGCCAATACCGCGGTCGACAACGAGGACAAGCAGGCGGCGGTCCGTCCTTGGATTCGCCTAGCCTTCCGTTTCCTGGAGCGCCACGGGTTTTAGTTACGGCGTTTTACCAAACGCCGTAACCACTTGACGCTGCAAGCCCGCCAGAGCGGCAATCTGCCTTTCAACTTCGGCGGCATGACCAGAAGGTCAATGCCGCCTCGTTTCAAGGCACCTTGCTCGCTTTGGCGGGTTTTCGCTTTCGGTGCCAAAACATCGACGTTGCCCTGGCCGCCAAGGGTTGGGCCGGCACCGATCGTTATATTTCTACCAAACGGTGAACTGGGCGTTTTCTGTGTTCCAATGGACATCGCGAACGTAGTCTCGCACGGCCGCCGCATCCCGCGCTTCGAACAGCTCAAGAATGTGGGCATGCTCGGCATTGGCTATACCCAGCAGTTTGCACGCCGTCTCCTGATCGACGGTCTCGTAATCGCGTTTGATAAAGCAACGCTCGAGTTGCGAAATCATGTCGCGCAGACGGTCGTTGCCGCAGCGGTTGAAGTACGTAAGGTGAAAGTCCCGCTGAATGTCGTCGTACTTTCGGATAAGACCGCCTTGGATCGCTAGGTCCATGGATCCAACCAAGAACTTTAGCTGCATGATGTCCTCTTCGGTCAGGAGGGGGCAGGCAAGGTATGCCGCCTGCCCGTCGAGCGGCCCCATAATCTCAAAGACTTCGACGGCGTTTTGCTGATCGAATCCACGGACGCGGAATCCGCGGCGGGGGAGATTGTCCAGATAGCCGTCGCTTGCCAGCTGGATGAGCGCCTCGCGAACCGGCGTGCGCGACACGCCCATGGCATCGCAGATCGCCTGCTCGCTCACGCGGTCGCCGGCCGAAAGCTCGCCGGCGTCTATGCGACTCGAAATATAGTCGTATACATGATCCTTCAAGGGTCTTCGGAGCGTTTCCATGAGCTTATATTCCTCAACTGTATATTTTCAAAAGTAAATACGTTTCGCCTGAATAGGCTAATTGAATTATAGAACGACCAGTTAAATCGCGCTACCAAACCAGAAGAAGCAATAATACGCTTACCGACAAATATCTACCGTTCAGGATTGTATACAATATACAAAACAGTAAAGACACCCTAAGATAAAGCCATCGGAAGGAAGGCGGGCGCAAGGAAGTCCGCTCTCTGCTAAGAGGTCCAAGGAGGATCATCATGACTAAGTTCAGCCACGTCATCATCCGTCGTCCCGGCAAGTCCCTGAGCAATGGCATCACGAGCGCTCCCGAGCTTGGTCAGCCCATCTACGAGCGCGCTATCGAGGAGCACTACGATTACGAGCACGCGCTCGAGCAGTGCGGCGTTGACGTGTCGGTGCTGCCGGCGCTTGAGCAGTATCCCGACAGCTGCTTTGTCGAGGATCCGGCCGTTATCACTCGCTGCGGCGCCATCATTACCAACCCCGGTGCCGACAGCCGTAACGGCGAGAAGGACGAGATCGAGCCGGTCGTCCGCCGCTTCTTTGACGACGAGCATGTGAAGCACATCGTTTCCCCCGGTACGCTTGATGGCGGCGACGTCATGATGGTCGGCGACCATTTCTACGTCGGTCGCTCCGCTCGCACCAACGAAGAGGGCATCCGCCAGTTCTGTGAGATTCTCGAGGGCTGGGGTCTCGAGGGCTCCGAGGTTCCGCTGGAGGAGGTCCTGCACCTCAAGACGGGCGTCAACTACATCGAGGACAACAACATGCTCGTCTCCGGTGAGTTCATTGATAAGCCCGACTTTGCCCAGTACAACAAGATCGTCGTGCCCGAGGACGAGGCCTATGGCGCCAACTGCATCTGGGTCAACGGAACGGTTATCGTTGCCGAGGGCTATCCGACCGTGCTCAAGGCCGTGCAGGATTTGGGCTACAAGACGCTCGTTGTCGACACCTCCGAGTACCGCAAGGTCGACGGCGGCCTTTCTTGCCTGTCGCTGCGCTTCTAATGTGGTCGCTGTACTAGCTTAATGATCGCTTGACCGATGGCCCGGCACCCGATTCGGGACGTCCGGGCCATCTTTATGCGGTCGTTTGATTGAGGGGGTGCACATATATGGCCTCTAAAACTTGTAACGATGAGATTATCGACCCCAATGGTCTGGATCTCTTTCGTCTGACCATGATGGTCATCACTGCGAGCATTTGCGGCGGCATCTTTTCTCTTGCCGGCGATATGGCGGCAGGCGGAGCCAATACCGGCGCGGTTATCGTTTCGTGGGGAATTTGCTTCATTGGCGTCTTTGCGCTGATGATGGTATTCAACGGTTTATCTCAGGCTCGTCCCGACCTGACTGGCGGCATCTATGCATACGCTGCGGCCGGTTTTGGCGATTACGTTGGATTCAACTCCGCTTGGGGCTACTGGATCAGCGCATGTCTTTCCAATGTGAGCTTTGCGCTCTTGCTGTTTAGCGCACTGGGCTATTTCTTCCCTGCGTTCGGTACGGGCAACAATATGCTTTCCATCGTCTGCGCCAGCGTGTTTTTGTGGTTCCTAACCGCTCTCGTGCTTCGCGGCGTTAAGGAAGCTGCCGGCATCAACACGATCGTCACCTTGGCGAAGCTGGTGCCGCTGGGGCTCTTTGTGCTGAGCATTGTGCTCCTGGGTAAGTTCAACGTCGATATCTTTATGGACAACTTCTGGGGAGAGCCGGCTGGCCCCGGTTTTGGTGAGCAGGTTGTCTCGACCATGATTGCCCTTGTCTGGGTCTTTACGGGTATCGAAGGCGCTGTCGTCATTTCGGGCCGTGCAAAGTATGTGCGCGACGTCGGTCGTTCGACGGCGCTTGGATTTGCAGCCGTGTTTACGCTGTATCTAATTATCTCGATGCTGTCGCTCGGCATTATGCCGCGCGGGGAGATGGCACAACTTGCAACGCCCTCCATGGCGGGAATTCTTGAGTGCGCAATCGGTCCGGTTGGCGCAGCCATCGTAAACCTTGGCGTTATTCTCTCGCTGGTCGGTGCGATGCTGGGCTACGTCATCATTGCATCCGAGACGCCGTTCGAGGCTGCACGTCAGGGCTCCTTCCCGCTGGCGTTTGCTAAGACAAACAAGCATGACGCCCCAGTGGTAACGGTTCTTGTGAGCTCCGGCATCACGCAGCTTTTCCTGATTGTGTCGTATGTAGCGGCGAGCACCTACCAGTTCTTCTACAGCTGCGCGGTCAACACGATCTTGGTTCCCTATGTTTGCTCGGCTGCTTACTACATGGTGATTGGCTGGAAGAACGAGCATCTGGACGGACCGCATGCGCCGAGTGTCGGCAAAGCACGCTTCTTCGGTACGCTCGGCTTTATCTACACGCTGTTCCTGGTGTGGTCGACGGGCCTCCAGGGCGTCATGATCACGACGATCCTTTTTGCTCCGGCCATCCCCGTCTATATTGCGGGCGAGCGAGGCCGCGGCAAGCAGGTGCTCCCGCATCTGCACGACAAGCTGATCGCGGCAGTGGTCATTGTCGTGGCGGCCATCTCGCTGTATCTGCACTTTGCCGGCATCGCGCCGATCGTCTAAGGCTAGGGTGAGCTTCATTGCTTGGTATGCCGACGGAGACATCGCATGTCGGTGCTGTTCGGAATTCCATAACTGATGTGGGTCTCAATAACGTGCCATTGTGAGCGCCCACCAAGCCCGCGCAGGTGACATTTGTTGCCAGCGCGGGCTTTTGCAGTTGCGGTGAAATAGTTTCTGTTTTTGCTGGTTAAAGCTTCAAACAGGAACTATTCCACCGCAACTTCGTTTTGATTCGCTGGGGGACGGAGGAAGCGACGATCCGGAATCCACCTGCACGGTCGTCGCTCCGCATCCCGTCCGTTGGCGCAAATGGTGTCAAAAGCAATCTGTCCCCCTTGCACGCTTGTTCCCCTTGCAGCAATCTGTTGATTGAACGTCATTGTGTGCTCGCGGTTTCTGGGCAAGCCGTCTCGCAGCAAAGTAGACTAGATGCCCGTTTCAAAAAGTCTGCTTAGAGGAGGAGCCATGCTTGAGGGTACGTATGTGGTTTTGGCCCAGACGCCGGTGGGGAGCAAGCGCGGCGAGGTGACGTTTTCACATGGGGTGAACGGCGCGCTCAGGGCAGTATTAAACGTCAGGGGTCTCAATATCGCTCTCTCGGGTGCCCGCGCTGAGTGCGATTTCTTTGAGCTCTCGGGTACTATCTCCCACGTCTTGATGGGCAAGGCGCCCTTTACATGCACGGGGTCGGTTGAGGGTGATCGACTCACTGCTACCGCGCGGTCGGGTTCCGTTTCGATCTCGCTGAGCGGTATGCGCAAAGAGCTTTCGGGGCGCACCACATAAAGTTTGCGCAGGTAAACATCGGTATTTGACTTTATAAAAAAGTTCAGAGCGCTATCATTTGTCGTTACGAGTTGGTTAGCCCCGGTAAACGGTTAACCGCGTCTAACGAAAGGATGAGCGCGTGAGACTCGATACACTCGAGATTGGAAAGGACGCCGTTGTCGCATCGGTGACATCCGACGATCAGGCGCTCCGACAGCATATTTTGGACATGGGCCTAACGCCGGGCACCGAAGTCACCATGATGAAGTACGCCCCTATGGGCGACCCGCTCGAGATTCGCCTGCGTGGCTACGAGTTGACGCTGCGCAAGGACGATGCCGCTCGCATCGAGCTCGTGGGCGTTCACGACACCGATATGGGTCCGCGCGCCAACGCCGCAATCGGCACGACGGAGCATCCGGCACTCGGCGAGGGGACGTATTCGCCCCGCGCCGCGAAGACGGCCGTGCCCGAGGGCGCACCGCTGCATTTTGCCCTCGCCGGCAACCAGAACTGCGGCAAGACCACGCTGTTCAACCAGCTGACGGGCTCCAACCAGCATGTCGGTAACTTTCCTGGCGTGACGGTCGACCGCAAAGATGGCACCATCCGCAACCACCCCGAGGCAAGCGTTACCGACCTGCCCGGCATTTACTCCCTGTCGCCGTACACGGGCGAGGAGATCGTGAGCCGCCAGTTTATCCTGGATGAGCATCCCGACGCCATCATCGACATCATCGACGCTACCAACATCGAGCGCAATTTGTACCTGACGCTGCAGCTTATGGAGCTCGATCGCCCCATGGTCATCGCGCTCAACATGATGGACGAGGTGACGGCCAACGGCGGCGCCGTGGACGTCAACCTGCTCGAGAGCCTGTTGGGCGTGCCTGTTGTCCCCATTAGCGCTGCCCGCAACGAGGGCATCGGCGAGTTGGTTGATCATGCCTTGCACGTGGCGCGGTTCCGCGAGCGCCCCGGTCGCCTGGACTTCTGCGCGCCCGATGGCCCGGACGGCGGCGCGCTGCATCGCTGCATCCACGGCATCGCCAACCTTATCGAGGACCATGCCGCGACGGCGCATATTCCGGTGCGTTTTGCGGCGACCAAGCTGGTTGAGGGCGACGAGCTGGTAACCGAGGCACTTCACCTGGATCGCAACGAACTCGACGCTATCGAGCACATCATTACCCAGATGGAGGGCGAGGCCGGCACCGACCGCCTATCTGCGTTGGCCGATATGCGTTTTAGCTTTATCGGCGACGTGTGCGGGCGTTGCGTCGTCAAGCCGCACGAAAGCCGCGAGCACGTGCGCTCCGTCAAGATTGACCGCATCCTGACAGGTCGTTACACAGCCATTCCGGCGTTTCTGGTGATCATGGGCCTCGTCTTTTGGCTGACGTTTGGCGTGATCGGCGCGGCGTTGCAGGGACTCATGGAGGACGGTATCGCTGCCATCATCGCCTCGGCCGATGCGGGCCTCAAGGCGTTCGGAACCAACGACGTGGTGCGCTCGCTGGCTGTCGACGGCGTGCTTACGGGCGTGGGTAGCGTGCTGACCTTCCTGCCGATTATCGTCGTGCTCTTCTTGTTCCTCTCCATTCTGGAAGACTCCGGATACATGGCACGCGTGGCCTTTGTCATGGATAAGGTGCTGCGTCGCTTTGGCCTGTCGGGCCGCAGCTTTGTGCCCATGCTCGTCGGTTTTGGCTGCACCGTGCCGGCTATCATGTCGACCCGTACGCTCCCATCCGAGCACGACCGCAAGATGACGGTCATGCTCACGCCGTTCATGAGCTGCTCGGCCAAGTTGCCGGTCTACGGTCTGCTGTGCGGGGCGTTTTTCCCGCAGGCGACAGTTCCCGCCATGGTCTCGCTCTATCTGATCGGCATCGTGGTCGGCTGCATCGCGGCCCTGGTGCTCAACCGCACGGCATTTAAGGGCGACCCGGTGCCGTTTATCATGGAGCTTCCCAATTACCGCCTGCCGAGCGTCAAGACGACGGTGATGCTGGCATGGGATAAGGCCAAGGATTTTATTACCAAGGCCTTTACCATTATCTTTGCCGCTACCGTGGTCATCTGGTTCCTCCAGACGTTCGACATCCGCTTTAATGTGGTCGCCGATCAGTCGCAAAGTCTGCTTGCGGGCCTTGGTAGCATCATCGCGCCGGTGCTGGCGCCGCTCGGCTTTGGCGACTGGCGTGCATCGACGGCGCTCGTCACCGGACTTATCGCCAAGGAGAGTGTCATCTCGACCCTCACGGTGCTTTTGGGTGCAACGTCGCCCGCGGCACTGTCGACCATGTTTTCGCCGTTTACCGCTTACGTGTTCCTGGTCTTTACGCTGCTGTACCCGCCCTGCGTAGCGGCAATCGGCGCCGTTAAGAGCGAGCTGGGCGCGCGCTATGCCGTTGCCGTGTTCGCGTTTCAGGTGACGGTCGCCTGGATCGTGGCGTTTGTCGTGCATTCGGCGGGCATATTGCTGGGGTTGGCTTAGCTATTTATTGACGGCGCAACCCCTGTGTATTGAGTTGATTGCGGTCCCGCATCTGTTGCTGACGGATGCGGGGCCGTTGCTATATAATCGCCCACCGCTCAAGACAATCGGAGAGGTTTCCTACATGACTCAGGCAAGGCAAGATGGCATCTCACTCAAGCAGTGGCTCCCGCTTATCGGGCTCGCCTGCTGCGCGTTCGTATTCAACACGTCGGAGTTCATGCCCATTGGCCTGTTGACCGACATTGCCGCGTCGTTCTCGCTTACCGAGTCCCAAGCCGGCATCATGATCTCGGTCTATGCTTGGGGCGTCATGCTGCTGTCGTTGCCGCTTATGGTGTTCGCTTCGCGCTTTGAGTTCAAGCGCATGCTGCTCGGCGTGCTCGCCGTGTTTTCTCTGGGTCAGTTCCTGTCCGCTGTGGCACCGACATATCCCATCCTGGTCTGTGCGCGCCTGGTGGTCGCTTGCGCACATGCCGTGTTCTGGTCGGTCGCCTCTATCATGGCCTCGCGCCTGGTCGACGCCCGCCACGGGGCGCTCGCCATCAGCATGATCGCCACGGGCTCGTCCATCGCGCAGATCTTTGGCCTGCCGATCGGCCGCGCCATCGGCCTGGCCGTGGGCTGGCGCATGACGTTTGCCGTGGTCGGGGCCCTCTCGGCTGTCGCGGTTGTCTACCAGGCTGCGGTGTTCCCGGCTATGCCGGCGGGTGAGCGCTTTACGCTCAAACAACTTCCCGAGCTGCTCAAGAACCCGTTCCTCATCGCGCTTTATGCGGTCACGGTCTTTATGGCGACCGGCTATTATGCGGGTTACAGCTATATCGAGCCGTTCCTGGCACAGGTCGCGCACGTCGACGCGGGCGCCATCACTATGACGCTGACGGCGTTCGGCTGCTCTGGTCTGCTCGGAAGCTGGCTGTTTGGCCGCCTGTTCGATGGGCACCGGTTCCCGTTTCTCGCGATTACGCTCTCCGGCGTCCCGGTGGCTCTGCTGCTCATGGGTCCGGTTGCACCGTCGCTCGTCGCCGTTCTCGCTGTTTGCGCGCTATGGGGCTGCTGCTCCACGGCCTTTAACGTGGCGTTTCAGGCCGAGCTCATCAAGTACACGCCGGCAGACTCGTCGGCCGTCGCCATGTCGATCTTCTCGGGCCTGTTCAATCTGGGTATCGGCACGGGCACCGCAATCGGTGGCGCCGTGGTTTCGGGTCCCGGTATCGCTTGGATTGGCTTCGCGGGCGGGGCGATTACCGTCGTGGGCGTCATCCTCGCCATCACGGTGCTGTTCCCGGCCATACGCCGCGCAAAGCCTGTCGCCTAATCATGTTCCCTCATCAGTTGCGGTGGAATAGTTCCTGTTTAAGGCCTCTGAAGGCTCAAACAGGAACTATTCCACCGCAACTTATTTTGGGGAAGAGGATACAAGCCGGGCATACAATGGATGTCGTTGTGTTGAGCTTACCGGGAGGTTGCTATGTGGGCATACGAGACGACGTTCTATCAGATCTATCCGCTGGGCTTTTGCGGAGCTCCGCGCGAGAATGCCGCGCCCGTTGCCGAGGATGAGCTCGCCCAGGCTACCAACGCCGCGCCCAACCCCGATGCGCCCATCATGAAGATTGCCCAATGGGCCGACTATCTGCAGGAATTCGGTATTGGCGCCGTGCTCATCAATCCGCCGCTCGAGTCTGATGGCCACGGCTACGATACGCGCAGCCTGCGCCATATCGACCGCCGCCTGGGTGGGGATGCCGATTTTGCCGCCGTATGCGAGACGCTGCATGCCCATGGCATTCGCGTGGTGCTCGATGCGGTCTTCAACCATGTGGGCCGTGGCTTTTGGGCCTTCCGTGATGTGCAAGAGCGCAAGTGGGACTCGCCCTACAAGGATTGGTTCCACATCAGCTTTGACGGCGACTCGTGCTACGGCGACGGCTTTTGGTACGAGGGCTGGGAAGGCCATTTTGAGCTCGTGAAGCTCAACTTGCAAAATCCCGCCGTGGTCGATTACCTGCTCGAGTCTGTGCGTCGTTGGGCCGATGTCTTTGGTGTCGATGGCCTGCGCCTGGACGTTGCCTATATGCTCGACCGCGACTTTATGCGCCGCCTACACTCCTTTACTCGTGAGCTCAAGCCCGACTTTGTGCTGATTGGCGAGACGCTCCACGGCGACTACAACCAGATCGTCAACGACGAGATGCTCGACTCCTGCACCAACTACGAGTGCTACAAGGGCCTGTACTCCAGCTTTAACTCGGTCAACATGTTCGAGATTGCCCACTCGCTGCATCGCCAGTTTGGCGGTGACCCGTGGTGCATTTATCGCGGCAAGCATCTGCTGTCGTTTGTCGACAACCACGACGTGCCGCGCCTGGCGAGCGTCCTGACGGACAAGTCCTGCCTGCGTCCCGCCTACGGCATGCTGTTTGGCATGCCGGGCATCCCATGCGTCTACTATGGCAGCGAGTGGGGGATTGCCGGCGAAAAGGGCGGCCCCGATGGTGACTGGGCGCTGCGACCTGCGCTCGATGAGCCTGCGCCCAACGAGCTGACGGCATTTGTCAAGCAGCTCACGCACCTGCGCTCGGCAAACGACGCAGCGGCCCGTGCCCTCAACTACGGTGCCTATCGCAACGTGGTGATCCAGAACAAGCAGCTGCTGTTCGAGCGCGCTTGCGACGATGTGACGGTGCTCGTGGCGGTCAATGCCGTGAACGAGCCCTATACCTTTGGAGCCGGCGAGCTCAACGGCTCCTTCGTTGACCTGCTTGCCGACGGCGCGCCCACAGTCGAGCTAACGGGTGCCCTTGAGCTTGCACCCTACGAGGTGCGCTATCTGTTGAGAGCCTAGGCCATGCCTGTGTCTGACGAGGGCTATCAACATATTGAGCATGGGTTTGAGCCCGTGTTCGACCAGCACTCGCGCGTTTTGGTGCTCGGATCGTTTCCCTCGGTGCTTTCGCGCGCCAATGCCTTTTATTACGGCAACCCTCAGAATCGCTTTTGGCGTGTGATGGCCGCGTGCCTCGGTGTGCCCGTGCCGCCCAACGAGGGAGACTCTTTGGCGAGCGGCGAGCCCGCGACGCTCGACGCCTCGGTTGCTGCCAAGCGGGCTATGCTGCTTAACGGTGGCGTAGCCCTGTGGGATGTGATCGAGAGTTGTGACATCAAGGGCTCGAGTGACGCCAGCATCAAAAACGTTGTGCCGGCTCGCGTTGAGCTTATCACGAGCAACGCGTCCATTGAGCAAGTGATATGCAACGGCGGTACGGCGGGGCGCCTCTACAAGCGCTATCTGCAGGAGCGGACGTGCCTGCCCGCTGTCGTATTGCCGTCAACAAGTCCCGCTAACGCGGCATGGCGCCTGGAGCGCCTTGTTGAGCGCTGGCGCGAGGCCGTTGACTGGGCGGTGCTGTAATTTAGATATTTGATTGAGCATGGGCGCCGAGGCGTTTGATGATGGCGTGCCAGATCGGCGCGGGCAGCGCGGGCTTGGCGCGCACCATACCGTCGGTATCGACGCTACCGGCATTGCCGCCGCCAAGTAGCTGCGCATGCTCAATGGAGCAGCCCATGCGCACAGCGCCCACAAGCTTATCTATCGCTTCCGAAAACGGTCGCCGCAAGAGTCCCATGCGCGGGGAGCGACGAAGCACCGCAATGCCGCTGCCGGCGCAGATGACAACGCCGTCGCACCATGGCAGGTCACGTAGAATACATGCCCGGTACAGGCGGTCGAGGACTTCGTCGGTCTGCTTGTTGTTTTTGGACAGGGCCTGGACGACGACATAGATGCGCGTCTCTGTATTCCCAAGGCGATCGAGTATCTGCTCGACAGCGATCATCGCCTCATCATCAAATGCATCATCAACAGCGAGCACCATGCCATCGACTACACCGGCATCATCCGCCTCCAAATCAACCGGGCGGGGGAGCGCGGTGCCAGAAAGCTGAGCATAGGCGGCGATGGCATCCTGCAGGTCCCAAAGCAAAAACTCAAGATCGGCGCTATCGGGAATGCTGATATACGCAATGGTTTGCAACGTTTTTGGCTTATTGGCCTGCTGGTTCGCCTCCATACCATCTCCTTTCCGGTTGGTTTCCGTTTAGGTTACACCGTCTGGCGGTGCCTCGCCGCGCTATCCTAGTGCAACCCTTACGAAAGGAACGCCATGCGCCTGCCCATGAATACCTCGCTTGCCACGCTCAAGCCCTCCGGCATCCGTCGGATTAACGCGCTCGCTGCCCAGCACCCAGGATGCATTGCGCTCGCGCTCGGCGAGCCCGATTTTCCTACACCCGATGTGATTAGCGCCGAGGTGGCCGCCGCGCTCGACCGCGGCGACACGCACTATCCGCCCAACAACGGTCGCCCCGCCCTGCGCGAGGCGCTGTCTGCCTACATGGGGGACGCGGGCCTTGCGTTTTCGGCCGACGAGGTCATCCTGACCGACGGCGCGACCGAGGCCCTGTCGGCAACATTCATGGCTATGCTCAACCCCGGCGACGAGGTCATCATTCCCACGCCGGCCTTTGGCCTGTACGAAAGCATCGTCGTGGCCAACCACGCCAAAGCGGTCTTTTTGGATACGGAGCCTGCGCAATTTCAGATTGATGAGGAGGCGCTTCGCGCCTGCGTGACGCCGGCAACCAAGGCTATCGTCATCTGCTCGCCCAACAACCCCACGGGCTGCATTCTCAACGCGGCCTCACTCGATGCCGTAGCGCGAGTGGCGGAGCAGGCGGGCATCTACGTAGTCTGCGACGATGTGTACAACCGTCTGGTTTATGTGGATGGCTACGAGCGCTTTGCCCGGCGCCACCCGGAGCTGCGCGATCAGACGGTGGTCATCGAGAGCTTCTCCAAGCCATGGGCTATGACCGGCTGGCGCTTGGGTTGGCTCGCAGCCGCAGCCCCCGTCATCGCCGAGATCGCCAAGGCCCACCAATACCTAGTATCGAGCGCCGTCTCCTTCGAAATGGACGCCGCAGCTCGAGCCCTGACCGTCGACCCCACCCCCATGCTCAACGTCTACCGAGCTCGCCGCGAGTGCGTGGTAGCGGCGCTCGGCGCCATGGGCTTGGACGTCGTGGAGCCCGCAGGAGCCTTCTACGCCTTCCCAAGCATCAAAAAGTTCGGCCTAACCAGCGAAGCTTTCTGCATCAAAGCCATCAAAGAAGCAAACGTAGCCCTAGTCCCCGGAGACTGCTTCGGGACCGAAGGCCACATCCGACTAAGCTACTGCGTTTCCGACCAAGATCTGAACGAAGGCCTCCATCGCCTGTTCACCTTCATTTCAACCTTATAGCCCAACGGGACGCAACACATCAGCCCACCGATCCAAGCATTATGAGTGGGGGCGTCAGCCAACGAAAGCCCGGGTTGCCCAAAGTCAACGCAGGCACGCGCCGCCGAAGGCCAGGCGCAAGGTTTTCGTAGATTCCGCACGAGCCGAAGGCCACTTAATGTGGCCTTCGTGCGAGCCAGGACTTGACCGAGCGAAAACCTTGCGCCTGGCCTTCGGCGGTGCGGCCGGATGGTGGAATTGTGTACAGCCCGGTTTTCCGTTGACCGACGCCGGGGTCCCCGCCATAATACTTTCGGTTCACGCACGAATCCGCTGCCAGAGACAGCCGGTGCAAACGGGCATCGCCCGCGAGCTTAATGGGATATCCCGCCAGCCGAGGTGGTCGAGTAGATATGTCTTCTCGCCCCCGTCGCTCATGCAGCGCGGGGGCTTTCTTTTTGGACATGCCCCCGTCACGTCCTTGTGGCGGACCGTGCCCGGAAAGAATTCGAGGAGGTGTAATTCATGCCCCAGCAGTACAAAATCGACAAGGTTGCAGAGATCGAGTCCCGTATCGCCGAGAACGCCGGTCTGTTCGTCGTCAACTACAACGGTCTGACGGTTAAGCAGGCTCAGGAGCTGCGTCATCAGCTTCGCGAGTGCGGCGCCGAGATGAAGGTCTACAAGAACAACCTGGTCAAGATCGCTCTCAAGAACCAGGAGCAGCCCGAGCTCGACGAGATCCTCGCCGGCCCCGTCGCTTATGTGTTCTACGAGACCGAGCCGGTCGAGGCCGCTAAGGCCCTTAAGGACTTCTCTGCTAAGTCCAAGGGCGTCCTTGAGATCAAGGGCGGTATCTCCGACGGCAAGGCCGTTTCCGCTGATGATGTTAAGGCTATCGCCGAGCTGCCCACCAAGGATCAGCTTCTCGGCCAGATCGCCGGTCTCATCTCCGGTTTCGCTCGCGACATCGCTGTCTGCGTCAACGGCGTTTCCTCTGGTCTCGCTCGTTCGATCCAGCAGGTCTCCGAGCAGAAGGCAGCCTAGTCGCTGTTTTCACCCGCGGCGGCAACGCCGCACCCCTGGCGCATTCGCGCCGTGTTTTAACTGATCTCCGTGCACAGACACGGAAACCGAAAGGACTTAGAAATGGCTAAGCTTACCACCGATGAGATCATCGATGCTCTTAAGGAAATGACCCTTCTCGAGGCTTCCGAGCTCGTTAAGGCTATCGAGGACACCTTCGGCGTTTCCGCCGCTGCTCCTGCCGCCGTTGTCGCCGCTCCCGCTGCTGGCGCTGCTGAGGCCGAGGAGAAGACCGAGTTTGACGTCGTGCTCGAGGGCTTCGGCGACAACAAGATCCAGGTCATCAAGGCCGTCCGTGAGCTCACCAACCTTGGCCTGAAGGAGGCCAAGGAGGTCGTCGAGGGCGCTCCCAAGGCTGTTCTCGAGGGTGCCAAGAAGGAGGACGCCGAGGCTGCCAAGGAGAAGCTCGAGGCTGCTGGCGCTGCTGTCACCCTCAAGTAATCAGGCTTTCTCGCCAGATTTCTTTGCAGACGGGGTTCGCATTGCGAGCCCCGTCTTTTTCATTTTGACCCCTCTATTTTGCTGACTCGGCATGCAAATTGCTGCCGCTTGCAGTGCTTTGGGGTCGCTACCGCTGGGGCGTAAAATTGCACCATTCGAGCAATAATTTGCGTTGACCTGCTGAAGAATTGCGTTTGCCTTACGGCGACGTATGTCTCCGGCGGTAAGATACTTCGGTATCGCAATTTGGTCTGCGGCCACCGTGCCGCACGCACAGGGCGCATTCTGCGCCTGCGAAAGGATCCTTGAATAACATGAAGGCAATCATCCCCGCCGCCGGTCTTGGCACGCGTTTTCTGCCTGGCACCAAGTGCACGCCCAAAGAGATGCTGCCGGTGCTCGACAAGCCGGTCATCCAGTATGTCGTTGAGGAGGCGCTCGACCCCGAGGAGGTCGACGACGCCATCATCGTTACCTCGCCCGGCAAGCCCGAGCTGCTGAGCTACTTCCAGCCCGATCGTTCGCTCGAGAACCTGCTGCGCGAGCGCGGTAAGGACGCCTACGCCGACGCCGTCGCCCATGCGGGTGGTATGCCGGTCGACTTCCGTTATCAGTACGAGCCCAAGGGCCTCGGTCACGCCATTCGCTCTGCCGCCGACGCTGTGGCGGGGGAGAACTTCCTGGTTCTTCTGGGCGACTACGTTGTGCCCAACCGCGACATCTGCGACAAGATGCTCGCCGTCTCCAAGGAGCACGGTGGCGCTTCGGTTATCGCCGTTGCCGCGTGCGCTCCCGAGGAAGTCAGCCGTTATGGCGTCATCGCCGGCGACCGCGTGGGCTCCCTCGAGGGCTTCGAGAATGCTGCCGACGACGAGCCTGGTGCCGTTTGGCGCATCGGCGGTCTGGTTGAGAAGCCCGCGCCCGAGGCGGCTCCGTCCAACCTGTACATCGTCGGTCGCTACCTGCTGAGCCCGCTGGTCATGGACCTGCTCGCCGATCAGCAGGCCGGTAAGGGCGGCGAGATCCAGCTTACCGACGCCATGGCCCGCTCGCTCGACCGCGAGGCCATGTACGCTGTCGTCATCGACCCGCTCTCGGGCTACGACACCGGCACCCCGTCTGGTTGGATGGCCACCAACGCCCTCATGGCCGCAAGCGATCCTCGCTTCGCAGACGCCTTCTGGGACGCCATCGACGAGCGCGGCGGTTTGATGCGCAAATAAGCCTTCGGGCATCGACATTTACGGGTGCGGACTTCTGTCTGCACCCGTTTTTTTATTCGAGCTACAGCTTGGCTCCGGAAAGTGCGACCCACAATTTGGTCGAATTCTGGGACGCGCTTTCCGGTTGGAGCCCCTAGCGGAAACTGCGACCCGGAATTTCGGCTCAGAACGGGATATGCTTTCCCAAACAGTGCTCAACCGGAAACTGCGACCCAGTTTGAGGCCTCAAAACGGGACGCACTTTCCGCCTGACCAACCCTCGCCGTCATTTCGCCGTTCAGCGGCGCGCATCAGCAGCTCTGTTCACAGAAAATATATGAACAGATGTTCGATATACATACATCTACCTGCGTGTTTTCTTTCGAAAAACTTTGCTACTCCAAAAACTCAATCGCGTCAAGGCTTTTCTTGCCCAACGGTCGGTACCTGATAAACTATTAGGTTGCGATAACTGGCGAAGCTATGCCTCGCCAATCCACCGAGCATTTCCGTGAAGGAGGAAAAACCTGGTGACCTACGCATACACTGCCACTGAGCGCAAGCGCGTCAGCTTCGGGAAAATCCCGGAGGCCATGGAGCTCCCCAACCTTATCTCTGTTCAAAGGGAATCCTTTGAGCGTTTTAAGGACGAGGGCCTTCGTGAGGCGTTCAAGGAATCCAGCCCCATCCAGAGCCAGAACCATGTTCTCGAGGTTACCTTCGGCGAGCATCAGTTTGGCGACCCCGCGCACACCGTCGAGGAGTGCCGAGAGAAGGATATGACCTATCAGGCTCCGCTTCTGACCGACGTCCGTCTCACCAACAAGGAGACCGGCGAGATCAAGGAGCAGCTCGTCTTCATGGGCGACTTCCCCATGATGACCGATCAGGGCACCTTCATCATCAACGGTACCGAGCGTATCGTCGTCTCGCAGCTCGTCCGCTCCCCGGGCGTGTACTACAGCTCCGAGATGGATTCGGGCAAGCAGATCTACAAGGCCCAGATCATCCCGTCCCGCGGTGCCTGGCTTGAGTTTGAGGTCGACAAGCGCGACCAGCTCATGGTCTCCATCGACCGTAAGCGCAAGCAGAGCGCCACGATGTTCCTGCGCGCCCTTGGCATCGCCGTCACCAACGACGACATCATCGAGCTGCTCGGCAACTCCGATGTGATCAAGCGCACCCTGGAGCGCGACACCGCCCTCACCCGCGAGGACGCCCTCATCGAGATCTACCGTCGCCTGCGCCCGGGCGAGCCTCCCACCGTGGACGCTTCCCGCAGCCTGCTCGAGGGCCTGCTCTTTAACCCGCAGCGCTACGATCTGGCCCGCGTCGGTCGTTACAAGGTCAACAAGAAGCTCAACCTCACCACCGAGGAAGAGGTCACGGTGCTCACCGACGAGGATATCGTCGCGACGCTGCGCTACCTCCTGTCCCTCGCTGCCGGCGAGCAGGGCTTCAAGGTCGACGACATCGACCACTTCGGCAACCGCCGCATCCGCACCGTCGGCGAACTCGTCGCCAACCAGTTCCGTATCGGCATGAGCCGTATGGAGCGCGTCGTCCGTGAGCGCATGAGCTCCCAGGACATCGACGAGATCACCCCGCAGTCGCTCATCAACATCCGTCCGATCGTGGCCTCCATCAAGGAGTTCTTCGGTTCCTCGCAGCTCTCGCAGTTCATGGACCAGGCGAACCCCCTGACCGGTCTGACCCACAAGCGCCGTCTGTCCGCACTCGGCCCTGGCGGTCTTGCCGGCCACAAGTCCGGCTCCAGCCGCCGCACCAACGTGCCGACGGCCGTCCGCGACGTTCACAACTCGCACTACAGCCGCATGTGCCCGATCGAGACCCCCGAAGGCCCCAACATCGGCCTGATCGGCTCGCTCGCCCTCTACGCCCGCGTCAACGAGTACGGCTTCATCGAGGCCCCGTTCCGTCGCGTCGAGAACGGCGTTGCCACCGACCAGATCGACTGGATGACCGCTGACGAGGAAGAGAAGCACGTCATCGCGCCGGCCAACACGCCGCTCGATCCCAAGACCAACGAGTTCATCACGACCGATGCCGAGGGCAAGATCGTTCGTCCGCACACCGTGATCGCCCGTACCCGCGACTTCGACGGCTCCTTCGGCGCTCCCGCTGACGTGCCCGTCGAGGACGTCGACTACATGGACGTCTCGCCGCGTCAGATGCTCTCCGTCGCAGCCACGCTGATCCCGTTCCTTGAGCACGACGACGCCAAGCGTACGCTCATGGGCGCCAACATGCAGCGTCAGGCCGTGCCGCTGGTTCACCCCGCCGCTCCCTATGTCGGTACCGGCATGGAGCGTCGCGCCGCCCTGGACTCCGGCGAGGTCACCCTGGCCAAGAACGCCGGCGAGGTCATCTTTGCCGACGCCTCCAAGATTATCGTCAAGCACGCTGGCGGCATGGACGAGTATCACCTGGCCAAGTACCAGCGTTCCAACCAGTCCACCTGCATCAACCACCGTCCGCTCGTGCGCGTCGGTGACACCGTTGAGCAGGGCGAGCCTCTGGCCGACGGTCCTTCGACCGATCATGGCGAGCTCGCACTGGGCCAGAACCTCACCGTGGCATACATGCCGTGGGAAGGCTTCAACTACGAGGACGGTATCGTCGTGTCCGAGCGCCTGGTGGCCGAGGACCTGCTGACGACCATCAATATCACCCGTCACGAGATCGACGCCCGCGACACCAAGCTCGGCCCCGAGGAGATCACCCGCGAGATCCCGAACCTCTCCGAGGACATGCTTGCCAACCTTGACGAGGACGGCATCATCCGCATCGGCGCCGAGGTCGGCCCTGGCGACATCCTGGTCGGCAAGGTCACGCCTAAGGGCGAGAGTGCTCTGACTGCCGAGGAGCGCCTGCTGCGCGCCATCTTCGGTGCCAAGGCGCACGACGTTCGTGACACCTCCCTTAAGATGCCTCACGGCGCTTACGGCCGCGTCATCGACGTCGTCCGCTTTAGCCGCGAGAACGGCGACGACCTGGCCCCCGGCGTTAACGAGCAGGTGCGCGTCTACGTCGCCCAGCGTCGTAAGATCCAGCAGGGCGATAAGATCGCCGGCCGCCACGGCAACAAGGGCGTTATCTGTAACGTTCTGCCGGTCGAGGACATGCCCTACATGGCTGACGGTACCCCGATCGACGTTATCCTCAACCCGCTGGGCGTTCCTTCGCGTATGAACGTCGGCCAGCTGCTCGAGTGCCACCTTGGCTGGGCTGCTGCCTGCGGTTGGGATACCGAGCAGGCCGACTCCGACAAGTACGTCCCCGGTCCGTTCTTCACCGCGACGCCCGTCTTTGACGGCGCCAAGGAGGACGAGATCGCCGAGGTCATCCGTCGCGCCAACAAGAACATGCTCAACAAGGCCACCGCTGCCTTTGGCGATCACATGCGCCCCGAGTTTGTTACCCAGCTTGACGAGCGCGGCAAGACCCGCCTGTTCGACGGCCGCACCGGTGAGGAGTTCCGCGAGCCCATTACCGTGGGTACGTCCTACATCCTCAAGCTCGGCCACATGGTCGACGACAAGATCCACGCCCGTTCGACCGGCCCTTACAGCCTGGTTACCCAGCAGCCGCTGGGCGGCAAGGCTCAGTTCGGCGGCCAGCGCTTCGGCGAGATGGAAGTTTGGGCACTGTATGCATACGGTGCTTCCAACGTCCTGCAGGAGATCCTGACCGTCAAGTCCGACGATACCGTGGGCCGCGTCAAGACCTACGAGTCCATCGTCAAGGGCGAGAACGTCCCGGTTCCGGGTATCCCCGAGTCCTTCAAGGTTCTCGTCAAGGAGATCCGCTCCCTCGCACTGGACATCGAGCCCATGCACGATGCCGACGAGGACGCCTCCGCCCCTGTGACCGCCGAGGAGACCTCTGCTCTCGACGACCTGGCTGCGCTCGCCGGCGTTGACGCCGACGCCGAGGCCCAGGATGCCGAGACCGCCGAGGCACCCGAGGCTGTCGCCGCCACGACCACTGATAAGGAGTAGTTGACTGTGGCAGATTTCGAAGCTACTGATTTTGACTCGGTAAAGATCTCCCTTGCCTCCGCCGACCAGATCCGTTCCTGGTCGCACGGTGAGGTCAAGAAGCCGGAGACCATCAATTACCGTACCCTCAAGCCCGAGAAGGACGGCCTGTTCTGCGAGAAGATCTTCGGTCCCGCCAAGGACTGGGAGTGCTCCTGCGGCAAGTACAAGGGCATCCGCTTTAAGGGCATCGTCTGCGAGCGCTGCGGCGTCGAGGTCACCTCGGCCAAGGTGCGTCGCGACCGCATGGGCCACATCGAGCTCGCCGCTCCCGTGTCCCACATCTGGTATTTCAAGAGCCCCACGAGCTTCCCGATGAGCCGTATGCTCGACATCAAGTCCAAGGACCTCGAGAAGGTTCTGTACTTTGCCAGCTACATCATCACCGAGGTCGACTACGAGGCCCGCGAGGCCGACGCTGACGACCTGCGCGAGGAGCTCGCCGCCGATCTGGAAGAGATCGATGCCGAGTGCGCCCGCCAGATCGAGTCCCTCAAGGAGCAGGGCAACCCCGAGAACTTTGACGAGTTCTCCGACGAGGAGCCGCTGACCCCCGAGGAGATCGCCTCTGGTATCGTCGACATCGAGGAAGAGTGCAAGGACGAGAAGCAGCTCCGCACGGACGCCTTCAACGCCTTCATGAAGCTCACCGAGCGCGACCTCATCTCCGATGAGCCACTGTTCCGCGAGATGACCCGCTACTACTCCATGTACTTTAAGGGTGGCATGGGTGCCGAGGCCGTCCGCGACCTGCTCGCCGCCATCGATCTGCCCTCCGAGGCCGAGAAGCTCAAGGCCATCATCGCCGACGAGGACTCCCAGAAGCAGAAGCGCGAGAAGGCCGTTAAGCGCCTCGAGGTCGTTGACGCCTTCCTGAAGGGCGGCAACAGCCCCGCGAACATGATCCTGGACGTCATCCCGGTCATTCCGCCCGATCTGCGCCCGATGGTCCAGCTCGACGGCGGCCGCTTCGCCGCGTCCGACCTCAACGACCTGTATCGTCGCGTGATCAACCGTAACAACCGACTCAAGCGCCTGCTCGACCTGGACGCCCCTGCGATCATCGTGAACAACGAGAAGCGCATGCTCCAGGAGTCCGTGGACGCCCTGTTCGACAACGGCCGTCGTGGTCGCCCGGTCTCTGGCCGTGGCGGTCGCCCGCTCAAGTCGCTCGCCGAGGCCCTCAAGGGCAAGCAGGGTCGTTTCCGTCAGAACCTGCTGGGCAAGCGTGTCGACTACTCCGGCCGTTCGGTCATCGTTACCGACCCCAAGCTGCTGCTGCACCAGTGCGGTCTGCCTAAGACCATGGCGCTGGAGCTCTTCAAGCCCTTCGTCATGAAGCGCCTGGTCGAGCTTGGCAAGGTCGAGAACATCAAGGGCGCCAAGCGTGCTATCGACCGCGGTGCCACCTTTGTGTGGGATATCCTCGAAGAGGTCATCGACGGCCGCGTCGTGCTGCTCAACCGTGCACCGACCCTGCACCGTCTGTCCATCCAGGCTTTTGAGCCGGTGCTGGTCGAGGGCAAGGCTATCCACCTGCACCCGCTGGTCTGCTCACCCTTCAACGCCGACTTCGACGGCGACCAGATGTCTGTCCACGTGCCGCTGTCCAGCCAGGCCCAGGCCGAGGCTCGCGTGCTTATGCTCTCTGCGAACAACCTGCGCTCGCCGGCATCCGGCAAGCCGGTCAACATCCCCTCGCAGGACATGATCATCGGTGTGTACTACCTCACCCAGGTCCGCGACGGTCTGCCGGGCGAGAACCACGTGTTCGCCAGCTTCGACGACGCGCTGCACGCCTATGACTGCCGCTCCGAGGTCGACATGCAGGCCAAGATTCAGGTCCGCGTGTCCGCTGCCGACGCCAATGTCATCAACGAGGACGGCACCCGTATCTTCCGCGTCAAGAACGGCAAGAATGAGTTCGTCGACTACGACGTCACCGGCAACAAGACCGCGCGCTTCGAGACCTCCATCGGCCGCATCATCTTCAACCGCCAGTGCCTGCCCGAAGACTATGAGTTCATGAACTACAAGATGGTCAAGGGCGACGTGGCCAAGCTGGTTGCCGACTGCTGCGATCGTTACCCCGAGGCCAAGGTCGGCCCGATCCTCGACGCCATCAAGTACTCCGGCTTCCACTACGCTACCCGCGCCGGCCTCACCATCTCGGTGTGGGACGCTCTCATCCCTGCCGAGAAGCAGGAGCTGCTCGACCGCGCCCAGGCCAACGTCGACCAGATCAACGAGTACTTCGAGGAGGGCTTCATCAACGAGACGGAGCGCCACATCGAAGTCGTTAACGAGTGGACCGCTTGTACCGACAAGGTCGCAGCGCTCATGCTCGACTTGTTCGACGAGGAGAACCCGCTCTACATGATGGCCGACTCCGGCGCCCGTGGTTCTAAGACCCAGCTGCGTCAGCTCGGCGGCATGCGTGGCCTGATGGCAGACATGTCCGGCGAGACGATCGACCTTCCCATTAAGGCGAACTTCCGCGAGGGTCTGCTGCCGCTCGAGTACTTCATTTCGACCTACGGCGCCCGTAAGGGCCTGGTCGATACCGCATCCCACACCTCGGACTCTGGTTACCTGACCCGTCGTCTGGTCGACGTGGCCCAGGACGTCATCGTCCGCGAGGAGGACTGCGGTACGCACGAGGGCGTCACCTACAACCTCATCATCCCCGGTACCACCGACCTCAACACCGACCTCGTCGGCCGTTGCTTCATCGAGGACGTCGTGGCTCCCGATGGCACCGTGCTCTTTGAGCAGGACGGCTACATCGAGAAGGTCGCCGACATCCAGAAGATGGTCGATGCCGGCCTTAAGAAGGTCAAGCTTCGAGCACTGCTCACCTGCCGCTCCAAGTACGGCGTGTGCCAGAAGTGCTACGGCTGGGATCTTTCCACCCGTCGTCCGGTCGCCATTGGTACCGCGGTCGGCATTATTGCCGCCCAGTCCATCGGCGAGCCTGGTACGCAGCTTACGATGCGTACCATTCACTCCGGCGGCGTCGCTGGCGTCGACGATATTACGCAGGGTCTGCCTACGGTCAGCCGTATGTTCGATATCGTCGGCAACGTCAACGAGAAGATCCTGGGTCGCGAGGCCGAGCTGGCTCCGTACTCCGGCCACCTCTCGATTAAGCCCGAGAAGTCCGAGTACGTGCTGACGCTCACCGACTCCGAGGATCACACCCGCGTCCTCGACGAGCGTCGCGTCCCCGCTTCGGTGCGCTTCATGCCCGAGATCGAGGACGGCTGCGAGGTTCGCGCCGGCGACCAGATCACCAAGGGCTTCGTCAACTTCCGCAACCTGCGCAAGCTGACCGACATCGAGTCGACGATGCACACCTTCGTCGAGAGCGTCAAGGACGTCTACACCAGCCAGGGCGTCGACCTGAACGACAAGCACATCGAGGTGCTCGCACGTCAGATGCTGCGTCGCGTTCAGATCACCAACCCCGGCGACTCCAAGTACCTGCTTGGTCAGTACGTCGACCGCTACGAGTTCGCCGACGAGGTCGAGCGCGTTGCCCGTCTGGGCGGTCAGGCTCCCGTGGCCGAGCCCGTCATCCTGGGTACGCTCAAGGTCGCGTCCAACATCGACTCCTGGCTGTCGAGCGCTTCGTTCATCCGTACCGCTGGCGTCCTTACCGAGGCTGCCATCGAGGGCAAGGTCGACCACCTGCTCGACCTTAAGTCCAACGTCATCGTCGGTAAGAAGATCCCGGCTGGTACCGGCCTCAAGCCGTACGCCAACGCCAAGCTGACGTATCGCACGGCCGACGGCTACGTGGACATCGACGGCCCGGCTTCGCCCAACGCCAAGTCGCTGCCCGAGTGGGCTCCGGTTGAGCTCAAGGACCTGGACGAGCAGCTCCCGCAGCAGCTCGACTGGGCCGGCTACGACGAGTTCGGCGGTGCTGACGGTTCGTTCACCCGCAACGGCCACACCATCTCCGCCGAGAAGGCTCGCCTGTACCTGTTCGACGACCTGGGCGTGTCACAGCGCTGGACCAACAAGTTCAGCGAGGTCGGCATCGAGACGGTCGGCGACCTGGTCGGCAAGTCCGAGGAGGATCTGCTGCGCATCGATGGTATCGGTGCCAAGGCGATCGAGGAGCTCCGTGACGGCCTGGAGGCCCACGACCTGCTCTACATCCTCGAGAACAACGACGACGTTGCCGACGAGGAAGACCTCTCGCAGCTGCTGCAGATGGTCTTTAGCCCCGACGGTCCGGACGACATCCTGCTGGGCACCTCCGCCACGCCGACGCATCACGCCGACGCCGACGAGGAGCTCCTGGGCGCCCCGATCGACGACAAGAAGGCTCCCGCCAACGGTGCCATCAACGAGGACATGGCTTCCCTCGACGAGCTGCTCAACCAGCTCGTGGACACCGATGACGCCGAAGAGGCCAAGGACAACGACGAGGAGTAACTAGTTCCGCCGTTCTAACGAACGGCGGCGACCTCCGTCGCTGCGCGGCCCCCAGAGCTACAATCTGTCATTCAAAAGGCAGGGCATGACCAAAAGGTCAATGCCCTGCCTTTTTCATGCCACCTTGTACGCTCTGGGGGCCGCTCGCTTGCGTATGTTCAACCTGTTGCGTTTCGTTGATCCCTTGCCAAAAAGTGACGGATTTATTTTTTGGTAGGTTTTTCCTGCTTGAATTTGAAACATTTCGCCCGACAAGAGCGTATCTAAGGTGAGGGCCTCATCGAGAAGCATTAACGTCACCGGGAGGTGATTATGGAAGAACAAGCATTTAGACAGGCGGTCGAAGATCACCGGGATGTCGTGTTTCGAATCGCGTTGACGTACCTGCGCGATCGTGCCGATGCCGACGATGTCGCACAAGACGTCTTTCTGAAGTTGCTCAAAAGCGATGGAAACTTTGAAAGTTGGGAGCATCTTCGCCGCTGGCTTATCCGGGTCACGATCAATGAATGCAAATCGCTCTTTCGAAAGCCGTGGAGGCGCGTGGAGGATATCGAAAATCTGACCGATTCGCTCTCGACGACGCAGGATGAGACCAAGGCCGTCCTGTCGGACGTCATGCGGCTTCCGGAGCGATTCCGTATCCCCATCGTGCTCTATTACTATCTGGGCTTCTCGACTTCAGAGATTGCCGAGTTACTGCATGTGCCAGCCGCGACCGTTCGAACGCGTTTAGCTCGCGGTCGATCGAAGCTCAAATTCATCCTAGAGGAGGGCGACCGTGAAATCCAACCAAATCAAACAGGCCTTCGAGTCCGTCCAAGCCGATAGCGATCTTGCCGATCGTGTCCTTAATGCCGCTGCGGGTGAGCCGCTTCGCCGAAAGGGTCACGCGAAGCCTCTGTATGTTGCCGTAATCGGATGTCTTGCCGGAGTGCTGGCGACCGGAGGGGTCGCCTACGCTGTTGTCAATTCCAGTTATTTTGCCTCTGCCTGGGGAAACCATGGCAACGGAGAGTCCGTTACCTGGACAAATGGCGGCTCGTCGGGGACGAAATATACCTACACCAGAGAGTTTGGTGATGGTATCGCGCCCCAAAGCCTGGAGGGTGCAGTCCAGAAGGTCAATCTGTCCGTCGAGGGCAACGGCTATACACTCGACATTCATGATATGGCTATCGATAAAAACGGTTGCGGTGCCGTGACGTTTACGTTGTCCAATCCAAATGGTGTTAACTACTACAAGCCGGCAGCAGAGACTGGCGAACTTGTTCTCTATGGTGAAGAAGAACAAGGCATCGGCACGCCCGACATGAAGTTCGGCGAGGAATGGGCTGACACACGCTGCACCATTGATAAGGACACATCAAGCGATACTGTCATTAATGGCACGATGTACTTTGCTTCTATGGATCGCGAGCGAGGTTTTCAACATGCGGTCACCTGGAATATCCAGTGGACCGAGGGCGAAGGTGAGAGTGCGAGGCAGTTTAAAGCATCGACGCCCGAGTTTAGCGTTGGAGCGTACGTCGATACAAAGGAACTCCGCTCCGGTGACTCGTCTCTCGAGATCAGTCCGTTTTCCATCCAGACGCACATCGATGATCTGGGCATTGACGCAGTCACGAAGAAGTTGACGGTTACCTACAAGGATGGATCGGAGCAGATTATCGAAGATGACGACGCAGGGGCGTTCAACTTATATTTTTCTTATACGCGCAATAGCGGAGAGAACATCTGGGTGCCAACGAAGTTGATTGATGTCGACCAAGTGGTCTCAGTAACGCTTGAGGGCACACGCTGCACTTCAACAGGGGGCGCCGAAACGTCGGAACCCTTTACCATCGTCTATTCGTAAGATTTGGGGCCGCTTCCTACTAGGGGAAGCGGCTTTCTTTGCGGTAAATGGGCGGTTAGACCGCACGATATTCGCCTGCATTTCTGAAGTATACGGCAAAATCTTGATGGTTCGACCACACCGTATATGCTCAAGCGTTCTACCTGCGGGTTTGTTATCGCAAAATCCCTGTGTGCTCGGTAAGTTCAAAATTTGCCGCATACTTCCGAAAACGCCGCCGATTTTCCTATGGCAGATGAGAGCAGATCACCGCTGAAGTGCAGCGTTTCCCCAGATAAAACCGACCAAAATAAACCTGTCCCTTTTTGGCAGGTAGCGTTTCCCTGACGAGCACGTCGGATTCCCGGCCCGGGCGGCGCGGGGGTTAAGTTTGTCGCGAGTTTCGCACGAGCCGGAGAGCACTTAATGTGCTCTCCGTGCGAGCCAGGACTGTAGAGCAGCAAACTTAACCCCTGTGCCGCACGGCCCGAGAATCCGCCCCCGCGCACAGGAGGGGATTCCTTTTGTGTAGGCTTTGCGGAAATGTGCCAATTTTGGGATACGCCCGGCGGCGTGGTCTGTTGACGGCACAGCTAACGCCACGTATCCTATCGGACTGCGTGTTTCGTAGGGGGATGCTGACCCCTCGATTCAAGCCGTTGCACTTTACAGAAAGCTGGAATCATTCGAGAAGGAGTACGCTTTGCCTACTATTAACCAGCTGGTTCGCCAGGGCCGTCGTTCCGTGCCCAAGAAGTCCAAGAACGCTGCTCTGCAGCACAACTCCCAGAAGCGCGGCGTGTGCACCCGCGTCTTCACCACGAGCCCCAAGAAGCCGAACTCGGCTCTTCGTAAGGTTGCCCGTGTTCGCCTTGTCAACGGCATCGAAGTTACTGCTTACATCCCGGGTGAGGGCCACAACCTGCAGGAGCACTCCATCGTGCTCGTCCGCGGCGGTCGTGTCCGTGACCTCCCTGGTGTCCGTTATCACGTCATCCGTGGCGCCTACGACGCTGCTCCGGTCCAGAACCGTATGCAGGCCCGTTCCAAGTACGGTGCTAAGCGCCCCAAGGCTAAATAAGCCAGATAACGTTTTGATACTTTCGCCGTGTGCCGCCTAAGCGCCGCACGGTAGACACTTAAGGAGATTTCACATGCCGCGTCGTGCAGCAGCTAATCGTCGTGAGGTTCAGCCTGACGCCGTTTACAACAACCGCCTGGTGACTCAGCTCATCAACAAGGTCCTTCTTGACGGCAAGAAGGCCACCGCTGAGCGCATCGTTTACACCGCTTTCGAGATCGTTGCCGAGAAGTCCGAGGGTGGCGACGCTCTCGCTACCTTCAAGAAGGCTATGGACAACGTCAAGCCCACGCTCGAGGTTAAGCCCAAGCGTGTCGGTGGCGCTACCTATCAGGTCCCGATGGAGGTCAACTCCCGTCGTTCCACCGCTCTGGGTATCCGCTGGATCGTCAACTTCTCCCGCGCTCGCAAGGAGAAGACCATGGCCGAGCGTCTCGCCAACGAGATCCTCGACGCCTCCAACGGCCTGGGCGCTTCCGTCAAGAAGCGTGAGGACGTCTTCAAGATGGCCGAGGCCAACCGCGCGTTCTCTCACTATCGTTGGTAAGTTAAGGTAAGGAACTAACATGGCTAAGCCTAAGTACAAGCTTTCCGATACCCGTAACATCGGCATCATGGCTCACATCGATGCCGGTAAGACCACCACGACCGAGCGTATTCTTTACTACACCGGTAAGACCCACAAGATCGGTGAGGTCCATGAGGGCGCTGCCACCATGGACTGGATGGTTCAGGAGCAGGAGCGCGGCGTAACCATTACCTCCGCTGCTACCACCTGCTTCTGGAACAAGGACGGCAAGGACTACCGCATCCAGATCATCGACACCCCGGGCCACGTTGACTTCACCGCCGAGGTCGAGCGCTGCCTGCGCGTCCTCGATGGCGCTGTCGCCGTCTTCGACGCCGTTGCCGGCGTTCAGCCTCAGTCTGAGACCGTTTGGCGTCAGGCTTCTACCTTCAACGTTCCCCGCATCGCCTTCATCAACAAGTATGACCGCGTGGGCGCTGACTTCTTCAACGCTATCGAGACCATGAAGGATCGTCTCGACGCTAACGCCGTGGCCGCTCAGGTCCCGATGGGCGCCGAGGACAACTTCTGGGGCGTCATCGACCTGGTCACCATGACCGCATGGGACTTCAAGGCCGACGAGAAGGGCATGACCTACCCCGAGCCGATGGACGAGATCCCGGCTGAGTTCGCCGACATCGCTGCCACCAAGCGCGAGGAGCTCCTCGACGCTGCTGCCAGCTTTGACGACGAGCTCATGGAGAAGATCCTCATGGAGGAGGACTTCACCGTCGAGGAGCTCAAGGCTGCTCTGCGTAAGGGCGTTCTGGCCAACGAGCTCAACCTCGTCTTCGTGGGCTCCGCCTACAAGAACAAGGGCGTCCAGGAGCTGCTCGACGCTGTCGTCGACTACCTGCCCAGCCCGCTCGACGTTGAGGCCGTCACCGGTACCGATCCGGACACCGGCGAGGAGATCCAGCGTCATCCTTCCTTCGACGAGCCCTTCTCCGGCCTGGTCTTCAAGATCATGACCGACCCGTTCGTCGGTAAGCTCACCTACGTCCGCGTTTACTCCGGCCGCGCTGAGTCCGGCTCCTACGTGGTCAACGCTTCCAACGGTCAGCGCGAGCGCCTCGGCCGCATTCTCGAGATGAACGCCGCCGAGCGTATCGACCGTGACGACGCTGCCGCCGGCGACATCGTCGCTTGCGTCGGCTTCAAGAACTCCACCACTGGTGACACCCTGTGCGCCGAGGGCAAGGAGATCGTCCTCGAGAAGATCGAGTTCGCTAAGCCCGTTATCGACGTTGCCATTGAGCCCAAGACCAAGGCCGAGCAGGACAAGATGTCCCTGGCTCTGACCAAGCTCGCCGAGGAGGACCCGACCTTCCAGGTGTCCACCAACCACGAGACCGGCCAGACCATCATCGCCGGCATGGGCGAGCTGCACCTCGAGATCATCGTCGACCGTCTGCTCCGTGAGTTCAAGGTTGACGCTAACGTTGGTAAGCCCCAGGTTGCCTACCGCGAGACCGCTGGTCACGACGTCGAGAAGGCTGAGGGCAAGTTCGTCCGTCAGTCCGGTGGTCGCGGTCAGTACGGCCACGCCGTCATCAAGCTCGAGAAGATGGAGGAGGGCTTCGGCTACGAGTTCGTCAACGCTATCGTCGGCGGCGTCGTGCCCAAGGAGTACATCCCGTCCATCGACAAGGGCATCCAGGAGGCCCTGAACACCGGTGTTATCGCCGGCTTCCCGGTCCTCGACGTTAAGGTCACCCTGTTCGACGGTTCTTACCACGAGGTCGACTCCTCCGAGGCCGCCTTTAAGATCGCCGGTTCCATGGCTATCAAGGACGCCCTCAAGAAGTCCGATCCGCAGCTGCTCGAGCCGATCATGGCTGTCGAGGTCGAGACCCCCGAGCAGTACATGGGCGACGTTATGGGCAACCTCTCCGGTCGCCGCGGCAAGATCGAGGGCATGGAGGATCGCAAGAACAGCAAGCTCATCCGTGCCAAGGTGCCGCTGGGCGAGATGTTCGGTTACGCTACCGACCTTCGCTCCCAGACCCAGGGCCGTGCATCCTACACGATGCAGTTCGACTCTTATGAGCCCGCGCCCAAGTCCATCGTGGACGAGGTCATGAGCAAGAACGCCTAAGTTCGAGCTCCCTGTTACGTAATCCTGCGAGAACATCTCTCGCACTCTTTGGAGGTTTAAGTTGGCTACCCAGAAGATCCGCATTCGCCTCAAGGGCTATGATCACGAGGTCGTCGATCAGTCCGCGAAGCTCATCGTCGAGACCGCTCAGAAGACCGGCGCTCGCGTTTCCGGTCCTGTCCCCCTGCCCACCGAGCGCAACCTGTACACGGTTATCCGCTCGCCGCACGTGAACAAGGACTCCCGTGAGCAGTTCGAGATGCGCACCCACAAGCGTCTCATCGACATCCTCGACCCCACCTCGGGCACCGTTGATTCGCTCATGCGTCTCGACCTCCCCGCTGGCGTCGACATCGACATCAAGCTCTAAGCGATATCGCTCATAGCTTAAAGGGCCCCGCTGCCGTTACGGTAGCGGGGCCCTTTTGTTTTGAGCTTAGGTTTTAAGAGGCGAATAATGCTGCTGAGAGGATGGCTTTGGCACCCTATGCGCTCAAAGGGCGCAAGGATGCTTCTTCGAAGTGGAATGCGCGGAGCCCGCCCTCCGTCTCGATGTTCGCGCGACCATAATCGTCGACCGTTCTGAATATTCCTCGCGCCAGCTCTTCTCCAGCGGGGGAGCGGGCAATTACGTGGTTCCCAATCCAATTGAGGCGGGCGACATAATCATCGAGGATGGGCGCAAGCGGGCCGACGCTACTCTCCATTGTATTAAGGCACTTCTCCCAAGTGTCTACACCCTCAACGACCGCATGGTAGACCGCATCGAGCAGCGTATCGACCGTGGGAACATTCTTGTTGAGATCCGAGAGGCCGATTGCCGCCAGCCCGCCATCGGGAACCTCCGAGGGCACATAGTTCACATTGACGCCAATGCCGCAGACGGCGAAGGGTTTGCCTTCGTTATCGCGTGCTGCCTCGACTAAGATGCCGCCAAGTTTGCGCCCTCGAGCGACCAAGTCGTTGGGCCATTTGAGGCCAATCTCGTTTGCAAGACCCTGTTTTTCGAGCGCCTCGAGCACCGCTAGGCCGCTGACGGCAGCAAGACCAGAGTACTTCGCAGGATTAACGCATGGACGCAGGACAATCGAAAGCAATAGGTTGCCGGCGGTTGAATCCCACTTGTGGCCGCGCCGGCCGCGTCCTGCTGTCTGAGCCCGGGCGGCAAGTCCTGTGCCGTGCGGCGCTCCCTGTTTTCCTGCTTCGAGCAGGTCATCGTTGGTCGATCCGGTTACGTCGACTATCGTTAATTTGGCATCCATAACGGCTGCTACCTCCTTAATGAATAAGTGAATAACGCAATGGTGTCGAGAGAGACACAATGTGAAGCCTTTGTCGCATTTGGACAATTTAATGTTAACACGTTAACAACGACTGAAATGCGCTATCCTCTCTTGGTCGATGTAAACACGTCAACAACTCAAAGGAGGTTAGTGATGGGTTTCACGATTCTTGGAACAGGCTCGGCGCTTCCTAAGCGCAGTGTTTCCAATGACGAGCTGTCCGAGTTCCTCGATACCTCGGATGAGTGGATTTTTACCCGCACAGGTATCAAGAGCCGCCATGTATGCACCACCGAGTCACTTGACGACCTTGCCGTAGCGGCGAGCGAGCGGGCACTCCGGGTGCCCGGAATCGACGCGAGCCAGCTGGATTTGATCGTCTGCTCGACGACGACGGGTGACCACCTTGTTCCCGCCGAGGCGTGTGCCGTTGCTGAGCGACTGGGCGCGACGTGCCCTGCCTTCGATGTCTCGGCTGCCTGCGCCGGCTTCGTATTTGCGCTCGATGTTGCCGAGGGCTATATCGCCCGAGGACGAGCCAAGCATGTGCTTGTCGTTGCCGCCGAGCAGATGACGCGCGCGCTCGACTGGACCGACCGCGCCACCTGTGTGCTCTTTGGCGATGGGGCAGGCGCCGCGGTGATTGAGGCTGGGGGAGACAGCCCCCTTGCCGTTGAGCTTTCGACGGCGCCCGACGTCAAGACGTTGTGCGTTCCCGGTCTGGTCGGCACCTCGCCGTTTAAGGCCTCCGCAGATAGCGAGAGCGTGCTGTCCATGAATGGCCGCCGCGTGTTCAAGTTCGGCGTCAACGCGATTTGCGACACGGTCCATAAGCTTGCGAGCGATGCGGGCATTTCGGTCGAGGACATCGACCATTTTGTATTCCATCAGGCTAACGAACGAATCCTGAGTCAGGCGGTCAAGCGCCTCGGTGTGCCAGACAAGCGCGTGGTTCGAACGCTGCGCGAGACCGGCAACATTTCGAGCGCATGCATTCCCTTTGCGCTTGATCGGCTGGCGCGCACCAACGCACTGAATGCGGGCGACACCATCGCCCTCGTTGGATTTGGCGCCGGCCTGGATATAGGTGGCTATCTGCTTCGTTGGAAGTAGTCGCACATAGGAAATAAAAACGCCCCTAGGGCACAAACAAAGGAGAACTACCATGGCAGATCAGAAGACCTTCGAGCGCGTTTGCGATGTTATCCGCGAGACCGCCGGTCTTGACGACGTCGAGATGAAGCCCGAGTCCACGCTCGAGGAGATTGGTCTCGACAGCCTGGGCACCGTCGAGATCCTCGTCGCCGTCGAGGATGAGTTTGGCATCCAGCTCGATACCGAGGAGAACCCCAAGACGGTCGGCGAGTTCGCCGATACGGTCGAGGCGGCATTGGAGAAGTAGTGATGCTCAAGTCTCCTCTCTGCGATCTACTCGGCATCGAAAAGCCCGTGTTCCAGGGCGGTATGGCCTGGATTGCCGACGCCTCGCTGGCATCTGCCGTGTCCGAGGCGGGCGGCTTAGGGATTATCGCGGCCATGAACGCCGACGCTAACTGGCTGCGCGACCAGATTCACGAGCTGCGCGCCAGGACGGATAAGCCCTTTGGCGTCAACGTTATGCTCATGAGCCCGTTTGCCGACGAGGTCGCGCGGGTCGTGATTGACGAGCGGGTGCCGGTCGTCGTGACGGGTGCCGGCAATCCCACCAAGTACATGAAGGCGTGGAACGAGGCGGGCATCAAGGTCATCCCGGTTGTTGCATCTGTGGCGCTGGCGCGTCTCGTGGCGCGTCGCGGAGCCACTGCCGTGGTTGCCGAGGGCACCGAATCAGGCGGCCATATTGGCGAGACCTCGACGATGGCATTGGTGCCGCAGGTTGTCGATGCGGTCGATATCCCTGTGGTGGCGGCGGGCGGCGTGGCCGATGGCCGTGGTGTGGCGGCCGCCTTTATGCTCGGCGCTGCTGGCGTCCAGGTGGGAACACGCTTTCTGGTCGCAAACGAGTGCACCGTATCCGAACAGTACAAAGAGCTGGTGCTCAAGGCAGGCGATACGTCGACGCGTGCGACCGGTCGCTCGACGGGACATCCGGTTCGCGCCCTCAAGAGCCCCTTCACCAACGCGTATGCCAAGAACGAGGCGGCGGGCGCAAGCCCCGAGGAGCTCGGGGCCATGGGCACGGGCGCGCTTCGTAAAGCCGCAAAGGACGGAAATTACGAAGAGGGTTCGTTTTTGTGCGGACAGATTGCCGGCATGGTCAACGAACGCCAGAGCGCACGCGAAATCGTCGACGATCTGGTCGATGGCGCCGAGCATGTCCTGAAGGGTGCGTCCGCATGGGTAGCGTAGCGTTTCTATTTGCCGGTCAGGGTGCCCAGCATCCCGCGATGGGCGTCGACCTGATCGAGACATCGCCGGCGGCTGCCGAGGTGTTCGCCATTGTCGACGAGGTGCGCCCGGGGACCAGTGAGCAGTGCCGAAGCGCCTCCAAGGAGGAACTCTCGCAGACCGAGAACACGCAGCCGTGCGTGTTCGTTCACGATCTGGCAGCGGCTGCCGCCCTGCGTGAGCGCGGCGTGGTACCTGCCGCCTGTGCGGGTTTTTCGCTTGGCGAGGTCGCCGCGCTCACCTTTGCGGGGGCGTTCGATACGCGAGCGGGCTTTGAGCTCGTGTGCGAGCGCGCGGCGCTGATGGCCGCGGCTGCCGAGCGCCATCCGGGCGGCATGCGCGCCGTCATCAAGCTCGATGCGGCGCAAGTCGAGAACCTGGCAAAACAGGCCGGCGAGGACTGCTGGCCGGTCAACTACAACAGTCCGCAGCAGACGGTTGTTGCCGGAGCGCCCGAGGCGCTGCAGGAGCTCGACGTCCTAGTAAAAGAGGCTGGCGGCCGCGCTATGAAAGTCGCGGTGTCGGGCGCATTTCATAGCCCCTATATGGCCGAGGCGACTGAGGGGCTGGCGACGTATATCCAAGCCGGCCACGCGCCGTCACCGCTGCTGATTCCGGTCATGGCAAACATGACGGCGGCGCCCTATCCGGCGGACCCGCGAGCGGCGTCGGATGTCCTGGCCAATCAGGTGAGTCATGCCGTTCGTTGGGTCGACACGCTGCATACTCTGCAGAATCAGGGCATCGACACGTTTATTGAGGTCGGCCCTGGCAAAACGCTGTCGGGCCTGGTCAAGCGTACGCTGAGCGACGTTCGCGTGTATTCGTGCGAAACGGCCGAGCAGGTCGCAGCTATTGCCGACGAGCTCGCATAGTCCACAGGGCTGTAACCCGAAAGGAATGACATGGGCAACTTGAACAACGGCGCGCTCGAGCGCAACGACTCACGTCGCGTGGCACTGGTCACGGGCGGCTCGCGGGGTATCGGCCGCGCCTGCGCTGTCGGTCTGGCGGAGGACGGCTTTGATATCGCCGTCGTCTATGCCGGCAGCGTCGATGCGGCGCGCAAGACGTGCGAAGCCTGTGAGGCGGTTGGCGCCACGGCACGCGCATATCAATGCGACGTGGCCGATCCCGCTGCCGTCAACGCGTGCGTGGAAGCGGTCCTCAACGACTTTGGTTCAATTTGGGCGCTCGTCAACAACGCCGGCATCACCCGCGATGGCCTGCTCATGCGCATGGGCGATGACGCCTTCGACCGCGTGCTCGATGTCAATCTCAAGGGCACGTTCAATATGACGCGCGCGCTCACCAAGACCTTTATGCGCCAGCGCGGCGGTTGCGTCGTCAACATGAGCTCGGTCGTGGGCCTGATGGGCAATGCCGGGCAAGCCAACTACGCTGCTTCCAAGGCGGGCGTGATAGGGCTTACCAAGGCGGTGGCGCGCGAGCTTGCGCCTCGTGGCGTACGAGCGAACGCGGTCGCCCCCGGGTTTGTCGAGACAGATATGACGGCAAAGCTCTCGGAGAAGGTGCGTACGGCAACCGAGGAACAGATTCCCCTTAAGCGCATGGCACGTCCCGAGGAAGTGGCCGGCGTGGTGCGCTTTTTAGCGAGCGATGCGGCTGCTTACATTACGGGCGAGGTCGTGCGCGTCGACGGCGGAATGGCGATGTAGAAACCAGGGCCGAAGAACGGCTTGGATGAGGAGACCATGATGGAACAGAGAGTTGCAATCACCGGCATCGGTGCCGTATCGCCGCTCGGCAACACCGCGCTTGCCACCTGGGCGGCCATGTGCGCCGGGACCTGTGGCATCGGCCCGATCACGCACTTCGATACCGATGCGTTTACCGTCAAGGTGGCGGCCGAAGTCAAGGGCTTTGACGGCAACGAGTACTTTGGCAAGCGTGACGCCAAGCATCTCGACCCCTGCGTTCAGTTTGCGATGGCGGCTTCGGACGAGGCAATGCACGATGCGGGCTTTGATGTCGAAGGCGCCATCGATCGTGAGCGCCTGGGCGTCTACGTGGGCTCGGGCGTGGGCGGCATGACGACGCTCGTCGACAACGTCCACACGATCGCCGATCGTGGACCTCGCCGCGCATCGCCCTATATGATTGCGATGATGATCCCCAACATGGCTTCGGGCAATATCGCGATCCGCCACAAGGCAAAGGGACCGACCCTGCCAGTCGTGACTGCTTGCGCGACCTCGGCCCATGCGGTGGGCGAGGCGTTCCGCGCCATCAAGCACGGCTATGCCGACGCGATCCTCGCGGGCGGCGCCGAGGCGGCCATTATCCCCGATGCCGTTGCAGGCTTTACGTCCTGCCGCGCATTGACCACCAACCCCGATCCTGCGACGGCTTGCCGCCCGTTCGATGCAGACCGCGACGGCTTTGTGATGGGCGAGGGCGCTTGCGTGCTGGTACTCGAGAGCATGGAACATGCGCAGGCGCGCGGTGCGCACATTTATGCCGAGGTCGTGGGCTACGGCAACACCGATGATGCTTATCACATCACGAGTCCCGATCCCGAGGCTGCCGGCATTGCCCGCGCGATATCGCTGGCGGTGGCCGAGGGCGACGTCAAGCCTTCCGAGGGCCTCTACATCAATGCCCACGGCACCTCGACCAAGCTTAATGATTCGTCCGAGACGGCGGGCATTAAGCGAGCGCTCGGCGAGGACGCGGCGCGCGCCGCACATGTCTCGTCGACCAAGTCGATGACGGGGCACATGATCGGTGCCACGGGGGCCATCGAGGTCATGGCCTGCGCCATGGCACTCGAGCAGGGCGTGGTGCCGCCGACCATTAACTACCACACGCCCGATTCCGCCTGCGATCTTGATTACACGCCCAATCGCGCGGTTCGCGCCGACCTTACCTGGGCGCTTTCGACCAACCTGGGCTTTGGCGGGCACAACGCCGCCATCGCGCTGCGTAGATATACGAGGAGCTAGAGCATGGATTCCAAAAGACTTGCCGAGATAGCCGATGTGATGGAGGACCGCGGCCTCACGCGCGTACGCGTTGAGGAGCCCGATGGCACCGCGGTCGAACTCGAGCGCGCGAGTGTGGCGCAGCCGGTTGCCGTGCCCATGCCTATGCCGAGCGCCATGGCCGCTCAAGTTGCAGCTCCCACAGTCGCGCCTGCCGCACCGGAACCCGCCACGCAGACACCTGCCGCCGCGCCGGAGCCCAAGGGCACCGAGGTGACTGCTCCCATGGTGGGCGTCTTCTATGCTGCCCCTGCGCCGGGCGACGAGCCGTTTGTGCGCGTGGGCTCCAAGGTCAAGGCCGGCGAGACCCTCTGCATCATCGAGGCCATGAAGGTTCTCAACGAGGTGACGGCCGAGGCAGACGGTGAGGTGCTCGAGATCTGCGTGGCCGACGGCGACCTCGTGGAGTTTGGCAGCTGCCTCATGAGGATCGGATAGGTGATATCCATGAACAAAGAAGAGCTCAAGAAGCTGTTACCGCATCGCGAGCCGATGCTTTTGCTCGACGAAGCCGAGCTGGTGGGCGACGAGGCCCACGGCAAGATCACGATTACAGGCGACGAGTACTTTTTGCAGGGACATTTTCCGGGAAACCCGGTCGTTCCCGGCGTGATTCAGTGCGAGATGCTCGCCCAGAACTGCTGCGTGCTGCTGATGGGCGATGAGGAGGCGCGCGGCGCGACGCCGTTCTACACGAGTCTGGACAAGGTGCGCTTTAAGCGTCCGGTGCGCCCGGGCGACACGGTGGATCTAGTGTGCTCCATCACGCGTGCGCGCGGGCCGTTCCGCTTTGCGACGGGTACTGCGAGCGTCAACGGTGAGGTTTGCTGCCGTGCCGATATGTCTTTTGCACTCATGCACGAAAGTTAAGGAAGGCTTCATGTTCGACAAAGTGCTCATCGCCAATCGAGGCGAAGTCGCGGTCCGTGTTATCCGCGCGTGCCGCGATATGGGCATCAAGACCGTCGCCGTTTATTCCACGGCCGATGCGGACGCGCTACACGTGCAGCTTGCCGACGAGGCGTATTGCATCGGCGGCCCGCGTCTTGCCGAGAGCTACCTCAACGACGATGCCGTGCTCACCTGTGCCGTAAAGTCGGGCGCCAAGGCAATTCATCCCGGGTATGGCTTTTTCTCCGAGAAGGCGAGCTTCGTGCGCGACTGCGACAAGTATGGCCTGACGTTTGTCGGTCCTTCGGCCGAGGTGATCGACAGCATGGGCGACAAGGACGCCGCGCGTCGAACGGCTGCCGCGGCGGGCGTGCCCATCGTACCGGGCTGCGATTTGCTCAAAAGCCCCGAGGAGGCGACGGCCGAGGCCGAGCGCATCGGCTGCCCCGTGCTCATCAAGGCGCGTGCGGGTGGCGGCGGTCGCGGCATTCGCAAGGTCGAGCGCGTGGAAGATGCGGCAAAAGCGTTTATCGAAGCGCGTGCCGAGGGCGAGGCCGTTTTTGGCGACGGTGAGTGCTACATGGAGAAGTTCGTCGCGCCGGCGCACCATGTCGAGGTGCAGATTATGGCCGATAAGCAGGGCCATGTGTTTTCGCTCGGCGAGCGCGAGTGCTCGGTACAGCGTCGCAACCAAAAGCTGATCGAGGAGAGCCCCGCGCCGTGCCTCGACGGACACGACGACATTCGCGCGCGCATGCACAAGGCCGCGCGCGACCTGGCTCGTGCCGTTGGCTATGAGGGCGCCGGCACCATCGAGTTCCTGTATTCGGACGACGGCAATTTCTACTTCATGGAAATGAACACGCGTCTGCAGGTTGAGCATCCGGTCACGGAGTTTGTGACCGATACCGACTTGGTCAAGTGGCAGCTGCGCGTGGCCGCCGGCCAGTCCCTGCCCTTTGAGCAGGAGGACGTACCGGTCCGCAACCACGCCATGGAGTGCCGCATCAATGCCGAAACGCCGGACTTTCTGCCGTCATGCGGAACGGTCACCGCATTGCGTGTGCCGGGTGGTCCGCGCGTGCGCTGGGATTCCGCCATGTTTACCGGTGCGAACGTTCCGCCGTACTACGACTCCATGCTCGGCAAGCTCATCGTGTGTGCGCCCACGCGTGACGGCGCCATTCGCAAGATGCGCTCGGCCCTGGGCGAGCTCGTGATCGAGGGCGTGAGCGAAAACAGCGAGCTTCAGCTCGACGTGCTGGCAAACGACGAGTTCTTGTCGGGCATGTATCACACCGATCTGATGGGGCATCTCTATGCTGATGAATAGAAAAGCGAAGACGGTCAACGTCCTCGAGGGGCCGATGACCGAGTCGTGCGCCGAGTTTCCCGCGCGCCACGTGTTTATCAAGTGCCCGGAGTGCCGCCGTGTGATCGATGAGGCGCGCCTGCACGACAACCTCGAGGTCTGCCCTCGTTGCGGCAAGCACTTTCGCGTGAGCGGGCGCGACCGTATGCGCATGACGGTCGACGAGGGCACGTTTGAGGAATGGGATGCTAATCTGGCGTCGGAGGACTTCCTCTCGTTTCCCGGTTATGCCGACAAACTCAAGAGCGTGAGCGAGCGTTCGGGCGAGCGCGATGCCGTTGTGTGCGGCAGGGGCAAAATCTGCGGTTGCGATACAGCTCTCTTCTTTATGGATGCCAACTTTATGATGGGCTCGATGGGTTCCGTGGTGGGCGAGAAGATCTGTCGCACATTTGAGCATGCGACCGAGCTGGGATTGCCAGTTGTCGGCTTTACCGTTTCGGGCGGTGCGCGCATGCAAGAGGGCGTGACATCGCTTATGCAGATGGCCAAGATTTCTGCGGCAGTTAGGCGCCACAGCGAGGTGGGCGGCCTGTATATCACGGTGCTCACCGACCCCACGACCGGAGGCGTAACCGCGAGCTTTGCCATGGAGGGCGACATTATCCTGGCAGAGCCCGATGCCCTGACGGCATTTGCCGGCCCGCGCGTGATCGAGCAGAACATGCACAAGCGTCTGCCCAAGGGATTCCAGCGTTCCGAGTTTTTGCTGGAGCACGGCTTTTGCGATGCCGTTGTTCCGCGTGGCGAGATTGCGCTCACGGTAGGCGAGCTGTTGGCGCTGCACGAAGGGCACGCGCCCGGCCTGGGGGCACCGCATGAGATCGTGCATACGGGTCGCCGCGGCAAAAAGTTGGGACACTTGTTCAAGCGCTCGGCCGCACCAAAAACCGCGCTCGAGATTGTTAAGCAGACCCGCTCGGCAGATCGCGCCACGGCAGGCGAGATGATCTCGCTGGGCCTGGATGGATTTGTGGAGCTGCACGGCGACCGCTACTTTGGCGACGACGCTGCTGTGGTGGCTGGCATTGGCTGGAAAGACGGATGCCCCGTAACGGTCATCGCCATCGAACGCGGCACCACGACCAAAGAGCGCATGCGTCGCAACTTTGGTATGGCACATCCCGAGGGCTACCGCAAAGCGCGTCGCCTTATGCGCCAGGCCGAAAAGTTTGGTCGACCGGTTCTGTGCCTGGTCGATACTTCGGGCGCGTTTTGCGGCATCGGTGCCGAGGAACGCGGCCAGGGCGAGGCGATTGCCCAGAATCTCATGGAGATGAGCGGCCTTAAGACGCCGATTGTCTCGGTGGTGACAGGCGAGGGCGGCTCTGGTGGCGCGCTGGCGCTATCCGTGGCCGACCGCATCCTGATGCTCTCGAGCTCGGCCTATTCGGTCGTGAGCCCCGAGGCCTGTGCGTCGATCCTGTGGAAGGATACCGACCGCGCGAATGAGGCCGCCGAAGCGCTTAAGCTCACGGCCCCCGATCTGTTGGCGCTCGGCATCATCGACGGCATTGTTGACGATAGGGGCCTGTCGCATGAGGAGATCGCCGGTGCCGTCATGTCCTCGGCATTTGATGCCTTCGATACGCTTGGGCAGCTCGACGACGCGACCCTCACAAACCTCCGCTACGAAAAGTACCGCGCAATCGGTCAGTACCGCACGATGTGACAAAGGGGCAGTCCGCATGTCACATTGGGAAAGGCGTTCCATGTCACAAGTTTCTAACACCTCGTTTACAACGACGGTTTCATCAAACGCCATGGCCGTGGTGGACTATCTGTCCAAAAGCATGATGTCGGCGCTGCCCTTTATTGTCTGCGCGGCGTTGTTCCGCACCGTCGCCGTCATTATGGGCGAAGGCATGCTGGGCCTGTGGCCTGCCGATTCCGAAATCTATCGCCTGTTCTACAGTTGGCTCTATAACGCCGGTTACTACTTTTTGCCCATCTATCTTGGTTGGGCGGCTGCCCGCCAGCTCGGTTGCTCGGAACAACTGGGCATGATGCTGGGCGGCGTATTGATTGCGCCCGATCTGCTTAAGCTCGTCGATGCCGCATCGACGGCGGGGGCATCGATGACTTCCGTGTATGGTCTGCTTCCCGCGCCGGTCAACGATTACACGACGACTGTTATTCCGGTCCTCATCTCGGTGCCCGTGCTATGGCGAGTGGAGTGTTTCTTTCATCGAGTTATCCCTAAGGCCGTGGCATTTTCGTTCGTTCCGTTTGCAACCATGCTCGTCATGGTTCCGGTTTCGCTGTGTATTACAGCGCCGGCGGGCAGCTATCTGGGCATGCTGTTGGGCCAGCTTATGTTTATGCTTGGCAATTCCGGTGGCATCGTGTCGCTGCTCACGCTCATGGGGCTTGCCGCGGGTTGGGAGTTTCTTAAGATCGCGGGTATCAGCAACGTTGTCCTATCGCTTGCGTACGCGGAGTTTATGAGTGTGGGAACGGATTCGTGCATCCTGATTGCCGCGACGATGGCGACGTTCGCCGTTTGGGGCATGCCTTTTGGCGCGTCGCTTCGCGTTTCGGATAAGGACGAGAAGGCGCTCATGCTGGGCTATTCAATCTCGGGTGTTCTTGGCGGCGTAAGCGAGCCAGCGCTGTACGGTTGCGGCTTTAAATATGGCAGGTGTCTGACGTGCATGGCCATTGGCGGTGCCGTCGGAGGCCTTGTTGCGGCCGTGGGCCACGTTACGGCCTATACCATCGGCATGACGAATGTCCTCATGGTCATTGGCTTTGCCACGGGCGGCATCTCGAACCTGCTGTGGTGCTGTGCTGCCGGCGGTGTGGCATTTGCGGTGTCTGCGGCGCTGAGCTACTGCTTTGGCGTGGTGCCGGCGAAGGGGCAGACGACGGGGGACGGAGCTGATTCACCCGAAACCTCGAAGAGCGTGGCCGAAGCAAGCGCATAAACCCGTGCGACAAAGGGCGATTTCTTTGTCATGTTCCAAGGTCGTGGCCCGTGTGGGTTGCGGCCTTTTTGTATCTGTGGGGCAAAGTGGCTACACTACAATCCGTTTGAGCAATAGATATATAGGTAGTACCGTGGGGGCGGATATAGATGGTTGAGTGGATTGTTCGTCGTGCGCAGGGCGACCGTGCGCGCGTGGGCACGTTGACGGGCGTGGTGTGTATTCTCGCCAATGTTGCGCTTTGTGCTGCGAAGGGCGTAATTGGCGTGCTGTCGGGATCGGTTTCGATCGTGGCGGATGCCATGAACAACCTGTCCGATGCCAGCTCGAATATCGTGAGCGTGCTGGGCTTTAGGCTGGCGAGCAAGCCGGCCGACCCCGAGCATCCTTACGGACATGGCCGCTACGAGTATCTCTCGGGTCTGGTTGTGGCGGCGCTCGTGCTGCTTATTGGCATCGAACTGGTGAAGTCCTCGGTTGAGCGTATCGTCAACCCGGAACCTGTCGAGTTCTCGCTTGCCCTGGTGGCAGTTCTAGTGCTTTCGATGGTCGTAAAGCTGTGGATGGCGGCCCTCAACCAAAAGCTCGGTGACCGCATTGAGTCCGAGACGCTGCGTGCGACCGCGCAGGATTCCAAGAACGATGTTCTTGCTACGGGCGCCGTGCTGGCGTGCGCGATTGTTTCCCAGGTGACGCATATCAATCTTGATGCATGGGTCGGCCTTGCCGTTGGCGCCTATATTGGCTGGAGCGGTTTTGAACTCATCCAGGATACGGTGAGCCCGCTTTTGGGCCAGACGCCCGATCCTAAGCTGGTCAAGCACATTCGAGACAAGATCATGAGCTACCCCGGCGTTTTGGGCGTTCACGATTTGATGGTTCACGACTACGGCCCGGGCAGGAAGTTCGCAAGCGCTCACGCCGAGATGGCAGCCGAGGTCAGCCCGCTGAAAAGCCATGACACGCTCGACAATATTGAGCAGGCGTTTAGGAACGAAGACGGCATGATTGTCACGCTCCATTACGACCCCATCGTGACCGACGATCCCAAGGTGGCGAGCATGCGCTTGCGCATTAACGCCATGGCACAGGAGATCGATAGCCGCCTCTCGATTCATGACTTACGCTGTGTGCCGGGCCCTACGCACACCAACGTGATCTTTGACTGCGTGCGACCCTCGGATCTGCAGATGAGTGCCGAAGACTTAAAGTACGTGCTGACACAACGGGTCGAATCGGAATATCCCAAGTCGGTCGCCAAAATCACGATCGACGAAGACTACGTAGGGCATACCCACGAGTAGGGCCGAGCCGATAAAGCAAATGATGCAGAAGGGGAGAGCATGAAGAAGCTATATCTACTCCGCCACGGCCAGACAGAATTCAACGTCAAAAAGCTGGTCCAGGGCCGCTGCGATTCACCGCTGACCGACCTGGGCCGCAAACAAGCGGGAATGGCAGCCGCATGGCTCAAAGCCCACGACGTTGCCCCCGACAAAGTAGTCTCTTCGCCCTTAGGCCGAGCCATGGACACAGCTCAGCTCGTCGCAACCGAACTCCTTGGCCCGGACGCAGCAGTCGAGCCCTGCGAAGGCATCATCGAGCGCAGCTACGGCTCCTTCGAAGAGGGCCCGCACGACGCCCTGCCCACCGACGTCTGGGATCCGGGCGAGGACCTGGTCCCCTTTGGAGGAGAAGGAAGTCATGCCCTGCAGGAGCGCATGGTAGGCACCCTCACCAACCTCATGGGCGCCGAGGGTATCGAAACCCTCCTAGCAGTAAGCCACGGCAGCGCCAGCCGCCAATTCATCAAGGCTGCAGCCCCAGAGGGCTTCGAGCTCCCAACAAAACTCCCCAACTGCGCCATCATGATTTTTGATTTTGACGAGGAAGATTTGCAAGGAGAGGGCGATAGGTCCCAATGCAAGTTCACTCTCCAGCAAATAGTGGACCCCCAACAAAGTCATTAGCCTGAACGAGCAGAGTTAAGCAGACATCAACGTGGCGTTCCCAGTGTGCGGCGGAGGGGGCGGGCCTGAGACATATTAAGGTTGTCGCGAGTTCCGCACGAACGGGAGAGCACTTAATGTGCTCTCCGTCGTGAGCAGGACTGTAGAGCAGCAACCTTAATATGTCTCAGGCCCGCCCCCTCCGCCGCACACTGGGAACGTGCCACGCACTTTACCTGCGTAAACAATGTGAGTGAAATATGAATCTCGATGGATACGCCCGCAGCCGTGTATACTAAACAGCTGTGTGTAACCAGGGGAGTATTCTGGCTGGACAAAATGCCTGCTTAATAGGGTTGTCAGGTAGTCCGGACGCAATACAAGACTGGGGAGCACGTCGTGTAAGTAGTGGTCCTCTAGGGGCGTACGCTCGGTGGTGTACGCATTGTCCCAAGACCACGCGAGAGTTGGGATCATATCTTGATCAGCATGATTCTCGGCCGCAAGATTGGCATGACCCAGGTTTGGGACGAGGACGACAACGTCGTTCCCGTCACGGTCATCCAGGCTGGCCCCTGCGCTGTCTCGCAGGTTAAAACTCAGGCAACCGACGGCTATGACGCCGTCCAGATCGGTTTCGGCGACATCAAGGCCAAGAACGTGAACAAGCCCATGGCTGGTCACTTCGCTAAGGCTGGCGTCGAGCCTGTCCGCTTCCTTCGTGAGGTCCGCGTCGAGAACGGCGAGGAGCACAAGGTCGGCGAGGTCGTCACCGTCGCTGATTTCGCTGATGTCGAGAAGGTCGACGTCATCGGTACCTCCAAGGGTAAGGGCTTCCAGGGTCGCATCAAGCGCTGGGGTCAGCGCCGCGGTCCTATGACGCATGGTTCTCACTTCCAGCGTCACCCCGGTTCTATCGGTCAGTGCGCCTATCCTGCGCGCGTCCTCAAGGGCGTCAAGATGGCCGGTCACATGGGTAACGAGCGCGTTACCGTCAAGAACCTTTCCGTTGTCCGCATCGATGCCGAGCAGAACCTCATCTTGGTCAAGGGCGCTGTCCCGGGTGCCAAGAATGGTCTCGTCGCCATCCGTATGGCCTAAGGGCCCAGCCCATTTAGCCCAGCGTCATACCAAGGAGAACACTTAAATGGCAAAGTTTGAAGTAAAGAACAGCGAGGGCAAGAAGGTCGCCGAGGCCGAGCTCGCCGCTGAGGTGTACGGCATCGAGCCGAACATCCACGTTATGCACCACATCGTCAAGTGCCAGATGGCCTCTTGGCGTCAGGGCACCCAGTCTGCTAAGGGCCGCTCTGAGGTTTCCGGTGGCGGCAAGAAGCCTTGGCGTCAGAAGGGCACCGGTCGTGCCCGCCAGGGTTCCATCCGTGCTGCCCAGTGGCGTCACGGTGGCGTTGTCTTCGCCCCCAAGCCCCGTTCCTACGCTAAGCGTATGAACAACAAGGAGGTCAAGCTGGCTATGCGCTCCGCGCTGTCCGCCAAGCTGGCCGATGGCGAGCTCGTGCTCGTCGACGACTACGGCTTCGAGAAGCCTTCCACCAAGGCTGCCGTCGCCATGCTCAAGGCTCTCGGCCTTGAGGGCAAGCGTCTGACCATCATCGTTCGCGATGAGGACGTCAACGCCTACCTGTCGTTCCGCAACATTCCCAAGACGTTCATCATCACTGCCGACGAGGCCAACACCTACGATCTCGTCAACAACAACGTTGTGCTGATGCCCGCCGACATCGCCGCTCACTTCGGGGAGGTGCTTGCATAAATGACCGCCCACGAGATCATCATCCGTCCGATCGTGTCCGAGCGTTCCTTCTCCGGCATGGAGCTGAACAAGTATACGTTCGAGGTCGCCAAGGATGCTAACAAGTATCAGATCAAGGACGCTGTCGAGGAGATCTTCGGCGTCAAGGTCGTTCGCGTGAACACCCTGACGGTCAAGCCCAAGACCAAGCGCGTGCGCTATGTCGCCGGCAAGACCCGTTCTTGGAAGAAGGCCATCGTCACGCTGGCCGAGGGCGACACCATCGAGGTCTTTGGCAACCAGGCCTAAGACTCGCTGCTGTTGAGTGAGCTCATGCCTCCCAAATAGGGGAGGCGAGAGCTCAAGGTTTTGGGCGTATAAAATGGACACGCCCGGAACCGTGTATACGTCCGGTGTCATCGCACCCGAGGCAGAACCTCGAATCCCTGTCTGCGATGGCTAACGGATTCCTATTGAAAGGGATTGTAATGGCTGTAAAGCACCTTAAGCCGACCTCCGCTGGTAGGCGTTGGCAGACGATCTCCGACTTCTCCGAGATCACCTGCACCAAGCCCGAGAAGTCTCTTCTCGAGCCCCTGCCCAAGAAGGCCGGTCGTAACAACAACGGCCGCATCACCACCCGCCACCAGGGCGGCGGCGTGAAGCGTCGTTACCGTGTGATCGACTTCAAGCGCAACAAGGACGGCGTGCCCGCCAAGGTTGCTACGATCGAGTACGATCCGAACCGTTCCGCTCGCATCGCTCTGCTGCACTACGCTGACGGTGAGAAGCGCTACATCCTGGCCCCCAAGGGCCTCGAGGTCGGTCAGACCATCATGTCCGGTTCTGACGCCGACATCAAGCCGGGCAACGCTCTGCCCCTCGCCGATATCCCCGTCGGTACGCTCATCCACGCCGTCGAGTTCCAGCCGGGCAAGGGCGCCGCTATCGCTCGTTCCGCCGGTAACTCCTGCCAGCTGATGGGTAAGGAGGGCAAGTACGCTATCGTCCGTATGCCTTCCTCCGAGATGCGCCGCATCCTCGTTACCTGCCGCGCCACCGTCGGTGAGGTCGGCAACGCCGATCACGCCAACATCGTCATCGGCAAGGCCGGCCGTAAGCGTCACATGAACGTGCGCCCGACCGTCCGCGGTACCGTCATGAACCCTGTCGACCACCCGCACGGCGGTGGCGAGGGCAAGAACCACACCTCTGGTCGTCCCTCTGTTACCCCCTGGGGTAAGCCGACGAAGGGCCTTCGTACGCGCAAGAAGAAGAAGGTCTCGAACCAGCACATCATTCGTCGCCGTAAGAAGTAATTTCGGATACCGAGTTTTAGGAGAAAGCACTTATGAGCAGAAGTCTCAAAAAGGGCCCGTTCGTGGAGACTCGCCTTCTCTCGCGTATCACCGCGATGAACGAGGCTGGCAAGAAGGACGTCGTGAAGACCTGGTCCCGCGCGTCCACCATCTTCCCCGAGATGGTTGGTCACACCATCGCCGTCCACGACGGCCGCAAGCATGTGCCCGTGTATGTTACCGAGTCCATGGTTGGTCACAAGCTCGGCGAGTTCGCGCCGACTCGTACGTTCCGTGGCCACAAGGCCAAATAGGGGGTTAACCGTAAATGGCAACTAAGTCTATTGAAACTGAGGCCACCGAGGTTCGCGCCGTCGCTAAGTACGTGCGTGTTTCCCCCAGCAAGGCCCGCCTGGTGGTCGATCTGATCCGCCGCAAGCCTGTCGCTCAGGCCTTCGACATCCTCCACTTCTGCGACCGCGCCGTCGCCGTGGATGTCGAGAAGGTTCTCCGTTCCGCCGTTGCGAACGCCGAGAACAACAACGGTCTGCGTGCCGACAACCTGGTTGTCGCCGCTGCCTATGTTGACGAGGGTCCGACGCTTAAGCGCATCCGTCCCCGCGCCAAGGGTTCCGCTTCTCGCATTCTGAAGCGTACTTCCCACATCACCGTCGTCGTTGCTCCTCGAAAGGAGGCGTAAAGCTGTATGGGTCAGAAAGTCTACCCCACCGGCTTCCGTCTTGGCATCACCGAGAACTGGCGCTCCCGCTGGTTCGCAGAGAAGGATTACGCTAAGACCCTCGGTAACGATCTCGAGATCCGCAAGTACCTCGAGAAGCGTCTTTCCCGCGCAGCTGTCTCCCGCGTCGAGATCGAGCGCGCTGGCGACAAGGTGAAGGTCATCATCCTCACCGCTCGCCCCGGCGTTGTCATCGGTAAGAAGGGTGCCGAGATCGATACCCTCCGCACCGAGCTCGAGAAGGTCGCTGGCGTCTCCAAGGGCCAGCTCTCCGTCGACGTTGTCGAGATCAAGCGCCCCGAGCTCGACGCCAACCTCGTTGCTCAGTCTATCGCCGAGCAGCTCGAGGGCCGCGTTGCCTTCCGTCGCGCTATGCGCAAGGCTGTCCAGTCTGCCCGCAAGGCCGGCGCTAAGGGCATCCGTATCCAGTGCTCCGGTCGTCTCGGCGGTGCCGAGATGGGCCGTCGTGAGTGGTATCGCGAGGGTCGCGTGCCTCTGCACACCCTCCGTGCCAAGATCGACTACGGCACGGCTGTCGCCAGCACCACCATGGGCGCTTGCGGCGTGAAGGTCTGGATCTACCTGGGTGAGAAGCTCCCGGGCCAGCCTGTTCCCAACCCTGCACTCGAGGGCTCTTCCCGTCCTCGTCGTCGTAACTCCGAGAGGAGGGGTCAGTAGTGCTTGCCCCTAAGCGTATTCTTCACCGCAAGGTGCAGCGTGGCTCCATGAAGGGCCAGGCCAAGGGTAATACCGAGCTGCATTTCGGCGAGTTTGGTATCCAGGCTCTCGAGGCCCATTGGATCACCAACCGTCAGATCGAGGCCGCTCGTATTGCCATGACCCGCTACATGAAGCGTGGCGGTCGTGTCTACATCACGATCTTCCCCGATAAGCCCATCACCAAGAAGCCTGCCGAGACTCGCATGGGTTCTGGTAAGGGTAACCCCGAGGAGTGGGTGGCCGTCGTCAAGCCCGGCCGCATCATGTTCGAGGTCAAGGGCGTGCCCGAGGAGGTCGCTCGCGAGGCTCTGCGTCTTGCACAGCACAAGCTTCCCATCAAGACCAAGATTGTTGCTGCTAAGAACGCTGAGCAGCGCATCGAGAAGGAGATGGCTGAGGAGGCCGCTCTCGAGGCCAAGTGGGCTGCTGAGGACGCCGCCGCCGCCAAGGAGGAGAACTAATGAAGCCCGCAGAGATTCGTGAGCTCTCGGACGCTCAGCTCGTTGAGAAGCTGAAGGAAATGCGCGCCGAGCTCTTTAACCTTCGTTTCCAGATGGCCACCAGCCAGCTGGACAACACCGCTCGCGTCAACACCGTGAAGAAGGACATCGCTCGCGTCCTCACGGAGCAGCGCGCCCGCGAGATCGCAGCGGAGAAGTCCGCTGTCGCCGAGTAGGACCTAAGGAGAGAACATGACTGATTCGCGTAACTCGCGTAAGGTCCGTACGGGTGTCGTTACCTCCGTCTCCGGTGCCAAGACCATTGTTGTCACCATCACCGAGCGCAAGCGTCACCCCAAGTACGGCAAGATGATGACCAGCTCCAAGAAGCTGCACGCTCACGACGAGGAGTGCACGGCTGGCGTGGGCGATACCGTCCGCGTTATGGAGACCCGTCCTATGTCCAAGATGAAGCGTTGGCGCCTCATCGAGGTCGTCGAGCGCGCTAAATAAGCAGTCGCTCTTACGACTTGTACGTTTCCGAAGATGTGCGTATGCCTGGCTTGCATACCACGGGCCGTATAAAGGCTGCGCACCTCTCTTCGGTTCTTAGTTCGGAGGAACATCTACCATGATTCAGATGCAAACCATGCTGAACGTCGCCGACAACTCCGGCGCTCGCAAGATTCGCTGCATCAAGGTGCTTGGCGGTTCCAAGCGTCGTTATGCAGGCATCGGCGATGTGTTCATCGGTGCTGTCCAGGAGGCTACCCCTGGCGCCAACGTCAAGAAGAAGGACGTTGTCCGTTGCGTCGTCGTTCGCACCGTTAAGGAGATCCGCCGCAAGGATGGCTCCTACATTCGCTTTGATGAGAACGCCTGCGTTGTCATCAACAACGATGGTTCGCCCGTCGGCACCCGTATCTTCGGGCCCGTCGCTCGCGAGCTTCGTGACAAGAAGTACATGAAGATCGTCTCGCTCGCTCCCGAGACCCTGTAGTTAGGGGAGATATATGTATATCAAGAAGGGCGATAAGGTCCAGGTTCTCTCTGGTAAGGATCGCGGCAAGCAGGGCGTTGTCCTGCGTGCTCTCCCCGCCGAGAACAAGGTCGTTGTCGAGGGCGTTTCGGTCGTCAAGAAGGCCGTCAAGCCCAACGCTGCCAACCAGCAGGGCGGCATCGTTTCGCAGGAGGCTCCCATCGACGCCTCCAACGTCAATCTCGTTTGCCCCGAGTGCGGTAAGGTTACCCGCGTCGGTCACGAGAAGGACGGCAAGAACAAGCTGCGCGTCTGCAAGAAGTGCGGCCACAAGTTCTAAGCTGCCCGCAACATCAAGTTGCTAGCAAAGGCCCGGATGCCATGGCACCCGGGCTTTTTTTCTATCCCTACTCGATGGCTTCGGTTCTGCCGTCCTGTCATTCCGGTTGCATCCAGTTTTCGGTGCCGTCTCGAATCGAGTGCCGCCAGGTGACACCCTGTCGCGTTTCGTCGGCTTCGGGGACAAAAGTCGGGACAACTCCAAAAACTATTTTCGAACTCAGGGCTTTGAGTTTTTGTTTTTGTCCCAAAGGGCGCGGCGGGATGCCTTTGGAGGCTCGATAGCGCCGAAAACGCCCGTTTTGAAACTTAAATGCCTTTTCGCGTGCAAGCCGCCAGCTGCAATAGGAAGTGAATCAACGCAGGTGGCTTTCAAGCAGTTTGCAAAACTGCAGGTCGCAGGTTTTCATTGCCAGTAGGAGAAATGAGTAGTCTCAGGTGGCTTGCCCATGAGTTGACGAACGGGATTTGAGATTACGCTGACGTCCGGAAACGCTTCGAGCACGTCGTTACGTTTTTGGGATTTGGGCGTAGCCCCTGCACCCGCGAGCGCGGGCCTTAAGCCCGCCGAGAGGGTGACGCGTCGAAAACGAAGGGGAAAGAGAGAAGGGGCCGTCCCTATCATTCAGGTTGCGACCGAAGAAGACAAGGAGACCCCCTGAGCCTGAATGATGCCCCACAGACCGCGTCCGACCGAGCTCAAGCCGAGCTTTTCCTGACGTCCGCCTTCGCGAAGATGATGGCTGGATCGGCTATGGATTGGCAACACTTATTTGGACGATTCCGGGAGGGACGGCCCCGCCTCCCTGAACTCGACCGGCGACATGTAGCCCAGCGTCGAGTGGATCCTGAAGTTGTTGTACCAGTGCACGTAATCCAAGAGCTTGGCTCGGCGCTCGTGCGTCCCTCCTCGGTCCTTCGGAGTGGCCGACGATCTCCCCGTTGCAGAGGTCGACGAGCAGGCAGACGTAGTTCCACGACGCCCCGACGCGCACGCAGGCCAAGTCGCTGCATATATGGGTGCACGGCGCCCTGCCGCCGAAGCCGCGCGCGACGACGTTCGACACGTCGGCCTCGTTGACCGCCCCGGGGTGCACCTTGAACCTCTTCCTGCCGTATGCGCCGGCCAGGCCGTTCTCCCTCATGATGCGGCAGACGCGGCGCCGGCTGACGGTAACGCCCGACCTCCCGGGCGACGCCTTGATCTTGCGCGATCCGTTCCGGCCCTTGCTGGCGGCGTGCGCCGCCGCGGCCGCCGTCGCCCCCGACATTAAGGTCCTCAAGGGCCGCGTCGTCTCCGGCGACCAGTTCGTCTCGCCCGCGGAACAGAAGGAGCGAATCCTCGCGACCTTCGGCGACCTGTGCTGCGAGATGGAGGGCTGCACCATCGCGCAGGCCGCCTATCTCAACGGCGTGCCCCTCGTCGTCGTGCGCGCCATCAGCGACAAGCCCTGCGCCGAGGGCCGGGTCGTCGACTACAACACCTTCGAGAAGAAGGCCGCCTGCGACTGCGCCCGCATCGCCGCGCGCATGGTTAAGCTTTAGGCCCTGCGCGCCGGGGCCCTTCTTTATGTTGGGACCCCGGCGCGCCGGGGCCCTTTCCAAAGCGAAGTGTCGAGCCGAAGTGTTGAGCGTCGGCCCTGAATGTTCAATGGCCGTTGTTTTCTGCCCCTCAAGTGGTGGACTTTTCCTCGGAGCTGTTGATTCCCCCACGCGCCCCCTTCCGTTCTCTGTTCTCCCCTTATACTCCTTGTACGAGGAGGTAAGAAGTCATGGACAAGACCACACAGGACAGCTTGGCAAAGAAACCCGTCGACATGAGGGACAGGATTCTCGAGCATCTCGAGGCCCTCACCTCTGCCGTCTCGCTCGACGACCTTGCCCGTCTGTCCACCTCCGACATCGCCGAGACGCTCATCATCTCCAGGAGCCTGGCGAGCCAGTACCTCAACGACCTTGTTCGCGCCGGTCTTGTGGTTAAGGTGGCGGGCAGGCCTGTCCGTTATTTTCATCGCCGCGCGTTCCAGAAGCGTTTTCAGGTAAAGCTCTCTGCAAGCGAGTACGCCTCGCTCGCCGACCTCATCCAAGCGACGGGAATCGCCGATCACCGCGACTTCGCGCGTGCCGTGGGCTTCGACATGAGCCTCAGCTCCGTTGTCGAGCAGTGCAAGGCTGCGGTTCAGTACCCTCCGTTTGGCCTGCCCATCCTCTTGAGCGGCGGCGTGGGTGTCGGTAAGTCTTTCCTTTCTCGCCTTGTGTACGAGTACGGCAAGAACCAGGGCTTGCTGTCCCGCGACTCCTCCTATGTGCGCATCGACTGTGCCGGGGTCCCGGACGCCGCCTCGTTCAACGGGCTTCTTGACGAGTCGATCGCGAAAGCGCGCGGGGGTGTGGTCTTTGTCAACGGCATCGAGGCACTCTCTCCCTCTGCGATGGAGCACTGCCTTGCGACGGCCCTCGGGCTCGATGCCTCCCAGGATGCGCCGCGCGCTCGCCTCGTTCTTTCGACGACGCTTTCCGCCGATGACCTGAAGGTTTCCTCGGCCTACAGCAAAATGCCCATCTGTGCCCGCGTCCCCTCACTCAAGGAGCGGACCCCCGAGGAGCGCGAGGATCTCATCTTGAGCTTCCTGCGCAGCGAGGGGTGCCGAATCGGTTCTGATGTGAAGATCAGCCGCGGCGCATACCGTTGCCTCGTGAACGCGGACTTTTCCGATAACATCGCCGGCTTGCGCGCCTGCGTGACGAACTGCTGCGCCAAAGCGTTCCTCAATCGCGAGGGCGACTACGTCGTCGTTCGCCCGTATCTTCTTCCCAGCGGGCTCCTCTCCTCCGCGCAGATCGATCAACAGCCCGACGATGGCGTTCTGATCGACGCGTCTCTGGATGCCGCCGAGAGCACAGGGCCGGTCGAGCAGGCGCTCGATGCCCTGTGCTCCCTCGATGAGCGATTCTGCGCCGGGGAGCTCTCTGTCTCCGAGCTTGTCTCGCAAGCTGTCTCCGCTGTGCGCGGCGTTGAGGATCACTTGATTTTCGACCACGGCGTCGCCTCCTCGAGGTCGCGCGCCTTCGAGCGCGTCGTGGGCGCGGTCCTTGCCGACGCAGGCTCTTCTTATGGCATCGAGCTTTCGAGGAAGGTCGCTTTTCTACTGGCCCAGGAGATTTGCCTGCAGTTGTGGCCGGGTATCGGCCTGGCTAAGCGAAAGTCTGCCTGTGCGGAGCAAATCTCCCATCTCCTCGGTGCCGTGACCTCCGAATTGCCGTTTGCCTCGAGTGTCTCCGATCAGGTCGCCGCAGACGTGGAAGGGGCGCTGGGAATCTCGCTCGATCACTTCACGAAGACGCTTCTGACGCTGTGCGTCGCATCGGAGTCTCGCGATGCGAAGGCCCTTCGGACGCTCTGCGTCATCTTGTCCCACGGCTACTCAACGGCGACGAGCATCGCCGACGCGGCGAACCGTATGCTCGGCATGCATGTGTACGAGGCTGTCGACATGCCCTACGACCAGCAGCTGAAGGACATCGTCGGTCCGCTCCAGCGCCTCGTCGACCGCCATTCCTACTGCACCGGGGTCGTGTTCCTCGTCGACATGGGCTCCTTGGAGGAGGCCTATAAGGCCCTCGAGAACGTTACCGACTCCACTATCGGCGTGGTGAACAACGTCTCTACCGGTCTTGCGCTCGAGATCGGGGTCGGGCTGCTCGGCGGCAAGTCCATCGCCGAGGTTCTTGGCGATGCGACCGCCGCGTGCGTGACGCACTGCAAGATGATCGAGCGCGTCAACCGTGAGGACGCCATCGTCTTCTGCTCCGAGTCCGGGGTCGACGCCGCGGAGAGGATACGCCAGCTCGTCTCGCAGAGCCTCCCGCGCACCATAGGCGCGCGCCTGCTCACGAGGCCCTTCAAGCAGCTCGTCGCGAACGGGTCGAACGACGCCGTTTTCTCCGAGCACCGCGTCTGTGCCGTCATCGGCACGGGAGACCCCGGGGTCGCCTCCGTCCCCTTCGTCGCCCTCGAGGACATCATGTCGACGGCGTCCGCCTCTAAGGTTGATGCCGTGTTCGGCAGGTGGCTTGACGCTTCCGAGCTCTCTTCTTTCCACGAGAAGCTGCTCTCGAACATGACGCTGCAGAACGTCATCCGCTCCATCACCATCCTCGACCCGGAGCGGCTATTCCATGAGATCGAGAGCGCCGTGCACGAGCTTCAGCGCAGGACAGGCGAGAAGATCGGCAGTAACGCCATCATTGGGCTCTACGTTCACCTCTGCTGTCTCGTCGAGCGCCTTGTTACCAGAAACCCCATTGAGACCTACGTTGGCCAGGACCGCTTCGAGGAGGAACGCGCCGATTTCATCGAGTCCTTCAGGCAGAGCTTCTCGAGCATCTCGACGCGCTATCGCGTAGAGGTTCCCGTAAGCGAGATCGCATATGTCTTCGACTACATAAGCGTGAGCGCCGCCCCGGCGCGAGAAGAGCGCCTCGGCTCCTCGGACCTCCTGCTCGACGAGTGACCTTCCCCGCGCCGCCGCAAGCTGACCGCGCGTCCTCAATAATCCGATAACCCCTTGCCCGGCGCGAATCCGGATAGCGCCGAGGCAGTACCGAACGTAAAACTTCATTTGATAGGAGCAAACATGAGTGTTGTTATGGCACGAATCGACAATCGCCTGCTTCACGGCATCATCGTGACGCAGTGGGCCCCGGTGTCGGGCGCGACCCGAGTCATGGTCATCGACGACAAGGTCGCCGGCGACGAGGTCCTGAAGTCCACCATGAGGATGGCGCGCCCCGCGGGCATGGCCGTCTCGATCATCTCCGAGCAGACCGCGCTCAAGAACTTCGCGGCGGGCAAGTACGACCGCGAGAAGGTCTTTGTCATCGCCAAGGAGCCCGAGACGATCCTTCACCTGGTCGAGTCGGGCATCGAGCTCCCGTCGCTGATCGTCGGCGGCTCTCTTGTCAAGGAGGGCGGCGTCCAGCTCACCCAGCGCGCCTATGCCTCCGCCGAGAACGTCCAGAGCTACAAGGCGCTCATCGCCCGCGGCGTCAAGGTGACGGCACAGTTCGTGCCCGCCGACAAGCCCGTCTCCGTCGCCGACCTCATCTAAGGAGGGATCATGGTCAACTTCACTATCCTGCAGGTCGTCCTTTTGACCCTGCTGGCCTTCATCAAGCACGTGGACTACTACGGCATCCCGATGATCTTCGTCAACTATGCCGTCTTCTGGGGCCTTATCACCGGTGTCGTCATGGGCGACTGGCAGACCGGTCTCGTCATCGGCGGCACCATCCAGCTCATGCAGCTCGGCGTCGCGGGCTTCGGCGGCTCGTCGATTCCCGACTACGGCACGATGGCCATCATCGCCACAGCCTACGGCGTGACCCTGGGCGCGGACACGGGCCTCGCCATCGGCCTGCCGGTCGGCATGCTCGGCATCCAGCTCGACGTCATCGTCAAGATCCTCAACGGCTTCGTCGTCGAGAAGTCCCAGAAGTTCTGCGACGAGGGCAAGTTCAAGCAGATGAACGCCATCCTGTGGGTCTGCCCCGTGCTCTTCGGCCTGTGCGCCGCCCTGCCCGTCTTTGTCTCCGTGACCCTCGGCCAGCCCGCCGTCAACTGGCTCCTCGAGGTTATGCCCCAGTGGTTCCTTTCCGGCCTCACCCTCGCCGGCAAGATGCTCCCGGCCGTCGGAATCGCGATGCTGCTGCGTTACATGCCCACCGGCAAGTACTTCCAGTACCTGCTCGCCGGCTTCTTCCTCTCGGCCTTCCTGAACGTGCCCATCATCGGCGCCGCCATCGTCGGCTTTGCCCTCGCGATCGCGTTCTACCAGCGCGCCGAGAGGGACACCGAGCTCGCCGCCCACGCTTCCGCAGACGCCTTCATCGGAGAGGATGAGTAACCATGGAAAACGAGAACATCACCGCCGTCGCCAAGGGCAAGCCCTCCGGCTACAAGGTCACCAAGAAGGACCTGCGCAACGCGAACTGGCGCTGGCTCATGAGCGTGTGCACCTTCAACTACCAGACCCAGCAGGGCGCCTCAGTCGCCTACGCCCTCTCGCCGGTCCTGAGGAAGATCTACACGAACGACGAGGACTATAAGCAAGCGCTCAACAACCACTTCCGCTACTACAACACCCAGCCTTGGCTCGCCGCCATCATCCTTGGCGCCTGCGTGGCCATGGAGGAGCGCGACGGCCTAGCGGCGGCGGACGCCGTCCAAGACCTGAAGATCGGCACCATGGGACCGCTCGCCGGCGTCGGCGACTCCCTGCTCATGACCATGATCCCGACCATCATGGGCTCCATCGCCGCCTACATGGCCATCGAGGGCAACCCCGTGGGAGCCGGCATCTGGTTCGCGCTCATCCTGGCCATCTTCTGGGTCCGCATGCACGCCCTCGAGTTCGGCTACAAGCAGGGCGTGAAGCTCGTCACCGACTTCAGCGAGAAGCTTCCCAACCTCACTGCCGCCGCCTCCGTGCTCGGCCTCACCGTGGTCGGCTGCCTCATCGCCTCGGTCATCGGCGTCACCTGCCCGATTAGCTTCAGCTTCGGCGACGTCGCGATGGAGATCCAGCCGCTGCTCGACAAGATCCTGCCTGCCATGATCCCCGCCGCCATCACGGGAAGCGCGTATTACCTTCTTACCAAGAAGAACGCGAGCATGACGGCCCTCATCCTCGTGGTGATTGTCCTCGCGATGGTCGCCTCCGCCGCCGGCATCCTCGCTTAGCTTCGACCCAAGAGATTGGTGAATCAATGAGAAAGATAGTTGTGGCGAGCCATTCCCTTCTCGCCCAGGGCTTCAAGGACACCCTCGAGTTCCTTACGGGTAAGGGCGACGCCGTCAACGCCGTGTGCGCCTACGTGAACGACAACGGCGAGGGGCTCGACGCGGCGGTCGAGGCGGCTCTTTCGGGCACTGACGAGGTCGTCGTCCTTACCGACGCGTTCGGCGGCAGCGTGAACCAGCGCTTCTCCCGCTTCGCCTCCGACCGGATCCACGTGATCGCGGGTGTCAACCTCCCGCTCGCCATGACGGTCGCGCTCGCGCGCCCCGACGAGAAGCTCGACTTCGATGCCCTCGTCAACGAGGCGCGCCAGCAGATCATCTACGTGAACGGTGTCAGTTCTGCCGAGTGCGACGACGACGAATAGAGGAGGTCGACGATGAGAGAGTTCCTTAAGGACGTGTGGATGCACGGCGGTGAGGAAAGCCGCGCCATCACCCCCGAGAACATCACGGGCGAGAAGGGCCGCGCCGCCATGTCGGCCAGCCACCTCGGCGTCGGCCGCAAGGGCTCGTGCTGCGTGCCCCTTGAGTCCGGCGAGACCATCACGCTCGCGGACATCGAGGGCCCCGGCATCATCCGCCACATCTGGATGACCGTCCCCGACAAGACCGCCGCCGGCAGCTTCGTCATGCGCGACCTCGTGCTGCGCTTCTACTGGGACGACGAGGAGACCCCCTCGGTCGAGTGCCCTGTCGGCGACTTCTTCTGTAACGGCTTCGGTGAGCGCGCCATTGTCAACTCAATGCCCATCTGCGTGAACCCGACGGGCGGCATGAACTGCTACTTCGAGATGCCCTTCAGGAAGCACGCCAAGGTCACGCTTACGAGCGAGCACCCCGGGTTCATTAAGTACATCTTCTACACGTTCAACTACGCGCTCACCGACGTGCCGGACGACGCCATGTACTTCCACGCTCGCTTTAACCGCGAGCGCAGCACCCGCAGGGGCGTCGACTACACCGTGCTCGACGGCGTGCGCGGCAAGGGCTACTACGTCGGCACCTACATGGCCCTGTGCGCCCTGGAGCGCTATTGGTGGGGCGAGGGCGAGATGAAGTTCTTCCTCGACGGCGACGAGGAGTTCCCCACGGTCACCTCGACGGGAGCCGAGGACTACTTCGGCGGTGCCTGGGCCTTTCTCGACAGGCCGCCCCACGCGCTGCCCGAGGCGCAGTGCTTCAACACGCTGTTCGCCGGCTACCCGTACCGCTCGACGCGCGACGCCACGCGCGACCGCTTCAGCGCGGGCAAGCCGAACCCGAACCCGATGCTCGCGACCAACGACGACGCGCTGCCCAGGCACGGTCTCTACAGGTGGCACCTTCCCGACCCGATCTCGTTCAAGGAGGACCTGCGCGTGACATTCCAGGACCTCGGCAACGACGACATCAAGCTCTACGAGCGCGAGGACGACATCTCCACCGTCGCCTACTGGTACCAAAGCGAGCCGCACGCCGTGCTCGCCCCGTTTGCCGCAAGGCAGGACCGCGTGCCCAGGTAGGGTCGCCTCGAAACATGCCAACGTTATGGGCGCCCGCGGTTGACCATGGCTGCGGGCGCCCCTTTGCAAGGAGGATCACATGAGCGAAAAGCAAATGAGGCTCGGCGCCCTCGAGGCCGGCGGGACCAAGATGGTCTGTGCCGTGGTGTCCGGCGACGGCGAGGTCCTCGACCGTATGGAGACCCCGACGCTTGCGCCCGCCGAGACCGTCCCGCAGATGATCGAGTGGTTCGCCGCCCGCGATGTGGACGCGTTGGGCATCGGCGCCTTCGGCCCGACCTGCGTCGACCCCGCCGACGAGCGCTACGGCTCCATCCTGCAGACCCCCAAGCTCGCGTGGCGAGGCTATGGTCTTCGCGCCGCGTTCGCCGACGCCCTCGGGATTCCGGTGGCCTACGACACGGACGTGAACGTTGCCTGCCTCGGCGAAGTGGTCTTCGGCTGCTGCAAGGGGCTCGAGGACGCCGTCTACGTGACCATCGGCACCGGTGTGGGCGCGGGCGTCATGTGCGCGGGCAGGCTCCTTCACGGCATGCTGCACCCCGAGGCCGGCCACATGCTGGTAAGGACCCGTCCCACCGAGGAGGGACGCTGCGTCTGCCCGAGCCACGCGAACTGTCTCGAGGGCCTCGCCTCCGGCCCCGCCATCGCCGCGCGCTGGGGAAAGCCCGCGGCCGAGCTCGCGGACAACGATGAGCTGTGGGCGCTCGAGGGGGATTATCTGGGGCAGATGTGCGCGAACCTCGTGCTCATGTACTCGCCTCGCCGCATCGTCCTCGGCGGCGGCGTGATGCACCAGGAGCAGCTCTACGGCATCGTCCGCAAGAAGACCCTCGAATATCTGGGTGGCTACATCCAGACCGCCGAGCTTAAGGACATGGAGAGCTACATCTGCGCCCCGGGCTGCGGCGGCGACCAAGGAATCCTCGGCGCGGCCGAGCTGGCAAGAAGGGCGCTCGCGTAACTTGCGCTCTCTCCGCCATACAACGCGTTAAGAAAAGACGAGCGCTTCTTGCCAATTGAGCGGCAAGAAGCGCTCGTCTTTTGCATTTGTTTTTGGGGCAGGACGCCCCGCCTCCGCTAGAGTCCCTGGACCGCCACACCCACGAGGTTTGGACCGGTGTGGACAAGAAACGCGGGGCTGATGTCGGAGCGGACGACCTCCACCGCGTTGGCCACGCGCTCGCACAGGGCCTGCTCCATGCGGTCGTAGAGGTCGGCGTGGGCCGAGGTGCAGCTCGCGGCAAAGCGCACCTTGGGGTGCTTCTCGACGATGGCGGCGATGAGCTTGATCTCGGTGCGATGCGGTGCTTGCACAGCCATTTCGTGTGCGCGAGGCTGTTGGCTTTCTGGGCCACAGCAATCACCTTCCCCCTAGCATGATGACCTGAACAATCCTCATGCTAGGGGGAAGGTTTTTGTCGCGTAGCGGAAATTGGCCTCCACCCGCTGAGCGGGTGGCTTTCTATGCCGCGCGTGCCGTGCGGCACGGACTAAAGTCCATGAATAAAAACGAGGAAGGCCACGTCCGGCCTCCCTCGCAAAGAGTCTCTGATTGCTCCCACTCATTGGGGACAGACTTACATGAGTGATTGAACTTATTGGGGACAGACTTAAATGAGCGCTCTTGAAATGCCGGCGCCTGGGGACGTTCTTTTTCTGTCTGCAGTTTGGGACGTTCCTTTTCTGTCGGCAGTTTGGGACGGTCCTTAGAGCTGCAGCGCGCCATGAGCGACGAGGCGAAGCGGATCATCCTGTCTTTCGAGTTCTAAGCAGAATTCCCCGTCTCTGAGTAATGATTAGTGCGCATTTGTGCGTATTTGTGTGCGTAGGATTGCGTGGCTATGCGTGTATAAGCGCCGTCTGCGGCTGTATTTTGACCATTTAGCGGTTATATACGCAAAAGTACGCACATACGCGCTAATTTGTGCGAATATAGAGACGGCAGAAATGTTAGACGCTCCATGACCCAGGAGGCACATATGGCAGATTCCAAGCAGGCTCCACTCGACGCCGCGGCAGCCGCCAAAGCAGCATTCGCTTCGGTTCAGGACATGCCGTTCCCTAACGACATCTTTACGGCACCCGAGCTTCGCTGGGCTGTAATCGGTTGCGGCGTTATCGCCAACCAAATGGCCCAGTCCCTCGCTCTGGCCGGTCGCAAGCTCGCGGGTGTCGCCAACCGTACGCTGTCCAAGGCTCAGGCTTTTGCCGAGCAGTATGGTGTCGAGAAGGTGTATGAGACGGTTGAGGACCTCTACGCCGATCCGGACATCGATGCCGTCTATATCACCACGCCGCACAACACGCATATTACCTATCTGCGTGCCGCGCTGGCCGCCGGCAAGCACGTGCTCTGCGAGAAGGCCATTACCCTCAACTCTGCCGAGCTCGACGAGGCCCGCGCCATCGCCGATGATCACAACGTGGTCCTTATGGATGCCACCACGGTGCTTCACATGCCGCTGTATCAGGAGCTGCGCCGTCGCATGGATGCGGGCGACTTTGGCCGCATGAACCTCGTTCAGCTCAACTTTGGCAGCTATAAGGAGTACGGCGACCTGACTAACCGCTTCTACAACCGCAGTCTTGCCGGCGGCGCCATGCTCGATATCGGCGTGTATGCGCTCTCCGTCATGCGCCTGTTTATGGCCAGCCAACCCGTCGAGGTCGTGTCTCTGGGCAATACCTGCGAGACTGGTGTTGACGTCGCGGGTGGCATTGTCTGCCGTAATGCCGAGCAGCAGCTGGGCGTCGTGAGCCTTACGCTCCACTCCAAGCAGCCAAAGCGCTCGGTTATCAGCTTTGACAATTGCTATGTCGAGGTCAACGAGTATCCGCGCGCCGATCACGCGACGATCGTGTGGACCGCGGACGGTCATCGCGAGGAGGTCGCCGCGGGCACCGAGGCCTATGCCCTGTGCTACGAGATGGCTGACCTGGAGAAGGCCGTCGCCGGCGACGATTCCAAGCGTGAGCTTCTGGATTATGCTTCTGATGTGATGGAGCTCATGACCAAGCTCCGCGCCGATTGGGGAGTCGTGTACCCCGAGGAGGAGTAAGCGATGCTTGCGGAAGATAGGCTCAACGCGATCGTGTCGATGGTGCAGCGGACCGGCTCGGTTACCGTGCCGGAGCTTGCCGAGGCCCTGGGCGTGACACCGTCCACCATTCGCCGTGACTTGCAAACGCTCGACCGCGCGCACCGTATCGCCAAGGTGCACGGAGGCGCGACGAGTCTTGAGCGCGCGCACGTGACGCGTGACCTGACGATCAGCGAGCGCAGTGATCTCCATAACGATGACAAGGAGCGCATCTGCGCCCGTGCCGCGGCCCTGGTGGAGCTCGATAGCTTTGTGTATATCGATTCGGGCTCCACGACCCTCAAGCTCATCGAGCATCTTCCGCATCTCGACGGCGTCACCTATGTGACCGATTCTGTGCTCCATGCCCAGCATCTCGCCCTGCGCGGTATGCGCGCCGTTGTGCTGGGTGGTGAGCTCAAGCCCGAGACCGAGGCGCTCGTCGGTCCCGATGCCTTGGCAACCCTGGACCGCTATAACTTCAACTGCGGCTTTTGGGGTTCCAATGGCATCGCCGCCGAGCAAGGTCTCACCACGCCGGATATCGAGGAAGCGCAGGTCAAGCGTATCTCGATGCGTCATACCGCCAAACGCTTCGTAATCTCGGACGCCAGTAAATTTGGCATGGTGGCGCCCGTCAAGTTCGCGGACTTCCGCGATGCAACGATTATTACCGCAGGCGAGGTGCCCGCCAAGTACCGGGCAATGGACAACGTCATCACGGTCTAGCAGTGGGGCAAGGTCAAAACCATTCAGTTTTCTCAATAGAAAAGCGGCAACGTCCATTACGGGCGTTGCCGCTTTTGTTGTCTACCGGTTTGTCTAAGTCTGTAACAACTGGACCGTTAAAAGTGGGCTAGATGTTACAGATTGAGATACTTCCGAACCGCGCCGTCCCTTTGTCTCGATCTGTAACAGCTGGGACCGATTTTGCCGAGTTATTGTTACAGATTGAGATTTTCTCTTGCGGGGGATTCGAATGTCTCGATCTGTAACAGATAGACCGGAAAATGGGTTCTAACTGTTACAGATCGAGACGTTTTGGCGCCACGGCTGAGCCATCGTGGTGGTTTTGACGTTTGCCCAGATAAAACCTGCCAAAATAAACCTGTCCCTATTTGGCAGGTTTTAGGGTTCCCAGGGGCAGGGGGCTTCGATGTGGATGTGCTCGCCGGTTACGGGATGCGTAAAGGACACACTGTGGGCGTGGAGCATGAGGCCGCAAGGACGCGGCGTGCCGTACAGGTCGTCGCCAACCAGGGGATGACGCTCGCTCGCCAGATGCACGCGGATTTGGTGCTTGCGGCCGGTGAGCAGCTCGACATCGATATACGAACGCGCGGGCAGGCCTCGACGGCTCTTAAGGCGCTTGAGCACCTTCACGCGCGTCTGCGACGGCTTGCCACTGGCACCGACGCGCATCTTGCGGCTGTCGTGGCGGTCGCGGGCGATGGGCTTGTCGATGAGCTTTTCGTTCCAGTCGATCTTGCCCTCGGCGAGTGCCAGGTAGTGCTTTTCGAAAGCGTGGTCGATGACCATCTGGTCAAAGGCGGGCTGCGTCTGCTTGTCGAGCGAAAATAACACCACGCCGGTGGTGTCGCGGTCAAGGCGGTTGAGCGGCTGCATATCGGTCGCGGCAAAGCCGTCGCCCATCGCCAGCAGCAGATCGCTGGCGTAGTCGGTAAGCGTGCGCTCGCCGGTGCCGTCACCGTGGACGATCATGCCGGCGGGCTTGTCGATGGCCATGAGCCAGGCGTCGCAGTAGAGGACTTGAGGTTCTTCGTTCACGTGTAAGCCTTTCGGTTAGCTGATTCCCACAAACATGCAGCCCGAGGTCGCCCCGCGTAGGCGGGCGGCGGGCTTGCGGCCGGCCTGCGCGGCCTCGACGGCGCGACGGACGCGGGCGACGGCACGGCCAATCTCATCGGCCTCGAGCAGCGTGCCGTCCACCATAAGACGACGCACGCCGGCATCGAGCAGCTGTGGTACCTGCGGCGTAAGGTCGATGGGGTAGGCGTCGTACAAGCGAGAGCGGCCATGGATGTCGGTGCGGACGGGCATGACCTTTCCGTCGATATTCTTGAGCGAGAGCTTGCGGGCACGCAGACGGCAGTTGGCACAATCGTGGATGCAGCCGTTGGCAACCTGCAGAATGCAATGCTCGCTTGTCATGACGCGCGGGCGGCCAAAGACGGTGATGCCCAGAGCCGCGGGCGCGGCGGCGCCGAGCGAGACAATCTCGTCGAGCGTGATCTCGGGCGAGAGACAAAACGCACCGGCTCCGCGCTCGGCAAGCGCTTCCATGCAGGGCGTGTTGTGAACCGGCAGGCAAGAGCGGACCTCCGCCGTGGCACCAACTTGGGCGGCCAGAGCAAGCTCGGAGATATTGCCGACGGCGACGGTGGCTCCGGCATTGATCCAGGGATCGACGCGCTCGTGGTCGGCGGCGCGGCAGACCTCGTCGAGTACGGGCACGATACCCTGCTCAAATGCATCGGCAGGGGAGAGCTCGGCCGCATCGAGTGCGTCGGTGGTCATGTAGATGCGCGTGGCGCCCTCGGCACGAGCGGCCTCGGCGGCGTCGAGCGACGTGACGGTGGCGCAGATCTGCGGCTCATCGCGGTAGTGCTCGGGCATGGAGCGCGTACATTTGTCGAGCACCGGCAACTCGAGCGTTTTCGCGCGCTCCTCGTAGGGTGCCAGAATGGCCTCTTCCAGCGCCTTGCAAGCGGCGGCGCGCACCTTATGCACGGCGGAGAAGCCCATGCCGCAGCCGGCGTCGAGCGAAACGTCAAAGCTCGCTGCCTCAAAGGGCGAGGAGCCCATGCGGCCCACATGCTCAACCAGGTCTGCCGCCTCGACGGCGCGGGTCTTGGCGGCCTCGACGGTGAAGCCCGTGGCGGTGGCGGTGAGCGCGGGGCTGTCACAGCAGGTGAGTGTGACGGTAAACGGCTCGCCCAGGCGCGCCACGACGGACACATCAACAGCTCGGCGGCGCAGCACGTCGCGCTTGAGCGCGGCGCCGGCGGCGTCGATGGCGCGCTGGCTGCGGATGATGCGCACGCGGCAGCCCTCGGGCATGCTGCGGGGCACGCGACATTCGATGATGTCACCGGCGGCGGCATCATCGGCGGCAATAGTGGTTAGGAACTGGTCAAACTCGTTATCGTGGCGAAGCTCCAGCAGATCGCCCTTGCCCACGGGCTCAAACAGCTCAATGCGGGCGATGGCGGCGCGGCGACGGCGGTCGTCGGGCTTGAGGCCGCGCACATCGCGGTTGGCCGGGCGGCTGCCCAGCACCGTGCCCACGATCTGGCCGCGGTTGTTGGAACGCTCATAGCTCATCATCTCGTCGCCCGAGGTGCCGTCCTGATAGGCGTGCGTAAAGTCGCGGTTAAAGCAGCGCTTGAGTTGACGCTGGCGAGCGGCGTCCTCGTGCTTATCAACGGCGACCCCGGCCAGCATGTCATCGATTTGATGACGATACACATCGACGATGGAGTACACGTAATCGGGCGCCTTCATGCGGCCCTCGAGCTTGAGCGATGCGGCGCCGGCGTCATACAGACGGCGAACGAGCTGCGAAGTGTTGGTGTCGCGCGGGCATAGAGCGCGCTCGCGTCCGGCAGGGGAGAGCGTACGTCCGTTCTCGTCGATCAGCTCGTAGGGCAGGCGGCAGGGCTGGGCGCACATGCCGCGGTTGGCCGATCGCCCCGCCATGGCAAAGCTCGAAAGCAGGCACAGGCCCGAGTAGCAAAAGCAGATGGCGCCGTGGCTAAAGACCTCAAGGTCCACATCGGGCGCGGCATCGTGAATGGTGGCAATTTCGTCGATGGAAAGCTCGCGCGAGAGAGTCACGCGGTCGGCGCCCTGCTCGCGGCACCAAAGGGTTCCGCGGTCGTCGTGGATGTTTGCTTGGGTTGAGATGTGCGTCTCGATGCCGGGCATCGTGCGCTTGACCTCAAAGAACAGGCCCCAGTCCTGGATGATGAAGGCGTCGGCGCCCAACGTGGAGCAGCGGTGGATGAGTTGCAACGCATCGCCCATCTCGGACTGCTTGATGACGATGTTGACCGTGACGTAGACGCGCGACCCGGCTAGATGCGCGGCGCGGCAGGCTTGCTCAAAGGCCTCGTCGGTAAAGTTGGTGGCCTTGCGGCGGGCGTTGAAGCTGCCCATACCGCAGTAGATGGCGTCTGCCCCGGCGGCGAGTGCGGCGGCAAAGGGCTCGGGCCCTCCGGCGGGCGCTAAAAGCTCGGGTCTGCGGTTGGTGGTTCGACTGGCGGTTGCGGTCATATCCTGCCTTTCAAAATGCTCAGATACTCAAAAGTATAGTGGTGCTGTTGCGGCGGACGAGCCCTGTGGCCCAAGCAGGATAAAGTCTTCAGGCAGGTCGCCGGTCGTGCCGTTCAGCGGCCGACAGACGCCGTTGGGCGATAAAAGATTCTCGCAACGTGATAATAATCTTGCATCGCGCGGAAACCTTGAGTACTATCCCAATCAAGCGCGGTGTTCAGACCGAACTGTGCCTCCCGGTGTGAACGCCGCGCTCACGCTTTCTCAACTGATCGTAAGGAGAAAAACATGAGCAAGACCGTCGTGTCTTCCGATAACGCACCTGCAGCCATCGGCCCGTATTCCCCCGGCATCCAGACCGGCAACATGGTGTTCCTGTCCGGCCAGCTGGGCATCGACCCCGCAACCGGCAAGATGCCCGAGGGCGTCGAAGCCCAGGCTAAGCAGTCCCTTGCTAACGTCGAGGCCCTGCTGACCGCTGCCGGCGCCACCTTTGCCGATGTCGTCAAGACCACGGTCTACCTGGCCGACATCGCCGACTTCGCTGCCGTGAACGAGATTTATGCCTCCAAGTTCGAGGCTCCGTTCCCTGCGCGCAGCGCCTTCCAGGTTGCCGCCCTTCCGGCCGGCGGTCTGGTCGAGATCGAGGTCGTCGCCGCTCTCTAGGGCGTTGGCAACAACTAAACATGGCATGCAAAAAGACCCTGCGGTGCGAGCTGCAGGGTCTTTTGTCAAGTGACAGATCGCATGTGGAGCCACCAAGGGCAGTCTTTTTGTTTGTTAGCCTTCCTTGCGAACTTTTTGCAGGTAGCGGTAGACGCTGGGCTCCGAGATGCCCAGCGCGGTGGCGGCGCAGGCCACGGCGCCCTTGAGCATGAACACCCCGTTGCCGTTGAGGTGGCGAATGACGTCCACGCGGTCGCTCTGGCCAAGCGACGCTACATCCAGCCCGCGCGCGCTCAGCAACTCGGCAATGCTGCGGTCGATGAGCTCCTGCGTAGATTCCGAAAGGCTTTCGACCTCGATAGGGGCGGGCTCCGTGCGCGTCGGCGCCGCGTCGAAGCACGCCATGAGCTGCTGCGCCATGGCGTTGATGGAGCGCACGGTCGAGAGGTCGGTGTTGACGCAAAGCATACCGACGATCTCGTCATTCTCGCGGATAAAGTACGTCGCTGACTCCAGCGTCTTGCCACCGGCGCCGCGCCCCTCGTAGCCCGTAATAAACGGCAGGTCGCGATACTTGGCGTCGTGCATGATCTTGAGTGCCAGGTCGGTGGCGGGACCGCCGACCTTGCGGCCACTCACGATGCCGTTGCGAATATCGACGATGGCGTGGTCGGGATCCGAGAAATCGTGCAGGACGATCTCGCTGTTCTTACCGAGTATCTGCTCCAGGAAATCGACCATCGGCAAAAAGCGACGTACGGTCTCGTTCACGGGCAACTCCTTTGGGTGAAATCGGAAGGTTCATAACAATTTTTTCTCATGGTAACACGCTACTCTTCATCTCGTATATCCGCAGGTACATTGCGTAATACAGACGAACGGTAGGAATTTGGCGGTAAACGGTTGACCAAAAGAAAAGTTAGATGTTATTTTGACCAGACACTTTCCTGACCTGCGGAAATGCATTATCTCAGCTGAAGAATAGTCTGATAACAAAAAATTATTATTGAGAATGAGAATCATCTTTAATACGATATGCAACGAAGGCACAACCTCAACCCCGCACTGCGTCACAATAGAGCGTTAGATGCGAAACAACTATTTCGAGGATTGGTGGTCAAATGACCCAGGAGACGGTTACGAACGGCACTGAAGCCCTGTTCACTCGTGAAGGCATGCCTCCCGTTAAGGAAATGATCCCGTGTGCCCTTCAGCACGTACTGGCTTCGTTTGCCGGTATCATCACCCCGGCTGTCATCATGGCCGGCGTCTACGGCTTTAATAGCCAGCAGAGCACCGACATCATTCAGGTTGCGCTCATTCTTTCGGCAATCGACACGGCCCTTCAGGCCTTCGCTCCCTTCCGCCGCATCGGCGGCGGCCTGCCCATCGTCATGGGCGTCTCGTTCGCGTTCCTGCCGGCCCTGCAGGCCATGGGTGCCTCGGGCTTTAGCTTTGGTGCGCTGCTGGGCGGCGAGATTGTCGGCGGTGCCGTCGCGGTCCTCTTTGGTCTGGCCTACAGCAAGATTAAGTGGCTGTTCCCGCCCGTCGTGACCGGTACGGTCATCTTCTCCATTGGCGTTTCGCTGTATCCCACGGCCGTCAAGTACATGGCCGGCGGCATGGGCACGCCGCTGTGGGGCACCCCGCAGGCCTGGTGCGTCGCTCTTATCACCTTCGCAGTGGTCTTTGCGCTCGCCAACTTTGGCAAGGGCACGCTCAAGCTGGGCTCCGTGTTCTTTGGCATGATCGTTGGCATGATCGTCTCCATCCCCTTCGGCATGATCGACTTCTCCAGCGTCGCCACCGCTCAGGTCTTCGCCCTTCCCAAGCTCATGCCCTACGCGCTCGAGTTTGATCCCGAGGTCTGCATTACCCTCGCCGTCGTGTTCCCCATGGTTGCCATCCAGGTTATCGGTGACGTCTCCGCCGCCTGCCTGGGCTCCATCGACCGTATGCCCACCGAGCGCGAGCTCTCCGGCGCTATCGTGTCCCAGGGCCTCACTTCTATGGTCGGCGGCCTGCTGGGCGGTCTTCCCACCAGCGCCCTTGGCCAGAACGTGGGCATCATCTGCTCCAACAAGGTCGTCAACAAGTGGGTCTTTGTGATCATCGCGGCCGTCTTTGCCATTGCCGGTCTGTTCCCGCAGCTCTCTGCCGTCCTTTCCGCTATCCCGCAGCCCGTCATCGGCGGCGCGACCGTCGGCGTCTTTGGCACCATCACCATGAATGGCGTGCGCATGTTCACCCGCGAGGGCCTCACGCAGCGCACTACCACCATCGTCGGCACCTCCGTCGTCTTTGGCCTGGGTATCTGGATGGCCAGCGGTTGCCTTGCCGGCGAGGGTATGCCCGCCTGGGTGTCCACCGTCATCGGCTCCAATGCCGTAACCCCCACCGCAATCATGGCCATTGTCCTTAATCTGATCCTTCCGCAGACGCCGGTCGTGGCTCAGCACATCGATGCCGCCAAGGACGCTGCCGTGGATCTGGTCTTGCCCGAGAGCAAGAAGTAACCAATTCGGTGCTATTCGTCGGCGGACGTATCGCCTCGTCCGCCGACGCCATGCGGCGATAGGCCGCACTTCAAAGGGCTTGCCCCTTTGGTGAAGCGTTGACGGGAGAGGGCCCGTTTCCGGTGTAGGCCGGCGCTTCGCACTTCCGCTATGTCAGAGGTGTCAAACCCCGCCTCTGATGTTGAAGGGAGCATTCATGCTTCTGGTCGCTAACGGTTCTGTCTTTACCCGCAATTCTCAGACCCCGTTCATTCCCAACGGTGCGGTCGCCATTGACGGAGATACGATCGTCGAAGTAGGCCCCGAGCGCGAGCTCAAGGCCAAGTACCCGGATGCCGAGTACGTCGACGCCCAGGGCAACCTCATCATGCCCGGACTCATCAACTGCCACACCCACATCTACTCGGGTCTGGCCCGCGGCCTTGCCATTAAGGGCTGCAACCCCACCAACTTCCTGGAGAATCTTGAGCAGCAGTGGTGGAAGATCGATGACAACCTGACGCTCGACGGCACCAAGGCCAGCGCCTATGCCACGATTCTTGACTCCATCCGCGATGGCGTCACAACGATCTTCGATCACCACGCGAGCTTCTGCGAGATCCCAGGCAGCCTCTTTACCATTAAGGATGCAGCTCAGGAGCTGGGCATGCGTTCGTGCCTGTGCTACGAGGTCTCCGACCGCCGCGGTCAGGAAAAATGCGACCAGGCCATTGCCGAGAACGCCGAGTTTGCCCAGTGGGCCGCCAAGGAGCGTCGCGATAACGACAACCACATGATCGCCGCCATGTTTGGCGGTCACGCCACCTTTACGCTTTCGGACGAGACCATGGACAAGATGGCCGAGGCCAACAACGGTCTGACCGGCTTCCACATCCATGTGTGCGAGGGCATGAATGACGTGTGGGACTCCCGCCTCAACCGCGGTGGCATCAGCCCCGTCGAGCGCCTGCTGCAGCACAACCTGCTGGGTCCCGACACCATGCTCGGCCACTGCATCCACGTGACGCCTGCCGAGATGGATATCGTCAAGGAGTCCGGTACCTGGCTCGTCAACAACCCCGAATCCAATATGGGCAACGCCGTGGGCTGCGCCCCCGTGCTCGAGTTCTTCCGCCGCGGCATCCCCGTGTGCATGGGCACCGACGCCTACACTCACGATATGCTCGAGAGCCTCAAGGTCTTCCTGATCATTCAGCGCCACAACGCCGCCATGCCCAACGTGGGCTGGTGCGAGGCCATGACCATGCTGTTCGAGAACAACGCCAAGATGGCGAGCAAGTACTTCGACCGCAAGCTCGGTGTGCTCGAGGCCGGCGCTGCCGCCGACGTCATCGTTATGGACTACAAGCCCTTTACGCCGCTGAGCGAGGAGAACATCGACGGCCACATGCTCTTTGGCATGATGGGCAAAAACTGCCGCACCACCATCATCAACGGCCGCGTCCTGTACAAGGATCGCGAGTTCGTTGGCATTGATGAGGACAAGATCAACGCGTGGACCATGGCTGAGTCCAAGAAGCTCTGGAGCACGCTCAACGATCGCGCCTACTAATTCACAAGTAGTTTCGCGCGCGTCGGATGTTTCGCCGCATCCGACGCGCGTATAGGCGGCCTCCGCGGGGTCGCCGGCGCTGTGCTAGCGCTACACCGTATTTGCGCCCGCCGCGCGGTCTCGCCGGGCGTTACAGAGAGGAGCTCACTATGAGCGACATCATGAGGCCGATCCCGTTTTCGCAGCTGATGAACTGGATCATCGAGGAGCACAAGACCCAGGACGCCATCTTTGGCGTGCGCAAGATGGTCACGACCAACCAGGAGGGTGCGCTTCCCATTTTTGACGAGCGCATCGAGACTCCGTTTGGCCCGGCTGCCGGCCCCAATACGCAGCTTGCCCAGAACATCGTGGCCTCTTATGTGGCTGGTTCCCGCTTCTTTGAGCTCAAGACCGTCCAGGTTATGGACGGCGAGGAGCTCTCCAAGTGTGTGAACAAACCCTGCATCGTGGCGCAGGATGAGTGCTACAACTGCGAGTGGTCGACCGAGCTCGAGGTTCCGCAGGCCTTTGCCGAGTACGTGAAGGCATGGTTTGCCTGCCACCTGATCGCTCGCGAGTACGGCCTGGGCAGCCCGGACGGCTTTGTCTTCAACATGTCCGTGGGCTATGACCTGGAGGGCATCAAGAGCCCCAAGGTCGATGCCTACATCGAGGGCATGAAGGACGCCAGCGGCTCCGACGTCTGGAACGAGTGCCGTGCCTGGGCTCTCGCTAACCTGGACAAGTTTGAGCATGTCGATGCCGCGTTTGTCGAGTCCATCCCGGCGCGCGTGTCCAACTCCATCACCGAGTCCACGCTGCATGGCTGCCCGCCGGCGGAGATCGAGCGCATCGCGACCTATCTGATCACCGAGAAGGGCCTCAACACCTACATCAAGTGCAACCCCACGCTGCTGGGCTATGAGTTTGCCCGTCAGCGCCTCAACGAGCTGGGCTTTGACTACATCGTCTTCGACGATACGCACTTCCGCGAGGACCTGCAGTGGGCCGATGCCGTGCCCATGTTCGAGCGCCTGATTGCCCTGTGCGCCGAGCGCGGCCTGGAGTTTGGCGTCAAGCTGACCAACACGTTCCCCGTCGACGTGACGAGGAACGAGCTGCCCTCCACCGAGATGTACATGTCGGGCCGTTCGCTGTTCTCGCTGACCATCGAGGCCGCCCGCCGCATTACCGAGCAGTTTGACGGCAAGCTGCGCATCAGCTACTCCGGCGGTGCCACGGTCTACAACATCCGCGCCCTGTACGATGCCGGCATTTGGCCCGTCACCCTGGCGACCGACGTGCTCAAGCCCGGTGGCTACGAGCGCTTTAGCCAGATGGCCGGCGAGTTTACCGATCTGGACGGCAAGCCGTTTGAGGGCGTCTCGCTCGAGGCCGTGACCGCGATCCAGACCGACTCGCTCACCAACCCGCTCTACAAGAAGCCGCTGCGTCCGCTGCCCGACCGCAAGGTCGCTGGCAAGAGCCCGCTTTCCGATTGCTTTACCACGCCGTGCCGCACGAGCTGCCCCATCCAGCAGGATATTCCCGCCTACCTGGCGGCTGTTGACGAGGGTCGCTACGAGGACGCACTCAACATCATCATCGAGCGCAACGCCCTGCCGTTCATCACCGGTACCATCTGCCCGCATCCCTGCGGCCGTGCCTGCGAGCGTGCATTCTACGAGCCCGAGGGCGCCCAGATCCGCGCCAGCAAGCTCAAGGCCGCTCGCGAGGCCATGACCGCCGTGCTGCCCAAGCTGCGCGCCCAGGCCATCGCCAACGACGCCGAGCGCAACGTTGCCGTTATCGGCGGCGGCCCTGCCGGCCTGGCGACGGCGTTCTTCCTGACGCGTGCCGGCGTGCCCGTCACTATCTTCGAGGCCCGCGACTCTCTCGGCGGCGTGGTCCGTCACGTGATCCCCGAGTTCCGTATCGCGAGCGACGATATTTCCCACGATGCCGAGCTCTGTCTGGCCTTTGGCGCCAAGGTGCAGCTCAACGCCCGCGTGGAGTCCATTGACGAGCTCAAGGCCCAGGGCTTTACCGACGTGGTCGTGGCCACCGGTGCCTGGATGCCCGGCTCTGCGGGCCTGGGCGAGGGTGCCGAGCTCGACGTGCTGGAGTTCCTCGAGGCCGCCAAGAAGGGCGAGAAGCTCGAGCTGGGCGAGGACGTCGTGGTCATCGGCGCCGGCAACACCGCCATGGACGCGGCCCGCGTGGCCAAGCGCCTTGCTGGCGTGAAGAACGTGCGCCTGGTGTATCGCCGCACCAAGAAGCAGATGCCCGCCGACGAGGAAGAGCTCGATCTTGCTCTTGCCGACGGCGTTGAGTTCTGCGAGCTGCTGGCGCCCAAGGCGCTCAACGGCGCCGCGCTGACCTGCGACGTCATGGAACTTGGCGAGCCGGATGCAAGCGGCCGTCGCAGCCCCGTCGCCACGGGCGAGACCGTCGAGCTTTCCGCCACCACGGTGATCTGCGCCGTGGGCGAGGGCATCGATGCCAGCCTGTACGACGCCGCGGGCGTCGAGCACGACCGTCGCGGCCGCCTTGCCGCCACCTCCACCGGCGTCGAGGGCGTCTGGGCTGCCGGTGACTGCCGCCGCGGTCCCGCTACCGTGGTCGAGGCTATCGCCGACGCCGCCGAGGTCGCCCGCGCCATCGCCGGCGTGGACTTTAACAAGTACGTCGACTGCAACGAGCAGGCCGGCCGCGAGGACACCTGCTACGAGCGCAAGGGGTCGCTATGCCGTGACAAGCGCAACTGCACCAAGACCCGCTGCCTGGGCTGCGGCTCGGTGTGCGAGGTCTGCTGCGATGTGTGCCCCAACCGCGCCAACGTGGCAATTAAGGTGCCGGGCCTGGCCAAGCATCAGGTCGTCCACATCGACGGCATGTGCAACGAGTGCGGCAACTGCGCCGTGTTCTGCCCTTACCAGGAGGGTCGTCCCTACAAGGACAAGCTCACCCTGTTCTGGAGCGATCAGGACATGGAGAACTCCGAGAACGAGGGCTTCCTGGCCGTGGACGAGGACCACTTTAAGGTCCGCGTCGCCGGCACGGTCCGCACCGTCTCGGTCGATGCCGTCAACACCGGTCTGCCCGAGGCCGTCCGCCTGACCATCAGGGCTGTGCGCGACAACTATCCGTACCTCCTTAAGAAATAGGCGAGTCTCTTATGGCCAAATCCATTCAACATAACGTGGCCTACGTTGCCTGCGGAAGCGGTTGCGCCTCCGCAGGCGGCGACGCCCGCTGCAGCGAAGGCTGCATTGGCTGTGGCGCCTGCGTCACGGCCTGCCCCCACGGTGCCATTGCGCTGGTCGATGGCATCGCCCGCGTGGACCGCTCAAAGTGCACGGGCTGTGGCCTGTGCGGCATGGCGTGCCCGCAGCGCGTGATTGCCTTTGTTCCCGGCTACCAGAACATTCTGGTGCGCTGCAACAACACCGACAAGGGCGCCATCGCCCGCAAGATCTGCGACACGAGCTGCATCGGTTGCGGCATGTGCGCCAAAAAATGCCCTGCCGGCGCTATCCGCATCGAGGACAACTGTGCCCACATCGACGGTGCGGACTGCCTGTCGTGCGGCATGTGCGCCGTCGTTTGCCCGCATGGCGCCATCCACGACCGCACCGGCATCGCCGCCGGCGTGTAGAAGGGAATCACCATGGCACAGGAATTCACTTTTACCGTTAACGGCGTCGAGCACACGACGACCCAAAACAAACCGCTGCTGCGCTACCTGCGCGACGACCTGCACATCCATTCCGCCAAGGACGGCTGCTCCGAGGGTGCTTGCGGCACCTGCACCATTCATGTGGACGGTGCGGCCGTCAAGGCCTGCGTGCTGACCACCGCCCTTGCCGCCGGCCGCAACATCGTGACTGTCGAGGGCCTGCCCGAGGACGTGCGCGAGGCCTTTGTGTACGCCTTTGGCGCCGTGGGCGCCGTGCAGTGCGGTTTTTGCATCCCCGGTATGGTCATGGCAGGCGCGGCGCTGATCGCCGAGGACCCCGAGCCCACCGAGGAGCAGATCAAGTACGCCATCCGCGGCAACGTCTGCCGCTGCACCGGCTACAAGAAGATTATTGAGGGCATTTCGCTGGCCGCTGCGGTGCTCCGCGGCGAAAAGCAGATCGACGAGGACCTGGAGCGCGGCGACGACTACGGCGTGGGCAAGCGCGCCTTCCGTATTGACGTGCGCAAGAAGGTGCTCGGCGAGGGCAAGTATCCCGATGACATCGACGAGCTCGATCAGCCGGGTCTGACCTACGCCAGCGCCGTGCGCTCCAAGTATCCGCGCGCCCGCGTGCTCTCCATCGACACCTCCAAGGCCGAGGCCCTGCCCGGTGTGGTGGGCATCCTGCGCGCCGAGGACGTGCCGGTCAACCAGGTCGGCCACCTTATCCAGGACTGGGACGTCATGATCGCCCAGGGCGATATCACCCGCTGCGTGGGCGATGCCATCGTGCTGGTGGTTGCCGAGGACGAGGCGACGCTCGAGAAGGCCAAGAAGCTCGTAAAGATCGATTACGAGCCGCTGGAGCCCGTGCGTAACATTGACGAGGCCAGGGCTGCCGACGCCCCGCGCCTGCACGACAGCTTCTTTGCCTTTGGCAACACGGTGGAGCTCAAGGACAACGTGTGCCAGAGCCGTCACGTGACGCGCGGCGACGCCGCCAAGGCGCTGGCAGAGAGCGCGTTCACCGTGACGCAGCGCTTTACCACGCCCTTTACCGAGCATGCCTTCTTGGAGCCCGAGTGCGCCGTTGCCTTCCCGTACAAGAACGGCGTCAAGGTGCAGTCGACCGACCAGGGTGCCTACGACACGCGCAAAGAGTGTGCCCACATGTTTGGCTGGGACAACGAGCCCGAGCGCGTGGTCGTCGAGACCATGCTCGTGGGTGGTGGCTTTGGCGGCAAGGAGGACGTGTCCATCCAACACCTGGCCGCGCTCGCCGCATATAAGTTCCAGCGTCCCGTGAAGTGCAAGCTCACGCGTGCCGAGTCGCTCGCGTTCCATCCCAAGCGCCATGCCATGGACGGCACCTTTACGCTGGGTTGCGACGCCGAGGGCAACTTTACCGGTCTGGACTGCGAGATCAACTTTGATACCGGCGCCTACGCGTCGCTGTGCGGCCCGGTGCTCGAGCGCGCCTGTACGCACGCCGTCGGCCCCTACAAGTACCAGAACACCGACATTCGCGGTTTTGGCTACTACACCAACAACCCGCCCGCCGGCGCGTACCGAGGCTTTGGCGTGTGCCAGTCCGAGTTTGCGCTCGAGAGCCTGATCGACTTGCTGGCAGAGAAGGTCGGCCTGGACCCGTGGGAGATTCGTTACAGAAACGCCATCGAGCCGGGCGAGGTTTTGCCCAACGGCCAGATCGCCGATTGCTCCACGGCGCTGAAGGAGACATTGCTCGAGGTCAAGGATGCCTACTATGCGCATCCCGGACACGCCGGTATCGCCTGCGCCATGAAGAACGCCGGCGTGGGTGTGGGCCTGCCCGATGCCGGCCGCTGCAAGATTCGCGTCGAGGATGGTCGCGCCGTGGTCTATGCCGCCACGTCCGACATCGGCCAGGGCTGCAACACCGTCTTTTTGCAGGACGTTGCCGAGGCCTGCGGTCTGCCGCTGAGCTGCATTGCCAATGGCGAGTGCTCCACCGAGAACGCTCCCGACTCCGGAACCACGTCTGGCTCGCGTCAGACGGTCGTGACCGGCGAGGCCGTTCGCGGCGCCGCCTTCCTGCTGCGCGATGCCATGGTTGGCATCGAGGCCGGCAAGCCTGCGCCTACCGCCCCGGTGAGCGCCCATGGTGACGGCGTCAAGATCGAGTACGACGACGGTCGTGCCTATCAGCTGCGCACGCAGGAACTCGTCGCCGGCCAGGGCATGCATCCTCAAGATCCCGCGGCCGCCATCAAGGCGCTCGAGGGATGCGAGTTTGGCTACGTGTATCTGGAGCCGACCGACAAACTGGGCGCCGACGTCCCCAACCCCAAGAGCCACATCTGCTACGGCTTTGCCACGCATGTGGTCATTCTGGATGATGACGGCCGCGTGAGCGAGGTCTATGCCGCGCACGATTCCGGCAAGGTGGTCAACCCCATCTCCATCCAGGGTCAGATCGAAGGCGGCGTGCTCATGGGTATGGGCTATGCGCTTACCGAGGATTGGCCGCTCAAGGACTGCGTGCCCCAGGCGAGGTACGGTACGCTCGGGCTGTTCCGTGCGCCCGAGATTCCGGATATCCACGCCATCTACGTGGAGAAGGACGAACTGCTGCCCGTGGCATATGGCGGCAAGGGCATTGGCGAGATCGCAACGATCCCCACGGCGCCCGCCGTGCAGAACGCCTATCGCGCGTTTGACGGCAAGCTGCGTCCGGATCTGCCCATGGTGGATACGCCCTACAGCCGCGCCCGTCACCGCGGGTAGGGTAGGGCGTGGACGGCCATTACTGACGGGCTGTCCATGCTCAGCATCAACTGCATATGCTGCGCCTTTGGCCCCGGCTCCATCGCGAGCCGGGGCCTTTTGTTTGGAGCGGAGGCAGCATCCCGGAATTCGGGCAATCCGGTGGTCAGGGGTTGAGCGAGCGTCGCGCTAAGGATGCCAAGCGTAAAACCTTCAATGAACATAGCGTAAAAACTACATCCGCAACGGCGTAAAAACTACATTGGAAGTAGCGTAAAATCCGCATTGAGAATGGCGTAATTTCGTATATCGCATGATCGCCCGAGCTTGCACACGGCCTTTTGCGAGCTCTTGCCATGAACGAGAGCCAGGCCGTCACGTACAAGACGCTCATAGAGGACGCCTCGTACGGTGAGGCGGGCCCCGACGAGAGGACCATCGCTGCGCACCTGGATCTCTTCAACAGACTCAAGCTGACCGAGGACCTGTGCGGATGGGAGCCGCCCATGCGCTCGAAGGCCTGCGTTCGCGTGCGCCCCAAGCGCTACTTCTGCGACCCGTCACTTGCGGCGGCGTTGCTGGGGGCTACCCCTGAGCGGCTGCTTGGCGATATGCAAACGCTGGGGATGCTCTTTGAGAACCTCGTTCTGCGCGACGTGCGCGTGTCCCTTTCCACCTACGGCGGTGTCGACAACAGTGTCCATTATTTCCGAGATGAGAAGGGCCTTGAGGTCGATCTGATCGTTGAGCACGACGGGCGCTGGGGAGCCATTGAGGTCAAGCTGAGTGATGCGAAAGCAGACGATGGAGCGAGAAATCTCAAGGCGCTGGAGAGGAAAGTGCTCTCCAATCCTGCCGCCCAGAATGCCGCGCCGGCGTTTTTGGCGGTCGTGGTTGGAAAGGGGAGCATTGCCTACACACGCGACGACGGCGTGGCGGTGATCCCCATGGCGGCACTTGGGGCGTAGTGGTTTTGCGGGCGTGCCGTGCTTCCTTTACCGAAAATCCATTTGGTAAACCCGGCGCCCGTGGGTAAAATAAGGTCGACGGCAGCCCAAGTAGTGAAGAGCTGGGCAGCGCCGTTGCTTGGATTAAGGGGTCATCGCCTTAGCGGCGTCGACCCCTCTTTTTATGCTTCGTACGCTGCTTGAGTGCCTCGGTAAGTCCGATAAGCGCCGTGAGGAGCGAGACCAAAGCGGTCAGGAGCTTCACAAAATCAGTCAGATCGGTCATGGGCATCACCTCCCGTCGCATGGAGGGCGCTGCCCGGCACATGGAACTGCCGTCAACAACTGCAATTCTATCAAAGTACTGCTATAAATACGAATATATGTTCGATAATAACAGTGACGTGATTCTCTCAAAGTGTGGCTTTACGCAAGGATGCCGGAAAGCTGCACTGTGCGATTTCATGTGCGCACGGACACTTATCCTTACGGCAATGTAGCTGCCTGTGAAACAGGCGGCAGTTGACGGAGAAAGGCCCTCACCGTGTCAGACAAAAAGACGCCGTGTATCTCGGCTATCGATACGACGAACTTTGCGCGCCAGATCGTGCTGGACTTTGAGTTTGCGCCGGTGCCAAAGCAGCGCCAGCGCCGTGGACTGCGCAATGAGATCATCGAGGTCGGCGCCGTCAAGCTCGATTACCACGGCAACGTTATGGGCGAGTTCTCGCAGTTTGTGCAGACGGAATTTACCGAAGGCGTTGCGTTTCCCGTCCGCGAGCTCACAGGGATATCGGCTGTGGATACCGCGATGACCGATCCGCTCTATGTGGCGATCAAAAGGCTCAGCGATTGGATCGGTCGCTACTCCGCCCAGGTGGTCTGTTGGAGCGGGGCGGATCGTCGACAGCTTTTGACCGAGTGCCAGGCAAAGCATATCGATCTTTCCGCATTTCCTACGGATTGGGCCGATCTGCAGGCGTTTTATACCTCGATCATGGACGTGGGCAGCCACGGGTGCGTCTCTTTGAGTGACGCGGCAACGTGGTTCGGCATCGAGTTCGACGAGTCGACGGGTCACGCCCACAGCGCCCTGGCCGATGCGCGCGTGACCGCTAAGCTGCTCAAGCAGATGATGGAGGGGGACTATCACGTGAGTCCGCGCGCCCAGGAAGTCCGCCAACGGTGGGGGATGGGCGAGCGAGCTCAGACGCGCCTTTCCAGCAAGTGCCCCGAGCTGGGCGACCTGCTGCTGAAGCTGAAGGCGGAGGGGAGATAGGCGGCGTTGGCCGTCTGCATGGCGCGTGGCCTGTCGCGTATCACTACTCTTCCTGCCGCTTGGCAGGCAGGATGTAGACGTTCTCGGCGTCCACGGCGATCTGCGTGGGGCGGTTGTAGAGGGTGTCTACTTCCATTACGCTCTGCTTGAACGGTGCGACGTCAGGCGTCTTTGCCCGATGGAGCTTCTCGAGGAGTTTCTCGGATTGCCTATCGTTGAACCTGCCGATGTCCTCTCCTGCACCCTCGAGTGCCTCGTCGATGAGCGTATGTTCGCCCACGGGGGTCTTTGCGATGGCGTGACCGAGCAATTTGCCCGCGGACGCGATGCCGCCCAGCAGTGCCGCATCGACGGTGTCGGCAGTTCCCGCCTCGAGGGCGTCGTAACACTCGGTGTAGAGCTCGCGATACGCAATCGAATCGGCCTCGATCTTCGCGGTGGCGTCCGCGAGCTTTGCGGGCTCGAAGTTCTGGGCGAGCATGGGTTCGAGGAACAGTGAGAACGCGTGGATGTAGGTGGCGAGCTGGCAGTCTTTGAGGTAGTCGAGCACCTTGTCGAGGCGTCTGCCCAAGCCGTCTCGCACCTCGATGAACCCTTTCTTTTTCAGATCCGCTTGCGCCTGCGAGCGGAAGAGTTCCATGTCCTGCGCGGACGACTGCTTGATGTCGAGCACCTTCATATGGGCGTTTGCCATGTAGGTGGCGTTGCCGTAGTTGAGGCCGTAACCGTTGAGGATGTCTGCGAGCGTCTTGAGGTTGCCACGCATGTTGGCCTTGTCGCGCTGACGCATGTACTCGAACATCTCGTCGACGGACTCCTGGATGGAGTCGAGCTTTTGGTTTATCTGCGCGATTGCGGCTGCCATGAACAACGACGTCGGGTCGTAAGGCACTTGAGTGACGCTCGTGGCGATGTCGCCCTCGACTACGTGGAAGCGCGCCTGTCCAAAGCCCTTGACTGCGTCGCGGTAGCCCCCTGTGAGACCGCTGCCGTCCTTGAACGAGTTGAGTTTCGACGGATCGAGCGGGTTGCCAAATTTGTCAGTCGCCTGGAGCAGCGTGGGTACGCTCACCGTGTTAGTGACGGTGCGAAACATCGAGGGGAGCGAGGCGAACGCCACGCCGAGCTGGGGAATTCGCTCGAGCGGCAGCTTGATGGCGCCGGAGATGTCCGCCCGCTCCTGGGTGAGCGCGAGGTGGATTTTGGTCGATGCGAGCTGTTTTGCCACGAGTTCCTCTCGGCCGCCGTCCGTTGAGGGTTTGATCTCGTTGTCTGCCATAGCGTGCTCCTTGTTTGCGTTGATCGCCGTGGGCATTATCTCATTGCTAGGTGGCTTGCCAGAGCGGGGTAGAGACCGAGCGTCTGGCAAAACTCGTTAACTGATTGCATTTCAGCGGATTGGGTTGATTGCAAGAGAAGGACGGCTATCCATCTGCCCTTCCCAGTTGAGTTCGCTTTGAGCTACTGTTCGTGCCTATGCTGCTTGGGCTCAAGCCTTCTCGCTGCCGCGAAGCAGGCCGTGGCCGCCATGGCTAATGCGATGCTGGCCATCCAAGCGGAGTCGCCGGTTACGGCGAGCTTTGGTTCATCGGTTATCGTGTGTCCCGACCTTTTTGTAGACGCCTCGTCGGCGTCCTTTTCAGGAGTGGCAGGATCACTTTTGTTGTCGCCGGGTGAATCTACATCGGTCTTGCCGCCCGCCTGCTCCCCTTGGGCCTTCCCCTCCACGGTGAAGGATGCATCGGTCGCCGTCCCGTCCTTCCAGACGGCCGTGACGGTGTGTCCGCCGGCGGCAAGCGTGTCCAGGTAGGCCGGCTTGAGCTCGATAATCGTGCTGCCCTTGGTTGCGGTGTAGTTCTCAGCGGAGGCCTCATTTCCGTCCACGAGGAGACGCGTGAACTCATCGAGAGGACCGCTGAAGCGGAAGGTCAGACCGTCCTCGTTGCCCTTTGCATATGCCTGCCCGTTGCCCTTGGTGGCGGCATACAGCGGGGCGGTCACGTCGAAGGTAACGTCCTCCGCGTCGTCGACATCAAAGGTCCGGACGCCGGTCTTGCCGTTACGCTCGGCGTAGGCGGAGCTGTAGACGAAGGTCTCATGACCCGCCTTGTCGAGGACCGCGAGGGCATGGATTTCAAACGAGCCCATCGAGAGCGACGTGGGGAACTCGATTTCGATATAGCCTCTTGCCGCATCGTAGCTGCAGCTCAACGTTTTACGGGCCTTTACAGAGTTCGGGTCCTCGACATAGCCGGGGTCGCCGAGAATCGGGGAGACAGACTTCACGCCGTCCGCGTCGCCTACATTGCAATAGATGCGGAGGAGCCCGCCGACAGGGACTCTCTTCGCGGAGATGGAAACGTTCGAGACCGTGGGCGGGTTCCGGTCGATCGCGCTGCCGGTCACCTCGAAGCACAGCTCGCTCGGGTCGGCAACCGAGAAAGTCGCGCCCGAGATGCCGTTGGCCCTGGCGTAGGAACTCTCGTACACATCGGTCTCGAACCCTAGGTCATCGGTGACCGAAAGGCCGATCAGCCTGTGCCTTCCGATCCTATTGCTGTCGAATGTGAGGTCGAACCCGTCGATAGACGAGCCTCCGTGATAATAGGCCGACGAAACGGAGCAGCCGTCGTCCTTATCCTCCCAGCCCCGCTGCAGTATGGGGGAAACGGAGCGAACGCCGTCCGGGTCCGCGACGGACCAAGAGATGTGGAAGTCGGCACCGGTCGCGACCTCCCTGCTCGAGAGCGACACGGAGGACACGGTCGGCGGGTTCTGGTCCGCGGGCCCCTCGGTCACCTCATAGACGAGGGGGCTGGTGGCGAAGGTCGGAGAGTTGAGTCCCTTCTCCTCGGCATACGCCGCGTCGTAGACATCGGTAACCCATCCAAGGCTATCGGTCACGCCGAGGCCGATGATCCGGTACCTGCAGGGCCGGTCGCTCGGGGAGGTGGGGATATCGAAGCCCGCGGTCGTGTCGCCGGTCGACCGGAAGGCGAGGCGGGAGCTGTTGCCCTGGTCCCCGTCATCGCTATCGACGACGACCTCGACTATCGGCGTGACTGACCGCACCCCATCGGGGTCGTCCACATCGTAGCCGACATGCAGCGTGGAGCCGGCCGTGACTGTCGTCGCGGATAACGTCACGTTGGAGATGCTGGGCGGGTTCGGGTCCGACGCAGCGAGGACGGTTGAGGGCAAAGCTAGCGCTACGGCGGCGGACAGCGGGACGAGCAGACTAAGCGCGAAGCGCCTGGAGAATTTCAAGGAGGTCATTGACGATGCCGATCTTCCATAATTGTTGCAACGATACCAGTATATCTTTGGCCCACGCTAGCCTGATGTTCTTTCCGCGAACGGCTCGTTAGTTTAGAGACGGCGTATGGACGCCCGTCTCGTCCAAGTTTCTCGTAAGGGCGATTATGAGGGCATGAAGAGACTTTCTCGGAACAATCAATTGGGGATATCAAAGAAATGCTGGACGCCGCCCGATCGCTCAATGCCTTTGAGGCGAAATGCGGCGCATCGGCTACGTTGTTGAGATCATTTATCGAGCGATACGTCATTCCAGCCGAGGCCACCATCATGAGGCTTCTGTTCCTACGCCCCCGCAATCCCGCGGGCCGCACTCAACAGCTCATACTCCCTCTGGCTCCACTAGTACAGCTCGGCCGCGCGCACGGCGTCGCGGCACAGGTTTAGGAACACCTCAGCTCCCTCGCAGAAGCACTCGCGGGCAAAGACGCCGGATCCGTCCGCAACGCACACGCCGTCGGCAAAGAGCTTCCAGCTGGACGGCTCGCGCGAGTTGTCTCCGAGCAGCTTGATCTGCAGCACGTGCGGGTCGCCGGCGGCGCAGAGCTCTTCCTCGAGCACCTGCACGGTAAAGCGCATCTGGTGGGAGAGACTACTCTTGACCATGGCCGAGGCGTAGCCGTTCGGCTCGTCCAGAAGATGTATTTGTTTTGGCTTGGCTGCCAGATTCTGGAAGCTGTACTCACTGCGCACGGAGAAATTGTCCATACGGACTCCTTTCATCGATGTTGGCAGGGCCACCGTGCCTCTTGGCCGGTTGGCGTCGGGATCGTGGAGCCAACTCTCTACCCCGACTCTGGATAAAACGCGCCCGCTCTTTGCGGGCACGATGGAGTCTATCAGCGAGCGCGGACACAAATCAAGCGCGCTTGCGAAATGACGCGCGGATGGCGTTGGTTTCCCAAGTGATTATTCGGCTTTCATCCGAAAAAGTGTCGAAATCAGTCGTGTAAAAGTACGGAAAAGTGTCGAAATCGGCACCTCAAAATTACGGAAAAGTGTCAAATTCGATAGGCAAATTATCCGGAAAAGTGTAGCTGGATGACAAAACAGCACTTAGAAGCCAGTGCTGGATGCGGAATCCTGTGGCCGCCTTAACCCTCGCTACTCGTCTCCGTCGTTGGGGTCGCCTTTGAGGGTGTTGATGTCCAAGTGCTGATTGTCGTCCTCTTTTTGCCGCGTTGCCGATTCGGACGCGGTGGGGCCGCGGAACAGCTGGAATCCCTCAAACGCAATGACGCCGAGCAGGGCAATGATAATGGCGATAAAGGCAACCTTGACTGCCTGCGGAAATTCCGAGAAACGCAGCGCCTTTTCCGTGGCGTAATAATCGGCGAAGCGCTCTTCGCCCGTGCTTTTGGTATACGCCGGCGCGGACGCGGCCTCCGGGTCATATTCCGGTGCAGGCGTGGCAGCGTACGGATCGTTGAGATAATCGCTCGATGCGGTGCCATAATCTTCGGTCTCGATGCGACCGGTGTCAGCATAGCCATCGGAATAATCGGAATATGCCGCACCGCCCTCATAATCCGCGGCGCTCGTGTTGGCGGCAAAAAGCGGGTTAACTGGAACATCGAGCGCCGGCATGCCGGTAGAGGTCTCATCCAGATCGGCTGCAGCCCAGAAATCGTAGGCAACCTGATGGGCAACGGGCTCATCGAGCCTTGTGACCGGAGGCTTGCGTGCCGCAGGAACAGGCAACTGCTGGGCGCTGTACATAACGGTGCTGTCGGCCGATTTGCCCTGCGTCGCCGCAGCGAGAAATGCCGCCGTCTCGGACGGGTCGCTTGCGGGGCGGGGAGTGGGCGTGGGCGCCGAAATGGGTGCGGGCGCAGACGCGGGCGTCGAAACAGGCGGCTGCGCAGGAGTCGGCGCAGATGCGGGCTTAGGCGCAAGTGCGGGATTGGGGCTTGACGGGCGAGCCCCACCGCCCATGAGTTCGTCGGCGGTCCACGGGCGATCATCCATCACGTCGTCAAGGCTCAGCGAAAACAGGTCGTCTTCACCCTCATCGAACATGCGGTGCACATGTCCACCAATTGCCGGAATCAATCCGCGACCGGTGCATGATGCCTTGCTCAACGCCATTCTGTTCCACCCTTTCGAAATACTAATGACATCGATTATATGGAACTTCCCAAGCGGCTCGGTCTTGGATTCGAGCTTTCCAGAACTCGCGCCCAAAAGGGGAGGGGCAATCTAGGCGAGTGCCTACTTGTCGTCGGCCGCCGCCTTGGCCTCATTGAGGTAGCTATAGAAGCTGTACTTGGAGATGCCAAAGAACTCGCAGGCGCGCTCGCTCGACTTGGAAATGAGGAAGGCGCCGCGACGGTCGAGGTAGCCAATGGCGCGAATGCGCTCATCTTTGGTCATGAGTGCCGCGGGCTTGCCCACAAACTGTTCGCACTCGTGCAGCAGGTCCTCGAGCAGGTCGCCGATGTTCTTGGTAATGGGCTCGGGCTCGGTGTAACCCGTGCCGCCGGTGCCGGTAAAGGCGTCGAGCGAACGCTCAAAAGCCTTCATAAGCGTAATGTCAAAGTTGATGCCCAAAATGCCGACGGGCTTGCCCTCATCGTTGCGGATAAAGATGGTCGAGGACTTGAGCAGCTTGCCATCGGCGGTTTTGGTGAGGTACGGCTCGCGGTCGTGCACGTCGGCGGTGCCCTCGTGCATGGATTCAAGCACAATATGGCTGGGGCCGTCACCCAGTTTGCGCCCGCTGACGTGGCCGTTTTCGATCACTACGATGGAGCGGTCCACGTCCTCGGTCTCCAGGTCGTGGACGACGACTTCGCAGTTGGGGCCAAATTGGAGCGCCAGGCCGTGTGCAAGGCGCTTGTAGAACTCAATCTGTGCGGGGGTCATGGGTGCCTTCCTAAAAATTAGTTTGGGCTCACTGTGCCATAAACCCCACTTGTTCGCAAATAACGAAAGCATCGCTGCGTTATGCGACCGTTCGGCGGCGAAAAGGTACCGATTACGGCAACAAACAATTTGTTAGGTTTTCCATTCAAAAAGTGTGATAGAACAGTGCTAACAAACTTTTTGTTTGGCATCCACATAAAAGTTCAGCCGTGTGAATGGGATCGGGCTGAAACGCGTATGCGGGGGCCGGCAAGAGAGAACTTAAGGAGTTCACCGTATGGCCGATAAGATCCAGTGGGCGGGCAACACGATGCCCAAGAGCGATGACAAGCACTTGGGAATCATGAGCCTCGACCACGTGAAGAAGGCCCGCGCCTTCCACCAGTCGTTCCCCCAGTACACCGTCACTCCGCTTGCCCGCCTGGATGGTCAGGCTGCGCGCCTGGGCCTTTCCAACCTGTGCGTTAAGGACGAGAGCTATCGCTTTGGCCTCAACGCCTTTAAGGTCCTGGGCGGTTCGTTTGCCATGGCCAACTACATTGCCGACGAGACCGGCAAGGACGTTGCCGAGTGCACCTTCGATTACCTGACCTCCGATCAGCTTGCCAAGGACTTTGGCCAGGCCACCTTCTTTACTGCCACCGACGGCAACCATGGCCGCGGCGTGGCATGGGCTGCCAACAAGCTGGGCCAGAAGGCCGTCGTGCACATGCCCAAGGGTTCCACCAAGCCCCGCTTTGATAACATCGCCGCCGAGGGCGCCACGGTGACCATCGAAGAGGTCAACTACGACGAGTGCGTGCGCATGGCCGCCGCCGAGGCCGACGCCTGCGAGCGCGGCGTCATCGTTCAGGATACCGCCTGGGAGGGCTACGAGAAGATCCCGTCCTGGATCATGGAGGGCTACGGCACCATGGCTTCCGAGGCTGCCGAGCAGCTGCGCGAGATGGCCATCAACCGCCCGACGCACGTCTTTGTCCAGGCTGGCGTGGGCTCGCTCGCCGGCGCCGTGGTGGGCTACTTCACCAACCTGTATCCCGATAACCCGCCCACCTTCGTCGTGGTCGAGTGCGCGCCTGCCGCCTGCCTGTACAAGGGCGCTGCCGCCGGCGACGGCGATCCGCGCATCGTGGACGGCGACATGCCCTCCATCATGGCCGGCCTGTGCTGCGGCGAGCCCAACATCCTGGGTTGGGATATCCTGCGCAACCACACCACCGCTTTCGTGTCCTGCCCCGACTGGGTCACCGCTCGCGGCATGCGCACCCTGGGCGCTCCCGAGAAGGGCGACCCGCGCGTTATCTCCGGCGAGTCCGGCGCCGTGACCACCGGTCTGGTCGAGACCCTTATGCTCGATCCCGAGTACGCCGAGCTCAAGGAGCTCATCGGCCTGGACAAGACGAGCTCCGTGCTCTGCTTCTCCACCGAGGGCGACACCGATCCGGATCAGTACCGTCGCATCGTCTGGGAGGGCGAGTACCCGACTTGCTAGCGGGTCTGACCTGTCCGGAGGCAGCCGGAGGACTTTACTCCCTGCTCGGACAGTCCTGCTCGCACGGAGAGCACATTAAGTGCTCTCCGGCTCGTGCGGAACTCGCGACGGAGCAAAGTCCTCCGTCCGCCTCCTATGGTTACTTGCTTGTGGGGTGCTCGACCTCACGCCGCTTGGCACAAGTGATCTATCTGAGATATCTACCTGTAGGTAAACCCTTGTAGAAAGGTTGACTGTTATGGCTAAAGAACTCGATTTCGACGCTATCAAGGCTGCGGCTGAGTCTCATCGTGCTGATATGACTCGCTTCCTGCGCGCTATGATCTCTCACCCCTCTGAGTCCTGCGAGGAGGGTGAGGTTGTTGCCTGCATCAAGGCCGAGATGGAGAGCCTTGGCTATGACGAGGTCAAGGTCGACGGCCTGGGCAACGTTATGGGCTTTATGGGCGAGGGCGACAAGATCATCGCCATCGACTCCCACATCGACACCGTCGGTATCGGCAACATCGAGAACTGGGATGCCGATCCCTATGAGGGCTACGAAACCGACGAGATCATCTACGGCCGCGGCGGCTCCGACCAGGAGGGCGGCATGGCTTCTGCTACCTATGCTGCCAAGATGATGAAGGACATGGGCCTCATCCCCGAGGGCTACAAGATCATGGTCGTCGGCACCGTCCAGGAAGAGGACTGCGACGGCATGTGCTGGCAGTACATCTACAACAAGGACGGCATTAAGCCCGAGTTCGTCATTTCCACCGAGCCCACCGACGGCGGCATCTATCGCGGTCACCGCGGCCGCATGGAGATCCGCGTCGACGTTCACGGCACCTCCTGCCACGGCTCCGCTCCCGACCGCGGCGACAACGCCATCTACAAGATGGCCGACATCATCGCCGACGTCCGCGCCCTCAACAACAACGGCTGTGACGAGTCGACCGACATCAAGGGCCTCGTCAAGATGCTCGACCCCAAGTACAACCCCGAGCACTTCGAGGACGCCCGCTTCCTGGGCCGCGGCACCTGCACCGTCAGCCAGATCTTCTACACCAGCCCCAGCCGCTGCGCTGTCGCTGACTCCTGCGCCATCTCCATCGACCGTCGCATGACCGCCGGTGAGACCTGGGAGTCCTGCCTGGACGAGATCCGTAACCTGCCGGCCGCCAAGAAGTACGGCGACGACGTGAAGGTCTCCATGTACATGTACGACCGTCCGTCCTGGACCGGCGAGGTTTACGAGACCGAGGCTTACTTCCCCACGTGGATCAACAAGGAGACCGCTCCGCACGTCAAGGCCCTCGTCGACGCCCACAAGGCCATGTTCGGTGACGAGCGCATCGGCTGCGAGCCCAGCATGGACAAGCGCACCGGTCGCCCGCTGTGCGACAAGTGGACCTTCTCCACGAACTGCGTTTCCATCCAGGGCCGCTATGGCATCCCCTGCGTCGGCTTCGGCCCGGGTGCCGAGTCTCAGGCTCACGCTCCCAACGAGGTCACCTACAAGGACGACCTGGTCACCGCTGCCGCCATGTATGTGGCTGCCCTGAACCTCTACGATCCGAGCCAGGCCGATGGCGATGCCACCGTGTTCCGCGCCGGTCTGACCAACAACAAGATCGATTAGTCCCATTCCTCGATCTTGTTGAGCCGGGGACAGCTCGTGTCCCCGGCACCCCCTGTTGACTTGGGGCCCGCGGTCGTTATCTCCCATGCTTCCTCAACGGTAGCGGGTCCTCGTCATAGCGCTCTGCATGTTCTAGCCACACGCGCATGCCGGAGCACATCTACTCATTGCGATCGTTTCATCTATGGAAAGGATATTTACATGGACGCCAAGTTTACCGAGCTCGTCGAGCAGCTGAACGGCCTCGATTTTAAGGGCATGTACGGCAGCGACTTCCTGCACACCTGGGATAAGACCACCGATGAGCTCAAGGCTCTCTACATCGTTGCCGACGCCCTGCGCGAGCTGCGTGAGAACAACGTTTCGTCCAAGATCTTCGACTCGGGCCTGGCCGTCTCCCTGTTCCGCGACAACTCCACCCGTACGCGCTTCTCCTTCTCTAAGGCCGCCAACCTGCTCGGCCTCGAGCTGCAGGACCTGGACGAGAAGAAGTCCCAGATCGCTCACGGCGAGACCGTCCGCGAGACCGCTACCATGATCTCCTTCATGGCCGACGTCATCGGCATCCGCGACGACATGTACATCGGCAAGGGCGACGCCTACATGGCCGAGGTCTCCGAGTCTGTCCAGCAGGCCTACGAGGACGGCGTTCTGGATCACCGTCCCACGCTCATCTCCCTGCAGTCCGACTCCGATCACCCCACGCAGTCCTCTGCCGACATGCTCTACCTCATCAACGAGTTTGGCGGCCTCGAGAACCTCAAGGGCAAGAAGGTTGCCGTCACCTGGGCCTATTCGCCTTCTTACGGCAAGCCGCTGTCCTGCCCGCAGTCGCTGATCAGCCTGCTGCCCCGTTTTGGCATGGACGTCACCCTGGCCCACCCCGAGGGCTACGATCTCATGCCCGAGGTCGTCGAGCGCGCCAAGGGCTATGCCGCCGAGTCCGGCACCACCTTTAAGCAGGTCAACACCATGGCCGAGGCCTTCGAAGACGCCGACATCGTGATCCCCAAGAGCTGGGCTCCGTTTGCCGCCATGGAGAAGCGCACCAACCTGTACGCCGAGGGCGACGACGCCGGCATCGCTGCGCTCGAGAAGGAGCTGCTCGCTCAGAACGCCACCCATCAGGATTGGTGCTCCACGACCGAGCTCATGGAGAAGACCGCCAACGGCCAGGACACCATCTTTATGCATCCGCTGCCCGCCGACATCTCTGGTGTCTCTTGCGAGCACGGCGAGGTCAACGCCGACGTCTTTGACATGCACCGCGTGGGCATGTACAAGGAGGCCAGCTACAAGCCGTACGCCATCGCAGCCATGATGTTCCTGCAGAAGGTTGCCGATCCCGCCGCTACCCTCAAGGCCCTCGACGAGCGCAACACCGCCCGTTGGTTCCAGGCCTAAAGCCGCGCTGAGGTAAGCCATGTAAAGGGGGCGCTCTGCCAACCGGCGGGGTGCCCCTTTTTGCATCGTGGGCGTGCGGGATAAGCGCTTTCGATGTAGATGCCCCGCGACGCGAGTTATGGGTACGATGGTTCCAGGGGAGGTATCGCCATGAAACTTGGTTGCGTCATTATGGCTTCGGGCGAGGGCAAGCGATTTGGCTCTAACAAGATGCTCGCCGATATCTATGGCGAGCCGCTGATTGCCCGGACCATTGATTCGGTTCCCCGGGGCTTTGACGTTGTGGTTTCGACGCGTTGGCCCGAGGTCGCTCAGATTTGTGATGACAAGCATTGCCCGTGCGTGCTGCACGATGGCGAGCTGCGCAGCGAAAGCGTCCGTGCGGGCCTTTCGTGGGGAGTCGAACGCAACTGGAAAGGTTGCCTCTTTTTGCCGGGCGACCAGCCGCTCGTGAGTTCGGATTCTTTTGAGGCTATGGTTCGTGCATTTGACGAGCGTGGCCGCAAGCATCCGGTGCGTCTTGCGTGCAACGGTGAGCCTTCGAGCCCGGTGCTCTTTCCGGCGGAACTGTTCGATGCACTTATGTGTCTTGAGGGTAAGGACGGCGGCGGTTCGATCCTCAAGGACCGTACCGACGTGGTGCTGGTCGAGGCGCGTGCCTACGAGCTGTGGGACGTCGATACCGTCAAGGGACAGCGACGCATAACGGAGCATATCGCCGCCTGCTCGTATTTTGATCGCGTGGCCAACTGCATCAATCAATAAGGAGCAATTATGATCATCATCAAAAACGGCGCACTCGTGACGCCCCAGGGGCTTCGCCGCGCCGATCTTGCCATGGATGGCGATAAGATCGTGCGGATTGCCGCGGCGATTGAGCCGGCCGAGGGCGATACCGTCGAGGATGCTGCGGGCTGCTGGGTGTTCCCGGGCTTTATCGATGGGCACACGCACATGCAGTGCTGGACCGGCATGGATTGGACAGCCGATAGCTTTGAGACCGGCACGCGCGCGGCTGCCTGCGGCGGCACGACGACCATTGTGGACTACGCGACGGCCGATCGCGGCGTGACCATGCCCGATGCCTTGGTCGAGTGGCGTCATCGCGCCGACGGCACCTGCACCGCCAACTATGCCTTCCATATGGCGCTTGCCGAGTGGAATGAGCGCAACCGCGCCGATCTTTCGGCCATGCGCGAGGCGGGCGTGTCGTCGTTTAAGACCTACTTTGCCTACGACCATCTGCGCCTGGACGATGCCGAGACGCTCGAGGTGCTGGAGGAGCTCAAGCGCGTGGGCGGTATCCTGTGCGTGCATTGCGAGAACGGCACGTTGGTCAACGCGCTGCAGAAGCGCGTGTTTGAGCAGGGTATCCACGGGCCCGAGGGCCATGCGCTCAGCCGTCCGGACGTGTGTGAGGCCGAGGCCGTGAGCCGCCTGCTGTATCTGGCGCACTTGGCCGGGGACGCTCCGGTCAACGTGGTGCACCTTTCGACCAAGCTGGGGCTCGAGGCCATTCGCGCTGCCAAAGCGCGCGGGCAGAAGAACATCTATGTCGAGACATGCCCTCAGTATCTGATGCTCGACGACACCTGCTATCTGGAGCAGGGCGAGGACGGCTTTGCGGGCGCCAAGTACGTGATGAGCCCGCCGCTGCGCCATGCCGGTGACCGTGCCGCGCTGCGCGAGGCGCTTGTGGCTGGCGAGATCGATACTATTGCCACCGACCACTGCAGCTTTAATCTGCACGGGCAAAAGGACCGAGGACGCGATGATTTCCGCGCGATTCCCAACGGCGGGCCCGGCGTGGAGCATCGTCCCGTTGCGATTGCCACGAGCTTTGAGGGACAGCTGGGTCCCGAGGATCTGTGCCGCTTGATGAGCGAGAACCCGGCGCGCGTTTTTGGCATGTATCCGCGCAAGGGCTGTCTTGCCGAGGGCGCCGATGCCGACGTGTGCGTGTGGGATCCGTGCGCGCGTTGGACGATCAGCGCCGCGACGCAGCATCAGGCCGTGGACTACACGCCGCTCGAGGGCTTTGGGGCACATGGCCGCGCCAAGGCCGTGTTTGTGAACGGCGTGCTGGCGGCACGCGACGGCGAGCCCACCGGAGCCCAACCCGGCCGCTACGTGCCCCGCTAACAGGAAGACCGCCGGGGTAGCTAATTTGGGAGATGATTTTTCGGGACGGGGTAGCAAAAAGAGCCCCGTCCCAAATTTGCTACCCCTGGAGGCTGGTGGCGATGAGGGGGCGGTTGAGGGCTGCCTCGAAGCGATCTGCCATTGTTGGGTCGGCAAGCGTGTCGGCTTGGTTGAGCATGACGCGTGCGGTGCTGAGTCCCAGCGCCTGCATCTCGGCATTGAGCACCTGGGCGACGCGCTCGGGCGTGGCGATGTCGGTAGGCTCGCAGCCGCAGCGCTCGCAGAAGAGCTCGGGGCGGTGGACAACCTCGGCGACGGGCCTGCCCAGCCCCGAGGCGCCGACGACCCAGACAACGTTTGCCGTGGCGGCGGGAATTACCGGCTCCCAGGCGGCATGCGCCTTGAGCGGGAGTCGCTTGCTGCCATCTGCCTCGGCCAACACATAGTCAAAGCGCTGCGCCAGCTGGTCGATCGGCTCAGCGGGGGCGGAGAGCTTGCCTGTCTCCGGGTCCAAAACACCCGCCTGGCAGATGCTTCCGCGGACAAGTTCCGCGCATGCCTCGCAGGTGCAGCCGGGAACATGCGGGGTCCCCGGCTTCCAAGGCGCGGCGTCCAGGCGACGGCTCGACCCGTCCCATGGCACGCCGGCGACGGGAAACATGTGCGTGGTGGTGCAGAGGAGCACGCGCCCGCCGCCGCGCATGAGCTCGAGACCCAGCATCTTCAGCAACGTCGACTTGCCGCCGCTGCCGATAATCGCGGTAATGCCCGGCTCGATCTTGAGCGCGGAGGCAAGGTTTCCGCTCGTCGTTTCCATCTGTTCACCGCCGTATAATACTGTGATAATAAATAATCATCAGAGTAGCGGCCGAACCGCTTTTGCTCTGCTCAAACCGTAGCACAGGGAGGTGCCCCGGGAATGCTCGTTTATGTTCGCGGCGCCGGCGATATCGCCACGGGCGTCGCCGCTCGCTTGGTGCGCGCCGGCGTTTCGGTCGTTATGGCCGATATCGCGGTTCCCACGTGCATCCGCCGCACAATCTGTTTTTGCGAGGCCATTCGCCTGGGCGAGGTCGAGGTCGAAGGCATTCGCGCTCGCTTGGCACGGACGCCGGCTGAGGCGCTTGAGATTACCGAGGCTGGAGACGTCGCCGTTGTGGTGGACCCTCAGGCCAAGATGCTCGATGAGCTTAAACCCGCGGCTGTGGTCGACGCGATTTTGGCTAAGCGCAACTTGGGCACCACGCGCGACATGGCGCCTGCCGTCATCGCTGTGGGGCCGGGCTTTACCGCGCCGGTTGACTGCGACGCCGTGGTCGAGACCATGCGCGGACATTTTCTCGGCCGTGTCATTACCCAAGGTTCGCCCCAGCCCAACACGGGCGTGCCGGGCATTATCGCCGGCTATGGCAAGGAACGTGTTATCCACAGCCCCGCCGCCGGCGTGTTTAGGTCCGACCGCACCATCGGCGACATCGTGAGTGCCGGCGATGTGATCGGGTATGCGGGTGATACTCCCATGGTCACGCAGATTGACGGCTGCTTGCGCGGGCTTTTGGCGAACGGCGTGCAGGTGACTGAGGGCTTTAAATGCGCCGATGTCGATCCGCGCGGCGATGCCAGCTATATCAACTACATTTCGGACAAGGCGACGTCGGTCGGCGGCGGTGTGCTCGAGGCGCTCGCTATGCTCACCGGTGTCTTTAGAGGATAGAAGGCGGCAATGGAAAAGCTCGATGTTGTGAATGCGGCGCTTGCCGCCTTGCGTGCTGGTGAGACGTGCGAGCTCGTGGTCGTGGCCGGTACGGCGGGGTCGTCACCGCGCGGCGTGGGCGCCTGGATGGCCGTCTTTGCCGATGGCAGCCAAGCGGGCACCATCGGCGGCGGCAAGATTGAGCATTTTGCGCTGGATGAGGCGCGCGAGCTCCTGAGCGCGGGACAGTCGCGTCTGGTCCGCTACACTATGGGCGGCGAGAACTCCGATACCGGCATGATCTGCGGCGGAGCCATCTGCTTGTGCTACCTGCATCTGGATGCGACCCAGGTACCGTTGTTCCAGGAAATTGCCGACGTCTTGGCCTATCGGCGCATCGGCGACTTCGTCATCGACTTTGAGCCGTTTGTCGCGAGCGCGCTCGAGGGCGATGTGGCCGAGTACCATGGCGAGGAATCGCGCCGTACCATTGCGGGCTGCCCCGGGCTTTCGCTGGTGGAGGAGGGGAGTAAGGTCAGCTACACCAACGCGGCCTCCGAGATTCCCGTGGCGCACGTCGAGACGCTCTGCCCCGAGGGCCTGACTTATATCTTTGGCTGCGGCCACGTGGGCGCTGCGACGGCGCGGGTGCTCACGGCGGCGGGTTTTGCCGTCGTGGCCTGCGACGACCGCCCCGGCACGCTGACCCCCGAATGGGTGCCCGGTGTCTACGACCGTCGTCTGGTCGACTACAAGAACCTGAGCGAGCAGTGCCCAATCGGCCCGCGCGACCTGGTGGTCGTTGCCACAGCAGGCCACAAGTCCGATATCGACGTGGTGATTCAGGCCATGCGCGCCAAACCCGCCTATCTGGGCTGTCTGGGTTCGCGCCGCAAGACGGCCTTTGTGCGCGCCCGCCTGGAGCAGGAGGGCTTTACGCAGGACCAGATCGACGGGCTGCACCTGCCGATCGGCGTTGCCATCGAGGCCGAGGATCCCGAGGAGATTGCCATCTCCATCGCTGCCGAGATGATCCACCTGCGCCGCACCAAGCTCGTCCCCCGCAAGCGCTAGTCGCATCCCCATCAATAAGATGCGGTGAAATACGGACTGTTTAAGCCGGTTAAGCCGTCAAACAGTCCCTATTTCACCGCAACTGCCATTTTGATCCCCTAGGGATCAATATGTGCGGGGGAGTTGTGGAGTTGTGCAGGCAGACGAGGTTTTTCTGGAAATACGCTCCCGATGCGCGTATAGTACCGATTGTTTTGTCGGCTCCTGCTGCGTCGAGTCCAAACCGCGAAATGCCATGAGCGGCGCGGATGCAGCCAGGAGGCACGAGGACAACCCATCGTGGCCACGCCCCGTGCTTAAAACCCCAAGAAGGAGTGAACAATGGCAGAAGAGAAGTATGTGCCGCGTCTGAAGACCAAGTACAACAACGAGGTCAAGCAGCAGCTTCAGGACAAGTTCCAGTACGAGAACGTCATGATGATCCCCAAGTTTGAGAAGATCGTCGTGAACATGGGTGTCGGCGAGGCCGCTACCGATTCCAAGGCCATCGACGGTGCCGTGCGCGACCTGCGCGCCATCACCGGCCAGCAGCCGATGATTACCCGTGCCCGCAAGTCCATCGCTACCTTCCGCCTGCGCGCTGGTATGCCGATCGGCTGCAAGGTTACCCTGCGTGGCGACCGTATGTGGGAGTTCTTCGATCGTCTGACCTCCGTCGCGATCCCCCGTATCCGCGACTTCCGCGGCATCTCCGCCAAGAGCTTCGACGGCCGTGGTAACTTCTCCATGGGCGTCACCGAGCAGCTCATCTTCCCCGAGATTGACTTCGACTCCGTCGATCACCAGCGTGGTATGGACATCACTTTCGTGACCACCGCCAACACCGATGAGGAGGCCAAGGCCCTTCTGGACGCCTTCGGTTTCCCGTTCAAGAAATAGGTTCACCTGCCCCATGAGCGCCGTTCCCAGAAGGGGGCGGCGCTTGGGGCGAACAATACTCTATGTGAGGAGGATATAAGTGGCTAAGACATCGATGATCGTCAAGTGCAATCGCAAGCAGAAGTTCTCTACTCGTGAGTACACGCGCTGCCAGCGCTGCGGCCGTCCGCACTCTGTGTACCGCAAGTTCGGCCTGTGCCGTGTCTGCTTCCGCGAGCTTGCACTCAAGGGCGAGCTTCCCGGCGTTAAGAAGGCCAGCTGGTAAGTCACTACCAGCGTTTCAAGCATCAGTTTGGAACAGGGAAAACGCGCTAAAAAGGCTTTGCCGTTAAGGGCGGCGAAGAACCAAGAGCACGTGTTCATCAAGAACGAAGGAGAATCTGTATGAACCTTACAGACCCGATCGCAGATATGCTTACGCGCATCCGTAACGCTAACTCTGTGAACAAGGCCACGGTCTCCATGCCGAGCAGCAAGAAGCTCGTCGAGATCGCTCGTGTTCTGCACGAGGAGGGCTACATCGAGGGCTACGATGTCGAGGACACCGTTCCCCAGAAGACTCTGCACATCACGCTTAAGTATGGTCCCAAGAAGGCTAAGGTCATCAACGGCATCCGCCGCATTTCCAAGCCGGGCCTGCGTAAGTACACCGGCGTTGCCGACATGCCCCGCGTCCGCGGTGGCCTTGGTGCCGCCATTATTTCCACCAGCCATGGCGTCATGACCGACCGCGATGCTCGCAAGCACAACGTCGGCGGCGAGATCATCGCTTACGTCTGGTAATTCGCTCGGTAGGTAGAAGGAAAGGAGATCACCGTGTCTCGTATCGGTAATAAGCCTGTCCAGATTCCCGCCGGAGTCGAAGTGGCAGTCAACGGCAACAACGTTGTCGTCAAGGGCCCCAAGGGCCAGCTCGAGCTCGATGTCTTTGAGAAGCTCGCTATCAACGTCGAGGACAACGTCCTCACCGTTTCCCGTCCCGACGACGAGCGTGAGACCCGTGCCCGCCACGGCCTCACCCGCGCCCTCATCCACAACATGGTTGTTGGCGTTTCCGAGGGCTTCGAGAAGAAGCTCGAGCTCGCCGGTGTCGGTTACCGCGTGCAGCAGAAGGGCAAGAACCTCGAGTTCTCCCTGGGCTTCTCGCACCCCGTGATCGTCGAGGCTCCCGAGGGCATCACCTTCGAGGTTCCCGACAACACCCACGTGAACGTCAAGGGTATCAACAAGCAGCAGGTCGGTCAGATCGCCGCTGAGATCCGCGGCCATCGTCCTCCCGAGCCTTACAAGGGCAAGGGTATCCACTACGTTGGCGAGCACATCCGCCGCAAGCTGGGTAAGGCCGCCAAGTAGTCGTAACCGACTCACTCGCATAAGACCAGCACCCCGTCAGGTGCTGGCAAGATCAACCTTTTTAGGAGTTTACGTATGAACAAGCATAAGGCGAAGCTGGAAGGCCTCAAGCGTCGTCAGCGTCGTGTTCGCGGCAAGGTCTCGGGTACCTCCGAGCGTCCGCGTCTTCGCGTGACCCGTACTAACGCCAACATCTATGCCCAGATCATTGACGACAGCAAGGGCTCCAGCCTGACGCTCGTCTCTGCCTCGACCCTCGAGGCCGAGTTCAAGGGCACCCACACCTCGAACAAGGAGGCTGCGGAGAAGGTCGGTCAGCTCGTTGGCAAGCGCGCCATCGAGGCCGGCATCACCAAGGTCGCCTTCGATCGCGGTGGCCGTATCTACCATGGCCGCGTCAAGGCCCTCGCCGACGGTGCTCGTGCCGCCGGTCTCGAGTTCTAGGAGGTATGTAGCACATGGCTCGTAATCAGAAGCAGCAGCGCGAGGCCTCCGAGTTCGAGGAGCGCGTCGTTTACATCAACCGCGTGTCGAAGACCGTCAAGGGCGGTCGTCGCATGAGCCTCGTCGCTCTCGTCGTCGTTGGCGACGGCAAGGGCAACGTCGGCGTTGGCATGGGCAAGTCCGCTGAGGTGCCCCTGGCCATCTCCAAGGCGTCTCTCGATGCCAAGAAGAACATGTTCCACGTGCCGGTGACCGAGCAGGGCACCATCCCGCACGAGGTTCTCGGCCACTTTGGTGCCGGCCGCATCATCATCAAGCCCGCTGTCGAGGGTACCGGCGTTATCGCCGGCGGCGCTGTGCGTCCCCTCTTCGAGCTTGCTGGCATCAAGAACGTCCTGTCCAAGTCCCTCGGTACCGACAACGGCCTCAACATCATCAAGGCTGCCGTCGAGGGCCTCAAGGAGCTCTCCAGCCCTGAGGACGTCGCGGCTCGCCGTGGCCTGACGGTCTCCGAGATGTTCGTCGGTAAGGAGAACTAAGCATGGCTGACACCATCAAGATCAAGCAGGTCCGCAGCACCAACGGTTGCAAGCAGGACCAGGTCCGTACTGTCCGTGCCCTCGGTCTCCACAGGATCCGCGAGGTTCGCGAGATTGCTGACAACGAGTCCGTCCGCGGCATGATCTTCAAGGTCAAGCACCTTGTCGAGATTGTAGAGGAGTAGCAAATGCAGCTTCACGATCTTACTCCCGCGCCCGGTTCCACCAAGAACCGTAAGCGCGTCGGCCGTGGCAATTCTTCGGGTCACGGCACCACTTCTGGCCGCGGCCAGAAGGGCCAGGGTTCCCGCTCTGGCGGCACCAAGGGTGCCGGCTTCGAGGGTGGCCAGACTCCGCTGGCTATGCGCCTGCCCAAGCTTCCGGGCTTCCGCAACCCCCGTCGTATCGAGTACACCGCTGTTAACGTTGAGCGTCTCGAGCGTAAGTTCGAGGATGGCGCTGTGATCGACGGTGCCGCTCTTAAGGCCGCTCGCATCACCAAGAGCGAGTTCGAGCCCGTCAAGGTGCTCGGCAATGGTGAGCTCACCAAGAAGTTCACGGTCAAGGTCGACAAGGTCAGCGCTTCTGCGCAGGCCAAGATCGAGGCCGCCGGCGGAAAGGTCGAGCTGCCGTGCTAAATGGTCTTAAGAATGCTTTCCGCATCAAAGAATTGCGCGAAAAGATTCTTTTTACCATAGCTATGCTCGTCGTGTACCGCATTGGTGCGCACGTTCCTGTGCCCGGCATTCCCTTCCAGGGGATGCTGGGCCTTTTCTCGACCGATAACAATTCGGTCGCCGCAGGTGCTATGGCCCTCCTGAATCTTTTCTCTGGCGGCGCGTTGAGCTATGTGTCGGTGTTTTCGCTGGGCATCATGCCTTACATCACCAGCTCGATCATCCTCCAGATGCTCCAGGCCGTCGTGCCTTCCCTGCATGAGCTTGCCCGCGAGGGCGAGGTCGGTCAGACCAAGATTACGCAGTATTCGCGTTACCTCACCTTGGCTCTGGCAATCCTCAACTCCGTGGGTTACCTCTTCCTCTTTAAGAGCTTCGGCATCAGCTTTAATGGCGCCGGCGCTCCCGAGATCATCTTCGACCTCATGGTCGTCGGCACGCTCACTGCGGGCGCCATGCTGATCATGTGGATTGGTGAGCTCATCACCCAGCGCGGTATCGGCAATGGCATGTCGCTGATCATCTTTGCGAACATCATGGCCGGTCTGCCGCAGGCTATCTTCTCCAGCACCGAGGGCAATGCCGGTGGCATCATCACCATGGTGATCATCTGCGCCATCATCCTGCTGGTTATCCCGCTGATCGTTTTCCTTGAGCGCGGCCAGCGCCGCATTCCGGTCTCCTACGCCAAGCGCGTCGTGGGCCGTCGCATGATGGGTGGACAGACCACCTACCTGCCCATCAAGGTCAACACCGCGGGCGTCGTGCCGATCATCTTCGCTTCGGCGCTGCTGTACTTCCCGGCTCAGATTGCCGTGTTCTTCCCCGGCATCGGCTGGATTCAGGCAGTTGCCTCTGCGCTTTCGACCGGTTGGCTCAACTGGGTGCTTAACGTTGTCCTCATCGTGTTCTTCGCGTACTTCTACACCTCCATGGTGTTCAACCCCGATGACACCGCCGACAACCTTAAGAAGCAGGGCGGCTTTATTCCGGGCGTTCGTCCGGGTAGGGCTACCGCGGCCTACATCAAGAACGCGCTCAACAAGATTACGCTTCCCAGCGCTGTCTTTTTGGCGCTCATCGCCATCGTGCCTTCGATCATCTTCTCCTTCACGGGTAACCATCTGATTCAGGCATTTGGTGGCACGTCCATCCTCATCATGGTCGGTGTCGTGCTCGACACGGTCGATAAGCTCGAAGGCCAGATCAAGATGTATGATTACGATGGATTCTTTAAATAGGCTAGAGGAGGATTGCTCATGAACCTCGTATTGCTCGGAGCTCCGGGTGCCGGTAAGGGCACCGTCGCACAGGAGCTCGTCGCCGAGTTTGGCGTCGCTCACATTTCCACGGGCGATCTGCTGCGTGCTGCCGTCAAGGGTGGCACCGAGCTTGGTATTCAGGCTAAGAAGTACATGGACGCTGGCGAGCTCGTTCCCGACCAGCTCGTGATCGACCTTGTCAAGGAGCGCCTTGCTGCCGATGACGCCCAGCAGGGCTTCATCCTCGACGGTTTCCCGCGCAACACTGCCCAGGCTGTGACGCTCGATTCCGAGCTCTCTGCCATGGGTCGCGAGATCGACTGCGCCCTTCTGGTCGACGTGGCCCCCGAGGTCATCATCGACCGTCTGTCTTCGCGTCGCACCTGCCGCGCCTGCGGTTACACCGGCACCGCTGCCGATGCTACCTGCCCCAAGTGCGCCGGCGAGATGTATCAGCGCGACGACGACAAGCCCGAGACCATCAAGAATCGTCTCGACGTCTATGAGAAGTCCACGAGCCCGCTCGTCGACTACTATCGTGGCCAGGGTCTGCTCAAGTCGGTCAACGGTGACCAGGCTCGCGAGACCGTGTACGGGGATGTCAAAGAGGCTCTCGGTCTATGATCAAGATTAAGTCTGCAACGCAAATCGAGCAGATGAAGAAGGCAGGAGCGCTATCTAAGATGGCGCTCCGCCACGTTGGAGCCATGGTTCGCCCTGGTGTTTCGACCTTTGAGCTTGATCAGCTCGCGGAGCAGATTATCCGCATGCATGGTGGCACCCCGGCCTTTAAGGGCTACGGCGGGTTCCCCGGTACCATTTGCGCATCGATTAACGATGCCGTGGTGCACGGTATTCCCAATCCCGACATGATCCTGCGTGATGGCGATATCATCTCCATCGATACGGGTGCTGTTGTCGACGGTTGGGTCGGCGATAACGCTTGGACGTTTTTCGTCGGTACCCCCACGCCCGAGGCCAAGGCCCTGTGCGAGGTCACGCGCGATTGCCTTAAGGCTGCCATCGAGCAGGCTGTTCCCGGTAACCATATCGGGGATGTTGGTTACGCCGTTCAGTCCCTCGCCGAGTCTCACGGTTACGGCGTGCTTCGAGACTATGTGGGCCATGGCATTGGCCGCGTGATGCACGAGGACCCCAACGTTCCTAACTATGGAAAGAAGGGGAGGGGCGTTCGCCTCCAGGCCGGCATGGTCATTGCCATCGAGCCGATGGTTACGATGGGTTCCAACCATGTGAGCACGGGCTCCGACGGTTGGATTGTTACGACCAACGACCACCTGCCCGCCGCGCACTACGAGAACACCGTCGCCATTACCAATGACGGTCCGGTGATTCTCACCACGGATGCCCAAGGTGCTTGGTGTTCCTTGCAAGGCGGTGAAATGTAGGGGTCCCGTTCAAATACGTCGGCATCTACATTTCTGTAAAGTAACAAGTTCCGCTTAGTTGTGGAGCCATTACGAAGATATTACGATACGTGCATGCGTATTGTAGAATACTCAATCGCTGTCGTTTTCTAGAGAAAGATGATTGCTTGTGAAGAAGGAAGACGCAATTGAGCTCGAGGGTACGGTAAAGGAACCGTTGCCCAACGCCATGTTTAAGGTCGAGCTCGAGAACGGTCATTCGGTTCTGTGCAACATTTCTGGCAAGATCCGAATGAATTACATCCGTATTCTCCCCGGTGACAGGGTTGTCGTGGAGCTTTCCCCGTACGACCTGACCCGCGGCCGCATCACCTATCGCTACAAATAGCGGCACGCATACACGCACTCCATTTCCGGCTGCAGGCTTAGCTCAACCTACGGTCGGATTGTGTGTGAAGACCAGCCATAGTTTTAAACGCCTGCGGCTGGGCGAGTAGATAGTAGGGAAGTAGTTTGAGCGCTACCGAAAGGAAGAACGATGAAGGTACGTCCTTCGGTCAAGAAGATGTGCGATAAGTGCAAAATCATTAGGCGCCATGGCAAGGTCCTCGTCATTTGCGAGAACCCCCGTCATAAGCAGCGTCAGGGTTAAGAGAGGAGACTACGTTGGCCCGTATTAATGGTGTCGACCTCCCGCGTGAGAAGCGCGTTGAGATCGGTCTGACCTACATTTACGGCATCGGCCGCACCACTGCGACGAAGATCTGCGTCGAGTGCAACGTTAACGTGGATACGCGCGTTAAGGACCTCACCGAGGATGAGGTTAACGCCATCCGCGATTATATCGATAAGAACCAGATCATGGTTGAGGGCGACCTCCGCCGTGAGCGCAACCAGAACGTCAAGCGCCTTATGGACATCGGCTGCAACCGCGGCCTTCGTCACCGCAAGGGCCTCCCGGTCCGCGGCCAGCGCACCCACACTAACGCTCGTACCCGCAAGGGCCCGAAGCGTCAGATCGGTGCTAAGAAGAAGAAATAAGGAGCGCTAGATAGATGGCTACTGCTAAGAAGAACGTTCGCGCTGCCCGTCTGAAGCGCGCGGACCGTAAGAACATTTCCGTGGGCCAGGCTCACATTCGTTCTACGTTCAACAACACGATCGTTTCGATCACCGATCCCCAGGGCAACGTCATTTCCTGGAAGTCGGCTGGCCAGGTGGGCTTCAAGGGCTCCCGTAAGTCCACGCCGTTCGCTGCCCAGATGGCTGCCGAGGCTGCTGCCAAGCAGGCCATGGAGCACGGTATGAAGAAGGTTTCCGTCTTCGTCAAGGGCCCCGGCTCCGGTCGTGAGACCGCCATCCGTTCCCTCCAGGCTGCTGGCCTCGAGGTCTCGAGCATCCAGGACAAGACCCCCATTCCGCACAACGGCTGCCGCCCCAAGAAGCGTCGCCGCGTGTAACTGAAAGGATCGTA